>CAMHKD010000009.1:0-62183 GCA_946185645.1 uncultured Bacteroidales bacterium
CGATGTTCCAGAACACCGTCTGGTAACCGCGGTTGCCGGCCGGCATGTTCATGGAGTGGACCACCTGCTGGAAACAATTGTCTATCACTTTCCTAAGGGTGCGGGCCTTGGTGTTTTTCTCCACCACCTCGTCCAGACGGGACAGATAATCATTGCCATAGTCCTTGCGGATGAAATAGTCCAGGTACATGAGGAATTCCGGGGTGGCCACGGCGCCCATGAACTGGGAGGAGATGGAATATACCAGGTTGATGAATTCCCCGCAGAAACTCTTGAGGTCCGTGGGGGCGATGGACACGCCGCCCAGTTCCTTGAGGCCGCTCACCAGGAAAGGATACATGGTGATGGCTACGCAGTAAGGATAACCGGGGGTACCGCTTTCGTCGTGCTTGTAAAGGACGTGGGATTCCAAGTCCGCGATGTACTGCTGGGCCAGGTTCTTGCCATACAGGGCCTTGATCTTGTCCTGCATGATGTAGCGGTTCTGCTTGATGTTGTTCTCCTTATAGAGCTCGTTACCCAGCGTTACAATGTTCTTGTGCGTGATATTGGCGTTGGAATCGAACTTGGAACCGGTGGCGGCGTTGGAGGCATTGATATAGTCCTTGATAAAGTCCCGCTTCTTGCGGAGATCCATACCGCGGTCAAAGGTTTCAATATATTCCAGGGCGGCCTTCTTGTTGATGGACATGAGAGATTCCACCACCTGGCGGCGGATCTCCTGGCTGGACATCCTGTCATAGATAAAGAGGTTGTCCACCACCGAAACCACCACGTCTTCCGGAACCGGCTGACCGGTGGACACATAGGCCTGGCGGATGCCGTTCATCAGCTTCTCTTTGTCAAAATCTTCGTAGACACCATTGGTTTTACGAACTTCCATAGTATTGATTATTAATTACTTACAAGTTGTTATCACGAACAAGGGGTGAAAATGCACGGACTGCCACAAGGGCAATCCGCCATCTCTGCATACAAAGTTACGGGCTTATGCGCTGAATCCTCCGTCACCCCACCGAAAGTTTTCCACAATCTTTTCAACACGCCATCCTACCATCTTCATGGCCTATGCCCTTCGGGCCGGTACGGGCCTGCGGCCCTATCCCTCCCACGCGTCTGCGGCATGCGCCGCATGCGGTGGGCCCCTCCCGTTCACGAAGACACGGGCGTCTACGCCGCCCGAAGGGCATAGGCCATGAAAACGCATCATATCGGCATAAATGTTTATATTTGTATCTGTTATTGGAAACGAGAATATGGATAGTTTTATTGAAGCATTATTGAGCGGCAAAACCGACAGGATACCAGACGAGTATGACTGGTTCGCCCCGCTTATCGGCGACTGGGACTGCGACTATTACGATGAACCCGAAGCGGGTCATAAACGCCATGTCAAAGGAGAATGGCTATTTCGCCGGATCCTGGAAGGAACTGGCATACAGGACATTTTCATCTTCCCGTCGCGGGCCACAAAGGAAACCGAGCCACAGCCGGACGGTGAATATGGTTCATCATTCCGGATGTTCAACAAAGCCCAGCAGTGTTACGATGTAACTTACACCTGCGACCATGCCATGAAAAGGCTGTGCTTCACCAAGCAGGGTGACAAGCTGGTGGGAAAGGTGCTCTCAGAAGAGAATGCCTACTGGATTTTCTCCGACATTACCGCAGACAGTTTCCGATGGGAGAATGTCCGGATGAAAGACAACGGAGAAAAGTTCCTTGTCTGTGAAATTTTCGGCAAGCGGATTAGGTAAAACCAGTTTTTTGGCGGCGGGCGGCAAACGGTATAAAGAGCATAATTATAAGATTATTTGTATCTTTGTAGGTTAATTTGAAACAAACGAAAAACCATATGAAGAATTTTGTAGAGGAACTCAAATGGCGCGGGATGATACAGGACATCATGCCCGGAACGGAAGAGAAACTGATGGAAGGGCCGCAGGCGGCCTATGTGGGCATTGATCCCACGGCCGATTCCCTGCACATCGGCCATTTGGTTAGTGTGATGATACTTAAGCATTTCCAGAACTGCGGGCACAAGCCCTTCGCCCTGGTGGGCGGTGCCACCGGCATGATTGGGGACCCGTCCATGAAATCGGCCGAAAGAAACCTGCTGGACGAAGCGACGCTCAATCACAACGTGGCCTGCCTCAAGGCCCAGCTCTCCCGCTTCCTGGACTTTGAGAGCGACGCCCCCAACAAGGCCGAACTGGTGAACAACTACGACTGGATGAAGGACTACACCTTCATCAACTTCATCCGGGATATCGGCAAGCACATCACCGTGAACTATATGATGGCCAAGGACAGCGTGAAAAAGCGCCTGTCCCGCGAATCCTCGGAAGGCATGTCCTTTACGGAATTCAGCTACCAGCTCATGCAGGGCTACGATTTCTACTGGCTCTGGAAGAACAAGGGCTGCATCCTCCAGCTGGGCGGCTCCGACCAGTGGGGCAACATCACCACCGGCACGGAACTCATCCGCCGCATGGACGGCGGAGAGGCTTTCGCCCTCACCTGCCCGCTCATCCGCAAGGCCGACGGCACCAAGTTCGGCAAGACCGAAAAGGGCAACATCTGGCTGGACGCCGAAAAGACCAGCCCTTATGAGTTCTACCAGTTCTGGCTGAACGTAAGCGACGTGGACGCAGAAAGCTACATCAAAATCTTCACCATGCTGGACCGCCAGACCATCGAGGATCTCATCGCCCGTCACAGGGAGAACCCCGGCGCCCGCGAGCTGCAGAAGGTACTGGCCCGCGAGGTTACTATCATGTGCCACGGACAGGAAGCGCTGGACAAGGCCATCGAGGCCTCCCAGATGCTCTTCGGCGGCAATTCCGAAGCCCTCAAGAAGCTGGACGAGCGCACCTTCCTGGCCGTTTTTGCCGATGTTCCCTCCTTCACCATGAGCAAGGCCGACCTCCCCTGCAACGTCATGGACTTCCTGGCCGTGAAGACCGCCATCCTCCCCTCCAAGGGCGAGGCCCGCAAGATGATCCAGGGCGGCGGCATCTCCATCAACAAGGACAAGGTGACGGACATCAACGCAGAAGTGTCGGAGGCCGATATTGTGAACGGCCACTACATCCTGGCCCAGAAGGGAAAGAAGAACTATTTTATCGTTAACATCGCATAATGGAAAAACCTGCCAGCACAAGACAACTGAAAGTGGCGCGGGAGCTGCAGAAAGCCCTGGCGGAGATTATCCGTGCCAAGGGCATGGCCGCCTTTGACGGCGCCCTGGTCACGGTAAGCGAAGTGCGCGTGAGCCCGGACCTGTCCGTGGCCAAGGTGTTCGTGAGCATCTTCCCCTCGGAGAAGCAGGGCCCGGTGATGGACCTCCTGAACGAGAACCTCCACGCCCTTCGCGGAGAACTGGGCCATGTGGTGGGAAGACAGCTCCGCATTGTTCCGGAGCTGAATTTCCTTCTGGACACCTCCCTGGACTATGCCCAGCACATTGAGGATCTGCTAAAGAAATGACAAAGCTGCCGCTGAAATTCGCCTTCCGCTATCTGTTCGCCCGGAAATCGTACAATGTGATCAACATGATTTCGGGCATCGGGGTTGCGGGCATGGCCGTAGGTACAGCGGCGCTTATCATTATCCTTTCCGTATTCAATGGCTTTAACCGCCTGGTGGACAGCAGCCTGAATGACTTACATGCCGATCTGTCCGTCCGCCCCGCCGAAGGCAAGGTCTTCGTACCGGATTCATCGGCCTTTGCCTGGGCCGGTGAGCAAGAGGACGTCCTGTCCTTCTACAGCGTGCTGGAAGACCAGGTTTTCCTTTCCTATGACGGCAAGCAGTGCCTCTCCCGCGTTCGCGGACTGGACTCCGTGGCCGAAGAGGAATTCCCCCTGCAGGAGCATCTGGTGGACGGCGAATGGAGCCTCCACAACGGCAGTCTGCCGCAGGCGGTTGTGGGTGCAGGGGTTGCTTATACGCTTAACCTTAGTCCCCGCTTCATTTCCCCGCTGGAAATCCATTACCCTTCCCGGAACGAGGAAGTTTCCCTTTCCAATCCCACCGCTTCGCTCCGCAGCGTGAGCCTGCGCCCTTCCGGCATCTTCTCCGTAAATGCCGATGTGGACGCCCGCCTGGTGGTGGTTCCCATCGAAGTGATGCGGGAACTGCTGGAATACCCGGACGAAGTCTCCTCCATGGAACTGAATGTGGCGCCCGGATCGGCCTCCAAGGTGGCGAAAGCCCTGCAGGAGCGCCTGGGAGACGGTTTCCGCGTACTGGACCGCTATCAGCAGGAAGAATCCATCTACAGGATGATGCGCTACGAGAAACTGGCCATTTACCTCATCCTGGTATTCATAGTCCTCATCATCGCCTTCAACATCTACAGCGCCCTCAAGATGCTGGTCATCGAGAAGCAGGGCGACATAGGCACGCTCCGCAGCATGGGCGCCCCGGAAGGGCTCATCCGCCGCATCTTCCTCTGGGAAGGCTGGCTGGTGAGTCTGCTGGGCATGGTCATCGGCCTGGTGCTGGGCATCATGATTGTTTGGCTGCAGGACCGCTTCGGCCTCATTGCCATGCCGGGCAACTTCGTGGTGCAGGCCTATCCGGTGGTACTCAAAGCCACCGACATCCTTTGGACCGTAGTGGGCGTGGCCGGTATCGGCTTCCTCATGGCCCTCATCCCTTCCCGCAAGCTATGAAACGCTTCGGGCCCATCCTCTGTCTTGCACTGATTCTGCTGGCCGGTCTGGATCTTCTCACAGGCAACGGCTTCGGGCCTGTGGGCGGCGTCATCCTTTGGAACCTTCGCCTGCCGCGGATGCTGACGGCTGTGATTGCCGGAGCCTCCCTGGCCCTTGCCGGCATGCAGATGCAGGCCCTTTTCCGCAATCCCCTGGCCGATCCGCACATCATGGGCGTTAGCGGCGGCGCGGGCCTGGGAGCCGCCATTGTGGCGCTGGCCCTGGGCACATCGGCCGCCTGGTTTTCCGGCATGAGCATGGCCCTGGCCGCCTTTGCGGGCGCTTTTCTCACTTCCCTGCTCATTGTTGTCCTGAGCACCCGACTGCGGGCAACTACCCTGCTCATCCTGGGCGTTATGCTGGGCTTCGTGTTCAGCGCCCTCTCCTCCATCCTGCAGTATTCTGCCGGCGAAGAAAGCCTCAAGCTGTTCTACAGCTGGATGGCGGGCAGTTTTTCCGGCACCCGCACGCTGGAACTGATTATCATGGCCGCCGCCCTGCTTGCCGGTCTGGCACTGGCCGTCTGGAACCGGAAAGGCCTGGATATCATCCTCTTCGGGGAGAATTACGCCAGTTTCTCCGGCGCTCCGCTAAAGCGGATCCGCACCCTTTCCATGCTGTCGGCCAGCCTCATGACCGGCATAGTTACGGCCTTCTGCGGCCCCCTGGGTTTTGTGGGCATCGTGGCGCCGCACCTCTCCCGGAAACTCACCGGCTCATCGGCCCACGGGAAAGTGCTTCCCGCAACCCTTGCCACCGGCGCCTGCCTAGCCCTTGTGGCCGATATCCTGGCCAATCTCTGGCCGGTCCCCCTCCCCGCCGGCAGCACACTTGCACTCATTGGTATTCCCCTAATAATCTGGTATCTCTGCCATGCAAGTGAACATTGACCACATTGGCTACGGGAACCACATCCTGGTGCGGGACATCACCTTCACGGTGTCTCCCGGCGAATGCCTGCTGCTGGCTGGACCGAACGGCTCCGGAAAATCTACCTTGCTTCGCGAACTGGCTGGAGAGATATGTGTATCGCCAGTCAACTGCATCTTAGTACCAACTGGTATACCTAAAGTCAAAGGCTTTACGGTGCGGGAGTTTGTGCGCACGGGATGCTACAGGGAAAGTGACTGGGCCGGACGGCTCCGGAAAGAAACGGAAGAGAGGTTGGAGGAATCTCTGGAACTAATTGGGTTAAAGCAACTTGCCGATAGAGATATTTCCACTTTAAGCGATGGAGAATTCCAGAAAGCCTGCATTGCCGTGGGACTTACCCGTCGGGCAGGATTGCTGCTGCTGGACGAGCCCACAGCCTTCCTGGACGTTGAAAACCGGCTTATGGTGCTGCGTACGCTGCGACAGGTGGCCGAGCGCACCGGCATGGCCGTAATCTTTTCCTCCCACGACCTCCACGACGCCCTCCAGGTAGTGCACCGCGTCCTCACCATCACCCGGGACGGCCGCTTCCGGGAATCCGGTCCCCAAGACAGGGAAGCCGTACTGAGGGAGGCTTTCCCGGCATATCATTGATGCGAGGGAGCGAATGTCTGGTTAAGAGAGTTGTTCTCCTGCAGCAGCTCCACGAACTTTTGGGCCGACGTTTTAAGATAAGAACCTTTTAAATAGTGGTAGCATCCGTCCATCCTGCTGTCGGGATGATTGATGGGGATGGCCTCGAAGCCCCGGACCTGGTGGATGGCCTCCCTGGACAGGGTAGTGACCAGCGGGCTGCTGGCTACCAAATCCAGCAGGACCCGGATGCTGTTGATTTCCAGGCGGATGTCCAGATTGACGTTCTCGGTGAAAAGGATCGATTCCAGGGTATCGCGGGCCTGGAGCCCTCTGGCCGGCAAGGCCAGGGGGAACCGGGCAAGGTCATGGACGGAGACCTGCGGTCCGCAGCCGGCCAGCTCGCCGATGCGTCCTACCAGACAGAGACGACTGTGGAAGAGGAAACGGGATTCAAGACGTTCGTCTCCGATTGGGGATTTGTATGTAAGGGCCAGATCCAGTTCGCGGTTCAGGAGCCTTTGCAGCAGTTCCTCCTTGGACGTAATCACCAGATTCAGACGGATATGGGGACGCATCCGCTGGAACTCCAGCACCGTCTGCATCATCAGCGGACTGAAAGAATAGGTAGAACCCACGCTCAAAGTGCCCACATGCAGGTTTTTCACATCCCGGATGCGGTCTACCCCGGCCCTGGCATCTTCAAGGACCTGGACGGCGCAGGGATAGAACTGCTCCCCGTAGTCGCTGAGGGCAACATGCCGGGTGTCACGCGTGAGAAGCTCAACTCCCAGCTCCTCTTCCAGTTTTTGGATTTGCTGGGAAATGGTACTTTGGGTGATAAACAAGGTTTTAGAGGCTTGGGAATAACTTTTTAGCCTGCCCACCTCCACGAAGTATTTCAATTGTCGTAATTCCATAACAAGGTTTTTCTGTACAAATGTAACCATATTTATCGATAATATCTAATTATTTTATCGAAATAAACCTTAATTGACGATAAAAATACTCCGATAAAGTAACTATCTTTGCAGGCTTTTTTAAAGTACCGTTATGAAAAGACTTATAATTGCATCTGTAATCCTAACCCTGGGCGCCGTTTCCTGCACTGAGAAACGCGTTGACACGGGTGAGCTGGTTGAGAATTATGCCCTGGTGAGTATTCCCGCACCAGACTTGTCCGGCATCAGCGAAAATGGGAAGGAAGTATTGAATCTGTACCGCAAAGCCGCCGACGAGGTGGACAAGATATACTGGCAACAGTATTTCGGTGACAAAGAGACGCTCCTGGGCGAGTGTGCCGATGATTCCGAGAGACTGTATGCCGAAATCAACTATGGTCCCTGGGACCGTATTGACGGGAAGCCTTTCCTGCCGGGATACGGCCGCAAGCCAGCAGGCGCCCGTTTTTATCCTTCGGATATGACCGCCGAAGAATTTGCGGCCTTCGATGATAGCCTGAAACAGAGTCCCTTTACCCTGATTGTCCGTGACGGCGACGCCCTGAAGACCGTCTGGTATCATGACGCCTATTCCCGGGAGATCGGCCAGATAGAGACTTACCTGCAGCGTGCCGCCGATGTCACCATCAAGGAGAGCGTGAGAAACTACCTCCTCAAAATGGTGGAAGGCCTTAAGACAGACGATTATTACGAAAGCGAGAAGGCCTGGCTGCAGATGAACGACAGCAAGATGGACCTTGTCATCGGCCCCATCGAGGCCGTGGACGATGCCCTCTACGGGAAAAAAGCCTCCTACGGGGCCTACGTCCTCCTGAAAAACCTTCAACGTACCGAAGAGCTGAACGCCCTGTCGTCCCGGATGGCGGAGTTTCAGCAGATGCTTCCCGGAGATCCGGCCAACCACAGTTTCGTTCCCGGCTCCGAGTCCGACATCTTCTCCTGCAATGTCCTCTACTGCAGCGGCTATACCAATGCCGGCTTCAAGGTCATCGGCATCAATTTCCCTTATGATGCCAGGATCCAGGAGGAATTGGGGACCCGCACCATTATCTTTGACAATATCATCCGCGAGAAGTTCAACCGCACCGTCCACCCGGTTGGCAGCCTGCTGCTGGAAGACGCTTTCCAGCCCCATGTAGACGCCAGCGCCTTCTACTGGCTCATCGTTTTCCGCGAGATTGCCAAAGGCCTAGGCGTGAAAGAGACCGTCAACGGAAAGGGCTCCGTTGCCGAGGCTTTGGGAAATGAAGCCCTGGCCATGGAAAAAGCCAAATCCAATGTGCTGGGCGCCTGGCTCTGCGCCCAGGAGGCCGAGTCCTATAACATTTCGGCGCTCTTCCAAAAGGAGGACGTACTTGCTACTTTCGTAACCAATACCATCCGCTCCACCCGTTTCGGTGCCGGGGATCCTACGGGTATCGCCAACATCATCGTCTATAATTACCTGCTGGAGAGCAAGGCCATCGTCTGGAATCCTTCCGGCCGATACAGCATAGACTATGACAAGACCTGGCAGGCCCTGGAAACCCTTGGAGCCAGGATCCTGGATATCCAGGCCCATGGCGACATAGAGGCCGCCCACCAGGGCATCTACCAATACGGTATCGCCGGTCCGGAGAGCCTCTCCGACAAACGGACGCTGGAAAAAGCCGGTATTCCCGTGGACCTTCGTTTTGTTTATGAATAATCAACGCAACTGACATCTTATACCATGTTCAAGAATTTTACAGGTTTCAATATGGTTGAACAGATGCACAAGTTGCGTCAGAACAATAGGTTCAACCCCGCCCTTCTGAAGAAGAAAAGCATCGGCCTCATCTTTGTCGCCGCCATCGTCCTCATCCTCTGGTTCCTTCCCACGGAATCCTTTGGAATCGAAGGCCTTACCCAGGTGCAGCAGAGGATTATCGCCATCTTTGTCTATGCCACGCTCATGTGGGTATTTGAACTTGTCCCCGCCTGGGCTACATCGGTTTCCATCATGGTTTTCCTGCTGCTGTTCGCTTCCGACTCCGGGATCAAATGGATCTGCAATCCGGAATCGGCCGGGCAGCTTCTCAGCTACAAGCAGATAATGGCCAGTTTCGCCGATCCGGTGGTGATGCTGTTCATCGGCGGCTTCGTCCTGGCGATAGCAACCACCAAGATCGGCCTTGACGTCCATCTGGCAAAGGTCCTGCTCACTCCGTTCGGGAAAAAGAGCGAAAACATCCTCCTGGGCTTCATGCTGGTAACGGCCCTGTTCTCCATGTTCATCAGCAACACCGCCACCACGGCCATGATGCTCACCTTCCTCACGCCTGTGTTCAAACAGCTTCCTGAGGGTGGAAAGGGGCGCATCGCCATGGCGCTCAGCATCCCCATCGCCGCCAACCTGGGCGGTATCGGGACTCCCATCGGTACGCCTCCCAACACCATTGCCCTTAAATATCTCAACGATCCCGAAGGCCTGAACCTGGGTATCGGATTCGGTCAGTGGATGATATTCATGGTACCGCTGGTGATCGTGATGATTTTCATCGCCTGGCTGCTGCTCAAGAAGATCTTCCCCTTCTCCCAGAAAACCATAGAACTGAAAATAGAAGGAGAGATGAAGCGGGACCGCAAATCCACCCTGGTCATCGTTACCATGGTCATCACCATCCTGCTGTGGATGATGGACGCCCTCACGGGCATCAACACCTACACCGTGGCCCTGATTCCCTTTGCGGTCTTTGCCATGACCGGTATCGTTTCCAAGTATGACCTGGAAGAAATCAACTGGTCGGTCATCTGGATGGTTGCCGGCGGTTTCGCCCTGGGTTATGCCATGAACGGTTCCGGACTGGCGTCCCTGGTGGTGAGGGCCATTCCCTTCGGAGATTTCTCGCCGCTGCTGGTCGTCATCCTTTCCGGGCTGCTGTGCTACGGCCTTTCCAACCTGATTTCCCACTCCGCTACAGCGGCATTGCTTATGCCCATCCTGGTAGTAGTCTGCACGGCCATGGGTGACAAGCTGGCGGCCATCGGCGGAACCTCCACCGTACTTATCGGAGTTGCCATCGCGGCCAGCAGCGCCATGATCCTGCCCATCTCCACTCCCCCGAACTCCCTGGCCTATGCCACCAATCTTATCCAGCAGAAAGATATGGCCAAAATGGGAATTATCATAGGCATTATCAGCATCCTATTGGGGTATCTGGTATTATTCGCCGCAGGGTCGCTGCATATTATTTAATTTTTGGTAACTGTGTATCTTGATATGAAAAACTATTTCATTATGAAAAAGAGTATCTATTGGGCAGTTCTTGCACTCGCCCTGGCCGTGTCCTGCAAAAACGAAGCGTCCAATAATTCTCCCTTTGAACGCAAGGTGGCAGATTATGCCCGGGTCAGCTTCAAGGCGCCGGACCTGAGCGGCATTTCCGACAACGGAAAAGAAGTGCTGAAGCTTTACCGCCACGCCGCGGACGAAGTGGACGCCATCTACTGGGAACAGTATTTCGGTGACAGGCAGGCCCTGCTGGATGGCTTGGAAGATCCCTACCAGAAGGCCTTCGCAGAAATCAACTACGGTCCCTGGGACCGCGCCACCGGAGAGTCGTTTGTGGATGGATACGGCCCCCGTCCCGCCGGAGCCGGTTTTTACCCGGCCGACATGACGGAGGAGGAATTCGCCGCCTGGGATAATCCCGACAAGCACAGTCCCTATACCCTCATCCGCCGCGCACCCGACGGATCGCTCAAGACCGTCTGGTACCACGATGCCTACAAGGCCCATATCGATAAGATCGTCAATTACCTGAACGTAGCGGCCGATGTAACCATCAAGCCCAGCGTAAGGGACTATCTGCTGGCAAAGGTGGAAGCCCTCAAGACAGACAACTACTATGAGAGCTCCCTGGCCTGGCTGGATATGGACGACAGCAAGATGGACCTTGTAATCGGCCCCAACGAGGTCACTGACGACCAGCTGCTGGGTATCAAGCGTTCCTATGAGGCTTACGTCCTTCTGAAGAATGAAACCAAGACCAAAGAGCTGATGCAGTATGTGTCCCGCATCGGCGAGCTGCAGGATTATCTTCCCGGCGAAGCGGAATACAAGACCTTCCAGCCGGGCACCGGTTCCAATATCTTCTCCTGCGACGCCCTGTATTACGCCGGAAAGGCGAATGCCGGTGTAAAGGTCATCGCCCTGAACCTGCCCTTCGACGCCGATGTCCAGCGGGACCGCGGCACCCGTACCATCCTGCTGCAGAATGTCATCGAGGCCAAATATAATTACATCGTATATCCCACCGGCCTCCGCCTTCTGGACTCGGAGACGGCCGAGCACCTTTCCCGTGATGCGTTCTTCTGGAACATCGTGTTCCGTGAGGTAGCGCACGGGCTGGGTGTCAAGGAGACCGTCAACGGTCTTGGCAGCGTGGAAGAGGCGCTGGGAAGCACCGCCGCCACCTTTGAGGAGCTGAAGGCCAATACCGCCGGAGTGCTTCTGGTGAGCAAGCTGCAGAGCCATTTCAACATCCGCAACCATTTCTTCGCCAAGGAGGATGCCCTTATCACCTTCTTCGCATCCCTGGTCCGTTCCGAACGTTTCGGGGAGGCATCCTCGCTGGGCCGCAGCAGCGTGATCATCTATAACTACCTCCTGGAAGCCGGCGCTTTCAAGCGCAAGCCTTCCGGACAGTACGAATTGAACCTGGGTGTAATGGAGAGTGCCTTGTCAGACCTCACGGCCCTTGTGCTCAAGACCCAGGCTACCGGAGACAGGGCCTTTGCCGAGGAGTTTGAAGCCAAGTACTCCAAACGAAGTGAAAACTATTACGAGGACAATGTCAACCTCAGACTTGAGAAGATTCCTGCCGATATCAGTCTTAACTTCAAATAATACTTTTTGCCCAAAAGGCCAGGGAAGGTGACTCGAACGAGCCACCTTCCCTGTTTTTTCCCGACAAGGGAATGTCCAATGATTCAAATAAATTTATTAATAATTTTTTGGATGCTTAGTTCAATTAAATTATATTTGTAGGAGAGAAACTAATAACTAATGCAGTATAACCATGAAAGCTCAAGCTGCACAAGAATCTTCTTTTGATCGCAAAAGACACATGATTGGAGCGATCTTCGGGCCCATATGTGCCCTGCTTGTCTATTTTCTCCCCATTGCCGGACTGGCAGACAATCCGGAAGCCCACAAACTCCTGGCCATCGGCCTGGCCTGCATGCTGTGCTCCGGCTGGATAAGCAACACCGCCACCGCCGCCATGATGTTCCCCATCGCCATCGCAACGGCCGTGTCGCTGGGCTTCAGCCCGCTGCCCGTGTGCGTGGTCATGGCTCTTTGCACCTCCCTTGCTTTCATGCTGCCGGTATCCACTCCGCCCAATGCCATCACCTACTCTTCGGGTTATATCCCCATTACCAAGATGATCAAGGCCGGCGTGCTGCTGGATATCATCGGTGTGTTCATCATCACCGTACCTTTGGTATACTTCTTAGTGAAGGCTATCATGGGAGTATAAAAAGTACACTGTAAAACGATCCAGAGATGAAAATCAATTTCTTTAGCAATATCAGCAAGATCATGAACCGCGCCGCCTTCTCCGACGTGGACCAGAAGATTACCAAATACAAGTACGGATCCGATGCGTTCATGCGCATCCTGGAGAGTCGTTACTCCTGCCACGCCTTTGCCAGCTATCCCGTCTCCGACTCCAAGCTGCAGATGATCCTGGAAGCCGGTCGTATGGCCCCTTCTGCCTTCAACTGCCAGCCAGTACGCATCTGGGTGGTAAAAAGTGAAGAGGCTCTTGCCCGGCTGCATAAGGTTCACCCCTGCTACGGAGCGCCCATCGTCCTGATCGTGGGCTGCCTGAACGAGGAAGCCTGGGTTCGTCCCACCGACGGAGTCAATGCCGCCAAGACGGACGCCGCCATCGTACTCACGCATCTGATGCTCACGGCAACGGATGCCGGTCTGGCCAACATGTGGATCTGGGATTTCGATCCCCGCGAGGTGCGGGAGGTGCTGCCGGAGACCAAGGAGCACGGTGTGTATGCCCTCCTCGCCATCGGCTATCCGGCCGAGAAGGAAGGCAACCCCACGAAGCTGCACGGGGACCGGAAACCCATTGAAGATCTGGTGAGATACCTGTAAAGCTTAACTGGCATTAAAAGATTTCGCACGGAGTTGCAAGCACTCCGTGCGAAACTTTTTTATGTGCGCCGGCTTATTCGGCCTTGAGCGCCGGGGACTCGGTCCCAAAGAGGAAGGACGGCTGGTAGCCGCCATAATCCAGGACAATCTTCTCGAAGACGATGCCGGGATCCAGCGGCCTGAGGACCAGTTCCTTCCAACCGGCCGAGGCAGGGAGTTCGGTAATGGTTTCCACCACGCGGCGGGCCACGGTGGGGTAATAGACGGAATAGATGTTCTGCGGATCCTCGTTAAGGCGCTCGTTGAAAAACTGCGTCTTGGAGGCACCGTCCAGTTCCACCAGATAACGGTGGCCGGTGTTGTTGAAGGCCAGGGTGCTCTTGGTAATCACGTGCACTTTCACGCTGAGAGCGCCTTCCGGGATCTGCACCCGGTAACGGAGCGCAGCGCCATCGGTAGGCACCGTATAGGGCATCAGCGCTACGCCGCTGAGCGTACGGCCCATGTAAGGGATCACAGTCCAATGGGCGTCCGCGGTATCATCGGCCTTGAAATAATGCTCCGCCTCGATGGCCGTGAAGCCCTTCCCGTCCAGGGCAAAGGAAAAGCCGCCGGGCGTAACAGTCTCTATCCGCTTTACTTCCGGAAGGCGGTCGGCCGGGAAGTTATCGTTCCAGCTGCGGTAGCCGATGTGTTTCTGGGTCATCATCCCGTCCCATTTTCCGCCGGAGATTTCCTTGTTGTACTGGTTCATGAGGAAGGCATCGCGTTCAAAGCAGCGCTCCACCACGGAGGCCCACTGGTTGGCGGCCGGGTCTCCCTTGGCGTACAGGTCATGGTTCATGGCCTGCGCGTAATACATCTCATAGAGGTTGGACAGCGCCTGTACCGGGAAGAGGATGATCTGCCGGTAGGCGTCCCGGCAGGCAGGATCCAGCGTCAGGAACTGCCGCAGCGCCTCCGCCTCCAGGCGGGCGAACTCGTCGGAGACCTGCTTGAACTCGCCGGTGGCCAGGTTATACGTGGTCCGGTCCATCATTTCCGCCGTGGTGCGGCCGCTGTATTTGCTGTAGAGGTTCAGGATGCGGGCGGCTTCATCGGCCTGTTCCTCGCCAAAAGCACGGGCGCAGAAGGCGCGGGTATGGTCCAGGAGGTTTTCCACCGTAAAGGCCTCCGGCCTGCGGGCTATCTCCAGGAACAGGTCTATAGGATATTCCATCGGCTTCAAGTCCCCCACATTGAGCACCCAGAGCCGGTCCACTCCGTAGGCATAGGTGAGCTGCAGCTGCTCCCACATGTTCTGGATGGGCGTGATATTCAGCCATTTGGAGTTTCGGGGCGCACCCACATAATCCACGTGATAGTAGATGCCCCAGCCGCCCTTGCGTTTGCGCTCCTGCGCGGTGGGAAGCTTGCGCACATCCCCCCAGTTGTCGTCACTCAGGAGGATGGTTACATCGTCCGGAACGCGGAGGCCCAGGTCGTAATACTGCTGCACCTCTTTGTAAAGGGCCCAGACCTGCGGACGCTCTTCGGCCGGACGCTTGGTTACCTTCTTGATAATCTTGCGCTGGTTATTGATGATGCTCTCCAGCAGGCTGATGTATTTGGCCTCCTCCCCTTCCTTGCCCAGGGCAGCGTCGCCGTCTCCCCGCATACCGATGGTTATGAGGTCCTCCGTATCCCGGGCGCGTTCCATACCCTCCGTGAAAAACCTGTCCAGGTTCTTTTTGTTGGAAGTGTAGTCCCAGGGACCGTCGGCTCCCTCCTTGCGCACCCATTCCTGGTGGTTCCGGGCCATGGGTTCGTGGTGGGAGGTACCCATGATGATGCCCATTTCGTTGGCCGTTTTGCTGTTCTCCGGATCATCGGCATAGAAGGACCAGCCCCACATGGCGGGCCAGAGGAAATTGGCCTTCAGGCGCAGCAGGAGCTCGAAAACCTTTGCGTAGAAGCGGTGGTCTCCGTAGTCCGTGCCGAAGGTATTCTTCACCCAGCCGGTAAGGCAGGGCGCCTCGTCGTTCAGGAAGATGCCCCTGTATCGCACGGCAGGCTGCGGCGCGGTGTAGACGCCCTCCGCCAGCGAAAGGTTCTCCCGGTGGCGGACAGGGACATCGGCCCAGTAATACCAGGGCGAAACGCCTATCTGCTCCGAAATCTCATAGATGCCGTAGATGGCCCCGCGCATATCCGCTCCGGCAACAACCAGCACCTGCTCATAGCCCGGCAGCTTGAGCGGGCCTGCGATGATATAGCTCTCGTACTGCCCCTTCAAGGCCGATACGTCCACAAGGCCCTCCGCCACCAGTCTTCTGATGAGCGGACTGTCCACGGTGCCGGCCAGGATGGCCCTGGAGCCCGTTTCCGGGGCTTTTTTGCCGCATACGCGGGCAAAGTCTTCCCGAAGGGTTTCCGCCGCAATGAGTACGCCCTTTGCATCGGCCGGATCCACAATCACGGCCACGGGAACGCCATCTCGGATGAGCGGAAAGTCGCCCGGGGCCGTACCGGACTGCGTAATACCGGGAAAGTCAACGGCAAAGCAAGGAAGGGCAAAAATAAGGGCAATTAATGCAGTAAGGAAGCGAGAGATTTTCATAAACGGAGCTTTTGCGTTTCATACAAATTTAGGAAAAAATTCGTACTTTTGTAGAAATAGCACTAATCCTATGCGGAATTTCTCATTGCTCATCCTTGCTGCCGCCATGGCGTTCCTTACCGCCTGCAGCAAACCCCAACCTATCCCCCAGGACGGAACCCAGCTCTGGCTAGCCGCCGGAAGGCCATACCAGGAAGTACTGGCCTCCGTAGAAACCGCCATAGACCCGGCCTTGCCGGCGGAAGGCTACCATATTTACGATGCCAACGGCGTACGTCACATTGACGCAGGCTCCCCCAGCGGCCTCCGTTACGGCGTATACGCCCTCCAGCGGGCCGAGGTATTGGGACAGGCCAAGTCCGGTATAGACGTTCAAGAAAAGCCGTTTTACGACCTTCGTCTCCTGAACCACTGGGACAACCTGGACGACACGGTGGAACGCGGCTATGCCGGCCAATCCATGTGGGAGTGGACATCGGCCGACATTCCCGAGGCCCGCATCCGGCATTACGGGGAACTGTGCGCCTCCGTGGGCCTCAACGGAGCCGTGCTCAACAACGTGAATTCCAATCCCCTGATCCTGGATGCCGAGCACATTGCCCGGATTGCCCGGATTGCCGATATCCTGCGGGAATACGGCATCCGCACCTATGTCTCCATCAAGTGGAACAGTCCCATCTCGCTGGACGGGATCAAAAGCGGGGACCCGCTGGATCCCGCCGTGCGCAAATGGTGGAAGGACAAGGCCGCCGAAATCTATGCCGCCATCCCGGACTTTGGCGGCTTCCTGGTAAAGGCCAATTCGGAAGGCCAGACCGGACCGCAGGACTACGGCCGCACCCATGCCGACGGCGCCAATATGCTGGGCGAGGCGCTCTCTCCCTATGGCGGCATCGTGATGTGGCGGGCCTTCGTATACGCCCCCACCAGCCCGGACCGGGCCAATCAGGCCGTGGAGGAATTCCTGCCGCTGGACGGGGAATTTGCCGATAACGTGATTGTCCAGATCAAGAACGGCCCCGTGGACTTCCAGCCGCGCGAGCCTTTCAGCCCCCTCTTCGGCAAGCTGCGTAACACCCGGATGATGATGGAGTTCCAGATTACGCAGGAGTACCTGGGTTTCTCCAACCACATAGCCTATCACGGCACCACCTGGGAGGAATGCCTGCAGAGCGACACCTACCGCGACGGGGAAGGCTCCACCGTAGCCCGGATGGTCACCGGCATAGCCGGCGTGGCCAATACCGGACAGGACCCCAATTTCTGCGGTTACGTGATGGCCCAGGCCAACTGGTATGCCTTCGGCCGCCTGGCCTGGAATCCAGACCTGGGCGCAGAAGAGATTGCCGAAGAATGGATCCGGCAGACCTTCCTGGTGCCGGAGGGGATGAGCCAGGGCGCCTTTGAAGCGAAATTCGTGAACCCGCTGAGGAACCTCCTGATGGATTCCCGGGAAGCGGTGGTGAACTACGAGATGCCGCTGGGCCTGCATCACCTTTTCGGCGGCACGCATTACCCTCCCATGCCCTGGGACCTCACGCCTCCCCGTCCGGACTGGCAGCCGCCCTATTATCACAAGGCCGACCAGGAGGGCATCGGCTTTGACCGTACCCGCGGCGGATCCGGCAACGTGGACCAGTACAACGAACCCCTGGCCTCCCGCTTCAACTCTCTGGAAACCTGCCCGGAGAACCTGATCCTGTGGTTCCACCACGTGCCCTGGGAGCATAAAATGTCTTCCGGCCGCACCCTCTGGGAAGAAATCTGCCTGCACTACGACACCGGCATCAGCCAGGTGGAACAGTTCCGGTCCGTATGGGAAGGCCTGAAGCCGTACGTATCCCCCATCCTCTACGAAGAGGTGGCCACCAAACTCCTCATCCAGCGGAACGATGCCGAATGGTGGCGGGACGCCTGTGTGGGCTATTTCCAGAAAGTGAACGGGCTTCCTTTGCCCGCCGACGTGCGGGCGCTGCGGATTCCCGTAGATTCCCTGATGGGCAAGCAGCTCCGCTCCGACCGGCTGGGAATGCCCGTTTTCGATGATGAATACCGGGTGGTGCTGGACAAGATGCGCCCCTTCCGGAGAAGACAGTAAACCGGCTATGAGAAAGTTATACCTTACCCTTGCTGCGGTGGTAGCCTTCTGTTGGCTCACCGCCTGCCAGAAACCCGCCTGGGTAACCACCTGGGCCACTGCCCTCCAGATTGCCGAACCGCACAACCGTCCGCCGGAGCCGGGCCTTGCCGGCAATTCCTTCCGGCAGATTGTGCAGGTTTCCGTGGGCGGAACAGAATTGCGGCTGCATCTTAGCAACATTTTCAACACGGACGCTACGGAGATCCTGGGCGTGGAGATTGCCGAGGCCCAGACCATGGGCGCCTCCCCGGACATTGTGGAAGGGACTTCCGTTGAACTCACCTTCGGCGGACAGCGTTCCTTTACCATGGAAGCCGGCGGTGAGGTGGTTTCGGATCCCGTTCGTTTCCCGCTCCGGGACCGGGAGAACCTGGCCATTACCATCCATTACGGCGGCATATCGGCCGTTACGCTCACCAGCCATCCGGGTTCCCGTACTTCGTCCTATATTGCGCTGGGGAATACTACAGACTTCTCTGCTCCGGCGGCCGTTACGGCACACTGGTACACAATCAGTTCCATTGACGTTGTTCCGCTTAAGAAGAGCGCCGCCATCGCGGTCCTGGGAGACTCCATTACGGACGGCCGCGGCACCACCACCAACGGGCAGGACCGCTGGACGGACCAACTTTCCCGCTCCCTTCTCAAGGCCGGGAAGAGTATCTCCGTCCTTAACTTCGGCCTGGGCGGAAACTGCATCCTCCGCGGCGGCCTGGGCCCCACCGGCAAGAGCCGCTACGCGCGGGACCTCTTTGGCCACGACGGCGTAAAATACATCATCCTCTTTGAAGGCACCAACGACCTTGGCGGCAGCCGGGACGGCCTCCGGACGGCTTCGGAAATCCAGGAAGTCTGGACCCAGATTGTTACCGAAGCCCACGAAAAGGGCATCAAAGTCTTTGGCGCAACGGTAACGCCCGTAAAGGGAAACGGCTATTACTCAGAGGATCACGAGGCCGGACGGCAGCAGCTCAATGAGTGGATCCGCAGCGGCGGCGTCTTTGACGGCGTGATTGATTTTGACCGCATGGTGGCATCGGCCGATGACCCGGACCGCATGGACCCGGCCTATCTGTTTGAGAATGACTGGCTCCACCTCAACGCCAAAGGCTACGAGGTAATGGGATACGGAATAGATCTGTCCCTGTTCCAATAAAAAAGCCGCAAAAAGACAAGGCTTTTCCATGAGGAATGATTATCTTTGTATGATAAAACAATTCCCCATGAAAGCAGTTGTCAAAACCCAGTTCCAACTTCCCGGTGAAGAGTCCAAATACACGGGAAAAGTCCGTGACGTATACAGCCTGCGCAACGGATACATCGTCATGGTCGCCACAGACCGCATTTCCGCCTTCGACGTAGTTCTGCCGGAGGGCATTCCCTACAAGGGACAGGTCCTGAACCAGATTGCCTCCCAGTTCCTGGATCTCACGGAAGACATCCTTCCCAACTGGAAAGTGGCCACTGTGGACCCCATGGTCACCATCGGCTACCGCTGTGAGCCGTATAAGGTGGAAATGGTTGTACGCGGCTATCTGGCCGGCCACGCCTGGCGGGAATACAAGGCCGGGAACCGCACCCTCTGCGGCGTCACCCTTCCGGAAGGCCTCAAGGAGAACCAGAAACTCCCCCATCCCATCGTAACCCCCACCACCAAGGCGGCCGAAGGTCACGACGAGGACATTTCCAAGGAAGAGATCATCGCCCGCGGCATTGTGCCGGCCGATGAATACGAGCAGCTGGAAAAATACACCCTGGCGCTGTTCCAGCGGGGAACGGAGATTGCCGCCAAGAAAGGCCTCATCCTGGTGGACACCAAGTATGAGTTCGGCAAGCGGGACGGCAAGATCTACCTTATGGACGAGATTCACACGCCGGATTCCTCCCGTTATTTCTATGCCGATGGTTATGAGGAGCGCCTTGCCAAAGGCGAACACCAGAAACAGCTCTCCAAGGAGTTCGTCCGCGAATGGCTCATGGCCGGCGGCTTCCAGGGCAAGGAAGGCCAGAAGGTACCGGAGATGACCCCGGAAGTGGTGAACGGCATCACGGAACGTTACATAGAACTGTACGAAAAACTCAGCGACAAGCCCTTCGAACGCACGGAATGCGAGGATGTTCCCGCCCGTATAGAACGCAATATCCTTAACTTCCTTCAAAACAAATAAGCATGATAGAGCGCTATTCCAGAAAAGTGATGCGGGACGTCTGGACGGAGGAAAACAAGTTCGGAGCGTACCTGGAAGTGGAAACCCTCTCCTGTGAGGCCTGGAGCAAGCTGGGCGTCATTCCCCCGGAAGACGTGGAAAAGATCCGCGCCAACGCCCGTTTTTACGTAAAGCGCATTCAGGAAATAGAGGAACAGACCCGTCACGACGTGGTAGCTTTCACCCGCGCCGTCAGCGAGAGCCTGGGAGAGGAACGCAAGTGGGTGCACTACGGTCTCACCTCCACGGACGTGGTGGATACGGCCAACGGCTACCTGCTCAAGCAGGCCAACGCCATCCTCCGCAAGGACCTGGAGGAATTCCTGGAAGTGCTCCGCCGCCGCGCACTGGAATTCAAGGAGACCCCCTGCATCGGCCGTACGCACGGCATCCATGCCGATATAACCTGCTTCGGCCTCAAATGGGCCCTGTGGTATGAGGAAATGAAGCGCAACTTCCAGCGCTTTGAAACCGCCGCCGCCGGCGTGGAAGCCGGCAAGATGAGCGGCGCCGTGGGCAATTTTGCCAACATCCCTCCCTTCATCCAGGACTATGTGTGCGAGAAGCTGGGCATTGAATCGGCCGCTATTTCTACCCAGGTGCTGCAGCGGGACCGCCACGCCTGCTACGTGGGCACCCTGGCCCTTATCGCCTCCACCCTGGAGCAGATGGCCTTCGAGGTGCGCAATCTCCAGCGCACGGAAGTCCGCGAGGTGGAAGAAGCCTTCCGCAAGGGGCAGAAGGGCTCCAGCGCCATGCCCCACAAGCGCAATCCCATCTCCAGCGAAAACATCTGCGGCTGCGCCCGCGTGATGCGCGGCTATATGGCCACCTCCTATGAGAATGTGGCCCTGTGGCACGAAAGGGACATCTCCCACTCCAGTACGGAGCGCATCGTCCTCCCGGACGCCACGGAGCTGCTGGACTATATGCTCCAGCGCTTCAAGGGCATCCTGGAGAACCTGGTGGTGTATCCGGAGACTATGCTCTCCAACATCTACCGCACCCGGGGCGTCATCTTCGCCCAGCGGGTAATGAACGCCCTCATTGCCAAGGGCCTCTCCCGTGAACAGGCCTACGACACCGTGCAGCCCATCGCCATGGAGGCCTGGACACAAAACAAGGACTACAAGTCCCTGCTGGAGGCTTCACCTGCCGTCATGGAAAAAATATCCAGAGAAGAACTGGACAGTTGCTTTACCCTGGATTATTATTTCAAGAATGTAGACGAAATCTTCCGCCGCGTAGGAATCCTTTAACGGATCACGGTGGCCTCGCGGTCCGGTCCCACGGAGACAATCTTGATCCGGCAGCCGGTTTCCGCCTCAATGAAAGCAATATACTGTTTGAATGCCTCGGGGAATTCTTCGTAATGGCGCAGGCCGCTTAACGGAGTCTTCCATCCGGGGAATTCTTTATATATGGGCGTAACATTCTTGCCTCCGTCGTAAGGGAAGCTTTCCAGCACCTTGTCCCCTTCCTTGTACGCAACAGCCACCTTCACGGTGTCAAAAGCGTCCAGGACATCGGATTTCATCATGATAAGGTCCGTAACACCGTTCATCATAACGGTGTATTTGAGGGCCACCATGTCCAGCCAGCCGCAGCGACGGGGCCTTCCGGTGGTGGCGCCGTACTCATGGCCGATGGCGCGGAGCTTTTCCCCATCCTCATCAAAGAGTTCCGTAGGGAAAGGACCGCTTCCCACGCGCGTGCAATAGGCCTTGAAAATACCGTACACATTGCCCACGCGGGAAGGGGCGATACCCAGGCCCGTGCATACGCCAGAAGAGAGTGTATTGGAGGACGTTACAAACGGATAGGTGCCGAAGTCGATGTCCAGGAGGGAACCCTGTGCTCCCTCGGCCAAGACGGGCGTACCCTCATCCAGGATCCGGTTCAGGTATACTTCGCTGTCAACGAAGGGGAAGCGCTTCAACTCCTCCACGGCCGCCATCCACTGCTTCTCGTATTCGGTAATATCATAGGAGAAGTCATATTGGGCCAGGAGACCGAAATGCTTCTGTTTCAATGCATTGTATTTCTCGGCAAACTCGCCGGAGAGGATATCCCCAATACGGAGGCCGTTCCGGCCGGTCTTATCCATATAGGTGGGGCCGATGCCCTTGAGCGTGGAACCAATCTTGGTCTTACCCTTGGCGGCCTCGCTGGCAGCATCCAGCGTCCGGTGCGTAGGGAGGATGAGATGGGCGCGCTTGGAGATTACCACTTTGCCGTCGATGGGACCCACGCGCTTCTCTATGGCGTGAATTTCCTCCATCAGGATTACGGGATCAATTACAACACCGTTGCCGATCACGTTCACGGTTCCCTCCCGGAAAATGCCGGAAGGAACGGTGTGCAGCACAAAGCTGTCGCCGTCAAAGACCAGCGAATGGCCGGCGTTGGGACCGCCCTGGAAACGGGCCACCACCTTGTACGAAGGAGTGAGCACATCCACCACCTTGCCTTTGCCCTCGTCGCCCCACTGGAGGCCGAGCACTACGTCTAACTTTTTCTTTTCCATATGCTTGTTATTTAATCAATTTCCTGATACAGTTCCGTGGGATACTGCCCGTCAAAGCAGGCGGTGCAAAGCTGGTCCCGCCCGGAGGCCTTATAAAGGGCTTCCACCGGGAGATACTCCAGGGTATCGGCCCCAATATATTCGCGAATCTCCTCCACAGAGCGGCCGGAGGCCAAAAGCTGCTCCTTGGTACCGGTGTCAATGCCGTAAAAGCAGGGCCAGGCATAAGGCGGACTGGCAATGCGCATGTGGACGGCCGTGGCTCCGGCATCGCGCAGCATCTGCACAATTATGCGGGAGGTGGTGCCCCGGACAATGGAGTCGTCAATCACGGCCACGCGTTTTCCCCGCACGATGCTCCGTACCGGCGACAGCTTCATCTTCACTCCTACATCCCGCAGGGACTGGGTGGGCTGGATGAAGGTTCGGGCCACGTACATATTCTTCAAAAGACCCATTTCCAGGGGAAGGCCGGAAGCTTCGGCATAGCCGATGGCGGCACTCATGCTGGATTCCGGGACGCAGGTCACCAGGTCGGCTTCGGCGGGATGAGCGGCCTGAAGCAGGCGGCCGGAGAGTCGGCGGAAAGCGTGCACGCTGCAACCTTCTATGACACTGTCCGGGCGGGCGAAGTAGATGTACTCCATGGCGCACATGCATCGGCTGCAATTACGGGCAATGAAGCTGCTGTGCACCCCGTACCGGTCGATGGCCACCAGTTCGCCGGGCTCGATGTCCCGCTCAAAAACGGCTCCCACCGCTTCCAGGGCACAGGTTTCACTGGCCACCACGTAGCCACTGCCCAGCCGTCCCAGAGACAGGGGGCGGAAACCGTATTTGTCCCGGCAGGCGTAAAGGGTTCCCTCAATGAGCAAAACGGTGGCAAAGGCTCCGTCCAGGAGGTTGGTGGCGGCGCAAATGTTTGCCTCCCAATCCCTTCCGTACGTGCCAGTTCCCACCAGACAGGCGAACAGTTCACTGTCTGAAGTGCTGTGGAACAGGTGTCCGCGCCGCTCCAGAAACTGTTTCACCTGGGCGGCGTTTACAATATTGCCGTTATGAGCCAGGGCAAAGGATTCGCCCTGACGGGTGAAGAGGAAAGGCTGCAGATTCTCCTGACCGCCCACATCCGTGGTGGGATAACGTACATGGCCGATACAGGCGCTGCCGGGAAGGGAAGCAATCTCCTCCTTCCCAAACACATCCTTCACCAGTCCCGCGCCCTTGTGAAGGCCGATGCTTCCGTCGGGGCCCAGGGCGGCGATGCCGCAGCCCTGCTGGCCCCGGTGCTGCAGGGCCTGCAGCGCCAGGAAGGCATGCGCAGCGGCGTGGTCCACTCCGTAGAACCCTACCACTCCGCACTCTTCGTGCAGTTCACGGGACTCAATTGTTTCCATTACTTGCTTTTATATTTCAGAGCGGCAGCCACCAGCCCGTCAAACAGGGGGTGGGGATGCTCCGGCGTACTCTTGTATTCCGGATGGAACTGCGTGCCGATAAAGAAGGGATGGGAAGGCAGTTCCACCACTTCCACCAGGCCGGATTCCGGATTCCGGCCCGTGGCCTTGAGTCCGGCATTCTGGAAATCTTCCAGATAGCTGGAGTTGAATTCGTAGCGGTGACGGTGACGCTCCCGGATGTCGGTTTTGCCATAGAGTTTGGCAGCCAGGGAACCTGGTTCCAAGCGGCACGCATAGGCGCCCAGCCGCATGGTGCCACCCTTGGCCGTGGTCTTTTTCTGGTCCTCCATGAGGCAGATGACCGGATGGCCGGCCTGGGGATTCACCTCCGTGGAGGCGGCATCGGCCCAGCCCAGGATGTGACGGGCAAATTCCACCACGCACATCTGCATGCCCAGGCAAATGCCCAGGAACGGAATGCCCTTCTCCCGCACGTACTGCACGGCGCAAACCTTTCCTTCCAGACCGCGTTCGCCAAAGCCGGGGGCCACCAGTACGCCGTCGGCGTCTTTCAGGAGCTCAGCCACATTATCGGCATTCACCAGCTCACTCTGGAGCGTGCGCACGTTCACCTTGCAGTGGTTGGCCGCACCGGCGTGTACAAAGGCCTCCAGGATGGATTTATAGGCATCCTGCAGCTCCACGTACTTGCCAACTAGGGTAATGTTCACCTCGTGCTCCGGATGCTGGAGACGGTACAGGAATTCCTTCCACCTGTCCAGATCCGGCTGGTTGAAATTCTCTATCTGGAGCTTGCGCACGGCCAGTTCGTCCAGGTGTTCCTCGTGCATGTTAAGCGGCACCTGGTAAATGCTCCAGGCATCAATGCTCTGGATCACGTGGCCGGGTTTCACATTGCAGAACAGGGCAATCTTGCGGCGCAGTTCCGGGGTGAGCGGATGCTCCGTCCGGCAAACAATCACGTCCGGCTTCACACCGCTCTGCTGCAGCATCTGGACCGAGTGCTGGGTGGGCTTGGTCTTCAGCTCCTTGGCAGCGCTCAGGTAAGGGATGAGGGTAAGATGGATGCTCATGCAGTCCTCTTCCGGAAGTTCCCACTGCAGCTGGCGCACGGCCTCTATGAACGGCTGGGATTCCATATCGCCCACCGTTCCGCCAATCTCCGTGAGAATCACATCATAGTCTCCGCTCTGGCCCAGCAGCAGCATCCGGCGCTTGATTTCGTCGGTGATGTGCGGGACAATCTGGACCGTCTTGCCCAGGTAGGCCCCTTCCCTTTCCTTGGTAATGACCGTATAGTAGATCTTTCCGGTGGTCACATTGTTGGCCTTGGACGTGTGGATGCCCAGGAAACGCTCGTAATGACCCAGATCCAGGTCCGTCTCTGCGCCGTCTTCCGTCACGTAGCATTCTCCATGCTCATAGGGGTTGAGCGTACCAGGGTCTATGTTAATGTACGGGTCAAATTTCTGGATTGTAACGCGCAGACCCCGTGCCTTGAGCAGTTTGGCCAGGGAAGAAGCGATAATCCCTTTTCCCAGCGAAGAGGCCACACCTCCGGTGATGAAAATGTATTTCGGATTCATATGATTGTTTGTTTATTATGCAAATTCGTCCCAGCTCTTGATGGGGATGCTGTCCGGATCCACCGTACAGAAGGCCGTGATAAAGGCAATGGCCAACCGGGCGTTGGTGAGCAGCGGAATGTTGAGGTCAATGGCGGCACGCCGAATCTTGTAGCCGTTGGAGAGTTCGCGCGGGGTGAGATCCTTGGGGATGTTCACCACCAGGTCAATCTCCTTATTATGAAGCATTTCCAGCGCCTGCGGCTTCTGGTCCGGGTCACTGGGCCAGTGGACCAGGGTGTTGGGGACGCCATTCTGTTCCAGGTAGCGGGAAGTGCCGCCGGTAGCAAACAGCCGGTATCCGTGCTCCACCAGCATCCTGGCGGCGGGAAGCATATCGGCCTTCTGCCTGGGGGTACCCGTAGAAAGGAGGATGTTCTTGCGGGGAATCCGGTAGCCCACGGAGAGCATGGATTCCAGGATGGCGCTGGGGACATCGTCGCCGATGCAGCCCACTTCGCCGGTAGAGGCCATGTCCACGCCCAGGACCGGATCGGCCTTCTGGAGGCGGTTGAAGGAGAACTGGGAGGCTTTGATACCCACGCAGTCCAGGTCGAAGAGGTCCTTGGACGGCGGCGTCACCTCCTCTCCCAGCATAATCCGGGTGGCCAGTTCCACAAAGTTGATCTTGAGCACCTTGCTCACGAAGGGGAAGCTGCGGCTTGCGCGGAGATTGCATTCAATCACCTTCACGTCGTTCTCTTTGGCCAGGAACTGGATGTTGAAGGGGCCGCTGATGTGCAGCCCGGCCGCAATCTGCCGGCTGATACGCTTGATGCGGCGCACGGTGGCCACATACAGCTTCTGCGGCGGGAACTGGATGGTGGCGTCGCCGGAATGGACGCCCGCAAACTCCACATGTTCGCCGATGGCGTAGGCAATGATCTGCCCGTGATCGGCCACGGCGTCAAATTCAATCTCTTTGGCGTTCTCTATGAAGCGGCTCACCACCACGGGATGCTCCTGGGACACGGTGGCGGCCAGCTGCAGGAAGCGCTGCAGTTCCTCCTGGTTGGAGCAGACGTTCATGGCGGCGCCGGAAAGCACGTAGGAGGGGCGCACCATCACCGGGAAGCCCACCCGGCCGATAAAACGGTCGATATCCTCGTGCGAGGTGAGTTCCCCCCATTCGGGTTGGTCCACGCCCAGGCTGTCCAGCAGCGAGGAGAATTTCTTGCGGTCTTCGGCCCTGTCAATGTCTTCGGCCGATGTACCCAGCAGGCGGATGCCCCGGGCGGCGAGTTTCACGGCCAGGTTGTTGGGAATCTGCCCGCCGGTGGAGACCACCACGCCCTTCGGCGATTCAAAAGCCACCACGTCCAGGACGCGCTCGAAGGAGAGTTCGTCAAAGTACAGGCGGTCCGTTACGTCGTAGTCCGTGGAAACGGTTTCCGGATTGTAATTTACCACTATGCTGCGGTAACCGTGCTGACGGATGGTCTTTACGGCCTGGACGCAGCACCAGTCGAACTCCACGGAGGAGCCTATCCTATAGGCGCCGGAGCCCAGCACCACCACGCCCTCGCGCGGATCCTCTCCGCCGGGCGCAATGTCGCTCTCCGTAGCCTGGTAGGTCATATAGAGGTAATTGGTCTCTGCGGGGAATTCCCCGGCCAGGGTGTCAATCTGCTTCACAAAAGGAAGGATTCCTTCGGCCTCGCGGCGGGCACGGACGGCAAGCGGGTCCGGCTGTGCGCCTTCCGGCAAGGTGAGACGGGCAATCTGGAAGTCCGAGAAACCGTATACCTTGGCCCGGCGAAGCAGGTCCGCAGGCAGCGTCTCCAGCTGGAAACGTTTGATCTCATCGGCCAGATGGATAATGTTCAGAAGCTTCAGCAGGAACCAGCGGTCAATCTTGGTAAGGGCATGGATGCGCTCCACGTCATAGCCCTGCCGCATAGCCACGCCGATAGCGAAGATGCGCATGTCGGTGGGTTCCCGCAGCGCCTTGTCCAGGTCCGGGAAAGGCAGCGGATGGTTTCCCACAAAGCCGTGCATCCCCTGCCCTATCATGCGCAGGCCCTTCTGGATGGCTTCCTCGAAGGTGCGGCCGATGGACATCACCTCGCCCACGGACTTCATGCTGGAACCAATCTCCCGGTCCACGCCGTGGAATTTGCCCAGATCCCAGCGGGGAATCTTGCACACCACATAATCCAGCGCGGGTTCAAAGTAGGCCGATGTGGTCTGGGTAACGCTGTTCTTAAGCTCGAACAGTCCCTTGCCCAGGCCCAGCTTGGCGGCGATGAAGGCCAGCGGATAGCCGGTGGCCTTGGAGGCCAGGGCCGATGAGCGGCTCAAACGGGCGTTCACCTCAATCACGCGGTAGTCCTCCGAATCCGGGTCAAAGGCATACTGGACGTTGCATTCGCCCACGATGCCCAGGTGGCGCACAATCCGGATGGACAGTTCCCGCAGGAAATGGTATTCTTCGTTTGTGAGAGTCTGGGACGGTGCAATCACAATGCTTTCTCCCGTGTGGATGCCCAGCGGGTCAAAGTTTTCCATGTTGCACACGGTGATGCAGTTGTTGTAGGCATCCCTCACCACCTCGTATTCAATTTCTTTCCAGCCCTTCAGGCTCTTTTCCACCAACACCTGCGGGGAGAAGGAGAAGGACTTTTCGGCCAGCTTCTGCAGCTGGGCCTCATCGTCGCAGAAACCGGAACCCAGGCCGCCCAGGGCATAGGCCGACCGCAGGATCACGGGGTAGCCCAGCCGGGCTGCCGCCGCCTTGGCCGCCTCGATGGAGTCACAGGCCTCGCTTCGGATGGTCTTGACCTGGATTTCGTCCAGCTTCTTCACAAAGAGTTCCCGGTCTTCCGTATCTATGATGGTCTGGACGGGAGTTCCCAGCACCTTTACACCGTAACGCTCCAGCACGCCGCTTTCATAAAGCTTGATGCCGCAGTTGAGAGCGGTCTGGCCGCCGAAGGAGAGGAAAATGCCGTCCGGATGTTCCTTTTGGATTACCTTTTCCACAAAGTCCGGTGTCACCGGCAGGAAATAGATCTTATCGGCAATGCCTTCGCTGGTCTGGACGGTGGCAATGTTGGGGTTGATGAGGACGGTGCGGATTCCCTCTTCCCGAAGAGCCTTCAAAGCCTGCGAGCCCGAGTAGTCAAACTCCCCAGCCTCGCCAATCTTAAGGGCGCCGGAGCCCAGGACCAGCACCGTTGCCACCTGCTTCTTCTCCACTTTGAGCACAGCCTTGTCCAGATGGCCGCTGATGGGAGGCCTACCCACCGGCAGGGGTTCTTCCATCAGAGAGGCAAAGCGGTCAAACAGCACTTCCGTATCCAGCGGGCCGCCGTTGGCCTCCGGATGGAACTGCACGGAGAACCAGGGCATGCTCCCATGCTCCAGGCCTTCGTTGGAGCCGTCGTTCATGTTCACCAGCAGAGGCTTCCAACCATCCGGAAGCGAATCATTGTCAATGGCATAGCCATGATTCTGGCTGGTTATGAAGCAGTCTGTGGTGCCGTTAAGGCGTACGGGCTGATTGTGGCTGCGGTGGCCATATTTTAACTTGTATACGCGCGCGCCGGCGGCAATTCCCAGCAGCTGGTTACCCAGGCAGATGCCCATGATGGGTTTCACCCGCTTTCCTTCGGCGGCGGCGCGGAGTCCGTCGGCCATTACACGGCGAAGGATTTCCACCGTTTCCCGGCACTGCTCGGGGTTGCCCGGTCCGTTGCTAAGGAACAGGCCGTCGTAGTCCATGCCGCTGTAGTCGTAGTTCCAGGGGACGCGGATCACTTCCAGGCCGCGGGAAAGCAGGCAACGGATAATGTTGTATTTGCAGCCGCAGTCCACCAGCACCACCTTTTTACGGGGAGTGCCCGAAGGCATGTAGTGCAGTACCTGGGTGCAGGATACTTCGGCAACGTAATTGTGCTCCTCGTAATCATCGGCGGGAGCTTCGTCCGGAAGGCCTTCCAGCACGATCCGGCCCCGCATCACTCCCCGCTCCCGCAGGGCTTTTGTAAGCGCGCGGGTGTCAATACCCGTGATGGCCGGGATGTCTTCCCGCTTGAGCCAGGCTTCCAGGCTCTCTTCGGCATCCCAATGGCTGTAGGCGCTGCTATAATCGGCCACCACCAGGCCGCTGGCGTAGATGTGGCTGCCTTCGAAGTGCTCTTCCAGCCCGTCGCTTTCCCTCTTGTGCGGCGGCACGCCGTAATTGCCGATAAGGGGGAAGGTGGAAACCAGGATCTGCCCCGCATAGGAGGGGTCCGTGAGGCTCTCCGGATAACCAGTCATGGCTGTATTGAACACCACTTCCCCGGAAGTGTTCCGGAGGCTTCCAAACGCAGTTCCCCTGAAACGGGAACCGTCTTCAAGTATCAAGTCCGCTCTCATACACAAAAAAAGCCGGTTCCCCAAGCGGGAGAACCGGAACAATTAAAGTCAATTGCTGGAGAAGCGATGTCCGGCCGTGCGGACATAAACGAGCAAAAGGGGATGCTGTTTACACTACTCACGGGATACAAAAATAGCACTTTTTTCGCATTCCGTAATAATTTTTTTAATTTTTTTTGAAAGCCTACTGAACGGTTTTCTGATAGTGGCATTGGAGAACGTCGCCGGAAGGGCCGTGCCAGTTGTGCATGCCGCCGCCCAGGCAGTTTTTCCACTGTTTGCAGCCGGCGCAGATGCCGGTGCGGGCCCAGCTATGGTCCCGGAAGGGCTGGAAACGGTGCTGCCACACTTCCCACAGGCTGTCCTGATAGATATTTCCCTGCGAGAAACGGTCCCTGTCAATGTTGGGACAGGCGCAGATGCGGCCGTCAATGAGGATGGAGGCAATGTTCACCCCAGCGTGGCAGAAATGGCGCACGGGGCGCACCTTTTCCTCGTATCGGCCAAGATAGCCTTCGCAGCTGAAGGTGACGGTCATGGGCCCGCCCTGCTCCCGCTTCTCCCGGATGAATTCCATGAGCTGTACAAACTCCTCGTTGCTTAGAAGCATGTCCGGATCTTTGGCGGCTCGGCCGATGGGAATGATGGTGAAAAGCCGCCACTGCTTAAGGCCCGTGGCCGATAATACCTTATGAATCTCCGGCAGCTCCGAGAGGTTACGCTTGTTAACGCAAGTGACAACATCGGCATTTAGCCTTGGATCCCGGGCAAAGGCATTGATGGCCCCAAGGGCCCGATGGTAGCTGCCTGGGATGCCGCGCATCCAGTCGTGGGAAGCCTCCAGACCGTCCAGGCTCACGGTCACGGCGCCCATCCCGGCGTCCATCAGCTTGAGGTGCATCTCGTCATTGTACAGCCAGCCGTTGGAGACCATGCCCCAGAGAAGGCCCCGTTTACGCAGTTCCTTCCCCACAGTAAGGATATCCGGCCTCAGAAGCGGCTCCCCGCCGGTTAAAACCACGCAGAATTCCTTGGGCCGATGCTTTACGGGGATGGTGTCCACGGCCCCCAGGAAATCTTCCAGCGGCATATCCTTTTCCCGCGCCGCCATGCCGCAGTCGCTGCCGCAATGCCGGCAGTGGAAGTTACACCTTGTGGTGCACTCCCAGAAGAGGTAGTTCAGTTCGTGGACCTTTATCTCATTGTCCCTGAAGAGCCGGAAAAGGAAGGGATTCATAGTGAGTTTTTTGCAAATATAGACCGATTTTTCTTATTTTTGTGCAAGATATCTTCAAAACAGGGTTTTACTAGTAAAACACACGGCCATGAAAATCTTGCACAATCTTCTCAAAGGAGTATCGCTCACCGGAGCCCTTTTTGTTTTCCAGGCCTGCTATGGCATGCCGGAACCTCCACTTTATGAAGAAAACGGTATGGCTCCCATGGTGTTGTCCCTGAAGGCGGCCGATACGGGAGCTCCGCTTGAGGGCGTCCGCATCATCGGCTCCCCATCCAAATTTGGGCAATATAATCAGGGATCGGAACTGGGCATTACCGGAGCAGACGGCCGCTGCAGTGTCAATATACCCTATTACAGGAATCTGGATGGGCCGTACCTCAGATTTGAAGACGGCCAGAATGTCTACATCCGGAAAGACACCTCCCTGGTGGATCTTAGGGAACGGGAGATTGTTGTCAAATTGAACCCCCGGTAATGAGATTTCTGTCTCTTGCAGTTGCCATCCTTTTGGGAACCGGCCTCTTGACCCGTGCCCAAGAGGTGCCGGAGTATGCCCAAAGGACCTGGTCCATTGAGCTGGGTACGGGTGTCATACCTTTCCACATTTCGTTTATTCCAACACGGGCCACAAAGACGGAGTTGGCCCAGAAGGGACAGGCCGTCGGTGATGTTATTTGTCCGTATTTCCCTGCTTTCAGTCTCAGTGGAGCATACCATCTCCGGAAATATACGGAATTCCGCTTTACCGTTGGAGCTTCCTGGCGTTATTACAATCTCATCCAGTATTCTTCGTTCGGGACAGACCCTAACGGGAACCCCCGCTATAACCTGAATGACGGTTCCCCGGCAGGGTGGACGGTCAGTCGTCCCGTGTTCTCCTTTACAATTCAGTGCTTCCACGTGTGGAATCCGGGCCGGACGGCCGAACTTTATTCCGGCGGCGGTGTTGGGCTTGTGATTGATAATCAGGAGCTCCTTACCGGAAGTGTATTTCCCTTTCCGGATCTCACGCCCATCGGCGTCCGGGTGGGTGGCAAGCTCTTTTATGGTTTTGCGGAACTCGCCCTGGGCCCCATAGCCACCCTGTTCCACGGCGGCGTTGGCTGTAGGTTCTAGTACATCTCATTACTCGTTTTAGGCCGTTTTTGCGTAATGTCGCGTCCTGGAGGACGTCCCATTACGCATTTTGGGTGCTTTTTGTGTAACGCCACATCCTATCTTTCCAACGCACGCCTTGGCGGCCGTGACTTGTGGAATGATTGCGTGGCCGGACAAGGTGTACATACCGGATATGAACAGGAAAACGGCACTGCATTCAAGGAAATTGTACATACCTCTTCTAAATGGACGCTTTTCCAGTTTTTCAGCAAGGTATGAACATGATTTCGGCCGCCCAGATCTAAACCTTTGTACATATCAGGTATGTGCAAGCCAGAGGAATTGGGGCCGGGAATAGAAGAAGTCAAGAGTGGGAAAATCCCGGCTTATAAAAACAAAAATCCCCCTTACAGTGCGTTGTAAAGGGGTTGTTCGTACTGGGTAGGAGAATCGAACTCCTATTGCGAGATTGAGAATCTCGAGTACTAACCGTTATACGAACCCAGCGTGTTGGAGTGCAAAGGTACTACAAAATTTCGAATCTGCAAATTTTTATTTCAGGAACACAAAAAATACTGCCAGGACCATGCAGCCGAAAGCGGCCAGATGGTTCCACTGGACGGGCTGTCCCTTGAACAGGAAGGTTACTATCACCGTAAAGACCGTGAGGGAAATCACTTCCTGGATTACCTTCAGCTGCATAAGGTTAAACGGACCGCCGTTGCCCTGGAAGCCAATCCGGTTGGCCGGAACGGTGAGGCAGTACTCGAAGAAGGCAATGCCCCAGGACAGCAGGATAATGAGGATGAGCGGCCAGCCCGTGGAGATTTTCATCTCCTGCAGTTTTAGATGACCATACCACGCGAACGTCATGAAGATGTTCGAAAAAATGAGCATTATTATGGTCCAGATCCCTTGCATGGTGTTTTCAATTTGTAATTGGGGCGCAAATTTAATATATTTGTGAGATTAAATGAAGATTAAACCTAAACTTTTTACAATATGACCCTCATCAAATCCATCTCCGGCATCCGGGGTACCATTGGCGGAGCACCCGGCGGAGCCCTCACTCCCATTGATGTTGTCAAGTTCACCGCGGCCTATGCCGCCACCCTCCCCCAGAGAAAACCCGCGCCCAACGGCGAGCGTTACAAAGTGGTTGTTGGCAAGGACGCCCGCATGTCTGGAGACATGGTGGAACAGCTGGTGGTGGGCACCCTGGTGGGCTGCGGAATTGACGTTGTAAAGTGCGGCTTTGCCTCCACCCCCACCACGGAAATGGCCGTCCTCTTTGCCAAGGCCGACGGTGGTATCATCCTCACTGCCAGCCACAATCCGCGCCAGTGGAACGCCTTAAAGCTCCTGAACGACAAGGGCGAATTCCTCACCGCCGTGGAAGGACAGGCCGTTTTGGACCTGGCCGAGAAAGAAGACTTCAACTTTGCCGAAGTGGATCAGTTGGGCAGCATTGAAGAGGAAGACTTCACGGATAAGCACCTGGATGCGGTGCTGGCCCTCCCGGCCGTGGATGTGGAAGCCATCAAGGCGGCACACTTCACCGTGGTGGTGGACGCCGTGAACAGCGTAGGCGGCATCATCATGCCCCGTCTTCTCAAGCGCCTGGGCGTCAAGTGCATCGGCCTTAATTGCAACCCCACTGGAGACTTTGCACACAATCCGGAGCCGCTGCCCGCCAACCTGGTGGACCTTTGCGAGACGGTGAAAAAGGAAAAGGCCGACCTGGGCGTTTCCGTGGACCCGGATGTGGACCGCCTGGCCTTCATCTGCGAGAACGGAGAACCCTTCGTGGAAGAATATACCCTTGTTAGCGTGGCCGATTATCTCTGTGAGCAGGCCGAAAAGGAAGGAAAGCCCATCGCCACGGTGAGTAACCTCTCCTCCACCCGCGCCCTCCGGGACGTGACGGAGAAGCACGGCGGCAAGTATTACGCAGCGGCCGTGGGAGAAGTGAACGTGACCACCAAGATGCACGAGGTGGGCGCCCTTATTGGCGGCGAAGGCAACGGAGGCGTCATCTACCCTGCCATCCACGCCGGCCGTGACGCCATGGTGGGCGTTGCGCTCTTCCTTAGCAACCTGGCGCATAAGAAAATGAAAGTGAGCGAGTTAAAGAAGACATACCCGCAGTATTTCATTGCCAAGAACAAGATTCAGCTAAGCGACAGCGCCCTCATCGAGAAGATTCTGTCCGAACTGAAAGTGATCTACGCCAAGGAAAACATCAACGACATAGACGGCGTAAAAATTAACTTCGAAGCCAACAAGACCTGGGTCCACCTGCGCAAGTCCAACACGGAGCCCATCATCCGCATCTACTCCGAAGCCTCCACCATGGCCGATGCGGAAGCCCTTGGAAACGAAGTGATTGCAGTGGCCAATAAGATTATCAAGGGCTAATGTTCTCATTCAGGACCACACCGCTGGAGGATCAGCTGGACCGCGCCCTGCTGTATGGCAAGGTAGGGTGTTTCTGTACGCAGAACTGCTGGGACACCGCCCGGGGCCGATGGATGTACGACATCTTCCGGGAGCGGAAGAATCTGGTAACCGTGTTCAACCCGCGGGAGGCGGAGCTCACCCCGGGGACCAACCACATTGCCTTTGAGGCGGACCAGCTGCGGGAACTGAATGCCGTGGTGGTAGAGATCCAGGACGTGGGGGTGCGGTATTTCAACTACACCAAAGACGTGATGCAGCTCATGGAAATGCTTAAGCTGCTGGACGATGAAGCCCCTTCCCTGTACATTGTGGACCATATCAACCCCAGCGGACGCGTTGTGGAAGGCAGCATTCCTTCGGTGGCCGGAGAGATGTTCGTTCCCAAGGTGGCCCATCGGCATGGCCTCACGCTGGGAGAACTGGTGAACCTGTACGCTTCGGAAATTGGAGCCAAATTCCCCATCCATGTTATATCGGCCCGGGCAACGGATTCCGTGCGGCAGCTCATGCCGTGGACCATCGCACCGGCCAGTGACATTCCGGGCCTTTTCAGCTCTTACCTTTACAGCGGCGGCGGACTTTGGAACAACACCACCATCACGCCCGGTATCGGCACGGCCAGGCCGTACGAATACATCGGCGCTCCGTTTGTAAAGCCCCTTCACCCTCAGGAACTTCCGCAGGCTCCGGGCGCCCTGCTCCGACCCTGCTCCTTCACCCCTTCGGCAGGCCGCTACGCCGGCGAACGCTGCTTCGGCTTCCAGATCATGCTGGTGCCGGGAGAGGACTATCACAGCCTCCTGCATACGCTGCACCTCATGCGCTGGTTCACGGAGCATTATTCGGCCTTTGAGTTTGAGCCCGCCTTCTGGACCAAACTGGCCGATCCGGTGCTGGAAGCTTACCTGAAGCAATCCATCTCCTTTGACGTGGTACAGGAGCATGTGAAGCTGGAGGAGCAGAAATGGATACGGAAAGCCAAACGCTACCTGCTTTACGAAGACCAACCCTACAGAATGAAATAAACCTTAAATACCTAAACCGATGCAAGAGAGAAAGAAAAGCTGGCGCGACCGCTGGGACGGCTGGTACATAGGCGGACTGGACCCCGTCCATGTGATGATGCCCTACTTCTTTGGCAACCGCACCATCAACGAGGCCGTTCTGGGAGAGGTTATGGACCTCACCGAAGTGGACAAGTACCTGGCCAAAAAGAATGCCCAGAATCCGGAATTCAAGTACACGTGGTTCCATTTCATATCGGCCGCCACGGCAAAAGCCATCTACCTGCGTCCCAAGATGAATTACTTCATTGCAGGCCACCGTTTTTACGAGCGCAAGGAAATCCAGATTGCCTTCAATGTGAAACGGCAGTTCTCCGACGAGGGCACGGAATCCATGGCCAAGTTCGTCCTGGACCGGGATGGCGGCTCCCCCATGGAGCAGGTTCACTCCTATGTGCAGGACTTCGTGACCAAGGTCCGAGGCAAAGGCGAAGCCGTGGGTGTGGACAATTCGCTCAAGTTCCTCACCTACCTCCCGCGTCCGCTGTTCCGCCTGCTGAGCTGGACACTCAAGGAGATGGAATACTACGGCTGCTATCCCAAGTCGCTGGCGGCCGATGACCCTTGCTATTCCAGCTGCTTTGTGTCCAACCTGGGCAGCATCAAGATGAATGCCGATTACCACCACCTCTTCGAGTGGGGAAATATTTCCTTCTTCATGGTTATCGGCGAGAAGAAACTGCGTCCCTTCTGGAAAGAAGACGGCAGCTTTGAGATGCGCAACACCATCAAACTAGGTCTTACCGTTGATGAGCGCATTGCCGATGGTTATTACTTTGCCAAGACCCTGCGCCTGGTACGTCACATCTTTGCCCATCCCGAACTGCTGGACCTGCCTGCAGCCACCCCCATTGGAATTGAATAATTATGCACTTTAACCTGGAAAACGTGAAAACGCCGTGGCTGGGGAGCTATGGCGATGTCCCCTTCCACCTGGAATACAGTGACAAATCCATGTCCGGCGCCGTACTGGAAACGGCTGCCGCCGACCCCGACTTCCCCGCCCTTTCCTTTATGGGCCGATCCATCACCTACAAGGAGATGGCGGCCGAAATTGACCGTACTGCCCGCGCTTTTTATGCGCTGGGTGTCCGAGCCGGCCAGCGTGTGCTGGTATGCCTTCCCAACGTGCCGCAGGCCATTTACTGCCTGTACGGCCTTAACCGGATTGGCGCCGTGGCATCTATGGTTCATCCACTGTCGGCCGTTGCGGAAATTGCTTTCTTCCTTAACGAAGCCAACTGCGACATTGCTGTGACCTTGGACCAGTTCTATGCCAAATTCCTGGAGGTGAAGCAGCTTCGGCCCATCGGCAAACTCATCATCGCCCGGGTGTCCGAAGAACTCCCCTTCCCGCTCTCCATCGGCCAGAAACTCCTCACGGAGCGGAAGTTCCCCAAAGTGGTGGAAGACGGAAGCGTGCTGCTTTGGAAGCACTTCATAGCTGCTGGCGAAGGTGCCACCGACACCGTTTTCCCGGATAAGGATCCGCTTACGGAAGCCGTGGTCCTCTTCTCCGGTGGTACAACGGGCACCACCAAGGGTATCATGCTCAGCGACATCAACTTCAATGCCCTGGCCCGTCAGACGGAGGCCATGTGCCATGAGACCGTGCGCCACGGCAGAATGCTGGCGGCCATGCCGGTCTTCCACGGATTCGGCCTGGGCGTGTGCATCCATACCGTGCTGGTGTGCGGCGCCACGGCCATCCTGGTGCCCCGTTTCAATGTAAAAAGCTATGCCCGGCTCATCCGGAAAACCCGGCCCAACTTCATTGCCGGGGTGCCCACCCTCTTCGAGGCCATCACCCGCAACCGCTATCTGGACGGGGCCGACCTGAGCTGCCTCCGCGGCGTATTCTCCGGCGGAGACTCCCTCACCATAGAGTTGAAGAAGAAGTTTGACAAGTTCCTTGCCGACCACAAAGCCACCATCCGCGTCCGCGAGGGCTACGGCACCACGGAGTGCGTTACGGCCTCCTGCCTCACGCCTTACAACAAGGAGAAGGAAGGAAGCATCGGCCTGCCTTATCCGGACACCTATTACCAGATTTGCCGCCCCGGCACCATTGAGGAAGTCCCTTACGGCGAGGAAGGCGAAATCTGCCTCACCGGACCTTCCATGATGCTTGGTTATATCAACCACGAAGAAGAGAATGCACAGACGCTGCGCAAGCATGAAGACGGCCACGTCTGGCTCCACACCGGGGACCTTGGCGTGATGGACGAGGAAGGCTTCATTTTCTTCCGCCAGCGCATCAAGCGCATGATTGTTACAAGCGGCTACAATGTGTATCCTTCCCAGGTGGAGAACATCCTGGAGGGCCATCCCGCCGTGCAGAGAAGCTGCGTGATTGGCGCTCCGGATCCGCTCAAGATGCAGGTTGTGAAGGCATTTATTGTGCTCAAGGACGGGGTGGAAGACACACCCGAGGTGCGCGCCAGCATTGAGGAGCACTGCCGGAAGCACATTGCCAAGTACGCCATGCCCAAGCAGTGGGAATACCGGGACTCCCTCCCCACCACGCTGGTGGGCAAGGTGGCCTACACGAAGTTGCAATAATAATTTGGAATTTCCGCACAGAATTCCTATCTTTGCGGTCCAAAATTGTTAACAATTATATTTTTACGTAAAATGAAGAAAGGAATCCATCCCGAAACCTACCGTCTTGTAGCTTTCAAGGATATGTCAAATGACACCGTGTTCATCACGCGTTCCTGCGCCCCTTCCAAGGAAACCCTTACCGTGGAAGGCGTTGAGTACCCGCTGGTGAAGCTGGAGATTTCCAACACTTCCCACCCGTTCTACACGGGCAAGGTGAAGCTGGTGGATACCGCCGGTCGTGTGGATATGTTCTATCAGAGATACAAGAGCCGCAAGAAATAAATCTATCGGCCAAAAGGTTATACAACCGGTCACCCAAGGGGTTGGCCGGTTGTTTTTTTACGGTCCCGGTATTCCGCCGTGGCGGTGAAGAAGGCGTCGCCGCTGGAATTGAGGGCGGTTTCCACGGAATCCTGGACCACCCCTATGATAAAGCCCACGGCAACGGCCTGCATGGCCACATCGTTCCCAATTCCCAGGAAGGAGCAGGCCATAGGGATGAGCAGGAGCGACCCTCCCGCCACGCCGGATGCGCCGCAGGCACCCAGAGTAGAGATTATGCTGAGGAGGAGCGCACTCACAAAGCCCACTTCCACGCCCACGGTATGGGCAACGGCCATGGTCATTACCGTAATGGTGACGGCCGCACCGTTCATATTGATGGTGGCGCCCAGCGGAATGCTAACGGAATAAAAGTTCTCGTCCAGCCCCAGCTTCTTGCAAAGGGCCATGTTGATGGGAATGTTAGCGGCCGATGAACGGGTGAAAAACGCCTGAAGACCGCTCTCCTTGAGGCAGGTCCAAAGGAGCGGATAAGGGTTCCTCCGGGTGGCGATGTAAGACCACAGAGGGTTGAGCACAAGCGTATTGAAAAGCATGCAGCCCACAAGCAGGAGGATGAGCTTTCCGTAAGTGGAGAAAATCTCCAGTCCGCTTTCCGACACGGCCGAGAACACCAGGCCCAGGATACCGAAAGGCGCAAACTGAATGACCCACTTGACCACCAGCGCCATAACATCGGCCAAGTCCGAAATCACCTTGATGGTGCCCGGCGAGGCAAGCTTCTTGAGGCCCAGTCCCAGCAGGACGGCCCAGAACAGGATGCCTATATAATTGGCCGATGCCGTGGAAGCCAGCGGATTGGCAACCATGTTGGTGAGGAGGTTGGTGAACACGTCCGTGAGGGCGCTGGGAGCGCTTCCCTCGGCCACATCCTGCAATTGAAGGGTTACGGGGAAGCAGGTGCTGCCCACCACCGCCACCAGCGCGGCGCCCAGGGTGCTCACAATGTACAGGGCAATCACTGTGCGGAATCGCGGGCCCAGACCGCCGCCGGCCCTGGCAATGGACGCCATCACCAGAATGGCCACCAGCACAGGCGCAATGGCCTTGAGGGCACTCACGAAAATGGTTCCCAGCATACCCAGCCAGGTCCATCCCGGAGCCACAAGACCCAGGACGGCACCAATGATTAGGCCGATGAGGATTCGCAGGACCAGGCTGGTATCGGCCCATTTCTTCAGGAGCGCGGCAATTTTATTCATATCATGCTGTCTGTTCTCAATCCCGAAGATAGCTATAAGTCCCCAAAAAACAAAATTGGATTTTCCCGGAAAATCCGTATATTCGCATGTAAATCAACCACAATGAGACACTTACTTACCACCCTCCTGCTGCTCCTTACGCTTACGGGGCTCAGCGCACAGACCTACACGCAGGTCAATGACATCAGCTATACAGGCAAGACGGACAGTTATGCCCAGGAACGGCTGAAGCTGGATGTCTATTATCCGGAAGGGCAGAAGGACTGCCCGGTAATTATCTGGTTCCACGGCGGCGGCCTGGAGGCTGGCAACAAGGAGATTCCCGCACGGCTGAAGGGAAAAGGCTGGGTTGTAGTGGGCGTGAACTACCGCCTGCTGCCAAAGGTTACCATCCGTGAAACGCTGGACGACGCGGCAGAAGCCGTGGCGTGGGTATTCCGCCATGCGGCCGATTATGGCGGCGACACTGCCAAGATTGTCGTCACCGGCCATTCCGCCGGAGGCTACATCGGCATGATGCTCTGCCTGAACAAGGCCTGGCTGGCCGCCTATGACATCGATGCCGATGACGTGATGATGTATGTCCCCTTCAGCGGACAGGCCGTCACACATTACAATGTCCGCAAGATGCAGGGCCTTCAGCCCCTGCAGGTTACCATCGATGAGTTCGCTCCCATCTATTGGGTGCGTCCGGACTGCCCGCCGCTGGTGCTCATCTGCGGGGACCGCGAATTGGAACTCTATGGCCGATACGACGAAAACCAGTACCTGGCCCGTATGATGAAGCTGGTGGGCCATAAAGAGACCTATCTATACGAAATTGACGGCCATGGTCATAGCCCCATGGTGGAGCCCAGCTTCCACATCCTGGAGACCCATCTGAACCGTATGCTGGGAAAAAGAGTGAATCCATAAAACACCAATAACCACAATAACCCAACTATCATGAAAAAGATTATCCTTTCCGTGGCTGTGCTTTTAGTTGCACTGTGTGCAAACGCCCAGCAGAGAAATCCCGTCGTTCCTTCATTCACGGGTGCCATTGAAGATTTCAAACCCAACATCACCAACCAGCAGGGACACCAGTATCCCATGGTGAACTCCCAGGGTGCCGTTCGCGCACAGCTCCGCGCCCCGGAGGCCAAGGCGGTCCGCCTGGACATCGCCGGCAAGAAATATGAGATGTCCAAGGACGAAAACGGTGTATGGACCGGCACGTCAGACCCTCAGGATGTAGGTTTCCACTACTATCAGCTGGAGGTGGACGGTGCTTCCGTCCCGGATCCCGGCAGCATCTATTTCTTCGGCGCCGGCCGTTGGGGCAGCGGTATCGAAATCCCTTCGGACGATATGGATTTCTGGCAGGTGAAGAATGTGCCCCAGGGCTCCATCGTAGAGAAATACTACTGGTCCAAGGCTACCGCCAGCATGCGCCACTGCTACATCTACCTGCCCGCGGAATATGAAAAGAACCCCGGCAAGAAATATCCTGTGCTTTACCTCCAGCACGGTAATGCGGAGAACGAACAGGGCTGGTCGGCCCAGGGCCACACAGGCCAGATCCTTGACAACCTCATTGCAGAGGGTAAGGCCGTCCCGTTCATTGTGGTAATGGATTACGGCCAGGGTCAGTACATCCATCTGGTGGAGCCTTATATCCAGCAGCTGCCTCCTCAGGATCCCAATGGCCGCAGGAACAACGACGGCTTCCAGGTTGTCCTGCTCAATGATATCATCCCCATGGTGGAGAAGGAGTATCGCGTAATTGCCGATGCACAGCACCGCGCCATGGCCGGCCTGTCCATGGGCGGCGGCCAGACCCGCAGGATTACCCTGGCCAACCCCACCACCTTTGCCTATGTGGGCATGTTCAGCGGCGGTGTCATCAGCGTTGAAGATGTTCAGGGCGCCGCAGGCTTCAAGGAGACCAACAAGGTGGTGTTCATGAGCTGCGGAAGCAAGGAGAACCCCCGGGTGATGGAAGCGGCCGATAATCTTAAGAAGATGGGCATGAACGCCGTAGGTTACATCTCGGAGGGCACCGCCCACGAGTGGCATACCTGGCGCCGCAGCCTCTACCAGTTCGCCCAGCTGCTGTTCAAATAGAGACAGCTTAGTTCCGTTTGTTTTTTACAAAGCTGGCAGCGGCCTCCCCTGCCAGCTTTCCGTTTACTACTATGTCGGCCACGCCATTACCGCCCAGGCGGTTGGCCCCGTGCAGGCCACCGGTCACCTCACCGGCGGCATAGAGGCCGGGGATGGGAGTCCCGTCGGCCTTCAGGACCTGCGTGAGTGTGTTCACGCTTAGCCCGCCCATGGTGTGATGGATGGCAGGTTTTACCCGCACGGCATAGAAGGGAGGTGTCTGGAGCGCCGCCGTCATTTCGGTGGCGCTTCGGCCAAAGTCTTCGTCCGCTCCGGCCTTCTGCTGGCCCGAATAACGTTTAAGCGTAGCCTCAAGGGCTTCCGGAGGAAGGCCTGTCGCATCGGCCAGACCGGCAAGGGTGGAACCCTCTTTAAGCAGGTGTTGGTTAGCGTAAGTCTCTATGGCTGCGAGCGATTTCCTTACATCCTGGTCAAAGATCAGATAAGCGTCCCCAGAGGTTTGCTTAAGGATGGCGGCCGATACCACGTCCCGCGTTTCCATCTCGTTCACGAAACGTCTCCCCTCCCGGTTCACCAGAATGGCGCCGTTTCCGCGTACGGCTTCCGTGATGAGGATGTTGTTTTCGGCCTCGGCGGTGGGATGGATCTGGATATTCTCCATCTGAACGGTGGCGCCGCCCAACGACTTTACCCAATCGAATGCGTCTCCCGTAGCTCCCGGATGGTTAAGCGTGGCAAAGCCACTGAGCCATGGCTGATACTCCGTGACCATCTTCAGATTGGCCCCGAAACCGCCTGTAGCTATGATTATGGCTTTTGCTTTGAGTGTATAGACGCTTCCATCGGCATTCTCCACCTGTACACCCGTAACGGCCGATCCGGAAGAGAGCAGGCCTAAAACCTTGTTGGAAGTGCGGATTTCGATATTCTCATCGGCCGTGGCCGTTTTGAGGATTTTCATCAGGTGCGGGCCGATGGCCGTGCCACCCTTGGGACGGTGCGTCCGCTTGACACTACTGCCTCCCATCAGACCCACGTCGCTAAGGTCCGCGCCCTTGCCGATAAGCCAGCTGATGGTGCCCGGGGCATGCTCCACAAAGTTCCATACCAGCTCCGGAAGGTTCTCGTTTTTGCCGCCCTTCATGGTGTCGTCATAGAAAAGCTGCTTGCTGTCCTCAATGCCCTGGGACTTCTGCACTTCCGTTTCCGCGGCATTGATGCCGCCGGTGGAGTAGTTGGTGTTGCCGCCGATGATGCCTTGTTTCTCCAGCACGACGATGCTTCCCGCTCCGGTTTCTGCCGCCGCGACAGCGGCCGACATACCGGCACCACCCGCACCCACAATTACAATTTCGCAACTCCCGTCAGTATAAATCTTTCCCCCATCGGCCCGTTTCCCCATTGACGCCAGGAGGGCCATGTTGATGGCATCAATAACTCCGTTGGAGGTGAGCGTAGCGCCCGAAATCGCGTCCACTTCCGGCTTCAAGAGATCTTCCCGACCCACAGCTCTTTCCACAATGGTATTGATGGTTTCCTGAGCGAAGGACGACTCCGACTGGCTCACGATGGTAACCTGCGAAACCGCATGCTCTTTCACCTCCACGCTGGCAATGATGGTACCGCCACGGCCTTCACCACTACCCACCCATACGCCATCCGCCAGGATGCGCGTCTCCGGCTCCGGACCGTCATTCTGTGAACAGGACACAGCAGCCAGGAACAGCAGCAGGATAATATGGGGAACTATTCTCCTCATTGCAATTGCAAAAATAGCAAATTAATCCGATTAGATAATGTGCAGCACCAAGTACTCGGATCGGGTTCCGATGCGAATCTTCGGTCCCCAGATTCCCAGCCCGGAGCTCACGTAATAGCGGGTATTGCCCCTGCTGTGGTGACCCCAGGATTTTTCGTACATGGCATCCGTAATCCAGGACAGGGGCCAGACCTGTCCCCGGTGGGTATGGCCACTGAACTGGAAGTCTATACCCGCCTGCTCAGCCTCCTCAAGATGATAGGGCTGATGATCCAATAAGATGGAGAAACCGTCTAAACCATCGGCCAGTTCGGTCAGTTCTTTCCGCTCCCGGTTGCTGCGGTCGTCCCGACCGATGACGGTGAGCCCTTCAAAATGAGCTAGGGAGTCCTTCAGGAGGGTAATCCCTGCATCGGCAAGGAAATCTTCGGCCTCCCCTTCCCCGCCGATATACTCATGATTGCCAAGGACGGTGAAGGCTGGGGCTGAGAGTCTCCGGAATTCTTCTGCATAGTTTCCCTCCAGGAGCGGCTTCACCTGCATGTCAACGATGTCCCCGCCAAAAAGGACCAGATCGGGCTTTTCGGCATTGATGAGGTCTATCCACCGGGAGAGTTCCTTCCTACGGTTGCCGTAGCCCACATGCAGGTCACTGGCAAGGACTACGGTGAGGGGTTTCTCCAGAAGCTTTTCCGTCCGGATGGTCAGCTCCTCGCGGTATTTGTGCTTATAATGGATGCCGCCTGCTATGAGTACTACAGCAACCACCCCTGCAATAGAAAGGAGCCCGGTCAGGCTTCCCGACAGGAACACCTTCGGCAGGATTCTGCAGAGGACGGCTATATCGGCAAGGAGAAAAGCCAGCAGCAGGTACACATAGGCTATCATCCAGGGATGGCCCACCTCATACAGGGCAACCACTACGGATGAGGGCGCCTTGTTTCTGAGGCCGATGCTGGCGAAGGCCGCAGCCATCCAGAGCACGAAAAGACCCGTTACAAGAAGCTTCGCCGCCCACCCGCCAGGGGTAATCCGCCACAGATGCCAGATTACATAGGCAAGCGTGACGAAAAACACCAGAAGGATGACAAGAAAACCGGTCCTCATCGTCCTAGGCCAGCTTAACGGCAGTGCCGGAGATAACCTCTCCGAATACAACGCCTTTATAGTCGATAATGGTCCGTCCTTCGACGGTGGGGGTGGTAGTGAGAATCATAGTTAGTCTTTATTATGTTACGAAATACTTAATCAATGATTATAGCAACATCTGTAGTTCTTCCGCAGAACTGGCGACGGTTCCATCGGCCATCTCTCTGTAGCCCCAGCTGACGGCGATGCCGCGGATGCCGCCGTTGGCGGCGGTTTTCATGTCTGTAGTTGAATCCCCTACCAGGACGGCGTCCTCTTTGGCGGCATCGGCCTTTCTGAGAACTTCGGCCACAATCTCGGGGTCCGGTTTCAGCGGAAAACCTTCGCGGTTCCCCAGGATGGCAACGAAGGGAATACCACCGAAAAACTTCTTAACCAGATACTCCGTCCCGGACTGGAACTTGTTGGAGGCGATGGCCATCTTAACACCTTCTTTGTTAAGCGTTTCCAACAGCTTTTGCATACCTGGATAAGGATGTGTATGCACATCGATATGGGATGTATAGAAGGCCTTGAAAACGGCCAGTGATTCGTCTATCTGTTCTTCGCTCCGCGCCTCTTCCGGCAAGGCCTGTGCAACCAGATTGCGCACACCGTGGCCCACCATTCCGCGGTATTCCATCATTGTATGCTGCGGAAATCCCCCTGTCTTCATAGCATGATTCACTGCCGCTCCCAGATCCTCCAGTGTATCCAGAAGCGTTCCGTCCAGATCAAAGATGACAACTTTGTACCGCATCAGAATTCAGATTTGCTATACCACAAAGATACAAGAAAAACCGAATTCGGCTATAATGCAATTTGAAGATTTGATTGAAAATGGTTATCTTGCAATTTGGAAAACAATAAGGTAAACTATGTCAGAATATATCATACGCCCGGCAGAGCCCCGTGACCTGGAAGCCGTGAATACGCTCCTGGGACAGGTACTGGCCGTGCATCATGCCGCCAGGCCGGACCTTTTCCGCCCGGTAGGGAAAAAGTACACGGACGAGGAGCTTCTGGCCATCTTTGATAATCCGGATACACCGGTCTTTGTATACGACCGGGATGGAGCCGTACTGGGATACGCCTTCTGCATCCTTCAACATCCGAACAGCGGAGCGCTGATGCCGCTTACAACGCTGTATCTGGATGATTTATGCGTCCTGGAATCGGCCCGCGGCCTTCACATCGGCACCGCATTGTTCGAATATGTGAAAGCGTTTGCAAAAGAGAAAGGCTGCCACAACATTACCCTTCACGTGTGGGAAGGCAACCCGGGTGCAAAAGCCTTCTACAAGGCTCTGGGAATGGTGCCGCAATATACGTCCATGGAATTGTTTTGCTAATGCCGATGCAATAATTATGGAATACAGGGTTTTTGGCAATGAAAGCGCACCGACGCTGCTATTGATTCCGGGTCTGGGAGTATCCTATGAGATATTCCTGCCGCTGACGGACTTGCTAAAGGACAAGTTCCGGATCATTGCCGTAGAGGTGGATGGTTTCACGCTGGGTGTACACACTCAATTCACATCCGTAGACGATCAGGCAGCGAAGGTAATAGCCTATGTTAAAGAACGGCTCGGCGGCCATCTGGACTGTGCCTATGGCCTCTCACTTGGCGGAAAGATCCTGTCCCGCGTTCTGGAGCGGAATGAAGTCACCATCGACCACGCCATTCTGGATGCGGCGCCGCTTTTGCCCCTGCCCAAATGGCTGGTTGGGCCGCTCCGCTATTATCAGTGCGCCAATGTCTGGACCTGCTATCATTGGACAGGATTCTGGCGTTGGGTGTTCCACTCCCATTACTTTGATGTACTGCTGGACGAATGCAGGAAGGTGTATCCATTCGGCGGCGGGCGCGCGGTGCTGGACGGGTACAAGTCCGTCTATACCAACAAACTGGAATCCATCCACGGGGCCGATATTCACTATTGGCATGGCTCATTGGAAACCTTTGTGGCCAAGCCGCAGGCTGAGCATCTGAAAAAGATTTGCCCGGAGGTCCATATCGAAGTTTTCCAAAAACTCAACCACGGCCAGTTGCTGGTTGACCACCCGGAAGAAGTTGCATCACGGATTGTTAAGTACTATAGCGAGTAGTGCTTTTTTTACGAAATTCGTAAAGTTTTTTATGTTTTTCGTAAAATTGGCATTATATTTGTCTGTCATTACGGCAAAACAAAAATGACAGCAATATGAACAATTCAACGCAAAAGAACATCCGGAATCTCTCCATCGCTATCCTCGTAATAGGTGGCTTGACGCTTATTTACACCTATGTGCAAATGATTTCCCAGTTATGGCTTAATAACTTTATTATTCCCATGACCTGGAATCCGGACATCAAGGGCTGGCAGATCTTTATTCTTGTGGCCCGTTTTATCGGAATCACACTTCTTTTCATCCTGTGCTGCATATTCCTTTACCGCACCAACAAGGGACTGAAAGAAGGTGAGATCTTCCCCAAATCCAACATTTCCCTCATCCGCTGGACAGCACTGGTTGCCGCACTTCTTGCTTTTGTCCACTCCAATTACGATGCTGTTGTGAAAGGAGAATCGGAATTGATGCTGGATTCAAACACCATCCTCATTCCCCTCATCGTCCTTCTTTTCGCAGGACTATACAAAATGGCATACCTGGCCGCTAAAGACAGTAAGCTCGCGATATGATTACCGTTAATCTAGATAAAATGCTCTGGGAGCGCCACATGAAACTCTCGGAGCTGTCAGAAAAGATCGGCATTTCCATGACCAACCTTTCCCTGCTCAAAACGGGGAAAGGCCGCGCCATCCGCTTCACCACACTCAACAAGATCTGCAAGGTACTGGACTGTCTTCCGGGCGATATTCTGGATTATCAGCCCGATCCGGAAGGGATTGAGATGGAGGAGGATATCTATGAAGATTAAACTCTCCTTAGCCCTCGCATTGCTCCCCGTCCTGTTATCGGCACAGGAGCACTTCACCGTCAAGGGGCGTATTATCAACGGACAAGGTGAAGCCGTAGAGTATGTCCAGGTAGGCGTACCCAAGCTTCAGATAGGAACCATCTCTACCGCCGACGGCCGTTTTGAGATAGATATTCCTGGCGACACGCTGGAGTTCTTTCACGTATCCTATCAAACTGCATCCTATCCAGTAACGGGTTCAACCGACGACGTGGTAATTGTCCTGCAGGAGCAGGAATTACCTCCGGCCGTTTTCATTGGCGGTAATACAAAGGAAAAGTATCTGCTCCGTCCCGGATCGAATGTGCTGAAGAATATGGGCATCATCACTACCTCCCTGCGGAGCGAACATCCATCCGGACGGGAATTAGGATCCGTGGCCCGGGCAAAGAAACCCTTCCTGGTGAAAGACATTGAGCTAACAGTTCGAAGCAATCACATCCCCGGCTGTATTGCATCCATCATCATTTACCGCATCGAAGGGAAGAACGAATCGTTTGTCAATGTGCTGCATAGGCCGATATACTTTGACGTTGCCGTTTCAAACGATCCGCAACATTTCGACATCCAGCCGGAAGAGACTATCCTGTTGGAACCCGGGCGCTACTTCATCGCTTTCCAGATTGTGGGATATGATGAGCAGGCCCTACAGGCATTTCTTGCCAAACAGGAAGAACAGAGGGAGTTTTGGGAAATGAGCATGGACTTCAATATTTACCTGAAGAGCAGCTACCTCCGGGAAGTCGCCCTGGGTGAAATGAAGCATCTTCCCGTCAACATCGGTGTCGCCATAAAAGGATTGGAGTATCAGTGAAAATAAAAAAAGGCCCTCTGAGACATCTCAGAGGGCCTTTTTGTGACTCCAACAGGACTCAAACCTGTAACCTTTTGATCCGTAGTCAAATGCTCTATTCAATTGAGCTATGGAGCCAGTTTTAGGCTACTGCCTTATTTTTCTGCAACGTAGACTTTCTCGCGGATGCGGGCCTTCTTACCGGTGAGGTCACGGAGGTAGAAGATGCGGGCGCGGCGAACCTTGCCATACTTGTTAACCTCGATGCTGTCAATGAAAGGCGACTGGAAAGGGAAGATTCTCTCAACTCCAACACCACCGGAAACCTTGCGGACCGTGAAGGTCTTGGTGAAAGGATCTGAACCTTTCATTTGAATAACTACTCCACGGAACTTCTGGAGTCTCTCTTTATCACCTTCCTTAATTCTATAGGTCACGGTGACGGTGTCACCGGCCTTGAACTCCGGGTAGGAAGCAACTTTCTCATTCTGGAAAGCCTGCTCTGCAACTTTAATCAAATCCATAATTTTCTCTAATCTCTTAATGCAACGTTGTGGTTTGGCTCCTTACAAGAGGTTGCGTCTATTTTGGGACTGCAAAGATACAACTAATTTGCAAACTACCAAAACTTTTACGGGATTTTTTAGAAAATATTTTTAACCTTGTCAAAGGTAGCTTTGTCTTCCCGGGTTAGGTCCGGCGTGAAACTGGAACTGCCCTTCATCTGCTCCAGGGCCTCTTTTTCCTGACGGGACAGCTTGTGGGGCACCCAGACCTGGAATTTCACATACAGGTCTCCGGTTCCGCGGCCATAGCCCTGCACGCTGGGAAGGCCTTTTCCACGCAGCTTTACCACCGTACCGGACTGGGTACCAGGCTCCACTTTCACCTTATAACTGCCGTCCAAGCAAGGGATGGAGACCTCGCAGCCCAGCATGGCGTCCAGAACGGAAATGATCCTGGTAAAGAAGAGGTTGTTGCCTTCCCGCTGAAGCTGCGGATGGGCCATCTCACTGATTACTACAAGCAGATCTCCGTTCACACCGCCGTGCGGAGCGGCATGTCCCTCTCCTCTTACGGTGATTTGCATACCATCCTCCACGCCGGCCGGGATGCGAACCTTAACGGTCTCCCGACGACGTTCCAGGCCGGTACCACCGCAGCGACGGCAAGGGTTGAAAATGATCTTTCCTTCTCCCTGACACTGAGGGCAGGTGCCGATGGTATAGCCCACGCCGAAGAGGGTTCTGGCCTGCTGGCGCACGCGTCCCTGGCCGCCGCAGGTGGGGCAGGTCTTGATATCGGCCTCGCTCTTGGCGCCGCGGCCGTTGCAGTCCGGGCAGGGGCGGTTACGCTCAATGGTCACTTCCTTCTCGCAGCCGTTGGCAATTTCTTCCAGGGTGAGTTTTACGCTGGTGCGGATGTCCCGGCCCCGCAAAACCCGCTGCTGCTGATCTGTACTGCCGCCGCCGAAGCCGCTGAAGCCGCCGAAACCTCCGCCGAAATCAAAGCCGAAACTTCCGCCGAAGATATTCCGGAGGAAGTCGTTGATATCCATGCCGCCGAAGTCGAAACCGCCGGCGCCGCCACCCATCTGGTCTGCGGCAAAACCGAACTGGTCGTACTTGGCGCGTTTGTCCGGGTCACTGAGAACGGAATATGCCTCGGCCGCCTCCTTGAAGTTCTCTTCGGCGGTCTTTTTCTCTGCGTCCGAGCCGTTTACCCAGCGGTCCGGATGCCACTTGAGGGCCAGTTTCCGGTACGCGGACTTGATTTCATCGGCCGATGCCTTCTTGTCCACCCCCAGGACCTCGTAGTAGTCTCTCTTTGCCATAACTTATGCTCCTACAACCACTTTAGCATAGCGGAGCACCTTTCCGCCCAGGGTATATCCGGTTTGCACTACGTCAATTACCTTTCCCTTCTGGTCCTCCGAAGGGGCCGGGAAGGTGGTAACAGCCTCGTGCAGTTCCGTATCGAAATCCTTCCCCTTTGCATCAATGCGCTCCAGGCCTTTTCCCTTGAGGAAAGTATTGAGCTTGCCGAAAATCATTTCCGTGCCGGCCTTGGCCGACTCGCTGTCCGCGCTCTTCTCCAGGGCGGAGAGAGCAATTTCGCAGTCGTCCAGGATGGGGAGGAGGCCCTTGATTACATCGGCCGATGCCGAACTCACCAGGGCCAGCTTCTCCTCTGCCGTACGGCGGCGGAACGTGTCAAATTCTGCCATAAGACGAAGGTAGTCCGCCTTGGCGTCCGCCTCCTTCTTCTGTACTTCTTCCAGTTGCACGTTAAGGCCTTCAATGCGGGCTTCCAAAGCGGCCAGTTTCTTATTTTCAGGCACTTCCGGTTTATTGTTTTTCTTCTTTTCTGCCATGATCCAATAGAATTACCGGCCGCTTTTCTTCAAAATGCCTGCCAACCCGCTTATACTGACAGAATGGCAGTTCAACATAGTTGAACGCAGAACAGGAGGGTGCCGCGAAGACTGAGGACAGGTTCCTCCGGGAAGGGTTCCTCCTCCCGGAAGTCCGACAGCAGCGCCCGTTTTTCCGCCGACATCCTCCCCTGCTCCACCAGGGCGTCCAGCCGGTTTTCGTACCGCCTCCTTCGCCGGCCGCTGAAGCCGGCCAGGAAGCCCCGGATGTCCAGATCCGCCTTGCGGGCGTTGCAGGAGCCGCAGGCGCAGACCTTGTTAAGGAATTCTCCGGTACCGCCCTTGGATTTGGGAACGATATGGTCCGTTTCCATGGTTTCCACGGTAAGGGGGTGACCGCAGTACACACATACGCCGGCCGTCTCTTCCAGCAGGCGTTCTCTTTGGGATTTCTCTCTTTTCTCCATAACTCTTCAATTTTCCGGCAAGTTAGGGACAAGCTTCCAAGCCGCCCAATTTTGGCAAAATTGCCAGGATTTGGAAATCTGCGGCATTTTTCTATTTTACCTTTCATAAATAATTGTTAACTTTATAGGCCAAATTAGTAATAAGTAGTAACCAAAATATGAGAAAAGTAATCGAATGCGTACCCAATTTCAGTGAAGGGCGTAACAAACAGGTAATTGACGCCATCGTGGCCGCCATTGCTGCGGTGGAAGGCGTGAAAGTGCTGGACGTGGACCCGGGAGAGGCCACCAACCGTACCGTGGTCACCTTTGTGGGAGAGCCGGACCCCGTGTGCGAGGCCGCCTTCCAGGGCGCCAAGAAGGCCCAGGAACTCATTGACATGCGGCATCATCACGGCGCCCACCCCAGAAGCGGCGCCACGGACGTGCTTCCGCTTATTCCCGTGAGCGGGGTCACCTTGGAAGAATGTGCCGAACGGGCCCGCAAACTGGCCTGGCGCATGTACGAGGAACTGGGTATCCCCTGCTACTGCTACGAAGCCGCCGCCCAGAAGCCGGAGCGCAAGAATTTGGCCGTCTGCCGCGCCGGGGAATACGAGGCGCTGCCGGAAAAGATGGCCGATCCGGAGAGGATGCCGGACTTCGGCGGAGCCTTCGATGAGGTGGCCGCCAAGGCCGGAGCCACCAACGTGGGCGCCCGCAATTTCCTGGTGGCCGTGAACTTCAACCTCAACACCACCTCCACCCGCCGCGCCATGGCAGTAGCCTTCGACGTTCGCGAGAAAGGCCGGAAGGCCCGCGAGGGCGGCTCCCTCACCGGCAAGCTCCTCAAGGACGAGAACGGGGAGCAGATCTGGATCCCCGGCACCCTCAAGGGTTGCAAGGCCATCGGCTGGTACATTGACGAATATGGCATTGCGCAGGTGTCCATGAACATCACGGACATTGACGTAACGCCCCTGCATATCGCATACGAGGAAGTCTGCCGCGCCGCAGCCGCCCGGGGCCTCAAGGTAACGGGCGTGGAAATCGTGGGCCTGGTGCCCAAACGCGTCCTCCTGGAAGCGGGCCGATTCTATCTGGAAAAGCAACAGCGCTCCCTGGGTATCAGCGAAGAGGAGATTGTGAAGATTGCCGTCAAGTCCATGTCCCTGGACGACCTGAAGCCCTTCAACCCGCGCGAGAAAGTGATTGAGTACCTCATGGAAGACCGCAAGGCCGGCCTGGCGCAGATGACGGTGGAAGGCTTCACCCGCGAAACCGCCAGCGAAAGCGCAGCGCCGGGCGGCGGCTCCGTAAGCGCCTGCATGGGTGCCTTCGGTGCGGCTCTGGCCACCATGGTTGCCAACTTATCGGCCCACAAACGTGGCTGGGACGAGCGTTGGAAGGAATTCTCAGACGTGGCCGAAGAGGGCCAGAAGCTCCTGAACGAACTCCTCCTTCTCATTGACGAAGACACCGCCGCCTTCAACCGCATCATGGACTGCTTCTCCATGCCCAAGGGTTCGGCCGATGAAAAAGCCGCCCGCGAGAAAGCTCTGGAAGAAGCCACACTCTATGCAGCGCAGGTGCCCCTGAAGACCATGGAAACCTCCCTGAAGGCCCTTCCGCTGGCCCTGCAGATGGCCCGGACCGGCAACCCCGCATCGGCCTCCGACGCCGGTGTAGCCGCCCTGGCCGCCGTGGCCGGCATCCGCGGCGCCGCCCTCAACGTGCGCATCAACGCCGCCTCCCTCAAGGACAAGACCCCTGCCGAACCCCTCCTTATCCGCGCCAAGGAAATTGTCCGCGAGGCCCTGGAACTGGAAGAACAAGTACTGGAAGCAGTTAATAACCACATAGAATAATGACCTTTCAAGAAGAAATACTGGCCGGGATTCCGGCCGACAGGCTGCCTGAAGCCAAGCCGTACGATCAGGAGATCAACCATGCCCCCAAGCGCAAGGACATCCTTTCGCCAGAGGAGAAGGTGCTGGCACTGAAAAACGCCCTGCGGTACTTCCCGGAGGCACTGCACGCGAAGCTGGCACCGGAGTTTGCCACAGAGCTGAAGACCTACGGACGCATCTACATGTACCGCTACAGGCCTTCCTATAAGATATATGCAAGGCCGATTGACGAGTACCCCGCCAAGAGCAGACAAGCGGCTGCCATCATGGCCATGATCCAGAACAACCTGGACGAAAGGGTTGCCCAGCATCCGCACGAGTTAATTATCTACGGCGGCAACGGCGCCATTTTCCAGAACTGGGCCCAGTACCGTCTGGTAATGCAGTACCTGGCCACCATGACGGACGAGCAGACGCTGGTAATGTACTCCGGCCACCCGCTGGGCCTTTTCCCCAGCCACAAGGACGCGCCGCGCGTGATTGTGACCAACGGCATGGTTATTCCCAACTACTCCAAGCCGGACGACTGGGAGCGCTTCAACGCCCTGGGCGTGAGCCAGTACGGACAGATGACGGCCGGAAGCTACATGTACATCGGCCCGCAGGGCATCGTACACGGCACCACCATCACGGTCATGAACGCGGCCCGCAAGCAGGGCGGCAGCCCGGCGGGCAAGCTCTTTGTTACCGCGGGCCTGGGTGGTATGTCGGGCGCCCAGCCCAAGGCCGGCAACATTGCGGGCGTTGTGAGCGTGACGGCCGAAATCAACCCCAAGGCGGCCGAAAAACGCCACCAGCAGGGCTGGGTGGACGAACTCCACTACAACCTGGACGAACTCCTCCCTCGCATCCGGAAAGCGGTGGCCGCCAAGGAAGTGGTTTCCCTGGCCTACGTGGGCAACGTGGTGGACCTCTGGGAACGCCTGGCCGACGAAGATATGCACGTGGACCTGGGCAGCGACCAGACCTCGCTCCACAACCCCTGGGCCGGCGGCTACTACCCCGTGGGCTACAGCCTTGAAGCGTCCAAGAAGATGATGGCCGATGACCCCGCCGCCTTTAGGGAAGCGGTCCAGGCCTCGCTCCGCCGCCATGTGGCAGCCATCAACCGCCTCACGGCCAAGGGCATGTACTTCTTCGACTACGGCAACGCCTTCCTCCTGGAAAGCTCCCGCGCCGGTGCCGATATCCTTAAGCCGGACGGCTCCTTCCGCTACCCCTCCTACGTACAGGACATCATGGGCCCCATGTACTTCGACTACGGTTTCGGCCCCTTCCGTTGGGTGTGCATGAGCGAAAAGCCGGAAGACCTGGCCAAGTCCGACGCCCTGGCGGTAAAAGTGCTTTCCGAAATGGCCGCCGAGGCCCCCGAAGAGATTGCCGGGCAGATGCGGGACAACATCCACTGGATTGAGGAAGCCGGACGGAACCACCTGGTGGTGGGCTCCCAGGCGCGCATCCTCTATGCCGACTGCGAGGGTCGCACCAAGATAGCGCTGGCTTTCAACGAAGCAATAAGGAAAGGAGAAATATCGGCCCCCATCGTACTGGGACGCGACCATCACGACGTCTCCGGCACGGACTCCCCCTTCCGCGAAACCTCCAACATCTACGACGGCAGCCGCTTCTGTGCCGATATGGCCGTGCAGAACGTCATCGGCGACGGCTTCCGCGGCGCCACCTGGGTGAGTATCCACAACGGCGGCGGCGTGGGCTGGGGCGAAGTGATGAACGGCGGCTTCGGCATGGTCATAGACGGATCGGCCGATTCCGACCGCCACATCCGCGAAATGCTGTTCTGGGACGTAAACAACGGCATCGCCCGTCGCAGCTGGGCCCGGAACGAAGGCGCCCGCTTTGCCATCGAACGCGAAATGGCCCGCACTCCGGGACTTAAAGTCACCCTCCCCAACTTGGCCGATGAAGAATTAATCCGAAAAACTTTAGCTTAATATGCATCCCATATCCCATGCCCATCTCTCCCTGGAGAGACTGAAAAAAATCATCGAAAACCACGAGAAAATCATGCTGTCGCAGGAAGCTACGGCCGCCATTGTGAAATGCCGCGAGTACCTGGACCGCAAAATGGAAGACCTGGACCGTCCCATCTATGGCGTTACCACCGGTTTCGGCTCCCTGTATAACGTATCCATTCCCAAGGAGGACCTGAGCCAGCTCCAGCACAACCTGGTGATGTCCCATGCCTGCGGTTCCGGAGAGACCGTGAGGCCGGAAATTGTTAAGTTGATGCTCCTACTGAAGGTGCAGAACTTCTCCTACGGCCATTCCGGCGCCCAGCTCAAGACCGTACAGCGCCTCATTGACATGTTCAACGAGGACGTGCTGCCGGTAGTGTACCAGCAGGGTTCCCTGGGTGCATCGGGAGACCTGGCGCCGCTGGCACACCTGAGCCTTCCGCTCATCGGCATGGGCGAAGTCCTGTACAAGGGCAAGGTGCGTCCCGCCGCCGAAGTATGGGCCGAGAAGGGCTGGGAGCCCATCACCCTGCAGAGCAAGGAAGGACTGGCCCTGCTGAACGGCACGCAGTTCATGAGCGCGCACGCCATCTGGTGCCTCATCAAGAGCATGCGCCTGAGCAAATGGGCCGACAGGATTGGCGCCATGTCCCTGGACGCCTACGACGGCCGCATCGAACCCTTCCTCCCGCTCACGCACAAACTCCGTCCGCATGTGGGTCAGATCCTTACAGGCGAATCCTTCATGAAGATCCTGGAAGGGAGCGAGCTTATCGGCCGGCCCAAGGAACACGTGCAGGATCCCTACAGCTTCCGCTGCATCCCGCAGGTGCACGGCGCGGTGAAGGATAACATCCTCTACGTCAAGTCCGTGATTGAGAACGAGATCAACTCGGCCACCGACAATCCCAACATCTTCCCGGACGAGGATATGGTCATATCGGCCGGCAACTTCCACGGCGAACCCATCGCCATCCCCATGGATTCCCTGGCCATTGCCATGAGCGAACTGGCAAGTATCTCTGAAAGACGTACTTACCAGCTCATCCACGGTCTGAGGGGCCTGCCCAAGTACCTGGTCACCGAACCCGGCCTCAACAGCGGCTTCATGATTCCGCAGTACACGGCCGCCAGCATCGTTTCCCAGAACAAGGGCCTGTGCTGGCCGGCATCTTGCGACTCCATCCCCTCTTCCCAGGGTCAGGAAGACCACGTTTCCATGGGCTCCAACGCCGCCACCAAGCTGGTGCGGGTAGTGGACAACGTGGAAACCGTGCTGGCCATTGAGCTCTTCAACGCAGCCCAGGCGCTGGAGTTCCGCCGTCCCGCCAAGTCCTCCCCCATCCTGGAGCGCATCTTTGCCGATTATCGCAAGCAGGTGCCCTTCGTGGAACGCGACACCTACATGCATCCGCTCATAGAAAAGTCCGTGCAGTTTATCCGCAATGAAGCTTATCTATAATATTGGCTCCTTGGTGGGCATCCAGCCGGAGGGCGTCCTCCGGTTGGAAGGCCCCGCACAGGGCAAAACGGGCGTCCTGGAGAACGCCTGGCTCTCCATAGAGGACGGCCGCATTGCCGACTTCGGGGAGATGGCCGATCTGGTCGGCCATGACGTCATTCCCGGCTCCGACCACGTCATTCCCGGCTCCGACCGGGAATCTCCTCTTGACGCTTGCGGCGGCATGGTCATGCCGGGCTTTTGCGACAGCCACACGCACGTGGTGTATGCCGGCTCCCGGGACGGAGAGTTCCTGGACAAGATCAACGGCCTCAGCTATGAGGAGATTGCCGCCCGCGGCGGCGGTATCCTCAATTCCAGCGACCTGCTTAACAAAACTTCGGAAGAAGATCTCTACACCCAGTCCATGGTACGGGTGCAGGAAATGATGGAAAAGGGTACCGTGGCTATGGAAATCAAAAGCGGCTACGGACTGTGCCCGGAAGGCGAAATGAAGATGCTGCGGGTCATAGACCGCATCCGGAAAAGCGTCCCTGCCTGCGTGAAAAGCACCTTCCTGGGCGCCCACGCCATCGGCCGGGGATACAGCCACGAGGATTACGTGAAGATGGTCATCGACCTCCTTCCCCAGGCGGCGGAATATGCCGATTTTGTGGATGTCTTCTGCGACGAAGGCTTCTTCACGGTAGAAGATACGGAGCGCATCCTCTCGGTGGCGGAGCACCTCCTAACCCCCAAAATCCACGCCAACGAACTGGCCGTAAGCGGCGGCGTGCAGGTGGGCGTGAAGCACGGAGCCCTTTCCGTAGACCACCTGGAGCGCACCACCGAGGCCGAAATAGAAGCCCTGAAAGGCTCCTGGACCATGCCCACCATGCTTCCGGGCTCTTCCTTCTTCCTGGGACTCCCCTACGGACGGGCCAAAGAGTTCATCAAGGCGGGACTGGGCGTTGCGCTGGCCAGTGACTACAATCCCGGCTCCTCCCCCTGCGGAGACATGCGCTTTGTGATGGCCCAGGGCTGCATCAAGATGCGCCTCACGCCCGTGGAAGCCTTCAATGCCGTTACGCTTAACAGCGCCTATGCCATGGGCATCAGCGAGCAATACGGCTCAATAACCAGAGGGAAAAAGGCGGCATTGATCCTCACCGAACCCGGCTGGGACCTCACCAAGCTGGCTTACCAATACCAGACTCCGTTCATTCGGCAGGTTCTTCACTGAAAACGCTTCCCGGGAGCGGACGACCGTTGTAGGTAGAGGCCATGGATTCGCCATAGGCCCCGGCCGAGCGGAGTGCAACAAAATCGCCCCGGTGACATTCGTTCAGGACCACGTCCTTTCCAAACACGTCGGAGCTCTCACAGATGGGCCCCACCACATCGTAGGCCTGTTCCGGACCGTCAGAAGACAGGTTCTCAATGCGGTGCGCGGCATGGTACATGGCCGGACGCACCAAGTCGTTCATCCCGGCATCCAGGATGGCAAAACGGCGGGAAAGGCCTTCCTTCACATACAGCACCCTGGAAATAAGCGTACCGCAGGAGGCAATGAGGCTGCGTCCCAGTTCAAAACGGACGGGCCGATGCCCCTCTAGGTGACGCTTGAAGGTATTGAAATAGCCTTCGAAATCGGCCATAGGCAAGTGGTTCGGGTGTCCGTATTCTATGCCCAGTCCCCCGCCCACGTTGATGTCCTCCACGGGGATTCCACCTCGCTCCAAGCGCTCTGTGAGGCCGTTTATGCGGTTGCACAGCATCACGAAATCCTGCATGTCAAGAATTTGCGAGCCAATGTGGAAATGCAGTCCAAAGAAACGGACCGATGGCATCTGCAAAGCCCGCCGGATCACGGGTTCCACACTTCCGTGATAGATGCCGAACTTATTCTCTGCCAGTCCCGTAGTAATCCCGGCCAGTGTATGCGCGCCGATGTCCGGATTCACCCGGAAGCTCACCGGAGCTACCACGCCCATTTCGGCCGCAATGGCGGCAATGACTTCCAGCTCGGCCTCGGACTCCACATTGAAGCGGCAGATGCGTTTGGACAGGCCCAGGCGAATCTCCCAATCGGCCTTTCCCACGCCGGCATAGACGATGCCTTCCGGCGCAAAACCAGCGTCCAGGGCAGCCTGGATTTCTCCGCCGCTCACGCAGTCGGCACCCAGCCCCGCCGCAGCGATCTGCCGCAGCAGCACGGGGTTCCGGTTGGCCTTCACGGCATAGTGGACTTCCCACGACGGGCGGTCCCGCAATGCCGCGCGGACGGTTTCCAAAGTCCTTTGCAGCAATGCGGTATCGTAATAGTAAAACGGCGTCCGGAGGTTCCGGAAACGCTCCAGCGGGTATTCTCCCTTTAGCATGAGGCGAACAGCTGGCGGCTCAGGGCCTGAAGGGTTCTGGCCTTGTCCTCTTCCCGCACCAGCAGCGAAATGTTGTAATTGCTGCCGCCATAGCTCACCATGCGCACCGGAATGTCCTTCACGGCGGCCAGGACGCTGGATTCAAAGCCCAGGTTCTCCCAGTCCATGTCCCCCACCACGCACACGATGCACATGTCCAGGTCCACGGTCACGGTACCATAACGCTTGAGGTCGTGGACAATCTCGCTCAGGTAGCGGGTGTCGTCAATGGTAACGGAAACGCCCACCTCCGAGGTGCAGATCATGTCGATGGAGGTCCGGTAACTCTCAAAGATCTCGAACACTTTGCGCAGGAAACCGTGCGCCAAAAGCATCCGGGAGCTCTTGATCTTGATGGCGGTGATATTGTCTTTGGCGGCCACGGCCTTGATGGTGCCGGGCTCGGGATTGTTGTCTATGAGGGTACCCGGGGCCGATGGCTCCATGGTGTTGAGCAGCCGCACGGGGATGTTGGCGAATTTGGCGGGCTGGATGCAGGTGGGGTGAAGGATCTTGGCGCCGAAGTAGGCCAGCTCGGCCGCCTCGTCAAAGTGAACGTGACGCACGGCGCTGGTCTTTTCCACCACGCGGGGATCGTTGTTGTGCATGCCGTCGATGTCCGTCCAGATCTGGATTTCCTCTGCGCCGATGGCCGCACCTACCAGGGAAGCCGTATAGTCACTGCCGCCCCGCTGGAGGTTGTCCACCTCCCCGCGGAGGTTCCGGCAGATGAAGCCCTGGGTGAGGTACAGGTCGGCCCCGCTTTCCAGCATCGGCAATAAATGCTCGCGGATGTAATCCTGGTCCGGTTCTCCCCTGTCGTCCAGCCGCATGAAATCCAGCGCCGGCAGCAGCTCCACGTTCACGCCCTGCTTCTTAAGATACAGGGCCATCAGCTGGGTGGAAAGGAGTTCGCCCTGCGCCAGAATGGTCTTCTCCTGCACCGGGCCGAAGAATTCCCGGGTAAGGGCCGATACGCCGGCGAAGGTTTCCCGGATGAAGGCATCGGCCGAGGCATCTCCCAGCAGCTCTTTTGCCACCTGCAGGTGCTTGGCTTCCAGGCGCTTGATGGTTTCACGGGCGCTGTCCGGATTGCGGTTGTACAGATAGCCGGCAATCTCTACCAGCATATTGGTGACGCCGGACATGGCGGAGAGCACCACGAAGGGGCATCCGGGCCGGCTGGAGACCAAAGCGGCCACTTCCTTGATTCTTGCGGCGGTTCCTACGGAAGTACCGCCAAACTTCATTACTATCATTTGATTAAGTCCGTTTACCCTGCAAACATAATAAAATTTTTTAGATTTTTATCTATCAAATGATTATCTTTGTAGTCAAATAAGGAAAAATATGTCACTCTATATCCCCAAGAACTACAGGAACCTGCTGGGCAGTACGGAACAGACGGAAAAGGCCATCAAGGCCGTAAAGGACATGTTCCAGGTGAATCTGAGCGCCCAATTGGCCCTGTTGCGCGTAACCGCCCCCATGGTGGTACTTTCCGGCACCGGTATCAACGACGACCTTAACGGCGTGGAGCGCCCGGTGCACTTCCCCATCAAGTCGCTGGCGGAGCAGCAGGCCGAGGTAGTGCACTCCCTGGCCAAATGGAAACGCCTCAAGTTGGCCGAACTGGGTGTGGAGCCAGGCCGCGGCATCTACACGGATATGAACGCCCTCCGGCCGGACGAGGATTTGGACAACCTCCACTCCATCTACGTGGACCAGTGGGACTGGGAAAAAGTGATGCTTCCGGAGCAACGCACCACGGAGTTCCTCCACAAGACCGTGCGCCGCATCTATGAGGCTGTGAAAGTAACGGAGAACAAACTATACGTGGAGTTCCCGCAAATTACGCCCATGCTGCCGGAGGAGATCTTCTTCATTTCGGCCGAAGAGCTTCTGCAGCGCTATCCGGGCAAGACGCCCAAGGAGCGGGAAAACGCCATTACAAAGGAATACGGGGCCGTTTTCATCCAGGGAATCGGCGGAAAACTGTCCGACGGGCAGTCGCACGACGGCCGTGCCGCGGACTACGACGACTGGGACCTCAACGGAGACATCCTCCTTTGGAATCCCATCCTGGAAAGTGCCTTTGAGATTTCCTCCATGGGCATCCGCGTCAATGCCGAAACCCTGCACCGCCAGCTTGCCGAACGCGGTCAGCTCTGGAAAGAGGATCTCTATTTCCACCGGCAGCTTCTGGAAGGAAAACTGCCGCAGACCATCGGCGGCGGTATCGGCCAGTCCCGCCTTTGCATGTTCCTTCTCAGGAAAGCCCACATCGGCGAAATCCAGTCGGCCATCTGGCCGGAAGAAATGCGGGCCCAATGCCGCGCCGCTGGCATCGAACTTGTATAGAGACAAACCACATAATTTTTTATATTGAAAATGAAAAAACTCAACCATCCTGCCATCCTGGTCGTTGACATGCTCAATGACTTTGTTACCGGCGCCCTCGGCTGCGACCGCGCCCGTGAAATTGTCCCCGCCACCGCCCAACTGCTGGATGCAGCCCGCGAAAAGGGGGTTCCCGTTATCTTCTGCAACGACTGCCACCTTCCCGGCATAGACCGTGAACTCAAGCTCTGGGGAGACCATGCCATCAAGGGCACTCCCGGCGCAGAAGTTATTCCGGAGCTCAAGCTCTGC
>CAMHKD010000010.1:0-55453 GCA_946185645.1 uncultured Bacteroidales bacterium
CTAGAAACGGCCCTCCTCGCGGCGGCCGTCACCAACTGTTTTTTGCATCATTACCACTTATCCTTGACTCAGGCGCTCCAGGGCACAAAAAAGGCATGGACTTTCGAATATCCATGCCAGCGGCCCTAGGAAAGCCTTGTCAACAGATAAGTCCAGTCCACGCCAAAGCGCAGACATTTACTGACTCATCCGGGTTGACTGTTGAAATTTCCTAGGTTTCTGGCAACCGAATAGGTAGCAAATGCTAAAATATGTATGTGTGAATCCCGAAGGATTACTCTGCAAAGCTACTAATTTTTCCTTAGAACCCGATAACCCAAAACAATGAAATCGTAAGAAACAGATAAAAAATCGGTTGAAACAGCTAAAGTTATCAACACCCCGTTGCATATAAACCGGGTACGTTCTATCTTTCGGCCATGAAAGAATCGTATCATATTTGCTTTACATCTCACGACGAGGTTATGTTCCGCGACGAGGAAGACCATGGAATGTTCATCAACCTTATGGCCCTGCGAGGATTTGCCTTGGATACGGAACTGATTGTAGATGCCGAGATGTCTACACATGCTCACCTCAATGTCTTCACAAATGATCCGATGCGTTATAGCAGTCAACTCCGGATGTGCTATACCAAATATGTCAATAAAAAATACAGCAGGAAAGGACGGTTTGGGGAAAAGTACACTTTTGTTTTGAAAGTGGATGGCTTCAATCATCAGATGGTCCTGCAAAACTATGTGCTCAGGAACGGCTTGCATCACGGAGCGGCTGCTACGGCATTCGGATATCCTTTCTGCACCGCCAGGGAACTGTTCGCAGAGGATATCGGCCTGAAAAAAGAAATTGCTGTTCCAATGAGCCGGGCCGATATAACCTCCTTCCTTCCCCGCCGGGCAGAGTTTCCGGATGAGTACCAGATGAATGCGCAAGGAGTTTTTGTCCGGAGCAGCTTCATGGAAATCCGTCGGGCCGAGCAGTTCTATGTCACACCCCGGAATTATCTTTACCAGATGAACCGCCTTACGGATGACAGTTGGCAGGCCGAACAAAAGAAAGATGCTACTGGAAAGCCCATCACCCTTGCCGATATAGAACCAGTAGACGAACGCTCCATCGCCCAGATGCTAAATAATGAGAATGGTCGTAATTTCAGCAGGACACGTCTGCAAGATTTGGATGTATGCCGTTTGATTGATAAGACTATACTGCCCTCTTATGGCGTTACTTCGGTTTATCAGCTTACAGCTACGCAGAAGCAGCGCATCGCACGCACTTTGAACTATGAATCCCATTTGCCGGAGCATCAGATTCGCCGATGCCTGGTGCTGGGGTAAGTGTCTGCTTTGCCGCGAATCCACCGATTCGCCATTCTACGGCCTTCCAGCTGGATTCGCGGCAAGGAAATCGGCCCTTTCGGCCTAAAACATTGCCGCCAGTACACTTAGAATGCACTGGCGGCCCATTTTTGTGGATTCGCGGCAACAAGCGGCGCAGATGGGTGGGGGGATTATCCCAGCGCGGCCAGGTTGCGGGCGTTGTGGATGTCCTTGGCCTCGGCGGTGTAGAGGTAATCCAGCAGGTCTGCGTAGTGCTCTTCCACCTTGCCGCGGACTATCTTCATGGTGGAGTTCATCATCTTGTTGGCGATGGTGAATTCCTGGTCGCAGATGCCGATGGCCGACGGCAGCCAGCGCTCCGGGAACATACCCTCGTGCTTGCCGCCTTTCTTGTAGGACTCTGCATCGGCCTGGATGAGATCCAGCATGTAGCGCTTGCCTTCCTCCGTGGCGGGGTCCAGTCCCTTCTTCTGGCAGGCCTCCGTAAGGGCGGCCTTGTCCGGGACCACAAGAGCTACGCAGAACGGCTTCTGGTCGTTGTGCAGGACGCAGGCAGCCACCCACTTGGAGCTTTCCGTAAGGTTGTCCTCGTATCCTTCCGGGGAGTATTTTTCTCCGTCGGAGGAGATGAGGAGGCTCTTGAATCGGCCCACCACATACAGGAATTCCGGGTCTTCCGGGCAGATGTAGCCCATATCTCCGGTGTGCAGCCAGCCGTCTATGATGGTATCGGCCGTGGCCTTGGGATTCTTCCAGTAGCCGGCCATCACGTTCTCTCCGCGAATCACAATCTCTCCGCGGGTGCCGTGGGGCACTTCCTTGCCTTCTGCATCCAGGATTACACAGTCCATGGGCTTAACCAGCCGGCCGGAGGAGCCGAAGCGGGCGTGTCCTTCCGAGTTGGCGCAGATGATGGGGGTTGCTTCCGTGAGGCCGTAGCCCTGGAACATGGGCATACCCACGGCGCAGAAGAAGCGCTGAAGCTCAATGTCCAGCAGGGCACCGCCGCCCACAAAGAATTTCATCCGTCCGCCGAAGCTTTCCCGTACTTTGGAGAAGAGAATCTTGTCGAACAGGGCCACCAGGGGCTTTCTCCAGAAGGTGCCGCCGGTTCCCCTGTTGTAGTATTCCTTGTTGTATTTGATAGCGTTGTTAAGAGCAAAGTTGAAGAGCTTCTCCGTGAAGCCGCCCTTCTTCTTGATGCCGCTTTCGATGTTCTTCTTGAAGTTGCGGGCCAGGGCCGGAACGGAGAGCATCACGTGCGGACGGGTCTCTGCAATGGCTGTGGGGATGTTACGCAGCGTGGCCATGGCATTTTTGCCGATGGGCACAAAGGCGATGGAACCGCCGTAAATCATCATGGTGTACATGCCCGCCACGTGCGCGAAACAGTGGTCCAGCGGAAGGATGATGAGCATGACGGCTTTCTCGTGGACGCTGATCACAGAACTGCCCTGCTCTACGTTGGCCGTATAGTTCCGGTGGGTGAGGAGGATACCCTTGGGATCCGCCGTGGTGCCGGAGGTGTACGAAATGTTGGCATAGTCGTCCGGGCCGATGCTGCGGAAACGGGCTTCGAATTCGGCCCGGTGGGCGTTGAGGAATTCGTCACCCATCTTCTGGATTTCGCTCATCCGGATTTCCCTGGCTTCCAGCTTCTCATAGTCGAAAGCCGTGTCGTCAAAGACAATAACCTTCTCTACGTTGGGACACTCCGGAAGGATGGCGCGGATCTTGGGCAGATGGTTTCCGGACACCAGGATCCACTTGGAATCCGAATGGTTGATACGGAACACCAGGTCTTTCCCTTCTCCCAGGTTCACGGAAAGGGGAACGTCCGTAGCGCCTGCATACATGGCACCCAGCTCGGAGAGGATCCACATGGCGCGGCTTTCCGACAGGAGGGCGATCTTGTCCCCCTTCCTGAGCCCAAGCGACATTAGGCCGGCGCCAATCCGGTATGCCTCCAGACGTGTCTGTTCCTGCGTGATCTCCTTCCACTGACCGTTTACCTTCTCACGGAGATAGACATAGTCCGGAAACTTTCTGGAGTACTTCTCAACGAAATCTATGATGGTGGGTCTTTCCATAACAGGGGCCGATTATTATTCTGCCGGGAACAGTCCGTACAGCTCCGCGTCAATCTTATCCGTGATATACTGGAAGTCTTCCGGCTTGTTCTCGAATTTGATGTTGTCCACGTCAATTATGAGCAGGCGGGACTTATAGTTCTGGATCCAGTCTTCGTAACGCTGGTTGAGTCCGGTGATATAGTCTATACGGATGGAACGCTCATACTCACGGCCGCGCTTCTGGATTTGGGCTATGAGGTTGGGGATGCTGGAACGCAGGTAGATCATCAGGTCCGGCGGGTTCACCAGCGACATCATTAGGTCAAACAGATCGCTGTAATTCTCGAAGTCCCGGGTGGACATGAGCCCCATGGCGTGAAGGTTGGGCGCAAAGATGCGGGCATCCTCATAGATGGTGCGGTCCTGGATAATCACTTCCTTGTGCTTGGAGATTTCCACCACGTCCTGGAACCGCTTGTTCAGGAAGTAGATCTGGAGGTTGAAACTCCAGCGTTCCATGTCTTCATAGAAATCGGCCAGATAGGGGTTGAAATCCACCGATTCAAATTTGGGCGTCCAGCCGTAATGCGCTGCGAGCATCTTGGTAAGCGTGGTCTTTCCACTGCCGATATTTCCTGCGATGGCGATATGCATACTATAATGTTTTTAGAATAATCCGTATAATTCTGCGTCTATGCGGTCCGTGATGGAGGCGAAGTCTTCCGGACGGTTGAGGAAGTCCAGGTCATCGGCCTCTATCACGATGAGCTTTCCCTTGTACTCCGAAATCCATTTTTCGTACCGCTCGTTGAGGCCGGAGAGGTATTCGATGGAGATGGTCTGTTCATAATCCCGGCCGCGCTTCTGGATCTGGGACACCAGGTGGGGGATGCTGCTCTTGAGATAGATCATGAGGTCCGGCTCATGCACCACTTCCATCATCACGTTGTAAGTGTCCATGTACGTGTTGTAGTCCCTTTCCGACAGGTTCCCCTGGGCGTAGTTGTTGGCCACGAAAATGTGCACGCCTTCGAACAGGGTGCGGTCCTGGATAATTACATCTTTGGACTTGGAGATTTCCAGCACGTCGTGCAGGCGCTGTTGGAGAAAATACATTTCCAGGGCGAAGGACCAGCGCTTGATATCCTTGTAATAGTCGGCCAGATAGGGATTGTAGGTGACGGACTCGAACTTGGGCGTCCAGCCATAATGGCGGGCCAGAAGGGTTGTAAGCGTGGTTTTACCGCTGCCGATATTTCCTGCGATGCCGATGTGCATGTGAAGCGTGGTTGTTGTCTTACAAAGTTGGCAAAATTATCGTAAATTTGCAATCGAAATTGACACGGACTTATGCTTCATACCCGCATTTTTCAATTCAATCCGCTGGAGACCAACTGCGTGGTCCTCTGGGCCGATGAAAACTCCGCCTGCATAGTGGTGGATCCCGGCATGTCCTCGCCCGACGGAGCCAAACGTCTCACCGGCTTCCTTGAGGAAAAAGGCCTTACGCCGGAAGCCATCCTGCTCACCCACGGGCATTTTGACCATCTTTGGGGCGTGATGCGCCTGCTGGAGATTTTCCCCGTTCCGGTGTATATGCATCCCGCCGATAAGGATATCATGGCCCAGGTAACAGGCGGATTCCTGGGGTTGGGAAAAATCTTACAGTTCTCTACCCGGGACCTGCAGGACGGCGATGAACTGTCCCTTGCCGGCATCGGCCTTAAAGTGATGCATACTCCCGGTCATTCTCCCGGCAGTGTGTGCTATTATGTGCAGGAAGACAATCTTCTCCTGAGCGGGGATACGCTTTTTGCCAGCAGCATCGGCCGTTCGGACCTGGCGGGAGGGGACTACGACGTCCTTATGGATTCCCTCCTCAAAAAAGTGATGGTCCTTCCCGGAGAGACGGACGTGATTCCCGGCCACGGCCAGCCTACTTCCATCGCCCGCGAAGCCCACGCCAACCCCTTCCTCCAGCCCTTCAACGAGCCCGATGCCGACTGGACCCAGGACGGCATCCCCATCCAAGGCATATAAGGCCTATTGTTTTTTCGGCCCATTATTGTTAACTTTGTACGATTATGGGCATTTCTGAACGACAATGGACGGTAAAGACGGTTGCGGACGAGGAAACCGCCGCGCAGCTGGCAACGGAACTTGGTATAGACCGGGTTCTGGCCAATCTGCTTGTCCAGCGCGGTGTGTGCACGTTTGAGGATGCCCGCAGTTTCTTCCGCCCCCGCCTGGAAGACCTTCACGACCCGTTTTTGATGGCCGATATGGACAAGGCCGTGGAGCGTGTGCACGAGGCCATCGTGAACGGAGAAAAAATCCTGGTTTACGGAGACTATGATGTGGACGGCACCACCGCCGTGGCACTGGTGTATTCGTTCATCCACCGCTTCACCCAGAAGGTGGACTTCTATATTCCGGACCGTTACGACGAAGGCTATGGCCTCTCCTACAAAGGTCTGGACTGGGCCGGTGACAACGGCGTGAACCTGGTCATCACCCTGGACTGCGGTATCAAGGCCATCGATAAAGTGGAATATGCCCGTGCAAAGGGTATCGAAGTCATTATCTGTGACCACCACCTGCCGGAAGACGAACTTCCCGGCGCCGTGGCGGTGCTGGATCCCAAACGGGAAGACTGCCATTATCCTTTTGACGACCTGTGCGGCTGCGGCGTGGGCTTCAAGCTGGTGCAGGGCTATGTGAAGAAATACGACCTGGATCCGGAACTGCTGGATCCGCTCCTGGACCTGCAGGTGGTTTCCATCGCCTCGGACCTGGTGTCCATGACGGGAGAAAACCGCATCCTGGCCCATTACGGTCTCAAACGCCTTAACGAGAATCCCCGGAAGGGTCTCCTGGCTATGATCAACCTGGCCAAGCTGGAGCCCGGGCACATCAATATAGACGATATTGTTTTCAAGATCGGCCCCCGTATCAATGCCGCCGGCCGAATGGAAAGCGGACGGCTTGCCGTAGAGCTGCTTACGGCCACGGACGACCAGACGGCCTTCCGGATTGGCGAGCAGATCAATGACAGCAACAACGAACGTAAGTCCATTGACCGGGAAATCACCCAGGAAGCGCTGGATATGGTCCGGAACGGAGAAGCGCTGGAAACGGAGAATGTTACCATCGTCTATAATCCCACCTGGAACAAGGGCGTTGTGGGTATAGTGGCATCCCGTCTGGTGGAGGCTTATTACAAACCCACGGTGGTGCTCACCAAGAGTAATGGCTTTGTAACCGGCAGTGCCAGAAGCGTTTCCGGATTTGACCTTTACGCCTCCATTGAGAGCTGCGCAGACCTGCTGGAGAATTTCGGCGGGCATGTATATGCGGCCGGTCTCACCATGAAGGAAGACAATCTGGAAGAGTTCTGCAAGCGGATGAACAAGTTCGTTTCCGGGAACATCACCCGGGAGGAACTCACGCCGGTGGTGGAGATAGACGCCCAGCTGGATTTCTCGCAGATTACGCCCAAATTCACCCGCATACTCAAACAGTTCCAGCCCTTCGGCCCCGGTAATAGCAATCCCGTTTTCCTTACGGAGGATGTTTATGACGCCGGAAACGGCCGAAAGGTGGGCGCCGGCGGCGTGCACCTCAAGCTGGACCTCATGCAGGAGAGCCAGCCGTACCGGCAAATTGCGGCCATCGGCTTCAACATGGCCGATTATTACGAGTATATCAAAGCGGGGAACCCCATTGATATCTGCTATTCCATCGTGGAGAATTTCTACCGCGGCTCGTCCACCATCCAGCTCCGCCTCAAGGATGTGCGGGAGCGGGAAGACGTCATTTAAAGGCAGTCGATTATAATTTCATCGGCCACTTCCTGGGCCGTGAGTCCGTCCGTGTCAAGAACCACATGGGCGGCTTTTTGGTATAAGGGCTCCCGGGCCGATAAGCGCTCCGCCAGGCCTTCTCCGGCCAGGGGACGGCCGTCCTTCTGGCCTGCCAGACGGGCCTCAAGGGTTTCCAGCGGAGCCTGCAGGTAGATGCAAAGCGTTTTCTGCTGAAGCAGTTCCACCGCACCCGGAATGGTGACGGTGCCTCCGCCCAGGGCCAAAACTACGGTAGATTCGGCATATTTGGCCACGGTCTTTTCCAGTGCCTGCTTTTCCAGGCGGCGGAATCCGCCTTCCCCTTCGGCCGCAAAGATTTCTGGGATGCTCTTCCCGGCCTTTTTCACAATGATCTCGTCCAGGTCCAGGAACGGACAGAGGAGCGCATCGGCTACAATGCGCCCCACCGTTGTCTTTCCGCTTCCCATGAAGCCTGTAATTGCAATTAACATATTCGTTATTAAAAGGTTTGGAGCGAAGCGATCGTGCCATCAGGCGCGGGGCCGGGCCGTGTCTTTTGCCGTGAGGCAAAAGATGGAAAGGCGAAAAGGCCCCGGGGTGCTCGAGGGGCTTGCCCCTCGTTAGAACAAAGTAGGTTCCCAGTCGGAGAAGTCAACTACCGGAGCGTCGCCTTCGTCCTTGGACGGGGCGGCGGGGGAGGGCTCGGCTTCCATGGCGGGGGTTTCTTCCGGGAAGTCCTCGTCAATTTCCACGTCCATCGGCTCCGGACTTTCGGCGGGTTCCAGGTCGTCTTCCGGTTTGTGAAGCGGTTCGCCGAAGGCTACGGATTTAAGGTCGTACGGAGAGCATTTCTTGCCCTTGGCGGCAAAGCCCTTCTTGGCAATAAACTCCTCGGCATCAATAATTTCCTCTTCCCGGTGCTGGAATTTGCCACCAAAGGTGAGGACCACCTGCGGGTGCAGGTCGTCCGAAAGGTCCACCAGCTTGGAACCGCGGGCATCGGCAATGAACAGCTGCGGCGTATTGTTACTTTCCGGGAAACTGAAACGCTTGATGTAGTATGCCTTGGCGGCATTGTCCCAATACAGGACGGTGTACACGCGGCCCGGGTCCCATTTCTCTATCCGTACCACATCTCCCTGGTACTTGTTCACCAGGTCATACGTGGTGGTGTAGAAGGAACCGTCGGCAAAGATAGCCAGCACGCGGTCCTGTCCGGAGAACTTGCCCAGGTGGTCTCCCCGGCCGTCCTCGTTCAGGCGCTGGATGTCCGGGTCGTACCAGATGTCCTTGCCTTCCAGGGTGGTGACACCCTTGGACTTGAGCTGGATGCGGGCAATGGCGTTCTTGGTAACAAGATTACCTCTGGAGGCACGTCCCTTGATGGCCAGGGAGGCAAAATCCCATTCCAGCGAGGTCTTCTTGAGTCCCTTCTTGGGCCTGAGCGAAACGCGTACGGTCTCCGCTTCTCCATTGTGGTTCACGGTGAACCAGAGGATCTTGGAGCCATCGGCCCCGGTGGTGATGTCGTATTCCTTGTCCCGCGTGACGGAGGTGATGGCAAAGCGCTTGGCGTAATGGGCCGGGCCCTTGCCCTCACGGTAGATCACGTTGTAGATGGTTCGCTCGTCGCCGCGGACAAAGACGCCGGCATAAAGGAGGTCTTTGCCGAAGAAAGCCTTGTCGCTCACCTTGGTAACGTGGAACTTGCCGTCCCGGCCGATGACGATGATCTCGCTCAGGTCCGAGCACTCGCTGATGAATTCCACGCCTTCGTCCTTCTTGAGGCCGATGCCCACGAAGCCTTCGGCCAGATTGGCGTAAAGCTTGGCATTGTTGGACACCACCTTGGTGACGGTGATGTTCTCCAGGGAGGAAATCTCCGTAAGGCGCGGCCAGTCTTTCCCGTATTTCTTCTTGAGGCCCTTGAACCATTCGATGGTGAATTCCGTCATGTGGGCCAGCTTGTCCTTCACGTCGTTGATCTGGTCCTCAATGGCGTAAATCTTCTCGTCCAGGGCCTTGGTGTCGAACTTGGAAATCTTCCTAACGGGCTTCTCCACCAGCTTGAGGATGTCTTCCATCACAATGGGCCGATGCAGAAGGTCCTGGTACTGAAGCATCTGGTTAAGGATGTCGTCCAGCTGCTCCTCCCAGCTCTTCTGGTTCAGTTCCAACACCTTATAGATGCGGTTTTCAAAGAAGATGCGCTCCAGGGAGCTGTAGTGCCATTCGTTCTCCAGTTCGCCCAGCTTTACCTGCAGTTCAGCCTCCAGGATGTCCCGGGTGTGCCAGGTGTCGTATTCCAGAATTTCGTTCACGGACAGGAACACCGGCTTGTTGTCCCGGATTACGCAGGCGTTGGGGGCAATCTTGGTCTCGCATTCCGTGAAGGCGTACAGGGCGTCTATGGTCTTGTCCGGAGAGACATCGGCAGGAAGATGGATGATGATCTCCACCTTGTCGGTGGTCATGTCGTCTATCTTCTTGATGTTGATCTTCTTCTTGTCCTTGGCCTTGATGATGCTGTCAATGATGGCCTGGGAGGTCTTTCCGTAGGGGATTTCCGTGATGGTGACGGTGGACTTGTCCACCTTGTTGATGCGGGCGCGCACCTTCACCATGCCGCCCCGTCGGCCCTGGTTATACTTGGAACAGTCTGCAATGCCACCGGTGGGGAAGTCCGGCAAAAGTTCGTACGGCTCTCCCCGCAGGATGGCGATGGAGGCGTCTATGAGTTCGTTGAAGTTGTGGGGCAGGATTTTGGAGCTGAGGCCGGCGGCGATGCCTTCGGTGCCCTGGGCCAGCAGCAGCGGGAAGCGCACGGGGAGTTCCGTAGGTTCCTGGTTGCGGCCGTCGTAGGAGGTCATCCAGGGGGTTACCTTGGGATCGAAGACCACTTCCTTGGCAAATTTGGAAAGCCGGGCCTCAATGTAACGCGGCGCGGCGTTGGAATCTCCGGTGAGGATGTTACCCCAGTTTCCCTGGCAGTCGATGAGAAGGCCTTTTTGGCCGAGGGTAACAAGGGCGCCAAGGATGGAGGCGTCGCCGTGCGGATGGTACTGCATGGCCTGGCCCACGATGTTGGCCACCTTGGTATATCGGCCGTCGTCCATCATGGCCATGGTGTGCAGCACGCGGCGCTGCACCGGCTTGAAACCGTCCACGATGTGCGGAACGGCCCGGTCCAGGATGGTATAGGACGCATAGTCCAGATACCAGTCCCTGAACATGCCGGACAGCTTGAACTTGCGGCTGTCACTGCTCAGAAGCCTGTCGAATTTCCCCGACGCAACGGCGTCTTCGCCCAATTCCTCTTCGGGTTCCTCTTCGGGGCCCTGCTTCTCAATGTCGTCCCACTCGTCTGCCATAATCAGAACTCATAACCGAACCGGCGGAGTTCCTTGCGGCTTTCCCGCCAGTCGGGGTCTACTTTAACAAATGTACTTAAAAATACCTTTTTTTGGAAGAAGTCTTCCATGTCCTTGCGGGCTTCCGTGCCCACCTTTTTGAGCATCTGGCCGCCCTTGCCGATGATGATTCCCTTTTGGGAATCCCGCATCACATAGATGACGGCGCTTATCTCGTAGCGGTCCTCGCCTTCGTGGAAAGCTTCAATCTCCACCTGGCAGCTGTAGGGGATTTCCTCGCTGTAGTTGAGGAAGATCTTCTCCCGCAGGATCTCCGAGGCGAAGAAGCGGAGGTTCTTGTCCGTGAACTGCTCCTTGTCAAACCAGGCCGGAGCCTCCGGAAGCCGGCTGGAAACCGCCTCCAGGATGCTCTCCAGGTTGAATTTCTCCTGGGCCGATGCCGGAATGATCACTGCCTTGGGCAGTTGCTCCTTCCACCACTCCATGAGTTCCACCACCTTTTCCTGGGTGGAGATGTCAATCTTGTTGATGACCAGGATCACCGGGCAGTCCAGTTTCCGGAGCTTCTCAATGTAGGCTTCGTTCTTGTCGCCTTTCTCCACGGTGTCCGTCACGTACAGGATGATATCGGCATCGCCGATGGCGGTGTCCACAAAGCTGAGCATGTTCTGCTGGAGCCGGTAATTGGGCTTCAGGATGCCCGGCGTGTCCGAATACACAATCTGGTAGTCCTCTCCGCTCACGATACCCATGATGCGGTGCCGCGTGGTCTGGGCCTTGGCGGTGACGATGGAAAGCTTTTCCCCCACCAGGGCGTTCATGAGCGTGGATTTACCCACGTTCGGATTGCCGATGATATTGACGAAACCTGCCCTGTGCGCCATTATACGTATGCTCCCATCTTAAGGATGTTCACTTCGCCTTCCGTAAGGTAGCGCCAGTCGCTCTTCTTGAGACCCTTCTTGGTGAGACCGGCGAAATACACGCGGTCCAGGGCGCGCACCTCGTAGCCCAGGGACTCGAAGATGCGGCGGACAATACGGTTCTTTCCGGAGTGGATCTCAATGCCCAGCTGCCGATGGTCGTGTGCGTCAATGTATTCCAGTTCATCGGCCGCCACGATGCCGTCGCTGAGCTCTATGCCTTCCAGGATCTTGGCCTTGTCATCCTCCGAGAGGGGGGCGTCCAGGACCACCTGGTAGATCTTTTTCTTGTTGTAGGAGGGGTGGGTGAGCCTTTCGGCCATCTCTCCGTCGTTGGTGAACATGAGAACGCCCGTGGTGTTCTTGTCCAGCCGGCCCACCGGGAATACGCGGGTGGGGCAGCCTTTCAGCAGGTCCATCACCGTCTTTTCCGCATGCGGGTCGCTGGCGGTGGTCACATAGCCCTTGGGCTTGTTCATCACGATATAGACTTTTTCCTCACCCTTGAGGCGCTGCCCGTTGAAACGGACGTCGTCCGTGAGGACGTTGATCTTGGTTCCCAGTTCGGTAATCACTTCCCCGTTCACGGTGACCACGCCGCTCTGGATGAGCGTATCGGCCTCCCTGCGGGAGCAGACGCCGGAATTGGCAATGAACTTGTTCAGGCGTACCACTTCCTGGATTTCGGTCTTTACGGTGTCGTCGTCGCTGTAATTGCGGCCGTTCACCTGGGGCTTGCGGCGCAGCATGGCGTTCATGCCTTCGTCGGCCTGGTTGTGCTTTTTAAAGGCGGGCTTGCGGGTACCGGGCTTGGTGCCGAAGGACGGCTTTCCATAACCGCTGCGGCCTTCCGGCTTGGCGCCATAAGGCTTGCGGGTGCCGTCGGTGGGTTTACGGGTTCCGTCGCCGGGTTTGCGGGTGCCGCTGAAGGGCTTTCTGTCACCGTAGGAACGGTGTTCTCCGTCGGAGGAGCGTCCGGCAGAGTAGGTGCGACGGGCCGGCCGGTCTTCAGAATCGAAGCTGCGGCTGGTGCTGTAATCTACTTTTTCTGCATGGCCTTCATAGGCCTTTCTCACGATACGTTTTCTCGTACCTTTCTTGTTTTCTTCCATAGATAAAACTGCGACTCACGTCGTTATTTGAGTTTGAATTTATAGGTGATGGTGCCCAACTGCACAGCGGGGGCATCGGCCTTTTGGTTGAAGTGGGCCTTGAGAGCGGCGTTTCTGGCCGCGGTCCACAGGGTTTTGTCTGTTACGGTGGTGCCTTCCGCGCCGGCAATGGCTTCCGTCACCTCTCCGTATTGGTTCACTTTAATCTGCACTACTACTATGCCTTCCAGCTGGGTGGAATACGCGGGAAGGGGCAGGGTGCCCAGCACTTGCCGGCCCTGCAGGTGCGCATTGGCGTTGCCTTCCGTACGGCCTTCCTTGGCGTTGCCGTCCGGCTGACCGGCCTTGAATTCGGCCGATGACTCCTGGGCGCCGTGCGGGGTGGTGGCGGTATTGTCCTGGCTGCTCATGCCGGGGAAGGAGGCGCGGGGATCCAGCTTGGGTTCCTCCTGCTTGGGCGTGGGCACTTCCACGTCTCCGTGGGTGTCCGGCTTGGTGGCCGGGGTGGTGTTGGGCTTGTCCTTCACATAGGGGGATTCGGCCTGCTGCACCAGCTCCACGGGTTTGGTTACATCCACATTCTCTGCCTGCGGTTCCCGGCCGATCTGAGAGGGCGTAGGCTTCTCCACCGTAGTCTCCTCTTCAAATTCTATCACCAGGGAGGTGCGCTCCGGGGGCGGCGGATCCAGATAGGACAGGCCGCTGGTAAGGCAGATTATCAGCGCCAGGGCATGCACCGCCACCGTAACGAGGATGCCCGTCACGTTGGCGCGCTTATCGCGCTGCTGCCTGGTCCGCTGGTAGGGTTGCATAAACTATTCAGGTTGCGTTGCCAGTATTACCTTGTAGTGGTTCCGCTTGGCAATATTCATAATCTGTACCACTTCTCCCACCGGGACGCTTTCGTCCGAATAGATGGAAAAGGTGGGATCTTCCTCGGCCGAAAGGAGGCCGATGAGCTGGTCTTCCACGGCTTCATAGGAGAGCGGGTCCTGCGCTCCGTTCACGTGGTAGGTGTAGGTGTCGTCCCCCCAGTCCTTGATGCTCACGCTTACGGTGGCCTTGGCGTTCACCTGCCCGGTGCTCTTGGGAAGCAACAGCTTGAGGGCGTTGGGGTTGATGAGCGTGGAGGTGACCAGGAAGAAGATGAGCAGCAGGAACACGATATCCGTCATGCTGGATACCGAGAACGAAGAGTCCACCTTGGTGTTTCGCTTGAGTGCCATATGCTATTCTTCGCCGGGTTCGTTAAGGACGATGTCAATGAATTCCAGGGTGGAGCTTTCCATCTTGTACACCAGGTTGGAAACCTTGGAGGTGAGCCAGTTGTAGCCGAAGTAGGCGATGATGCCCACGATGAGGCCGCCCACGGTGGTGAGCATGGCGGTGTAGATACCGTCGCTGAGGAGGGTGATGTCAATATTGTTGCCGGCCTTGGACATGTTGAAGAAGGCCTGCACCATGCCCATCACCGTACCCAGGAAACCAATCATGGGCGCGCCGCCGGCGATGGTGGCCAGGATGGGAAGACCCTTCTCCAGACGGGCCACTTCCACGTTGCCGATGTTTTCGATGGCGCTCTGGATATCGGCCATAGGACGTCCCATGCGATGGATACCGGTCTCTACCATGCGGGCCACCGGGTTGTCGAACTTGCGGCAGAGCGTGATGGCGCTCTTGGTTTTGCCGTCGTTCATATAATCCCGGATGTCGTTCATGAAGTTGGGATCGATCTTGGAGGCATGGTCAATGGTCCACCACTTGCGGCCGATGATATAGATGGCCAGAATGGAGAGGGCCAGGAGCACCCACATGAGCGGGCCGCCCATGGTGAACATGGAGAAAAGGCTTTCATTCATCTGGGTGGGCTGAACGGGAGCCTGGGCTGCGGGAGCGGCCGCGGAGGCCAGCTCTTCGGCGAGGGCCTGCACGGTATCGGCTTGAAGAAGGTGAAGGAACATATAGCAGTTATTTATTATTATTCTCTATATCGTTATCAATCTGCAAAGATACAAAAAATCCTGCAATCTTTAGTATAATACTTTGTTAAGGAACAGGGCATTTCCGGGGACGGATTCGCCCGCATCGCTGCGGGAACCGCTCTCTATGAGCTCCGCTATCCATTCCGGCTTCTGCTTGCCCCGTCCCACTTCGATAAGCGAACCCACCGTAGCGCGTACCATATTCCGCAAAAACCGGTCCGCAGCAATTCTAAAATACCAATAGCTCGGGGCCGACGCACCTGCTTTTTTTTCGAGGGGGCTCTGCCCCCTATTATCCCCCGCGGCCTCCGGCCGGGCGCTCTGCAGAGCGCCTTGGCTCTCCGAGGGACCCATTATCTGCTGGAAAGAGGGAGTATACGGGGCCCAGAAGGCTTCGAAGACTGTGCAGATGGAGGTTTTGTTGTCTCCGCCGGTCTTTTCGAAGCAGGAGAAATCGTGGGTTCCCAGGAGGTACTGACAGGCCCGGTTCATGGCGTCGAAGTCCAGTTCCGGATAGCCGCACTGCCAGGAGTAAGCGGCTACGAAAGGGTCTTTCTGCCTGTGTATGAAGTACGTATATTCGCGTCTTCTGGCGCTGAAGCGGGCGTGTAAATCTTCGGGTACGGGAGCCACGCTGTGGACCACTATGCTGCGGGGTAGCATGGCATTTAATTTGTAGCATAAGTCCGATTGCCCGAAGGGCAGTTCTCCGTCCAGGTCAAAGTGAGCCACATAGTTCACGGCGTTCACGGCGGTGTCTGTCCGGCCGGCCCCGGTAACAGCTACCGGCCGGTTCAGGAGACGGGACAGGGTCCCCTCCAGGCTTGCTTGCACAGACGGCGCATTGGGCTGGACCTGCCACCCGCAAAAGGCCGATCCGTCGTATGAGAGGCAGAGGAAATAACGCATATGCAAATGTAACAATTTATATGGAAAGCGTAAACATTCGTGAATTAAACGAGCGAATCCAGAAAGAGAGTTCCTTCGTGGACCTGCTCACCCTGGAGATGGGTAAAGTGATCGTAGGACAGAAACAACTGGTAGACAACCTGCTCATCGGCCTGCTTTCCGGCGGCCACATCCTGCTGGAAGGCGTTCCCGGCCTGGCCAAAACCCTGGCCATCAATACCCTGGCACAGGCAGTGGATGCCAAATTCAGCCGCATCCAGTTCACCCCGGACCTGCTGCCGGCCGACGTGGTGGGTACCCTGGTCTATTCCCAGAAGAAGGAAGAATTCGAAGTGCACAAGGGCCCCATCTTCGCCAACTTCGTGCTGGCCGATGAAATCAACCGTTCGCCGGCAAAGGTGCAGAGCGCCCTGCTGGAAGCCATGCAGGAAAAGCAGGTGACCATTGGTGAGAATACCTATCAGCTGCCGCAGCCTTTCCTGGTGATGGCCACCCAGAACCCCATCGAGCAGGAAGGCACTTATCCGCTGCCGGAAGCCCAGGTGGACCGTTTCATGCTCAAGGTGGTGGTCTCCTATCCCAAGAAGGAGGAGGAGCGCCTGATCATCCGCATGAACAACGCCGGGGAATTCCCCAGGGCCAATGCCGTGGTAACCCCGCAGGACATCATCCGCGCCCGCGAGGTGGTACGGGATGTCTATATGGACGAGAAGATAGAGCGTTATATCGTGGATATCGTGTATGCCACCCGTACCCCGGAAGAATATGGTCTGCAGGAACTTAAGAACTTCATTTCCTATGGTGCCTCCCCGCGTGCAAGTATTTCACTCTCCCTCGCTTCCAAGGCCTATGCCTTCATCAAGCGCCGCGGCTACGTGATTCCGGAAGACGTAAGGGCCGTGTGCAACGAGGTCCTTCGCCATCGTATCGGCCTCACCTATGAAGCCGAAGCGGAAAACGTTACCCCCGAGCAAATCATTGAAAAGGTAATTAACGCGGTGATTGTGCCATAGCACAGGCTTCCGCACACCTTTTTATTTGAGGGGGCGCTGCCCCCTATTATCCCCCGCGGCCTCCGGCCGGTCGCTCTGCTGAGCGACTTGTGAGGAACTTCGTTGAAACTATGACACCAGAGGAATTAATAAAGAAGGTCCGCAAGATCGAGATCAAGACCAAGGCGCTCTCCCACCAGATCTTTGCCGGCGAATACCATTCCGCCTTCAAGGGACGCGGTATGGCGTTCAGCGAAGTGCGGGAGTATCAGTGGGGGGACGATGTGCGCAACATGGACTGGAACGTGACCGCCCGGATGAACGCCCCTTACGTGAAGGTGTTCGAGGAGGAGCGGGAACTCACGGTGGTGCTGCTGGTGGACATCTCGCGCTCCGGACTCTTTGGAACGGCCGTCAAGACCAAGCGGGAGCAGATTGCGGAGATTGCCGCCACCCTCTCCTTCTCGGCCATTCTCAATAACGACAAGGTGGGCTGCATCCTGTTCAGCGACCGCGTGGAGAAATTCATCCCGCCGGCAAAGGGCCGTACCCATTTCCTGCACATTATCCGGGAAATCCTGGAGTATGAGCCGCAGCACGACGGAACGGATATCGGCGAAGCCCTCCGCTACCTCACCAATGCAATAAAGAAGAAATGCACGGCCTTTGTGCTCAGCGATATGCTGGATGTGTCGGCCGATGGGACGCCCCGCTACGAGGACGCCCTGAAGGTGGCCGTGAACCGGCACGACGTGTCCGTGATCCGGGTAAGCGACCCCCGCGAGCGTACCCTCCCCAACGTGGGCTTGGTGCACGCGAAGGATGCCGAAACCGGCGCCTCCCGCTGGATCAACACGGGCTCTCGTGCGGTCCGGGGCGCTTATGGAAAGTGGTTCCAGGATGCAACGGAGCGGGCCGACAGGCTGCTCCTCCGCTATCAGGTGGACCGGGTGGACATTGCCACCAACGAGGATTATGTGCGTGGCCTCATGGCCTTATTTCACAGAAGATGAAGTGGAAACTGATCATATCGGCCCTGCTGCTTCCGGCGCTCTGCTATGCCGGAGGGCGGCGCGTGGAGGCCGGTGAAACCTTCCTGGAACCCCTCCAGAAGCGGGATTCGGTGCTTGTTGCCGATCAACTTCGCTACGGTGTGGTGCTCAAGGACGTGAAGGAGAATACGCCGCTGGCCCTGCCGGAATTCAAGATGGAGAAGGACAGCCCGCTGGAGATTGTGGGCTCCTGGCAGCTGGATTCCACGCGGGTTAGCCGCAAAAAGGAAAGTCCCGCCCGTTATGACATCCGGGCTTCCATCGTCTTATCGGCCTTCTGGGGCGGCACCTACGAGCTGCCGGACATCCCGGTGCTCCTGGCCGGAGACACGCTGGTATTCCATGCCGCAGAACCCCTGGAAGTGAAAGAGCTGCCGGTGGATATGGAAAACTTCCAGCCCAACGACATAAAGCCGCAGGTGAAGTTCCCTTATACGTTTAAGGAGGTCTTCCCCTGGGTGCTGGGTGTGCTGGTGCTGGCGGCGCTCATCTATCTGCTGGTACGTTGGCTGCTTAGCCGCAGGAAAGCCGCCATCGAGAAGGAGAATGCCGAACCGGCGCACATCCGCGCCCTCCGAAAGCTGGACGCCTTCCGTTCGGACAAGTTCTGGGCGCCGGAGAAGCAGAAGACCTTCTATTCCGGCGTCACGGATGCCCTGCGTGAATACATAGCCTCCCGCTTCGGCGTGGGTGCTATGGAAATGACCACGGCGGAGATTTTTGAAGGACTTAAAGGCACGGACGTTCCGGCCGATCTGTACGAAGAGATGAAAGACCTCTTTGAACGGGCCGATTTCGTCAAGTTCGCCAAATTCACCGCCAGCGACGAAGACAACGCCAAGGTGCTCCCGGGTGCAGTCCGCTTTGTTACCACTACATACCAGGCCGAGGTTGACGCCGAAAATAGCGTAGAAGGGGTTTCGGGGGATAGTAGGGGGCAGAGCCCCCTCAAAGAAAAGAAGGCGGGAGGGATGTAGCGTATGTTCTTTGAGTATCCATATTTGCTTTGGCTGCTTGCCATTCCGGTGCTTCTGGTGCTCCGCTATCTCTGGATAGAGCTCAAGGACCGTCGGCCTCATATGCGGGTGTCCAGCCTGGATGCGTGGAAGGCCGGTGGCGGAACCTGGCTGGCCTGGTTGCGCCATGTGCCTTTCGTGCTGCGGATAGCCGCCCTATCCCTCATTATCGTGGCCATTGCCCGGCCGCGCAGTTCCACCCAAATGGAGCGCGTAGATACGGAGGGTATAGACATAGTGTTTGCCATGGACGTCTCCACCAGTATGCTGGCGCGGGACTTCCAGCCGGACCGCCTGAGCGCCGCTAAAGACATTGCTATTGAGTTCATCGCGCAGCGTCCCAGTGACCGGATGGGTATTGTGGTGTTTGCCGGAGAGAGCTACACCCAGTGCCCGCTCACTACGGACCGCGCCACCCTCATCAACCTCATGAAGGAGGTGCAGACAGACCTTATCGAGGACGGTACGGCCATCGGCAACGGCCTGGCTACCGCCGTGGCGCGCATGAAGGATTCGGACGCCAAGAGCCGGGTGGTGATACTGCTTACGGACGGTGTGAACAACATGGGCGAGATAGACCCCGGCATGGCGGCGGAGATTGCCAAGACCTATGGGATCCGCGTATATACCATCGGCGTGGGAGCCAACGGGGAAGCGCCTTATCCGGTGCAGACCCCCTGGGGTATCGAGCTGCGGAACTATCCCGTGGAGATTGACGAGCCGTTGCTGAAGGACATTGCCTCGGCCACCGGCGGACGTTATTTCCGTGCCACGGACAATACCAAGCTCAGCGAGATCTATGCCGAGATAGGCCAGATGGAAAAGACCCGTACCACCGTGGACTCGTTCCCGGTGTACAAGGATTTGTTCAAGAATTATGCACTGGCTGCACTCCTTTGCCTGCTGCTGGAGATGCTGCTGCGCGCTTTACTGAGGAGGATGCCGTAATGCTGCTGTTTGCCGATTATAAATATTTGTATCTGCTGCTCCTGATTCCGGTATTCCTGCTGGGTTATGCGCTGCTGCGCTGGCTCCGGAAACGCCGGGTGAAAGCCTTTGGGGAAGAGGAGCTGGTGAATGCCCTCATGCCGTCCCGTTCCCGCTCCAAGGGATGGGTGCGGATGGTGCTCTTCTGCCTGGGCTTCCTGTTCTTCGTGCTGGGCCTGGCCCGGCCGCAGACCGGCGCCAAGCTCTCGGAGCGGAAAACCCGGGGAGCAGAGATTATCGTGGCCCTGGACGTGTCCAACTCCATGCTGGCCCAGGACTATTCCCCCAACCGGCTGGAGCGGGCCAAACTGGCCATTTCCCGCCTGACGGACCTGTTGCAGGACGACAGGATCGGCCTGGTGGTCTTTGCCGGAACCTCTTTTGTGCAGCTGCCGGTTACCACCGACTATGTGAGTGCGAAGATGTTCCTGGGCAACATCGACACCGGCTCCATTCCCATTCAGGGAACGGCCATAGGGGATGCCATCCGGCTCAGTATCAAGAGTTTCAGCGCGCAGAGTGAAAAGAGCCGCGTAATCATTGTCATTTCCGACGGCGAGAATCATGAGGACGACCCTGTGGCTGCCGCCAAGGACGCGGCCGAGTTTGGCATCAAGGTGTACACCATTGGCGTGGGTTCCGCCGAAGGCCAGCCCATCCCGGTGGAAGGCGGAAGCCTCCTGAGGGATTCCAAGGGAGAGATTGTGGTTACCAAGCTGGACGAAAAGACCCTCCGGGAAATTGCCCGGGCCGGTAATGGAGCGTATATCCATGCCGGAAACGAGGAGTTCGGCCTCAATCCCATCGTCCAGGACATCCGCCGCCTGGAGGACGAGGAATTCGGTAGCATTGTGTTTGAGGAGTACGACGAGCAGTACATGTACTTCTTCGGCATTGCGCTGCTGCTGTTTGTGATTGAAATGCTCATCGGCGAGCGAAAGCCCCGCCGGAAACTGTTCGAGCTATGAGAAAGTTGCTGGTGATATTGTTGGCATTCGGCTGCCTTTCGGCCTATGCCCAGAAGGGAGACCTTCGCCGGGGGAACCGCCAGTTCCGCCGGGGAGAGTTCCCCAAGGCCGATATCAGCTACCGGAAGGCACTGATGCAGGATTCCACCTCCGTAGCGGCCACCTATAATTTGGCCAATACCCTGTACCGGGAAAAGGACATGGAGAACGCCCGGAGACTGCTGGACGGCGCCAAAGAAGCTGCCGGCGCAGAAACGTTTGCGGCCGATTATTATTACAATTTAGGAGATGTGGCCATTGCCCAGGAGGACTGGCAGGCGGCAGTGGATGCGCTCAAGCAGAGCCTCCTCCTCAATCCGGGAGACGTGAAGGCCAAGGAGAACTACATCTATGCCCGGAACAAACTGATGGAACAGCAACAGCAGGATCAGAACCAGCAGGGTGACGGTCAGGACAACCAGGATCAGAACCAGCAGGGTGACGGTCAGGACAACCAGGACCAGAACCAGCAGGACCAGAACCAAAACCAGGATCAAAACCAGCAGCAGGACCAGCAGAACCAGGATCAGCAGGATCAGGGGCAGCAGGGCGAAGCTCAGATTTCCCCTCAGCAGGCCCAGCAGATGCTGCAGGCCATCCAGCAGAAGGAAAAGGAAACCCAGGAGAAAGTGGACGAGAAGAAGGCTGCGGCCCTTAAGTCCCGCCAGAAAGAAAAGAATTGGTAGTATGAAGCGTTTACTTGGCATATTGGCTGCGCTGCTCATGGCACTTCCGCTGTGGGCCCAGTCCACCATCCGTGTGGAGGTGCACAACATAGTGGAACTGTCGGAGCGGTTCAACGTGGTGTTCGTGGTGGAAGGGGAGCACTCGCCCTCGGACTTCGAATGGAATGCGGGCGATGACTTTACCACCGTCTGGGGCCCCCAGAAGGGCTCATCCACCAGCATCCAGATGGTGAACGGAAAGACCACCCGGAGCTCCCAGACCTCCTATACCTACATCCTCCAGGCCCGGAAGACCGGTACTTTCACCCTTCCTGCCGCCACGGCCAAGGTGAAGGGTTCCACCATCCAGTCCCGCCCCGTGAGTGTGCAGGTGGTGGATAATGGCTCCCGTTCATCGGCCCAGGGCTCTTCCTCCCAGGGGGCCGACGATTCATCGGCCGGGCAAAGTGGCAGTTCCCGCAGCTCTGAGGCCGATATCTTCATGCGCCTCACACTCAGCCGTTCCTCCGTGGTGGTGGGCGAGCCCGTGACGGCCACCCTCAAGATTTACCACCGCACCAACCTGGTGGGCTTTGAAAATGCCAAATTCCCTTCCTTCAACGGCTTCTGGAGCCAGGAAGTGGAAAGTCCTTCCAACATTGATTTCCAGCGGGAGCAGGTGGACGGCAAGATGTACAACGCCGCCGTGCTGCGCCGATGGGTGATTATCCCGCAGAAAGCGGGGGACCAGACCATTGAACCGGCCGAGGTGGTGTGCCTGGTTAATCAGCAGCGCCACAGGAGCACGGGCTCCATCTTTGACGATTTCTTTGAGAACGACTATGTGACCACCCGCCAGCGCGTCTATACAGCTTCTCCCACCCTGCATGTATCGGCCTTGCCTGCCGGAGCGCCGGCTTCCTTTGGCGGCGGCGTGGGCAATTTCACTGTCCAGGCCCGTCTGAGCAAGGATTCCCTCAAGACGCACGATGCGGCATCGCTGCTGGTCACGGTGTCCGGTAAAGGCAACATCGCCCTCCTGGAAGCCCCCAAGGTGAGCTTCCCGCCGGACTTTGAAGTCTACGACGTTCGCACCACCGTAAATGCCGACAAGAGTGGCACTTCCGGCTCCAAGACTTTCGAATATCCCTTCATCCCGCGCAGTCCCGGAGACTTCACCATCGCGCCGGTGAAGTATGGCTATTATGATGTATCGGCCCGCCGTTATCAGACGGCCGCTACGGATTCCCTCCGGCTCAAAGTGGCTCGCGCCGCTGGTTCCGGTCAGCCTGTGGTGGACGGAGGCTCGCAGCTCACGGTGGACCGTAAGGGGGTGAAGAACCTGGGCGACGATATCCGCTTTATCCGCACGCGCACCTCCCTGGGCGCCGAGAAGGGCTTCTTCGTGTATTCCCCGCTGTGGTGGATCCTGGTGGCGCTACTGCTGCTGGCAGGTTTCGGCTTCTGGCTGGGCTTCCGCAAAGTGGCCGCCAGACGGGCCGATGTGGTGGGAACGCGCAACCGCAAGGCCACCAGGCAGGCTCTCAAGCGCCTGGCCCAGGCCCGCGAATTCCTGCAGAAGAACCTCTACACGGCCTTCTACGAGGAGCTGCACCGCTCCCTGCTGGGCTTTGTGGGAGACAAGCTGTCCATGGATATGGCTGACCAAAATAAGGAAAACATTGCTGCGGCCCTGGTGGAACGCGGCGCCTCCGAGGGACTGGCCTCCGACTTTACGGCCCTGCTGGACGCCTGTGAGTTCGCCCGCTATGCTCCGGATGCCGGCCATGAGGCCATGAACGCCCATTACGAGCAGGCCGTCTCGCTCATTACGGCCATCGATTCTTCCATGAAAAAGACTCCTTCCCGCAGCGGCAAGGTGGCAACTATGATCCTTTCGCTGCTGCTTCTGGTTCCCGTCGGCGCCCGTGCCGCCCAGTCCTATCCGGATTCCCTCTGGACTTCCGGTGTGGAGGCTTATACTGCCGGAGATTATGCATCGGCCGTGCAGGACTGGGAGGAGGTACGCGCCACCGGCCTCATGTCCAAGGAACTGTACTATAATCTGGGCAACGCGTACTTCAAGACCGGCGAGATTGCCCCGGCCATCCTCTGGTACGAGCGTGCGCTGCGCCTGGATCCTTCCGACGCCGATGTGCGCTACAACCTGGAATTCGCCCGTTCCCAGACACAGGACCGCATTGAGGAGGTGCCGGAAATCTTCTTCGAGGCCTGGGGACACTCCATGTGCTACCTGCTGCCGTCCAACACCTGGGCGGTGCTGTCGATAGTGTTCCTGGCCGCCACGGTGGTGTTGGCGCTGCTGTTTCTGCTGGGCTCCACCAGGGGCCGGCGCCGGCTGGGCTTCTTCGCTGGCATTGTCACGCTGCTTCTGGCCCTGCTGGGCTGGGACTTTGCCCAGTGGCAACGCACGGAGGCCCGTCAGCAGAACCGCGCCATAGTGATGCGTCCGGTCTCTTCCGTGAAGAGTTCCCCTTCGGCCGATACAGCCAAGGACCTCTTCATCCTGCACGAGGGCACTTCGGTGAAGGTCCTGGATACCGTTTCCGGCTATACCAACATTGAGATTGCCGACGGCCGCCAAGGCTGGCTTCCGTCAAAGGATATAGAAGTGATTTAATATCTGTTCAGCGGGCGGCCGGATGTCATCATGTGCACCTTGCGTTTTACCTCATCCAGGATTAGCTTGTGTGCAATTCGTTCGGCAGTCTGCTTCTCGTCCGGTTCCTTGGCGGCCAGGGCTTCGGCGTGGGCATTGGCCGAGGAGAGCACCTGGTCAATGAGATCCACGATGAAGACCATGTCCTTCTCCTCAAAGCCGCGGGAAGTGATGGCCGGGGTGCCGATCCTAAGGCCGCTGGTGGCAAAGGCGCTGCGGCTGTCGAAGGGCACCATGTTCTTATTCACGGTAATATCGGCCCGCCCCAGTTCCTTCTCTGCCAGACGACCGGTGAGGTCCGGGAACTTGGTGCGGAGGTCTATGAGCATGAGGTGGTTGTCCGTGCCGCCGGAGATAATCTTGTAACCCCTGGCAATGAATTCCTTGCACATGGCGGCGGCGTTGGTAACAACCTGCTTCTGATACTCTTTGTATTCCGGCTGGCCGGCCTCGAAGAAGGCCACGGCCTTGGCGGCGATTACATGCTCCAGCGGACCGCCCTGGATGCCCGGGAATACGCTGGAATTGAGGATGGCGCTCATCATCTTAACCTCGCCCTTGGGCGTGGTGAGGCCCCAGGGATTGGGGAAGTCCTTGCCCATGAGGATGATACCGCCGCGGGGACCGCGGAGGGTCTTGTGGGTGGTGGAGGTAACGATATGTGCGTACTTCACAGGGTTCTTAAGAAGGCCGGCGGCAATGAGACCGGCGGTGTGGGCCATGTCTATCCAGAGGATGGCGCCCACCCTGTCTGCAATAGCGCGCATGCGCTCATAGTCCCACTCGCGGGAATAGGCCGATGCACCGCCGATAATGAGCTTGGGCTTGCATTCGAGGGCCTTGCGCTCCATTTCGTCATAATCCACACGGCCGGTTTCCGGATTGAGGCCGTAGGCCACCGGATGATAAAGAAGGCCGCTGGCGTTCACGGGAGAGCCGTGGGTGAGATGGCCGCCCATCGAAAGGTCCAGTCCCATGAAGGTGTCGCCGGGCTTGAGGATGGCCATGGTGACGGCCATGTTGGCCTGGGCGCCGGAGTGCGGCTGCACATTGGCATATTCTGCGTCATACAGGGCGCACAGGCGGTCGATGGCCAGCTGTTCAATCTGGTCCACTACCTCGCAACCGCCGTAATAGCGCTTGCCGGGATAGCCTTCCGCATATTTATTGGTGCAGATGGAGCCCATGGCTTCCATCACCTGAGTGGATACATAGTTCTCCGAGGCAATCAGTTCCAGACCGGAAGACTGGCGCTCGTATTCTTTTTTGATAAGGTCAAAAACCTGCAGATCTTGTTTCATAAGATACCATTTAGTTCTATCATACAAAGATAATCTTTTTCCGTCAAAAAGCCTTATCTTTGTGCCGATGAAAGACAGAAAACTGCTCAACATAGAGCTGGACCGCCTGTCGGCCGAAGCCTATCGGCAAAAGCCGGAAAGCGGCATTGTGCTGGTGCTGGACAATATCCGCAGCGCCCACAACGTGGGCAGCGCCTTCCGCACGGCCGATGCCTTCGGCGTGGATAAGATTTATCTGGGCGGCATCTGTCCCGTCCCCCCGTCTCCGGAGCTCCACAAGGTGGCCCTGGGGGCAGAGGAAGTGGTCCCCTATGAGCATGTACAGGATGTGGTGGACCTGGTCCGCCGTCTCCAGGCCGATGGCTACACGGTAATAGCTGTGGAGCAGACCGTCCATTCGGTAAAGCTTGATGAATTCCAAGCCGGAAACCAAAAGTACGCCCTTATCTTTGGAAACGAAGTAAGCGGCGTCCAACAGGAAGTCGTGGACGCCGCCGATTATGCTCTGGAAATCCCCCAGCAAGGCACCAAGCACTCCCTCAACGTCTCCGTGAGCATCGGCGTGGTGCTGTGGGGAATCCGTTAATCCAGACTGTGGATGGCCAGGCCGCTGCGGAGCTTAGGCTCGAACCAGGTGGTCTTGGGCGGCATGATGTTGCCGGTGTCCGCAATGCGGATGAGCTGGTCCATGGACACGGGATAGAGGGCGAAAGCCACCTTCATCTCTCCGGAGTCCACGCGGCGGGATAGTTCTCCCAGACCGCGGATACCACCCACGAAGTCAATGCGCTTGTCCGTGCGCAGATCCTTGATGCCCAGCAGTTTGTCCAGTACTAGGTTGGACAGGATGGTTACATCCAGCACGCCGATGGGGTCTGCGTCGTTGTAACGGCCCGGTTTGGCAGTGAGGCTGTACCAGTTCTTGCCCAGATACATGGAGAAGTTGTGAAGGCCGGTGGGGGCATACGGCTTGGCGGGACGGCCGCAGCGGGGCTTTGTTGCCAGGGCAACGTCAAAGTCCTCTTCCAGGGCCTTCAGCAGCCCTTCTTCCGTATAGCCGTTCAGGTCCTTGACCACGCGGTTGTAGTCAATGATGGCCAGGTGGCTCTGCGGGAAGCACACGGCCATGAAGTAGTTGTACTCCTCCTTGCCGGTGTGGTTGGGGTTCTGGGCCCTCTTTTCGGCGCCCACACGGGCGGCGGCGGCAGTGCGGTGGTGACCGTCGGCCACATAGAAGGCGTCAATGTCCTTGGTGAAGATTTCCGTGATGCGGGCGATGGTGGCGTCGTCGTCAATGACCCAGAAAGTGTGGGTGAACTTGTTCTCGTCCACAAACTTGTATTCCGGCTTGCCGGCGGCGGCCTTGGCCACAATGGCGTTCAGCTCCTCGTTGTCCTTGTAGGCAAAGAACACGGGCTCAATGTTGGCGTTCTGGATGCGGACGTGCACCATGCGGTCGTCTTCCTTGTCCTTGCGGGTGAGCTCATGCTTCTTGATGATTCCCTCGGCATAGTCGTCCGTATGGGCGCAGAGCACCAGGCCGTACTGGGTGCGTTTACCCATGGTCTGGGCATACACATAATACTCTTCCTTGGGGTCCTGTTTGAGCCAGCCTTTGGCCTTCCAGGCCTTGAAATTCTCCACGGCCTTGTCGTAGGTGCGCTGTTCGTGCTCGCCTGCGATGGGAGTGAAATCGATTTCCGGCTTGGTAATGTGCAGGAGGCTCTTTTCGCCGGCCATGGCGCGGGCTTCCTCGGAGTTGAGGACATCGTACGGGGGAGCGGCGACTTCGGTCACCAGGTTCTTGGGCGGGCGTATTGCCGCAAAGGGTTTTACACGTACCATATTACTTGTTCACTTGGAATTTGCGGTTGCCGGTGGCGAAGAAATCCACAATCTGACGGGCGGCTGCGAGACCGGCGTTCACGTTGGCTTCGGCGGTCTGTGCTCCCATCTTCTTGGGGGTTGCGAATACACGAAGGCCGAACTTCTCCTGAAGGGCGGCGTAGTTGTCGGGCATGACGTCGGTGACGTATTTCAGGTCCGGCCTCTCTTCCAGGGCCTTCATGAGACCGTCCTCGTCGATGACTTCCTTACGGGCGGTGTTCACCAGGGTAGCACCCTTGGGCATGCGGGTGATGAGCTCGTAATTGATGCTCTTGATGGTTGCGGGAAGGGCGGGAATATGGATCGAGAGGTAGTCGCTGGCGGCATAGAGCTCTTCCACCGAGTGGACGGGCTGGGCTCCGCCGGCGATAATCTGCTCGTCGGTAAGGAAGGGGTCCAGGGCGCAGATTTCCATGCCCAGGGCCTTTGCCTTCTGGCCCACCAGACGGCCCACGTTGCCGTAGGCCTGAACGCCGAGGCGCTTGCCCTGGAGCTCGCTTCCGGTGGCGGGAGTGAACTGGGTGCGGGCCATGAACACCATAAGGCCGAGAGCCAGTTCGGCAACGGCGTTGGAGTTCTGTCCGGGGGTGTTCATTACCACGATTCCGCGCTCGGTGGCGGCTTCGAGGTCTACATTGTCGAAGCCTGCGCCGGCCCTTACGACGATTTTGAGTTTGGGCGCTGCGGCAATAACCTCGCGGGTAACCTTGTCGGAGCGGATTATAATGGCCTCGGCATCGGCGACTCCGTTTACAAGGTCGCTCTGCTCGGCATATTTTTCAAGCTTCACTACTTCGTGACCGGCCTCGGTGAGGATGGACACAATACCGTCCACGGCCTTTGCCGCGAAGGGTTTCTGGGTTGCAAGCAATACTTTCATGGCTATTTCTTAAGAGCTTCGAATTCCTTCATGCAGTCCACCAGGGCCTGGACATCCTCTACGGTGCAGGCGTTGTACAGGGAGGCGCGGAAACCGCCCACGGAGCGATGGCCCTTGATGCCCACCATGCCGCGTTCCTTGGCAAAGGCCATGAATTCGTCCTGGAGGGTTTCATAGCCGGGAGCCATCACAAAGCACACGTTCATGAGGGAACGGTCTTCTTTGACGGCGGTGCCCACAAAGAGCGGGTTGCGGTCAATTTCCCCGTACAGCAGATCGGCCTTCTTCTGGTTGATCTTCTGGATGGCCTCTACGCCGCCCACGCTCTTGATCCACTTGAGGGTCTCGTTCATCACGAAGATGTTGAACACGGGAGGCGTGTTGAACATGGAGAGCTTGTCTATATGGGTCTGGTAGTTGAGCATGGTGGGAAGGTGACGGGTGACGCGGCCCAGGGAGTCCTTCTTGATAATAGCGAAGATGACGCCGGCAGGACCCACGTTCTTCTGGGCGCCGCCGTAAATGAGGTCATATTTGCTCACGTCCACCGGGCGGGACATGATGTCCGAGGACATATCGGCAATGAGGGGGCAGGGGACATCGTAGTCTTCCTTGATTTCCGTACCGTAGATGGTGTTGTTGGTGGTGATGTGCAGGTAGTCCAGGTCTGCGGGGACCTCATATCCCTTGGGAATATAGGTGTAGTTCTTGTCCTTGGAGCAGGCGATGGCGTATGCTTCGCCGATACCCTGGGCCTCTACCAGGGCCTTGTGGGCCCAGACGCCGGTGTCCAGATAGGCGGCCTTCTTCTCCAGGTAATTCATGGCTACATAGAGGAACTGGAGGGAGGCGCCGCCGCCCAGGAACACCACTTCATGGGTGTCCGGAATGTGCAGGAGCTCTTTCCACAGGGCACGGCATTCATCCATAACGGCGTCCCATTCCTTGGTGCGGTGGGAGATGGAAATGAGGGAAATACCGGTTCCGCTGAAGTCCTTGAGAGCGGCGATGGCGTTGTCGATGGCTACCTGCGGCAGAAGGCAGGGGCCTGCATTGAAAACATGAACTTTCTTAGACATGATGTTATTTTGTAGTTATTAATAATTTTTAATGTTAATAGTTCGTAAAGATAAAAATTATAATCTGAATTTCCTATATTTCTTCCAATTTTATATCATTTCCCATTTTTTCATAAAAGCTGTCCAGGGCCGACAGCCGTACGCGCACCTCCAGGGAGCACTCCGCCCCAAAGTCCTGGGCCCGCTGGGGAAGGTCCATCTCCTTGAGTACTTTCATCACGGAATTCATGGCTTCATAGCCAAAGGACAGGCGGATCCATTTGCCGGCAATCTTTTCTACCACCTGGGCATGAGCGAGGGCATCGGCCGTGGAGGTCTTGTAGGCCCGGATAAGGCCCGGGATGCCCAGCTTGATGCCGCCGAAGTAACGCACCACCACCACCAGGATGTCACTGAGTCCGGCCGAGTCTATCTGCCCCAGGATGGGACGACCGGCGCTGCCGGAAGGTTCTCCGTCGTCCGAGCTGCGGAATACGTCCCCTTTATATCCCAGCCGATACGCATAGCAGTGGTGCCGGGCGTCGTGATACTGCTTCCTGAGGCCCGCCACGATGGTCTTTACCTCCTCTTCCGTCTCTACCGGATACGCCAGTGCAATGAAGCGGGAACCGTTGTCCTTGAACAGGCCTTCGGAGGGGGCGGCGATGCTGGAATATGCGTCAAAAAGATCCATTACCACGAATGTAGCGTTTTTTGGAGAAAATTGCAATTGAACCGGAAAAAAGCAGTATATTTGAATTCGCTAAACGAACTGCAACCTATGGTTTTTAAACTGAAAGTCACCCTTAACGGGATAAAAGGTTTCTACAGGATATATCTGGTGCACGGCGCCACCACCCTTTATACGCTCCACAAGCAGCTGAGGGCCGATATGGAATTCCCCCAGGACGTGCTCATCATGTTCAAGGCCCTTTCGGCCGACGGTGCCGTCACCGGCCGTTACGGCCTCTTCGACCTGGGCTCCGGCACGGTGGACGCCGTCTCGCTGGAAAAGGCCGTGAAGGCCGGCGCCGCCAGCTTCGTGTATTTCTACGATGTAACCAACCGCAAGAGCGTGAACATCTCCGTGGAGGAGGATACCACCCCTGCCAAGGTGAATCCGGATTTCCCGGTTCTTACGGAATCCAAGGGCCCCAACCCCATCGAGTTCGAAAATGGCTATGTGGCCTTCGAAGACCTTCCGGAAAAGCAGCGTTACCTGCCCGGTGAAGAACCGGAGGATCTGGACGACGAAGACTTTGAGGACGAAGAAGAGGGTGAGGAGGACGAAGAAGAGGAAGACGAAGACGGCAAGGAAATCTTTGACGAGAACGAATAGGGAATGGGGCACACGCTGGAGATTATACTCGGCCCCACCGGTGTAGGCAAAACGGCCTATGCCATCAAACGTGCCCTGGAAGTAGGCTCTCCCGTGATCTCCTGCGACTCCCGGCAAATCTATAAGGAAATGCGCATCGGCACGGCCGTACCCTCGGAGGAGGAGCTGTCGGCCGTGAAGCATTATTTCATCCGCGAAATCCCCGTTACACAGCCCTACACCGCCGGTATTTACGAAGTGGAGGCCCTCAGGCTCATCCACCGGCTCTTTGCCGAAGGACATGAAACGCTCATAATGTGCGGCGGTTCCATGCTCTACATAGACGCCCTCTGCTATGGCCTGGACGACTTCCCGGAAGTGCCGATACAATTGCGGGAGCACCTCATCGAATGCCTGAAGGACGAAGGTGTGGAGGTGCTGGCCGAACAGCTCAAGGAGCTGGATCCGGTTACCTATGAGGAAATTGACCTCACCAATGGCCGAAGGGTGGTGCGTGCCCTGGAGGTATGCCTCTTTACCGGAAAGCCTTTCTCTTCCTTCAAGACCCGCACGTTCAAGGAGCGTAGCTTCACAATCAAGAAAATCGGCCTGGAACGGCCCCGGGAGGAACTTTATGCCCGAACGGACGCCCGCGTCCTCAAGATGATGGAAGAGGGGCTGGAGGAGGAGGCCCGGAGCCTGCTGAAGTACCGGAACCTGACACCCCTTCAGACGGTTGGCTACCGGGAAATGTTCGAATACTTTGACGGTTCCTTCGACCTGGACACCACCATCAAACACATCCAGGCCAACACCCGCCACTACGCCAAACGCCAGCTCACCTGGTGGCGCCGGGACGAAGAAATTCAGTGGATTTCTGTAGATTAGCGCTTATTTGCCGTCAAAGACGCCTGCGAAAAGGATGGCGCCGCTGGTCCGTTCGGAAATCACGTAAGCGAACGGGTGGTCGGCGTTGAAGATGACCGGCTGGGGAAAAACATCGGTGCCAGTAACATCAATCTTTATCTCCGTTGTCGAGGCGCCTTCGACTCCGTTCTCATCCAGAGTCAGGGTGGCTTTTTGGATAACGTCGCTTATCTTCACGTTCTTTTTGGAAATCATCTTGTCGAACTCGGCAGCATTTGTAAACGCACGCTGAACACCCAAAGCCTGGAGGGCTGGTATAAGGTAAAAAGTGCTTTCCGTTTTATACTTTGGAATGCGATACTGTACGCGGGCTCCTTGAGCCATGGAGTAAAGGGAGGATCCATTTAGGGATTTCAGTTCTTTCAGCATGGCAGGGAGACCGTCATCCTCCTTGGGAAGGAACAGCGTATAGAGGAACTGAAACTTCTCACCCAGAAAAAGCCGAATCATCCGATAGTTATCCATGTCGGCATAGGGCACATTGTCCACAGAACATAGGTAATCCACTTTAACCGGGGAGGCGCCATTTGCCTTGAAAGCTTCTCCTTCGACAATCTGGTTCTTTTTGAATGGTGAAAACCACAATGCTTTGAAGTATAAGGCGTTTAGCAGATATGCGACGCTTGAGGGATCTATGTCCTCTAGAATGGCGGGAATGAGTCCGTTGGTGTTGCGATTACTCCAGTCATTGATAAGGGATAGGGTGGCCTCCCGGTCACTGAAATCGGCATTCACCACAGGGGCGAAGTAATAGGTGGCAATCTGCTCCTTGTAGGTATCCACCAACCTATATTGTTTGTTCAGGACCAGTGCGTTAGCTAGGCTCACGGATATACCCAGGTCTAGGGCGGGTAACTGCTGCAGCAGGGACTGGGAATACGCATTCAACCCATCGGCGCCCAGTTTTTCAAAGCCCAGTGCAGACAGTATCTCCTTTTCCGTCTCACCGCTGGCTCCACTGGCTGTCAGGGACAGGGCCATCTGAAGGCTCAACGGAGATATCACAAAACTCTTCCCATTATAGAGTGTGGCCATGGTTTCAAGAGCAAAGTGCCCCGCCTCCTCCTGATAGGCCATCTGGGCGTCCGTAAGAGAAAGGCTGGTAATCTCGTCTTTAGGCGCTGCCGGGAACAGTACCTCGATGGGGCCCTGTGTCACAGTTTCATCCAGGATATCATCGTCCACGCCTGCGGGGGTCGAACTGCATCCCGTCCACAGAACGGCAGCAAAAAGCAGTGTGCCAAATTGTATTCCGAACCGTTTCATATAAGAAAAAATATTACCAAATAATCCCAGTTGTCACAAAGATACGTTTTTATTGACAAAAACCATATACCATATAATCAAGGGCGTTATATACGTACCCCATAGGCCAATTGATTACGTCGGCGCTGAACCACGAACTATCCGGATAAACTCCCCCATTGCCCCAATTCATGCCCACATAGCGGTTTGATACTACTGTCTCGTACACTGTTATGTAGTCGTACATGTCTATGAGATCTCTTCCGCCTCGTAACCATGGGTCGATAAAAGGGTCTGGTTTTGGAAATCGATAGACTTTCTCAAGCACTTGATAATGATACTTGAAGGCATCGACGATAAGTGCGTGACCTGTCTGACCGCTATTTGCACTTATACATAGTAGTACTGGCATCTGGGCGGAGTAAATCTGGTCCGCAATAATATCCATATCAACGATATTTTGCCCGGTACAGTTGATTGAAAAGTTCTGTTGAAAAACAGGTGCGATACAATTGGCTAGTGAGGAAGTGTGATAAGCATAATACCGGGCAGGCAATAACGCGCCAACTTGGACCATCAAAGCCGAGACAGTAGCAAAAGATTTGGTTGTATCTATCATGGATAGAGCCATATTATTCCAATTGGCTGATGATGGACTAAAAAAAGTAATATCTGACAACTGAAGTATCAAAGGTTCTTCGACACCCGGCTGAATGGGATCCGGAACATATTGCTCCGTATAGCAATCTTCATAAGCCGAATAAGGAATGCCTTCTTTCTGATGCAAATAATACAACATCTGTGCAATAGCAACCGGACCGCAGCCGGTTTTGCAGTGATAAGTCATCGCGCTATTGCCATAGGGCGCGCAAATATTCCATGGGGATGTCTGCCCCCAAAGGGTACTGGTCAAATGGTTTTGAACAGAATCACCTTCGGCAATTACTGTTGTGCTGATAAGTGTCCAAAGAGCTCTTGGACCCAAAACTTCGTCCCAGCTATCATCAAAATCGTTCGATGAAGGGATGTCAGGATTCCTTTTTAGATAGGAAATGCTCTCAACGAATCGTTGATATAGTGTATTCAGGGCCGGAATGTCTGTCAGTTTTTCTATTGTCGTGTTCCCTTCATCGCTCATCGCAAAAACGCGGGGTGCCCGACGGTCGGCGGAGAGAAGTTCCCAGCCGTCTTGATAGTTGATTAGGTACATAACGGTATCCGTCCCTTCTAGGATGGACTCTACTGAGACGGACGCACTTTTTGTGTCCTTGATGTTTTTATACCCGCTGAGATATTCGTGAATGTCATCAAGGGTAATGCTATTGTCGCTTTTCAAGCTTACATCCGAAAGGGATGGAGAGACCCGGGAAAAGTGTTCCTGGGAGCAACTGGCAATTAGCACCAAAAGCAAAATGGGTAATAATCTTTTCTTCATCATGTGCCTTTAGATTGTAAAGATTCCAGTGAAGACATCACCCGAACTCATGGTTAACGTCAAGGTGTATGAACCTACATTTCCGCTAACGGGCATGACGATGAAGCCGTCTTCTGTATCGAAAACGGTGGAAAAGTAGAACCCCGTTGTGGATGTGATCTCTACGGTCACCAGGCCACAGTTCTCGGAGCTCTCCAGCACAACCTGATTGTTCAGAAGGTAAGCTGTGAAGGGATTGTAGACAGGGCCGCGAGGGGCATCTGGCAAATCAGGATCTTCGGGGCTAACAATGATAGGAGTTCCTCCGGGTGTCTGCTTAGCTCCATAACTTGCAGAAAATGACAACAGGCAGAGAGCCACTGTTGTCACTAGAAAACAGATAATGTTTTTTTTACTCATGTTTTTGTTTATAATAAGATGTTATTGGTTAATACAAAGTTCGATATTATAAAGGAATCCGCCTCTCTGTTTCGGTTACACTTTAAAATCTTAATCGGCTGATAATCAGACGGGTAATACTTTATGTGGTTACACTTTTAGATAGGTACTGGTAAAAAGCCCATTTTTTTGTATTTTTGACGTAAGAATCACTTCATTATGGCCATAAAGTATACACCTTTTCTATTTTCATTTCTTGCATGCTGTTTGTTTGTCTCTTGCCACTTCCGCATAGAGACAGAATTGAATAAGGTTGAACATCTCTTAGATAATCATCCTGATAGTGCATTGTCAATCCTTTCCCAAATAAATACAAGAGAGATTACGGGAGAACGTACTCTTGCTCACTATGCTTTACTTAAAAGTGCGGCGTTGGATAAAAATTATATTGATATTGGAAATGATAGCATTATTAGTATAGCCAAAGATTACTATCAAAAAAAAAGTGTCTCATATAACCGGATGAGATCTTTTTATTATTATGGCGTAGTAAAAAAGAATGCGAGTGATTATGTCGCGGCCGTTATTTCTTTTGAAAAAGCCCTACAAGATGCCACACTGCTGAATAATTTACGCTATCTTGGTCTGTCTCATAGGAATATGGCGGCGGTGTTTAATACAACGGGCAACATGGAGGAAGCTAAAAGACACATTAAAAATGCAATAGGATCGTTTGAGAAGAATCAAGATACTGTTTATGCTGAATCTGCCAAATATTCACTTGCCATCAATTATATAAACGAGAATCAGATGGATAGTAGCCGGTCCTTATTTAATGAATTGCGGTATAGTGGACGGATTCCTTCTTTGAAGTATTATGCAAGTATTTATTATGCCAATACATTGGTCTCCCAAGGAGATTCACTTAATGAAGCTCTTGCTATTTATAGGAGAACACCCAAAAAATACTTTGGGCCAGCCCATTATGGTTTTTATGCCAAGGCCTTTGCCATGACATCACAATTGGATTCGGCCCGAAAATGGATGATCGAAGGTTATAAAGCGGCCAGGACAAAAGCAGATTCTGCAAAACTCCATTCTTTTGTATATCCGATTGACTTAATGGAGGGGCATCCTCAAATTGCCCTTGATAAGGTTATAGAGGCAATGGCGGTACAAGACTCCTATACTAGACAAGTGCTATTGCAGTCGTTATCTGTGGCTCAAATGGATTATTATCAGCAAGAGGCTTCTATTCAAAAAGCTCGTGCCGAAAGACGATTAGTCATGATTATTTTGGGTAGTATCATCTTTTTACTGGTTTTGCTAATTTCTTTTTTGTTTCTGACGAAGCGACAGAAAGAGAAAGAATCATTATTGAAGGAGCAGATGGCTCAATTCGCATTAGAGAAACAGAGCATCATCAAGGGAAACAGTCAATTGGTCGGTTCCTTGTTTCTGGATAAAATGGCGCGTCTATGCAGTTTATCCAGCCAATACTATCTAGCGGGAGATGAGTTTGATAAGAAAGTCTTTCTTGATAAATTTAAAAATGCGGTAAAGGAACTTAAGAGTTCTCCGGATTTGTTAGAAATATTGGAAAAAGACTTAAATCAATATTGTTCCGGTATTATGAACAAATTGACGGAACAAGTTCCGGGAATAAAAGGTGATAATAGAAGTATTGCTGCTATGTTCTTTGCAGGAATACCGGATGCCTTAATTCAGATAATCATGAAGCGTGCTTCAACAGGAAGTTTGAAAACACATCGTTCTCGTTTACGGCAAAGAATAGTTGATGCACATGCTCCTGATGAAGAGCTTTTCTTGAAGATGCTATCAACAGAAAAAGCAACCGGGAAAGAAAACAAAAGCATGAGATTAAACCAATAATCATCTTTCTTCCCGGTTGCTTGATATTACTATACGCAAAGCGTGGCCGTATGAAAAGGACTATCATCAAGGTTCTGGACAGGACCTAAACAACACGTACAAATCACACGCCCACGCCGCTCCGGGCGTAGGCAATGCAACAAATCCGGGTTGTTTGTTGAGAATTGTCCAGATTCTGATGATCCGAATAAGTGCAAAGCTTTCGCTATATGTCTATTAGAGCCATTACGGTTCAGTTGCAAATATACTATTTTTCCTGCTTCCCTGCAAACCTTAATAGTCTTAATCCTTTTCAAAGAACATGGCCGAAAAACGTGTAGAAGTCATAAAGCCATTCCCCAAATGAAATAATTGGCAGGTCAAGCAAGATTTCCTGAATTAGGGGTATTAATAAGTGATTATTCCAGCACTGCTTATGAAAAAGATTGCTTGCCTTCTGCTATTGTGCCTGGTGTTCCTGCCCCTGCGGGCACAGGATCGTTTTTCCTTTTCTGTGGAGGTCCAGGCCGGAGGCGGGTTCGGCAACGGACCCCGTTTTGTGGCCTCGCCCCAGTTTGCGGCTCAGTATGAACTGGGGAACGGTTTCAAAGTGGGCGCCGGAGCCGGAATCCGGTACGCAATCCCCTGCTGCAATCTCTCTAACCGGGACGGAGCGGAAAGCCGGGATTATTGCCATGAATTGGAAATCCCGGTCTTCCTGCGGGCAAGCTACGGAAACGGCAGCCTGCACAGCCTTTTTGCAAGACTGGACGCAGGCTATTCAATTGGTGTGTTTATGATGGTGGATGGCTTCATGACATTCATGGAACACGCATACAACGGCCTGTTCCTGGAACCGCAGGTGGGCTGGATTACAGGAGAGCACAGCGCATTTACCCTGGGGGTTCTGTTGCAGCAAAGCAAATTCAGGGAAAATGTCACGACCAGGACCGGCGATACCATCTCCGTTACTTCCAACCCCAGAAAGGTGCTCACCCCGGCCCTGACCCTCGGCTACTGCTTCACTTTCTAATTTAGCTAACCTACCTGGGCACCGTTGGTGACCACCTCCTGCGGGGTGATGAAACGCATCTTGCCGTCGCCCTGCTTGGCCATGAGAATCATTCCCTTTGATTCAATGCCGCGGATTACACGCGGCGCCAGGTTTGCCAGGATGCAGATCTGCTTGCCCAGCATGTCTTCCGGACTGTAGTATTCCGCAATGCCGGACACAATGGTGCGCTGGTCAATGCCAGTGTCTATGGTAAGCTTGAGAAGCTTGTCCGTCTTGGGCACGCGTTCTGCTGCCAGCACCGTTGCCGTGCGGATATCCATGGCTCCAAACTGGTCAAAAGTGACCTCTGCCTTCTGCGGCTCCACCTTTTTGGCGGCCTCCTCGGCGGCTTTGGCCGCCTCGGCCTCTTCGCGGGCCTTCTTGATGGCCTCCAGCCTGGCAATCTGTGCATTCACCTCTTCGTCCTCAATCTTCCGGAACAGCAGCACAGCCTCGCCCAGCTGATGCCCCTCAGGCAGCAGTTCCGCTTCTCCCAGCATACTCCAATCCAGGGTGAGATCCCCGGTCGGGGCCGGGGATGACGACGCACGGGTATGCACCGCCTTGCCCTCATCGGCCTTGTAGAAGTTCACCGTGGGAGTGCCTTCTCCGGCGCGATGGTCCCAGCCGGCGTTTACGCCCACGCGGAGAATGTCCCGCAACTTCTGGGCGCTGAACGGAGTGAAGGGCTCGAATGCGATGGCCAGATCGGCACAGATCTGCAGGCAGGTGTACAGGATGCTGGCCGTGCGGTCCATATCCTCCTTGGCCACTTTCCAGGGCTCCATGTCGGAGATGTATTTGTTGCCGATGCGGGCCATGTTCATGGCCTCCTTGAGCGCCTCGCGGAAGTGGAAGGTCTCGATGTATTTCTCCAGGGCTTCCCTGCAGGGCTTAAGCTCGGCCAGGGTTTGGGCATCGATGGCCTCCGGCTTTTTGTTTTCCGGCACCGCGCCGCCAAAATACTTGTGCGTGAGCACCACCGCCCGGTTCACGAAGTTGCCGAACACCGCCAGCAGTTCGCTGTTGTTGCGGCTCTGGAAGTCCTTCCAGGTGAAGTCGTTATCTTTGGTCTCCGGAGCGTTTGCTGTGAGCACATAGCGTAGCACGTCCTCGCAGCCGGGGAAGTCGTTTTCATATTCGTGCACCCATACGGCCCAGTTCCGGGAAGTGGAAATCTTGTCCCCTTCCAGGTTCAGGAATTCGTTGGAAGGAACGTTGTCCGGCAGGATGTAGGTCCCTTCGGCCTTTAGCATGGACGGGAACACAATGCAGTGGAATACAATGTTATCCTTGCCGATAAAGTGCACCAGCCGCGTTTCAGGGTCCTTCCACCACTTCTCCCAGCTCTGCGGTAGCAATTCCTGCGTGTTGGAGATATAGCCGATGGGGGCGTCGAACCACACGTACAGCACCTTTCCTTCGGCTCCGTCCACCGGAACCGGCACGCCCCAATCCAGGTCACGGGTGACGGCACGGGGCATGAGACCGCCGTCCAGCCAGCTCTTGCACTGGCCGTACACGTTGGTCTTCCACTCCTTGTGCTGCTCCAGGATCCAGTCCCGCAGCCAGGGCTCGTACTTATCCAGCGGCAGGTACCAGTGCTTGGTCTTCTTCTTCACGGGCGTGGAACCGGAAAGTTTGGACTTGGGATCTATGAGCTCTTCCGGTGAGAGGGTGCTTCCGCACTTCTCGCACTGGTCTCCGTAGGCGTGGGGATTGCCGCACTTGGGGCAGGTGCCCTCGATGAGACGGTCCGTGAGGAACATCTTGGCCTCCTCGTCGTAGAGCTGCTCGCTCTCCTGGGTAATGAAGTCCTCTTGGTCGTAGAGCTTACGGAAGAACGCCGATGCATTCTTTTCATGAACGGCCGATGAGGTTCGGGAATAGATATCAAAGTTGATTCCCAGGCCCGTGAAGGCATCCTTCATGATCTTGTGGTACTTGTCCACAATGTCCTGCGGCGTTACGCCCTGGTCCTTTGCCTTGATGGTGATGGGCACCCCGTGCTCGTCGGATCCGCAGATGAACACCACATCCTCTCCCCGCATGCGCAGGTAGCGGACATAAATGTCACCGGGAATGTAGGCGCCGGCCAGATGGCCGATATGGACGGGACCGTTGGCATAGGGGAGTGCGCAGGTCACCAGGGTTCTCTTGTAGCTCATTTCTTCAATCTCCCAAGTTTGATATTGATGGTTTTCTTTATTTCGTTGATGCGACCCAGATTGGTAAGGATCTCCAGCTGCTCTTCCGGAGTGGCCGAAGACAGCTTGGCCTTCAGCTCCTCCTGACGGGCCTGGAGCCGCTTGTCGTGATAGGCCAGGATGGCACGGGGCACAAAATTGACCAGCCAGGAGTCCGTGGTGGTTAGGGCATCCGTGAAATTGTGGACCGTTAGTTCATACTTTTCCGTGGACAGGTCTGCGGTCACGGTGGCCACCGCCCGGTCCTCTCCGTTGAGGAGTGCCAGCACTATGGCGTCCTGCTCCAACCCCTGGTCGTACAGGGTAAAATACGCGTCGTAGGCCGCCTGATACGCATTATTGGCAAAACGGATGTCGTCTCCGGCCAGCGCCGCGTCAATGAATTCGGCCACGGTTTGAGCCCCCTCCGGGTCGTAGAACTCCGAATCCGACTCAAACTGCAGCGGCGTACGCCCGAAGCGCAGGATAAAGCCCAGCAGCTCCTTTTCCGAAGGCTCCAGCAACCGCCCCTTATTACTTGCCGATCCATAGGCAGGGGAAGACTCTTTTCCCGTAGCATCGGCATAATTTTTCGCGGAGGGAAATGTACCTTCCTCCGCATTCCTGCCGTCGGCATTATTATTCGTGGTGGAAACGTCTTCTCTCCTTGCAGTGTGCCGGTTGTTTTCCCGGGTTTTCCGGACGCGGTCCTGAATGATATCGGCCTCTATCTCAAAGCGCTTGGCCACGGTGTCCACGTATACCTGGCGCTTTATGGCGTCCGGGATGAGGGCCACCGTATCGGCAATCTCGTTGATGAGGTTGGCCTTTTTGAGCGGGTCGTTGCCGGCATCCTGCAGCATCAGGTCCGTCTTGAAGGCAATGCCGTCCTGCTCATGAGCGGCGATGTATTCACGGATCTCCTCCAGCGTGTGCTTGCGGGAGAAGGAATCCGGATCGTCCCCATCCGGGAGGAACACCACGCGCGGGTTCATGCCTTCCTTTAGGATGAGGCCGATGGCCCGGATGGCGGCATGGAGGCCGGCGCTGTCACCGTCGTACATGATGGTGATGTTCTCCGTGAAGCGCTTGATGAGGCGGATCTGCTCCTCCGTGAGGGAGGTTCCGCAGGAAGCCACCACGTTGGTGATGCCCATCTGGTGCATCATCACCACGTCCACGTTGCCTTCCACCAGGATGCAGCGGTCTTCCTTGGCTATGCTGCTTTTGGCAAAGTAGATGCCCAGAAGATTCTTGCTCTTGATGTAAATCTCCGTTTCCGGAGAGTTCACATACTTGGCCGGATTGTCCGATTTAAGGGTTCGGCCGCTGAAGGCTATCACGCGCCCGCTCACGGAGTGGATGGGGAACATGATCCTTTCCCGGAATTTGTCTATTAGCGAACCGTCTTCCTGCTGAATGGCAAGCCCGGCGGCCACCAGATATTCTTCTTTGTAACCGGCGGCGCGGGCGGCATCCACCAGGGCGGTCTTTCCAGAAGGGGCCCAACCCAGGCTCCACTGCTCTATGGTTGCGTCTTCAATTCCGCGTTTGCGGTAATAGCCCAGGCCCACGGCATGACCTTCCGGGGTCTGGAGCTGCTCCAGGAAGAACTTGCGGGCATATTCGCTCACGGCCATGAGGCTCTCGCTCCGCTGCCGGGCGGCAATCTGTTCGGCCGTTTCTTCCTCTTCCTTTACCTCAATGTGATATTTCTGGGCCAGATAGCGGAGCGCCTCCGGATAGGTCATGTGCTCATATTCCATCACAAAACCCACGGCGCTTCCGGCCTTGCCGCAGCCGAAGCATTTGTAGATGCCCCGGGCGGGGTTCACGTTGAAGGAGGGCGTTTTCTCGTTGTGGAAAGGACAGCAGGCCACATAGTTGGCTCCGCGGCGCTTGAGTGTCACGAAGTCTCCCACCACCTCTTCAATTCGGGCGGTGTCCAGAATGAGGTCTACTGTCTCCTTGGGAATCATAAATGATTCATTTATTATCTTACGTTACCCTTTCCCTAAATCCCTTCCCTCGGGGAAGGGACTTGCAATCGCCCTTTCAGGGCTCCACTCTATTCCTTCTCGAAGTTAACTTCTTTGGTGTTGGACAAGTCTGTAACGGTAATTTTACCGTCTTCCTTGGGCTCCGTCTTGGGAGCGGTATTGGATGTGGGCGTATAGTGCTTTTCCTGCCAGAGGGCCTTGGCCTGGAAGTATGCATCCCGGCCGTACCAGTACAGGCCCAGTACGCCAACTATCACGGCCAGGATCTTGCCGGTGGTGATGAGCCATATGCCCAGTCCCACAAACAGCAGGTCCTTCACCAGCCGGATCCATCGGTTGTTATATCCAAAATTCATCATAGCCTACAAAGATACAAAGATTCTCTGATAATCCCTATTTGATAAATAGCGTATGATTGTTTACCTTTGTGATGCAAGATTCCCCCGGAAGGCGGATTTATCTTGTAAAGCATACAGAGATGAAAACAAAGATCCGTAATATTTGGTGTTCCTTGCTGGGCGGTATCCTGGCCCTGCTGGGCTTCCAGGGATGTAAAGGAATCCTGGATATCGGCCGATGCGAATACGGCCAGCCGCATGCCAATTATAAGCTCATGGGAGATGTGAAAGACCAGGCAGGGAAGCCCATCAAGGGCATTCGGGTGATCTTTGCTCCGCGCGGGCTGGACGACGAATATCCGGAGTACCATAACGACACGCTTTACACCAACGCGGCCGGGCATTTTGAACTGGCGCAGACCAAGTATAACTGGCCGGGGCAGGAAAGTTCCTTCACCATTGTGGCCGATGACGTTGACGGAGAGGAAAACGGCTCTTATGAGTCTCAGACAATCTCCGGTGACAAGATAACCGTCAAGCAGTCCCAAAGGGGCGACGGGAAGTGGTACGGCGGGGATTTTGACATTGAGGCCCAGCTTGTCCTCAAAAAGAAATCCGAATAATGACGGAACCCCTTTCCCTCAGACGCAGATTAGCTCTTTCTATAGACCGGAAGCTGCAGGAGGATGCCATTGAGCGGCATCGGCTCCGGCAGCTTTTTTGGGAGTGTACCCTTCGCTGCAACCTTTCCTGCCGCCATTGCGGAAGCGACTGCCGGGTAACTTCCAGTATTCAGGATATGCCGATGGAGGACTTCGGCCGGGTGCTGGACAGCATTGCCCGCAGCGAGAATCCGCACGAGGTAATGATCAATGTAACCGGCGGAGAACCTCTCATGCGGGCCGATCTGGAGCAGTGCGGCCGCATGATGTACGACAAGGGCTTTCCCTGGGGCATGGTTTCCAACGGCTTTGCACTTACGGAAAAGCGCTATCTGAGCCTGCTCTCCAGCGGGCTCCGGGCCATGACCATCTCCCTGGACGGAATAGGGGAAACCCACGAATGGATGAGGGGCCGGGAAGGCAGTTTTGAACGGGCCGCCAGAGCCATAAAAATGGTCATAGACTCAAGGGAAATTGAATTTGACGTAGTTACCTGCGTGAACCGCCGGAGCTACCCTCAACTGGCACAGATCAAGGAGTTCCTTATTGGCCTGGGCCTCAAGGAGTGGCGCCTGTTTACGGTTTTCCCGGTTGGGCGCGCGGCAGAGGATCCCCAGTTACAACTCTCCCGCGAAGAGTTCCGCGGGCTTATGGATTTTATCCGGGACACGCGGCGCGAAGGCCGCATCAAGGCCTCCTACGGCTGCGAGGGCTTTCTGGGAAACTATGAAGGTGACGTCAGGGACGGCTTTTTCATCTGCCGCGCGGGCATCAGCGTGGGCGGAATCCTTGCCGACGGGGCCATATCGGCCTGCCCCAGCATCCGGGCCGATTATCACCAGGGCAATATCTACAAGGACGACTTTATGGAAGTCTGGAATAACCGTTTCCAGCCTTACCGGGACCGCTCCTGGACCAAGGAGAAGCAGCCTTGCGCCTCTTGTAAGATGTGGAAGTTCTGCCGGGGTGGCGGCATGCACCTGAGGGACGCCCAGGGAGACCTGCTGTTCTGCCACTTGGACCGCTTATAAACAAAAACCTTCGGCTTTCACCGAAGGTTTTTTTCTAGAACGGAAGATCGTCTTCCGGATTGTCGGCCGGCATGTCGTCCAGTGACGGGGCCGGCGGGGTCTGGTACGAAGGAGCCTGAGGAGCGGCCGGGGCGGCAGCGGGCTGCTGCGCAACGTCGGCGCCGGCAGGGGCGATACGCCAGATCTGGAGGTCGTTGTACCATCGGCCGTTGTATTCACGGCTCTTGAGGTTGAAGGAAACCTTTACGCGGTCTCCCGCCTGGTACTTGTCCAGTTCCTGCACTTTGTCCTGGCCCCATGCCGTGAAACAGGCCTGGGATGTGTAGTTCCCATCCGGGAATTCCAGGATGAATTCCTGCTTGGCCCAGGCGCCGCGGGCGGAAGTGCCGCTCTGGACGCCCAGCTTCTGACGGATGGTCCCTTCCAGTTCGAGTGCCATAGAATTACTCTGCAGCGGGGGCTACGAACGGATGCACCTCCAGGAGGTCCACATCAAATACCAGGGTGGCGTTGGGGCCGATGGGGCCCTGGCCACGGTCGCCGTATGCCATATCGGCAGGAATCACCAGGGTGATCTTGCCGCCTTCGCCCACGAGCTTCATGCCCTCGGTCCAGCCGGAGATAACGCGGTTGAGCGGGAACTCGATGCCGTCGTTCTTGTCGAACTCGGTGCCGTCGATGAGGGTACCGCGGTAGTTCACCTTAACGGTGTCACGGTCCGAAGTGGCACGGACGCCGCTGCCGGAATCCTGGATGAGGTAAACGATACCGGTAACGGTGGAATCGGCACCGTTCTTGGCCATGAATTCCTTGCGGAACTTGTCACCTTTCTCCTTGTTGAGACCGCCTTCATAGGCCATCTGCTTCTGGATGTAGGTGTTGAGGATAACCTGCATCTCGTTGGGATCAATCTTGAACTGCTTTACGAAAGCGGAATCATTGGGATTGGGTTCGCCTTTGGCCTTGAGGGCGTCCATCATACCCTTGCGGATAATGCCCATATCCAGATCCTGGAATTTGTTCTGGGACATTACCATACCGAAGTTCACGCCCAGCAGGTAAGCGGCAGAATCGGAATAGGCCTTGCTGGGAAGCAGGTCACGTACGGCCTTGGAGCCTTCCACCTTGGAAGAGCCGTTGCAAGCGATCATCAGCACAGCTGCGGATGCGATTGCGATAATTTTGGTGAGTTTCATAATATAAAAACGTTTTAATGTTGTTCCGTTATGCTTGCCGGGCCGTTTTTCCCGGCAATTTGCAAAGTTAGCAGTTTTTTCTTAAAAAATGTTAATAAATTGTTATGAATCAAAAAATTTGGATTATTCTGGGGAAATGACTAAATTTATACGAAACTATGAACCAAGCGTATGGCCATCGACTCCAATATCCTCCACGCCAAACTGAAAACGTTCTTTGGATACGACGCTTTCAAGGGAGACCAGGAGCCCATTATCCAGCATCTGGTGGAGGGCGGGAATGCGTTTGTGCTCATGCCCACAGGCGGTGGTAAATCCCTTTGCTACCAGCTTCCGGCCCTGGTCATGGACGGTACGGCCATAGTGATTTCCCCGCTCATCGCCCTCATGAAAAACCAGGTGGACGCCATCCGGGGTTTTGAATCCGGGGAAGACGGCATAGCCCATTTCCTCAATTCTTCCCTCAGCCGCGCCCAGGTGGCGGAAGTGCGGGAAGACCTCCTCAACGGTGTCACCAAACTGCTGTATGTGGCACCGGAGTCGCTCACCAAGGAGGAGAACATCAATCTGCTCAAGGAAATCAAGATCTCCTTCTATGCCGTGGACGAAGCCCACTGTATCTCCGAATGGGGACACGACTTCCGTCCGGAATACCGGAAAATCCGTTCCATCATAGAGGAAATCCAGCCTGCACCGGTGATCGCCCTCACGGCCACCGCCACGCCCAAGGTTCAAAGCGATATTCTCAAGAACCTGCGCATCCAGGACGCCAGGGTGTTCCGTTCCTCCTTCAATCGGCCCAACCTGTATTATGAGGTACGGGACAAGGTGGAACCGGAAAAGGATATCATCCGCTTCATCCGGCAAAACGCCGGCAAGTCCGGCATCATCTATTGCCTAAGCCGCAAGAAGGTGGAGGAACTGGCTCAGCTCCTTAGCATCAACGGCATCCGCGCCCTTCCGTATCACGCCGGACTGGACGCCAAAACCCGGGCCGATAATCAGGATCAATTCCTTTCGGAGGAAGTGGACGTAATTGTGGCCACCATTGCCTTCGGCATGGGTATAGACAAGCCGGACGTCCGCTTCGTGATCCACTACGATATTCCCAAGAGCATAGAGGGCTATTATCAGGAAACCGGCCGTGCCGGGCGGGACGGACAGGAAGGCCTGTGCATTACGTACTATAGCTATAAGGACATCCAGAAGCTGGAGAAGTTCATGCAGGGAAAGCCGGTGGCGGAGCAGGAAATCGGCAAGCAGCTCCTTAACGAGACGGTGGCCTATGCCGAATCCAGCCAGTGCCGGAGAAAGCTGCTGCTCAATTACTTCGGAGAAGATTATCTGCCGGAAAACTGCGGTGCCTGCGACAACTGCCTGCATCCCAAGACCCGCTTCGACGGCCGGGAAGACATGTGCCTGGTGATAGAGCTCATTGAGTCCCTGCCGGAACATTTCAAGATGGAGCATCTGGCCAATGTCCTTTCAGGCGTTTCCAACGCCATGGTCAAGTCCTATCAGCACGACTCGCTGGAACTCTTCGGCGCTGGAAAGGACCACGACGTCCGTTTCTGGTCGGCCGTCATCCATCAGGGACTCATCCTGCATTTCCTGGAGAAGGACATTGAGAATTACGGCCTCATTTCCGTCACGGATCTGGGACGGAAATTCCTGGAAAAGCCATACGAGCTGCTGCTGGTGGAAGACCGCACCTTCTCGGACGGAGAGGACGATGAAGACGACGATCAGCCAGCTGTGCCGGGCCAGGGCGGCGGCGGAGACCCCGTGCTGCTGGCCATGCTCAAGGACCTACGCAAGGACGTGGCCCGAAGACATAAAGTACAGCCCTGGGTGGTGTTCTCGGACCCGGCCCTGGAGGATATGTCCATCCTTTACCCGCTCACCCTCAAGGAAATGTCGGAAAAGTGCCAGGGCGTGGGAGAGGGAAAGGCGCGCAAGTTCGGCCAGCCCTTTGTGGACCTTATCGGCCGATATGTGGAGGAAAACGAGATAGAGCGCCCGGACGATTTTATTGTTAAGTCCGTAGCCTCCAAATCCGGCAACAAGGTGTATATTATCCAGGCCATAGACAGAAAGCTTTCCCTGGAGGATATTGCCTCCGCCAAGGGTCTGGAAATGGACGAACTGCTAAGTGAAATAGAAGCCATCGTTTCCACAGGTACCCGCGTGAACCTCAACTATTACATAGAGGAAGAGCTGGACGAGGAAGTGGTGGAGGAAATCTACGATTGGTTCCGGGAAGAAGCCACCTCAGATTCCCTGGAAGAGGCCATCCAGGCCCTTGGCGGGGACTATGAAGAAGAGGAAATCCGCCTTGTGCGGCTCAAATTCTTATGCGAGGTTGCAAATTAACCTCTCATCATTCTAGTTTTCAATGGCGCAGAGCTGCTCGGAGCATTCCTGCGTGCCGTCGGTAAAGTAAGTGTCGTGGCGGATTAAGCCGTAGCCTTGGGCATACCAGGTGTCAGTAATCCTTTCCCGCTTGAGGAAAGGTGCTTTCTCTCTTCTCCGCTCTCGCACCACCATGCAGTCAAAGGTACCGGCAGGGACCGTGATGGTTTCCTGCCGAAGAAAGGAGCGTTCTGTAAAATCCATAGTAAATGCGAACATGGCCCAGGACACCCGGGCATGGATTTCCTCCAGGGGTTCTCCCACGTTCAATTTAGCGGGAAGGGCCGATATGCCGCCCGAAGATTTGAAATTGAAAGCCGAATAGCTTTGCTTGGCAACAATGGCGGCAGCTTCTGCCATATTGACTTCCACCGTCCCATCCTCCCGCACCAGGGCATAGGAAGAAACAGGTTCCTTGAGGGGGGACTTAACATCGTACGCCTTTACAGTTGTGGTAAAATCTACTCTAAGCGAACCATCCTCCTGGGGAGTAACGGTGTTCACCTTTGTGGTCTGGGTCCACCAATGCTCCTCTCCGGAGCCGGAATAACGTTCGTAGCGGAACGTGGTTCCGGGTTCTGTGCAAAAAAAAGCCTTTGTGGTTTGAGCCTGAGTCTCCAACGTGATAACCAGCGCAGCTATTAGACAAAATAGTGTGCAGTTTTTCATATTCAGGTACAAATTTACAGATACACCAAGGAGGAAAGTTTCTCCGGATCAAACAGGCGGCAGGCCATGTTGCGAAGGTCCTCCGGGCCGATTTTTTCCAGGCAGGCCCGCACCTCTTCCTGGCTCATGATGCTGCCCCAGGCCAGGAGGCTCTTCCCCATGGAAAGGCACTGGGCTTCGCCGGCCTCCGAACTGATGGCCAACTGACCCATAAGTTGTTTCCGGTAGCTCTTGACCCGAGCCTCGCTGAGAGGAGTCTCCCTAAGGCGTGAAAGGATCTTTTGAATAGCGCTCATGCAGGCCTCCAGATTGGGCCTGTCGCAACCAAAACTGATGGCCACAATACCAGTATCGGCATATTGCGTGTAAGAACACTCAATCCCGTAGACCCAGCCCTTTTTCTCTCGCAGTTCGCTATTGAGCAGCGAATTGGATGCCGGCCCGCCCAGGATGTTCACCAGCATGGCCGCCACCATCCGGTCCGGCATCTGGTACAGCGAAGGCCCATAGCCCCCCACCACCGCATTCACCTCATGATTCCGCTTGTCAATCACCTGATGAAAAACGTCAGTGCCAGGGAAGGGGAACACCCTTTCCGTAGCATCGGCATAATTATTCGCGGAGGAAAGGGTGTTCCCCTTCCCGTCACATACATTTTCCGAAGCATCGGCATAATTTTTCGCGGAAGGAAGTGTGTCCTCCTTCCCTTCATTTGCCTTTTCTGTTGTATTGTTTGTGGGAGAAAAGGTGGGAAATGCTTTATTTATGCAATTCAATACCTGTTTTTCCAGTTTCGTTTCGTCCTCGCCGGCCACTATGGTCAAAGCCATTCTTTCCGGTGTGAAAAACGTCTGAACAAACTCCCTTAGCTGTTTGGCTGTGATCTTCTTTACGCTGGCTGCTGTGCCCAGGATGGGATGCTCCAGCGGATGTCCCTGGAACAGGAGCCCCTCAAATTTGTCGTAGATATCTTCGGCCGGATTGTCCTTGTAAGAGATGATTTCGTCCAGCACCACACCCCGCTCCGTCTCAATCTCGCTGTCCGGAAAGGTGGATTCCAGGGCCAGCTCAAACAGCAGGCGGACGGCCTTCCAGAGGTCTTCTTTGAGCACCGTTGCGTGCAGGACAATCTCTTCCTTGGTGGTGTAGGCGTTCAGTTCTCCGCCCAGCCGGTCCAGGTAGCTGTTGATGGCCGATGCCTTCTTACGGCGTGTCCCGCGGAACAGCGTATGCTCAACAAAGTGCGCTATGCCGGATGGGAATCCCGCCTCCTGGGCGGTGCCGCAGCCTATGGATAGCGCACAATACGCCACAGCCTTTCCGCTATGGCGTACCGCATATTTAAGACCGCAGGGGGACTGGCCGCTTCTCATCGTCCTTTGGCCATCCGCTTAAGGTCGTCGGAGAGGAAGCCCACGCCGTTGTGATTGGAAATCTTGTGGCGGCGGAGATAATAGAGGGTGTGGGTATTTGCATCCACCAGCATCTTGTAGCACCAGGTGTCGTTGTTGGGAGCTGCGGGGGCAATCACAAAGCCTACCAGGGTATTGTAGGAGCCCAGCTGGAACATCCTGTCGGCCTCTTCCTCGTCGTCGCAGAGGAGGATATCGTCGTTCAGGTACTTCTCACCGTCCCTTTCCGTAACCTGCATGGAGATGTCCGAAAGGGCCAGGTAAATGCGCTTGTTCTTGCCGTCCTGGGCATATTTCTCGTTGAACCAGCCGTCCATCTGGTAAGCGGTCTTTTCGCTTTCCTTGGCGGCCAGGGCGAATTCCTGGACTGCACCTACCAGTGCGCCCAGATACAGCAGTTCCCGTCCGCTGTTACCTTCGGCCGCACAGACCGGCAGGGAAATGATTTCCGGCATCTTACCCATGCCGGCGGAGGCGGCGGGGTCTCCCTTCACCAGGGTGAGGAAGGTGATGCCTGCCTCTGCATTGTCCTTGGAAGCGGAGTCTGCCAGCAGGAGGAAATAATACTGGTCCGAGGTCTTGCGGGCTTCGAATTCGGCGGGGGTGCAGAACTCAAAGGCCGATGCCTTCCACTGGTTGAGGACTTCCTGCTTGAGGGCGCCTGCCAGGATGGAATTACCGGGAAGGACCACCTGGGTGACTTTGTCCGTGAAATCGTTCAGCCGGTATTTCCGGGTGGTGACGGTACCCTGGGCCAGCAGGGTGAGGGCCAGCAGGAGGGCGCTTATGCTTGCAACGAACTTTTTCATCTCTTTATGGTTTTATTGTGCTATAAATGCGTATGTTATGGTGCCAGCCTGCCGGGCGGGCGCGGTTTGCGAGGCCGAAAACTTGGACAGCCTTGCCGCACGGACCGCAAAGGTCCTTAGGCAGTTGTCCGCGGTGGAGATTCCATCATCCACCTTGGCATTTACCACGGTGCCCCGGTTGTCCACCGTTATTATCACCGTTACCTCTCCGGCGCCGTAGCATCGGTAGGCCGGAATGGGGAGGTGGGAGGCTTTGCGCCCGTCCAGGCTCCAGGAAAGCACCGACGGCCCGCTGTACGGCTTGGGCTCATCTGCCTTGGAATCCTCCTTTTGCTGCGAGGGCGTTGCCACGTAGTCATCCGGGTCTTCCGTCCGGTGTTGTCCATCTTTCAAGTCCTGTGCCAGCCTTTCGGCTTCGCGGTACAGTTCATCGGCATTGGTTCCTCTGTCGTCCTTGAGCTGGGAGCGGTCCACCGCCACATTCCTTACGGGAACGCCCGCAGAGGCCGATATGAGGTTCTCCAGCAGCTGAGCGGCCGTTTCCTTGAGCTTCCGTTCCTCCCGGATGCGCTCCTGTTCCTCCTGCTGCGTAAAGTCCAGCACAAAGCTGTTTTCCCGCTGGACCTCGTAGCCTATCCTTACCAGCAGCAAGACGATAATCACCGCGACATGAATAATCGCGGTGATATACAGTCCGGCTTTCTGGTCAGGACTTAGCTTCATCCATTTTTCTTTTTCTTTCCGCGCTTCTGTTTAAGCGCCTTTTCCACTGTGGTGGTGAGCACGTCAATGGCCACCTTGTTGTGCCCGCCCTGAGGGACTATGATATCGGCATAACGCTTGGAGGGCTCGATGAACTGCAGGTGCATGGGTTTCACCGTGTCGCAGTAGTGCTCGATGGCGGTCTCTATGTTGCGCCCGCGTTCCGCGATGTCCCGGACAATGATGCGGAGCACCCTGTCGTCGTCATCGGCATCCACGAAGATCTTGATGTTCATCTGGTCCCGGAGCTCCTTGCAGGTGAAGATGAGGATGCCTTCCACAATGATCACATCGGCCGGCTCCACCGTGACGGTTTCCGTAGTGGAACGGGAGCAGGTGATGTACGAATACACGGGCTGCTCCACGGCTTTTCCGGACTTGAGTTCCCGGATCTGCTGGCACATGAGCTTCCAGTCAATGGCATCCGGATGGTCAAAGTTGATATTCTTCCGCTCCTCCACGGGAACATGGCTGGAATCCTTGTAATAGGAATCCTGCGGAATAACAACAACACGTCCCTGCAATTGCTGGGTGATGGCCTTTACGACCGTTGTTTTACCTGAACCGGAACCTCCGGCAATACCGATGACTAACATATAATTAATTCCTTTTTTCTGTAAGTCCTCCCCTACGGTCAGGGGAGGATTTAGGAGGGGTGATCGTTAAAGCAGGTTAAAAACGCTGAGTTTTTAAAACTCGGCGTTTTTGGGCGTTCTCGGGAACGGGATTACGTCACGGATGTTGGACATGCCGGTGACGAACAGGAGCAGGCGCTCGAAGCCCAGGCCGAAGCCGCTGTGGGGAACGGTGCCGTAACGGCGGGTATCGATGTACCACTCCAGGTTCTTGCGGGACATGCCCAGCTCTTCAATCCTCTGCTCCAGCTTCTCCAGGGAGGCCTCGCGCTCACTTCCGCCGATGATTTCTCCGATCTTGGGGAACAGTACGTCCATACCGCGGACCGTCCGGCCATCCTCGTTCTGCTTCATGTAGAAGGCCTTGATATCCTTGGGGAAGTCCGTGAGAATCACGGGCTTGCCGAAGTGCTTCTCTACCAGGTAACGCTCGTGCTCGCTCTGGAAGTCCGTGCCCCAGTGCACCGGATACTCGAACTGGACGCCGCTGGCGATGGCCTTTTCCAGGATGTCCACGGCTTCCGTGTAAGTAACCTTCTGGAAGGGGATACCCAGGACGCCCTGCATGCGCTCGATGAGGCCGTCGTCGTATTTGCTGTTGAGGAATTTAAGGTCGTCCATGCAGTTGTCAAGGGCGTACTGGACCAGGTACTTCACAAACTCTTCGGCCAGGGCCATATCGTCCTGGATGTCATAGAAAGCCATTTCCGGCTCAATCATCCAGAATTCCGCCAGGTGGCGCGGAGTGTTGGAATTCTCTGCACGGAAGGTGGGGCCGAAGGTGTAGATTTCACCAACAGCCGTTGCACCCAGTTCTCCTTCCAGCTGGCCGGAAACGGTGAGGGAAGTCTTCTTGCCGAAGAAATCCTTGCCGAAATCCACGTTGCCCTTCTTGTCCAGCGGGATGTTCTTGAGGTCCAGGGTGGTTACCTGGAACATGTCTCCGGCGCCCTCCGCATCGCTTTCCGTGATGAGCGGGGTATGCAGATACACGAAGCCCTTCTCGTTGAAGAACTTATGGATGGCAAAAGCCATAGCGTTACGTATGCGCAGCACTGCGCCAAAGGTATTGGTCCTAAGGCGCATATGTGCTACGCTACGAAGATATTCCAGCGTGGTATCCTTCTTCTGGAGCGGGAAGCGCATAGGGTCGCATTCGCCCAGCACTTCAATCTCCGAAGCCTGGATTTCCACCGCCTGCCCACTGCCGATAGAGGCCGTGAGCTGTCCTTTCACCGCCAGCGAGGCTCCAGTGGTAATGCGCTTGAACAGCTCTTCGTCGAAGAGTTCCGCATTGGCCACTATCTGGATATTATTGATGGTGGAACCGTCGTTAAGGGCGATGAATTTAACCTGCTTGTTGCCTCTTTTGGTGCGAACCCACCCCTTGGCTAGAACTTCCTTGCCCGGCTCCATGGCCAGCAAGGCCTTAATCTTGGTCCTTTTCAAAGTTTCCATATTATCTGTGTATAATCATACAAAGATAATATTTCTTCCCCAAATGGACAACCTGCAGGCGGGTTTTCTTACTTAATGAGTATCAGATAGTAATCTTTGTAGAAAGAGCGGGTTCTTCTGATCCTGCATTTGAGCCGGTTTTTCCGGGAATAGAGGATGGATTTTTCCCGGAGCCCAAGCAGCCGGGCAATGAGGTCGTTGTTAAAACCCACGGCGAGGTAACAGAAGAGTCGGAAGTTGTCCGGGCCGATGTTGGGGATGTCGTCCTCCAGATGCACCAGCACGTTGTTGAAATGTTGGTTGATGTCCCTCACCAGGGACCCCATGCCGTCGCCCCCACCGTAGACCCTTTCCAGGATCCGTCCGGTACGGAGAATGAGCCTTTGGTCGGTCCATTTTTGCTCGTCCGCTTCACACCAGACATCCAGCAGTCGGCCGATATCCATATAGGAACGGCGATAGATCTGGACCTGTTGGAACCACTCATCCCTTGTGGGATGCACTTCGGGCTTGCCCGATTTTTTTTAAAGTTTTCATGATGTTTGTAATTAAATGGTTATACAAAAAAAGCAGCCCCGAAAGGCTGCTTTTTAATTAGTTTAAAAGGATGTGATCCCTTTGAGATTACTCATTCCCGGGCTTGCGCGCGGCGTACATAATCTTAAGGGCGGAGCAGCGACGCAGCTCCTGCTTCACATCGGAAACGATACCCATACGGACATCTTCGTCAACACGGAGGTTCACGGTCATGAGGGACCGCTCTGCCTCTGACATGGCGTCACGCTCGGAAGCGATGAAGTCACGGATGTCGGCGATGGTCTTGAAAGAATCGTTGAGCTGGATACGGGCATCGGTACCGTACAGGGCCTGATACTGGCGGGTAGGGCTACCGATGTTGATATTGGCAGTGAGGTCCTTTCTCTCCAGTTTGGCAACCTCAGATGCTTCCGGGAGCTTAACGAGAACCTTGTTCTCTGTCTCACGCATCTGGGTGGTCACCATGAAGAAGAACAGGAGCATGAACACGATATCGGAAAGGGAGTTGGACGATGCCTGGGGGACTTCCTTTTTATTGCTGGAACTTCCAAATTTTGACATAATCTTTACCTCCTATTTTTTACCGGTATCCTTAGGTTCCGCCTCGGAAATGTTCTGAGGAACAACCTTTTTCACAACTTCCTGCTGGTCTTCATTCAGGCGGGAGAACTTCCTGCCGAATTCCTGCATGGCGAAGTCGTCACGGAGTTCGTTCACAGCCTTCACAAGTTCGTTCTGCACTGCAATGTATGCCTGGTAGCTGGTACCACGGTCGTTCTGCAGGGAGATAACGCCCTTGGACTTCATGTAAGTCTTGCCGTTGGCCTCTACGGGTTCCTTTTCGGGAAGGTTGGGGTCATTGGTGGGGTTGGTGAGGAACTCTTTGATTTTTTCTTTCAAGAATGAGATGTCCATGGCTTCGCTACCGGCAAACAGCTTATCGGCAGAGTTGATTCTGACGATGATGATGTTACGACGGTTAACCTTCTGATCCTGCTGCTGCTGATTGGCATCCGGGATCGGGGGAAGGCGACGCTGCAGACCAGACTGCTCACCCATGGTTGTAGTCATGAGGAAGTAGCAGAGCAGGAGGAATGCGATATCTGCCGTAGAACCGATTGCATTAAATTTTCTTCTTGCCATGGTTTCGTTTACTTTTTATTACGGATGGCGATGAACACCTCTGCAAAGATGATGGAGAGGATAGTGGCTCCACCCACCAGGTATGCGAGGTTGAGGACGGTGTCGGTCATCTTGAGCTCAGTAGCAGTGGGCGGCGTGGGCCCGGAATAACCGATGGCCGGAGCGCCGGAAGCGAGCAGGTAGCAAATGCCGAAAAGGACGGCTGCTGCCAGGACGGCAATACCGATCTTGATGAGACCCTTGGGATTTGTGGTGGCCGTCACATAAAGGCCCACGAGGATGACAGCTGCGAGAGCGATGCCAAGGACGATATATGCCCAGTAAAGCAACGGGTCCACAGTGCCATTGTCCTGTGCGACGGTTTTCGGAAATCCCTTAATCGAACCCCACACCAGCACGCCGACGCTCAGAATCATGAGGACCCAGAGGACGATCTTGAATATTTTAGCGTATTTCTGGTTTTCCATTGTTTGTGGAATTAAAGGGGTTGATTACTTCTTGTTGTACTTAACCATGGTGTCCACGAAGCGGATGGAAGAGTCTTCCATATCGATGGACAGGGAGTCGATCTTAGCGATGATGTAGTTGTAGAAAAGCTGAAGAATCATAGCAACGATGAGACCGCCCACGGTGGTGATGAGGGCCACCTTCATACCGCCGGCCACAACGTTCGGGGAAATATCACCGGCAGCCTGGATGGCGTCGAAGGCCTGGATCATACCGATAACGGTACCAAGGAATCCCAGGGACGGGGCGATGGAAATGAACAGACCAATCCAGCTGAGGCCGTTCTCCATGAGGCTCATCTGAACACCGCCGTAGGAAACGATGGTCTTTTCAACCACATCCACACCCTGATCTGCGCGGAGCAGACCCTGATAGAAGATGCTGGCAACCGGGCCGCGGGTATTGCGGC
>CAMHKD010000011.1:0-51887 GCA_946185645.1 uncultured Bacteroidales bacterium
CGCCACCCATGATGTAAAACGGATACGTAGTCACGCCATCCATTCTATGGTTAGCGCCGTTCATCACGAACTCGATGCCTTTGGCAATGGCGCAGAACTTCCCGATAATCAGTCTATCACCTATGAAATCGTAGAAGTGCGACACATGCTTCTCGAACTGATCAGCACCGTCCACATCGTCATAGTAGGTGTAGTCTCCGATGATGATACGAGGATTCTTCACCACATTCTTGATGTAGCAAAGGCTCGGAATCTTAGGATTCGGGAAGGCAGCGTTCGGGTCGGGCCTGTTGGAGATCTTACTCATGATGGTAAATTCCGATTTATCTAACTCTCAAAGGTAAGGATTTTTCCTGAATCTTCACTGAAGGGGCGTCCGTCGATGCTATTGATTCTTGACCACGTTTTGACCACAATTTCCAACAATCGGCCACATTTGACCACATTTTTCGGGGATTGTTTTGATGGCTTCAACAAGAGGGGTAACCAATTGGGGTTCAATTCCTTAATAGCCCCCAATAGACACACAACAATCCCCACCTTTCACCAACATCTTAGCTTCCGCCCGAGGCACAAATCAGACCTTGTAAGTTGCTGATTATCAAGCACCTTGCAAGGTCTTGTTTTTTGTATCCCCCAAATTTGGTCACTTTTGGTCACCTTTTTCTTTCAGGCCAAAGAACCAAAGAGACCGATAAACAGGAATTTACCGATGTCTTCCGAACTCGTCAAAGTTCTTCTTTAATGCCTTTTCAGTCACGATGATCGGGATTAACAGTAGTATCGCCTGAAGGCACACAACTATCAGCCCCGTCAAGCCGATTACTTCCTTGCTTTTATCTACCACTAACCACATTGGCACAAGCGAGAACGGGATACTCACAAGGCCGCATACAAGCCACAACTTCCCGAAAAAGTGATGCGCAAAATCCCAGGTATCCTGACTTCGCATGGACCTTTTTGTCCGGTATCCATAGAAATCATTAATCCTTTTGGGAGGATTCTTCATAAACACCAAGCCAAAGCCTATCATAGTCAGAGGCATTAGGAGCGCCACAAGCGACATTATATACCAAAAGGCCATAATTAAATCCCGATTTATCTAATTCTCAACTAAGTACATCAAATCATTCCTGTTCATCTCAGAATATGATTCATGGGTTTGCCTCTGGCAAGTTCGGATTACAGCTTTCTGACAACTCTGCATGGATTGCCTACTGCCACAACATTAGCAGGGATATCCTTGGTGACGACGGAACCCGCTCCAATGGTTGTATTATCTCCGATCGTCACGCCCGGAAGGATGGTCACGCTGCCGCCAATCCACACATTGTCGCCGATGGTCACGGGCTCGGCCCACTCCTTCCGGCTGTTACGTTCCACCGGATCTGTGCTGTGGCAAGCCGTGTAGATACTTACGTTAGGACCGATAAAACAGTCATCTCCGATGGTTACCGGGGCCTCGTCCAACACCGTGAAATTGAAGTTTGCAAAGAATCGTTTGCCCACCCTGATTTGTTTGCCATAATCGCAGTAGAACGGCTGGTTGATACAGATATGGTCGTCACCGATGTGCCCCAGCAAGTTCTTCAGGATGGAGAACAGCTCATCTGTCTGCGAGGGCATTAAGGCGTTGTATCTGTGAATCACTTCCTTGGTGGCATTCAACTCTCTCAAGAGCTGTATATCAACCGCTGAATAGGGGAGTCCTGATTGCATCAGCTCCTTTTCTGTCATAGTTCAAATCCCGATTGTTTTAACTATCAAAGGTGAGGTTTTTTCCTGAATCTTTCCTGAACGAATAAACTATTCGCTCTGTCTCCGTAGGTATTGAAAGACTTCATCTCCATATAATCAGATTATTGAGGGCCGGCAGGCATAGTCAATAGTCACAGACCGGGCGGATGGGCAGACCACTCCAACGCTCAATGTGATCTTTGATATGAATTGAGCTCATATCCCCGATCTCCGCCGCTTGCGCATCATTAGAAGATCCGCCTGCGCTGGAAGTCCATAACAAAGTTTTGTCACCATTCCTATAATCATATTGATATAAACTTCCCGCATGAGGCACAACTATGCTTTTTTGGGTTTTCGGTGAGTAGAAATAATGTACGTCTTCTGACAAATAACCAGCATAGCGACCTAGCTCTCTGCACTCTTCTGGGGTGGGTAAACGCCATTTGCCGCCCAATACGGCCCTGGCTACATCGTCCACCTCTTCTCCCGGTCTTTCACCGCGCTGAAGTTCTACCAGTTTATCTTCGAGATTATATTTCATCATTCTTCCAGTCTCGGGATTGTACCATCTATATGAATAAAAAAAGTAGCCTCCGCTTTTGTTCTCTCTCCACGTAAAAAAAAGATGTCCGTATGCCGTCCACTCTTGGGATATTTCCAAATAATAGGGCATAAGCTCGCCCCAGGCATAATAATCTCCAAAATCTTCCGGGCTGTCAGCACCCAGGTTGCGGTCTCCCCACAGAACGCTCAGTCCCAGGTCTACAGCCTCTATCTCGCACGAAAGGTCCCGTTTCATGACAAACCCCAATGGGAAATACTCCGAACTACGGGTTGCCGTCCCATCGGAAATCCGGAGCCGGGCGTTAGCTCCAATAGGCCCTATCGTAATTTCTTCCGGAAATATGGATCCGTCTGCGGTAACAACCAGGAATTTTCCGTCAAAAGAAACGGATGTGATGGGAATCTCTTCCGGGGCTTCCACCGCTTTGGTCAGGGTTGTCACATAATCTAATGAAAAGACCGACGGCCCTGCATTGGCAAGACTCTCCGTCGCCTCAAGCGGATATATTTCAAAACGGATGTCATTCTTCGCTCCTTCCGACATTCTTACGGAGCCATCCTTATAATACGGAACCACCACGATGGATTCAATGGTGCCGATAACATCGGTAATGGATGATGCGCCTAACTGAACGGGGGTTAACGAAGATTTACTGTCACAGCCAGCCAGAAGAAGGGAAAGCAGCGCGGCGGCGATAAGGAAACGGAAACCTGATTTCATAACACTGGTAGGGATAAGGTTCACAAAAATAAATAAAAAACGGCTCACCTGCAAGTTCCCGTATAGCAGGAAATTCCAGTCCTTTCCTAAAAATAATGCGATATATTTGGTTTATATTTGCATCGGTGTTGAGGCAGACTGCGCAGCTGCACTTAACCGGCCGGAATCCCTGCGATAAAAATGGCAAAGCCAAGAAAGTATCAAAGAACCTGTTTCATCTTAACTAGATTGATTGACTATCAAAGTTAATGCTTTTTCCTGAAACTTCACTGAACGGGCGTCCGTCGACGCTATTGATTCTTGACCACATTTTGACCACATTTTAATAACGGCCTATATCAAAAAGATGCACGGAGAGGCCGATAAATTGGAATTTACCGGCTTGTTTACAGCGACAAGGTTACTGAAATATTACCTTCCCCGGCCTTCAGGAACGACTTTAGTTCATCCAAGGATTCGAATTGCATCTTGCCCAGGCGGGTATAGCTCCAGGTGTTGCTGCCATAGAACAGCACAATCTGGTTGCTGCTGTAGAGAACAACATCTCCGGCTTGGGTGGTAATCTGCGTGTCGATGGTGGGAAGCGTTCGCCCTAGCGGTCCCACCTTTTCGAATCCGCCGTAATCGTTTGCCTCATAGGTGATGGATGTCTCGCGCAACGCAGCTACGAGGGCTTTTGTGGCATCGTTATTCTCGATGTTGATGGGAATCGTTTTCCCGGAAACGGAGATTTTGATTTGGCTGGGCATTGTGTTTTCAATAAGATTGAGTCCGGTGAGCCAGTTCTTGACAAGTTCGTCTTGCTTGCCGCGATTGGACTGGTTGATCCAGAGGGCGTCTCCCATGAACGTGGCATTCGACAAGAGACGCTTGGCGTCGGCTATCACAGAGGAGATGCCGCTGGAATGACTGGAGACAATCAATCCAACATTCTTTCCGGCCATTTGGGATCCGTATTTGAACAGGTAGGCCTGCATGAAGGCGGCCATATGGCTGTGCCAGAGAGGGGTGACTATGATAACGGTGTCGTAGTCCGCAGCGTTGCGATCGATAGTCTTGATTCCGGGATAACTGGCTGCTTCGCCGGGTTTTGCATTGATGGCATTGATAAGGTCTGCACCAAGCTTGTAGTTATTTGCCACATAATCCTGACCATCGACGGCTGGCTTAATCTCCATAACGTCGGCCTCGATGAGCCCTGTTACGGAAGAAACGATGTCCTTGCAATTACCAGTATAGCTGTAATACACGACAAGCGTCTTACTGGTGGCATCCTTGTAATTCGGCGTTTCGTCTCCGTCACCCTGATTGTTGCTTGGATTCCCGGTGTTCTCGTTCTGCTCATTCTGCTTCTCCGGATCTTCCGGCGTCGGAAGAGTCTCGCAAGCAAAGACGGAAAGAAGCGTGGACAGGGCCAGAAATATGGATAGTGCCTTCCTCATGGGTATTACTTCAGATTGGTTTTGAAGAAAGTCTCCATCTTGTCGTATGGAATCACGCCGGCTACGTCGTCATAGAGGTCGATATGGACAGCTCCGGGGATGATTAGTAGTTCCTTGTTGTTGCCGGTAAGAAGACTATAGGCATATTCGCTGAAATAGCGGCTGTGAGCCTTCTCGCCGTGGATGAGGAGCACGGGATTTTCAATTTCTCCCGCCCAGGCCAGGAGAGGCTGGTTCAGGAAGCTCTGGCAACCGATGACGTTCCAGCCGTCGGTAGAGTTTCCGCTGCGCTCGTGATAGCCGCGGGGCGTCTTGTAATAGGCATGGTAGTCCTTGACGAACCAGGGCGCATCTTCCGGAAGCGGGTCGATGACACCGCCCGCACGCTCGTATGTGCCTGCAGCATAGTCCTTGGTGCGCTGTGCGGCCAGGGCTTTACGCTTTTCCATCCGCTGGGCGGGCGTATCTTCGCTGGCGAAATACCCCTCGACGTTTACCTTGCTCATATCGTACATCGTGGAAGTCACCGTAGCTTTGATGCGCGGGTCAAGCGCAGCGGCGTTGATCGCCATACCGCCAAAGCCGCAAATGCCGATGATGCCGATGCGCTCGGGATCCACCAGCTCGCAGGTGGAAAGGAAATCCACCGCTGCCAGGAAATCCTCCGTGTTGATATCCGGGGATGCCATCCTGCGAGGCTCGCCGCCGGACTCACCGGTATAGGACGGGTCAAAGGCGATGGTGAGGAATCCCCTTTCGGCCATATGCTGGGCATAAAGTCCGCTGGACTGCTCCTTCACGGCGCCGAAGGGGCCGCTCACCGCGATGGCGGGTAGCTTGCCTTCCGCGTTCTTCGGAACATACATATCAGCCGCCAGCTCGATGCCGTAGCGGTTGTGGAAGGTGACCTTGCTGTGGTTTACCAGTTCGGATTTGGGAAAGGTCTTGTCCCACTTCTGGGTAAGATTCAGGGTGTTCATATTTTCGTTCGTGTTAGATTTGCAGGCAAGCAGCATCAGGGATGCGGCGCAGACTGTAAGAATAGATTTGATACTCATATCGTTGTAGTTTGATAGTGCAAAGGTAGGCGGTCTTTCGAAGATTCTTTTACCGATTTTTGTCTAATTTCTACCAAAATCGCAGAATTATTCATAATTTTGCAGAAATTCATACCCTTAACGGCAATATGAAGAACATTCTGCACGTCACAAATCCCAATGTGTACGCCCGTTTCGTGGGGGCGCCGGAACTTCACCCACTGGTGAGCATCATCCACTACGACGAGGTGTCACCATTCCGCTCCAGCCTGAATAATTACGGCGTGTACGGCCTCTTCATCCAGAAGAATTTCCCCAAGAATCTCACCTATGGGATGAAGATGTTCGACGTGGCCGATGGTTCCATCATTGCCGTGGAGCCGGGCCAGATCGGCGGCAAGGAAGACAACGGTGAGGACCTCTATATCAGCGGATGGGTATTGCTTTTCTCGCCGGAACTACTACGCGGGACGGACCTGGAGGCCAGGATGAAAGACTATCACTTCTTCTCCTATTTCGCCATCGAGACCTTGAAAATGGAGCCCGCTGAATGGGGCCGCATCACCCAGCTCCTCTCGCAGCTCAGGCACGAACTGCAGGAAAACGAGGATTCCCCGGCACTGAGGACCGTCATTCTGGGATATATCCGTCTTGTCCTGGAGTACTGCCAGCGCATCTACCAGCGCCAGCTCTCGCGGGAAGACAAGACCTCATCGGACATCCTCAAGCGTTTCCATAACCTGCTGCGGGAGTATTATCTGGACGGCAAACAGATGGATCTTGGCGTCCCTTCCGTCCAATACTGCGCGGAGCAGCTGGCCTATTCGCCCCGCTACCTGGGCGATGTGATTCACAAATCCACCGGAGGTACCGCCATCGGCTACGTCCATTCCTTTGTGATTGAACAGGGCAAGAACCTTCTGATGAACGGCCACAACGTGAACGAAACCGCCCACCTCCTGGGCTTCGAGTTCCCGCATCACTTCACCCGCCTTTTCAAGAAAGTAACTGGCATTACGCCGACGGAGTTTCTGGGGAAATAATCAAGCGGTTAAATTTCGATTTATCTAACTCTCAAAGGTTTGCCGTCTGTTGCAAAATGACGTTTTTTTTCCTATCTTGCAAAACATAAACAACTGATATGAGAGATTTTATCTATCACGCCCCCACAGAGGTGGTGTTCGGAAAAGAGTCCGAAGAGCAGGTAGCCCGCCTGGTTAAAAAATACGGCGGTCACAAGGTGCTGGTCCATTACGGCGGTGGGAGCGCCAAGCGTTCCGGCCTGCTGGACAAGATTTGTAAGCTTCTGCAAGAAGGAGGTCTGGATATAGTGCTGCTGGGTGGCGTGGTACCCAATCCGCGCCTGTCCCTGGTTCACAAAGGCATAGAACTCTGCAGAAAGGAGAAGGTGGATTTCATCGTCTCGGTGGGCGGCGGCAGCGTAATTGATTCGGCCAAGGCCATCGCTTTCGGCATCCCCTATAACGGCGATGTTTGGGACTTTTATTTGGGCAAGGCTGATGTGGCCGAGTGCCTTCCGATGGGTTGCGTGCTCACCATCCCGGCGGCCGGCAGCGAAATGAGCGACAGCACCGTGATCACCAATGAAGACGGAGATGTGAAGATCGGCTACGGGACCCAGTTGTGCCGGCAGAAATTCGCTATCATGAACCCGGAGCGCACCTTTACGCTACCGCCTTACCAGACAGCGGCGGGCGTGACGGACATCATGATGCACACCATGGAGCGCTATTTCTCTCACGATGACGATATGACGCTCACCGATGCCATTGCCGAAGCCATCCTCCGCACCATGAAGGAGTGCGTTTTCGATGTCCTTAAGGATCCGGAAGACTACCGGGCCCGCGCCCAGATCATGTGGGGTGGCTCTTTGGCTCATAACGATTTAACCGGCTGCGGCCTCAACGGAGACTGGGCAACCCACCAGTTGGAGCATGAGCTCAGCGGTATGTTTGACGCAACCCACGGAGCCGGCCTGGCAGCCATCTGGCCCAGCTGGGCGCGCTATGTGATGCACGAGAACATCGGCCGTTTCGTCCGCTTTGCCGTGAATGTGATGGATGTTCCCAACGATCTTACGGATCCGGAAGGGACCGCGCTGAAGGGCATTGAGACCATGGAACGTTTCTACCATCATATCGGCATGCCCATCAATATCCCCGAGCTCATCGGCAGGGATATTACGGACGAAGAGATAAAGGAAATGGTGCGTAAGTGCAGCCAGAACTACACCATCACCCAGGGCCAGTTCAAGGTCCTGCAACCGGCCGATATGGAAGCCATCTACAAGATGGCGGCCAAGGCGTAATTTAATCGGCGTATAAACCCTCGCGGGAAAGGAGGTGGTCCAGGTTGGCGATGCCATAAAGGACCACCGCCGTAACCACGGCGGAATGCTCCATGTATTCCGGGATTAACTTATTGTAGATATCCCTTTCCGTGTGCCATATTTCCCCATACTCGAAGTTGTAACCCTTGGGATCCGTCTCGCGGAAGGAGAGGGTGGGCACGCCGTTCATGGAGAAGTACGCATGGTCACTGCCGCCGGCCCGGGTGGGACGCGGCTGGGCGGGGCCTTCGCGCTTGGTAACGGTGAAGGGAAATTCCGGATTCAGGTTCTCCAGCGGCTTGCAGATCTCCACATAATCTTCATACATGGCAGGCGGAACCACTACGCTGGTAGCGCAGAGCGGGCCGCCGTCCCGGTTGATGTAATTGGAGATCTTCTCCAGCGGAACCGTTTTATTCTCAACGAAATACTTGGAGCCTAACAGGCCGAATTCCTCGGCTGTCCAGATGCAGAAGAGGATGGTGCGCTTGGGCTTGGCACCGGAAGTGGCCACCAGGCGGGCCGCCTCCATGGTCACGGTGGCGCCGTTGCCGTCGTCCACGGCACCTGCGGCGGAATCATAGGAATCCAGGTGACCGCCGGCCATCACATACTCGTTGGGATACTTGCTGCCCTTGAGCATGCCGATGATATTGTGGTACTTCACGGGACCACGGTAGAAATGGTTACGGATGTCGAATTCCAGCTGGAAGATGTCCTTGCGGAGCACCTTTTCACGGATTATCTTGTACTGGGCTTCGTCCAGCAGGATATCGCACACGGTGGGGAGGGTTTCCATGGTGATATCGTAGCAGTTGGCCCTGTCGTACAGGATGCGGAGCGGCACTTCGGCCGGGCGGATGAAGCCCAGCACGCCGGCTTCCACCATTTCCTTGTAGAGGAGTGCGATGCCCGGTTCGTAGGGCTGAAGCTCCTTGGGATCCTCCGGATGCTCGCGGTTCCAGCGGCGGATTTCGCCGTTATTCCGGTCAATCTCTTCGTTCTTGGCCAGGACTTCGGCCCGCCCCTCATTGGCCTTGGCCGATCCGTCGATGGCCATGCCGTTGGACTGGGTGTCCAGTAACACCCAGGCACCTTTCAGCAGGCCTTTCATGCGCTGGAATTCTCCCCGCGTCTTGGGTTCCAGGACCACATGTCCGGTCTGTTTGCCCTTGGTCCCTGCAGTGTAGGAAGGTGTGCCGAAGTGAAGAGTCATGCCGTCTTCGCTGAGCATCCGTCCGTACCAGGGACCCCGGTTGAAGCCCACGTTTATCTGTCCGGCTTCCTGAACCATCACTTCCAGGCCCCAGGATTCAAACTGCTCCTTAACCCAGGCTTCGGCCTCGGTAAGGGCGGCGGAACCCACGATGCGGCCTCCGATCCTGTTTATCAGGAAATCGGCATGCTCCATGGTCCGGTTGTCGGTGGTGCCCGTCTCAATGATTTTCTTCACAACTTTGTCCTGGGCAAAGGCTCCCAGAGACACGCCGGCGGCCAGCAGGGCCGTGGCGAGCAGGGTGTAAATCCGTTTCATATCCAGTAAGCTTTAAATGTGTCCGCCACTTTGCGCCTCAAGCTCTTCGTCCACTTTCTTCTTTTCGTCCATCAGCAGGGTGAGCAGCCAGTCCTTCTGCTCGGTGGAAAGGCCAAGGTCCCGGCAGGCGCTCTCGTACCGGTTAATCACGGCCTCCTGATAGCGGTGGTACACCATGGACTTCCGGATTTCGTCCTCAATGGTTTCATGCTCAATCTCGTAGCTCTCCTTGTAGTAGTTCTTGTACACCTTTTCCGAAGAGTAGTTGAGGCAATAGAAGAAAAGTCCGGATGCCAGGATCACAATGCCCACGATACCCAGCACCAGGGGAACGCGCTGGATAAGGCCCAACATGCCCAGCGAGCCGCCGGCAAAGAACAGCAACAGCGCAATGAGTTCGTGTTTATGATATCTGAACAGGGATGAGAGTTTCCATTTCATAGCTTGAAGGAATTGGTCTTTCTGTTTTGTAATATCTTAATTTTGAGGGAATTCTCGGCCTCCTTGGCATCCAGTGCCTTCTGGTATGCCCGGCGCGCCACCAGCATGGCGTTGTTGGTGGCCTTCATCTGGTCCAGGTTCTCCCTCAGGCGCCATTGCTGTATGAGGATGGACAGGAAGGCAATGGCAAACATCACCAGGAAACCGATGAGGATGGTTGTCTGGTTCTGCGCCTTGAGCCGCTGGGTCTCTTCCCGCAGCTGGGCGTTGTTCATCTCCGCATCCAGGATGGCCAGGTCCTCGTTCTGCACCTTGATATAGACGGAGTCTTTTTCGTTAAGGAGCTGGGAAAGGTTATCGTATGCATCGCTATAATTTCCCAAACTGGCGTAGATGCCGTGCTTTTGCTCCAGGCGTGCACGCACGGAACCCAGCGCATCGGCCTTCTCCAGGGCTTCCTGGAAGAGGCCCTGTGAGCGTAAATAAGTGATGTCCAGGTTTGTACGGGAATCCGCATCGGTCTGGACCGCGTAGCGGGGATCGGCCATCAGCGAAGAGTAGCAGCGCCAGAATTCAGTCATGTTGCCCTGGGCGTTATACAGGATGGCCCGCGTCATGAGCGCCTTCACGTGAATGGAGGGGAAGAAGGACTCGTATTCTTCGGCCTTGAGGCAATAGTCGTCGGCCTGGGTGAACTGCTTCAGTTTCACGTTCTCCTGGGCCAGCAGGATGTAGAGGTTGGGCAGGTCCTGCTCCTGCCGCGCCTCACGGCTGAACCGGACAGCCTTTTCCAAGTTCAGGATGGCCAGCGAAGGATTGTCGCGGTAGCTCTGGATAATGCCGATAATACGGTACGCGTACATTCTTCCCGCCGGCTTCTTCTCGGCCGATGCCAGGCGCTCCATGGCCCGCGCTTCCAGCACCGCTTCCGAAACGCGGTCTGTCTGGATGAGGAATTCACAGTACTCGTGCAGGGTGGAGAAGTAGAATTCCCGCAGGTCCTTCCGGTCGGCGAGGAGTTCCTTGATCTCCACGGCCGTGGAGTCCATCCGCGCGTAATCACCCTGGAAGAAGCGAACGGGCATCTCCAGGGAGAGTCCCAGGCACTTATAGCGGAAATTGTTTTGAAGGACGCCCGCCTGATAAAGGGAATCGGCCAGGAACAGGTTTTCCGGATTGAACTCCTGCATCCGGCCATGCGCATAACGCAGGAAGGTCTCCTGGTCCACATGCAGACGGTTCACAATCTGCGCCCGGGCACCCAGACACAGAGACAGAACCGTAAGACAAAGAAGTATCCGGCGCACCATTACTTGGATCTGGCTTCCACGATGGCCATCTGGTTTACTACGCAGGAGAGCAGTTTCTCCATGATGATGGGCTTCATGATGAAGTCGTTGGCTCCTACGTTGAAGCCTTTCACAACGTCCTCATTTGAGTTGAGGGCCGACAGGATAATAATCTGGATGTCGGCTGTTTCCGGATTTGCCCGGAGGCGGCGGATCACCTCAAACCCGTCGATGCCGGGCATCATCAGGTCCAGCAGGATGAGATCCGGTTTTTTCTCCGCAACCGCGTCCAGGGCCAGTTGACCGTTGGCCGCCGTGCGCATCTGGAAATTGAAACGGGACAGCATCTTCTGAACCAGTACCAGGTTCAGAGGAATGTCGTCCACAGCCAGAACATTGTACTTGGAATAGTCGTACTGTTGTGCGTAAAAAGGTATCATAGCTTATGAAGGATTATTCGTTTGAGGGGGTTCAATGGGTACCATAAAGACAAAGCGGGCACCGCCGGCGGTGTGGCTGGTGTCCAGGAACACTTTTGCGCCCATGCGGCCTGCAATGTCCCGGCAGATGCTCAGGCCCAGGCCTGTTCCCTGGACAAAGTCATTGAGCTTGGTGAAGCGTTCGAAAATCTTTTCCGCATTTTCGGGCGCTACGCCGGGGCCGGTGTCCGTTACGGCGTAGGTTACAAAGCCAGGGTTCTCTTCCAGCGAGCTGGTGAGCCGGATCTCTCCTTCCGTGGTTTGCTTGCAGGCATTGGTAAGGAGGTTGATGAGGATCTGCTGGACTCGCCGGGGATCCGTGGTAAAGGTGAACGGCTCCTCCTTCTCCGGCGCATAGTACATCTTTACACCCGGTTGGAGCCGGTGCTCGGCGCTGGAAATGGCTTCCTGGGCCATGAAATGCATTTCGCCGCTGCTGTATACAATCCGATATTCTCCGTTATCCATAGCGCTTATATTGAGGATATCGTCCAGCAGCATGGTGAGCATCTGAGTATTGTTCACAATGTGGTTGGCGAATTCATCCTTTTCCTCGGGTTCCAGGGCGCCATCGGGCAGGGACAGCAGCTGGGAGAAGCCCACGATGGCATTAAGCGGGGTGCGTACCTCGTGGCTCATATTCTGTACGAAGCGGGTTTTGGCCGCGTCGGCCAGCCGCACCTTTTCATTGGCTTCCTTCAGCTCCTTGATATGAAGCTGGTCAATCTTCTGGCGCTTTTTCAGATTGAGGATATGGGTGAGGAAGAAAATGGCCGAGACGGCAAACAGGACGGACAGCAGGATGAGGAGCCAGTGTGAAATCTGGGTAATCGTGTGCTCTTTCTCCTGCAGGTCGGCGCTTAGGGCTGCCTTCCCCATGGTGACATCCAACTCCGTCAAGTTTGACTGGGTGGTGTTGGAAAGGGCGTTTTCCAGGCGCCGCACCAGTCTTTTTTCCAGATAGAAGGCAAAGTCTTTGTATTCCGGAAATTTGTTGGGATCCTGGATTTCGCACAGGTTGGCTACCACCTTCATCTCCCGGATGGAACTCAATCCCACAATCTCCCTTTCCCGCTGGATGATGGTCCCGTCAAATACGGCGTCTATAAGTGAGAAATAGGTTTCTGCCTTCTTGTTAACCTGGAACAGATGCGGATCGGAGAGGAGCCTGTCCCTCAACTGCTGGTATCGGGGTATATCCCCGTCCAGGGCAGCCAGCCTGGCCTGGTAGTACCAGCAACGCACGGTGTCCAGATGCACTTTGGCCTCCAGCATGCCCTTCTCCACGTTGATACGCACGGAATCCGAGCCGATGGGATACGTGTCGGCCAGGTCGCAATACACGCGCGTGGGTGACTGCCTTTTCACAGTGGGGTCATCCGTCTCCTTGAACACCTTGATGGCCTTGAGCAGATAGGGTTTGGCACTCACATAGTCGTTCTGGGCGATGTACAGGGATGCCAGATAGCGCACACTGCCCCAGAGTCCGTAGGCGCTGTTCTCTTTAAGGGCAAGCTCCTGCATCTCCTTCAGCAGCTGAAGGGCACGGTAATTCCGGTTGCTGTTGTGGTAATAATTCTGCGTAATCTGATAGGAGAAATAGAAGTATTGCGCATATCCATACTTGCTGGCAACCTCTTTCAAAGTCTCAAAGGCTTCGTCTACAGCCTTGTCATTCTCCGGCGAAACCGGATGCGCGATCAAGTCCTTGAGCACTTCTACGTAATAGAGCGTTTCCGCCTTGGTATCCCCCTTCTGCCTGGCGGTAACCAGGAGCTGCTCATTGACGTCCTTGAATTCCGGCTTGCCCACCAGGAGATCGGCCTGGCTGTAATAGTTATAGCATTCGTCGTCAATTTCATACGGATTGTTCTGGGCAAGGGAAATCCCCGTCCATGCCAGAAGCAATGTTATAAAGAATAATCTTTTCATGTCACGACCCTGCTAAAAACTGTCATTGTTTTCGTATATCTTGGTTTCCCACTCCCCAATGGATGCGGTAAAGGTGATGTCCTTGTAAATGGAGCTGAGATCCAGGCCGATGTGGAAGGTATACTGCTTTCCCGGCACCATTTCGTTGTTGGTGAGAAGACCGTAGATCATGTACTTATACACTTGATTGGGCAGGGGCTTGTAATACTCCTCCCCAATGTAGAAGCCGTCCACGTCAAATTCCACCTCTACGTACTGGCGGCCGATTGCAATCTCGTCCGGGATGGCGTAGAAGCGGCTGCTCTCCGCCATGCGGTCCACCAGGGTGCTGTGTCCCACGAACTTTTCGTTGGCCATGCCCACCTCTACGGGTACGTCGCCTTCAAACACAGTCACGTTGCGGTAATAGCCCTGATAGCTCCAGTTGCCGCGGCTTAGCACAAGGTCGTTCATATACACGCCTGCGGAAGCCACATGATATGCGGTGAGCTTGCGCAGGTGGATGAGTCCCTGGAGCTCCTCCCTGGGCGTAATGTCGCAAATCTTGAAGCCAATATCGTTGGTGATATGTCCGAATTCCAGCGGGAGCATATTGAGTTCGTTAATGCTGCGTTCCACCGTTTTGGACACCAGCGGACCGGCTTCCGTCTCCGAAACGCTGAACGGAATGGTGTAATGGTCTTCCCCGTATTTGAGGTCTCTCACGTGGGGATAATATGCGCTTAGCAGCACCTTGGAGGGGATGTTAAGGATCTCGTTGTCCAGGAACAGGGAATAGTTGCCCGATGTGCTGCTGTATACGGGCGTGTTGTCAATGAGGACCGACCGGGAATCCTTTTCTATGCCGATAAGGGAAAAAGGCCGGTTAATATCCATGGTTGCGGTAATGGCCGATGCATCCACCATGGTGCCGCCACTTACGGCGGAACGGGTGGCGATACGTCCCGGATGCACCTTTTCCCCTTCACGGGTTACGGAAATGTCAAAGCCCAGCTTCCGCTGCTCGGGTGGGGTGGCGGTTTCCTGCAAGTCGTAAGTCTGGACGCAGGAAACCAGCAGGGCAAGGGATATCAGGAGCGGAGAGGTTCTCATAAACAGGGCGTGTTATTCCATCTTATACAGTTTGCTCTTGTTCTTCCAGCCGGCATCCGACTTATATTGGGTGAAGTAGATGATAATATCGGCATCACTCTTATAGTCCACGAAGTAGATTTTCTTTTTGGCGTCGGATTTATAGTCCACGAAGTACCACAGGCCCTTGTTGCCCTGGGCGTCGCTCTTATAGCTGCACTTGTATACCACCAAGTCTGCGTCCGACTTATATTCCGTTACATACACCTTTACGTCTGCATCGCTCTTATACTTGCAGGAGTAGACGGTTTGGGCGTTTGCCGCCACGGTGCCCAGGAGGGCCAGCGCCAGAATGAGTAAAAGCTTTTTCATGTCCGTTATCTTTTATATCCAGCCAGACCCGCAATGGTGGGGGCAATCTGGGCGTTGTCTTTCACGGTAACAAAGGCCTCCGCTCCGCAGCCCGTTACGTACAGGCCCACCGGAGAACCGGAGTGGGAACCGTAGCTCCAGCCGAAGCCAGCCACCTTGTTAAGGTATCCCACAGCTGCAGTAACCATCTTGGAATTGGAGGAATACAGGTTTTCCACGCTGCTGTTCCGGTTACCTTCCAGGCCGAAGATGGAGTGGTACACTTCTTCCAGGGCCGCTTCGGCCTTTTCGTCCACTTCCACGCTGTCCCAGAGGCCCAGGTGCTCCCGGAAGAAAGCTTTGACCTGCTCCCAGGACGGGGTGACGTAATCCTTTTCATCTTCCGGAATGAAGGTCTTGCGGAACAGGGCGGTGAGGGCATCCATGGACATGTGCTGCCCCGCCAGGCGGTCCGGATGCATTTCGTACTGGCCGGCGCCCAGCATGAGGCCGCCGGTCTCATGGTCCGCCGTAACAAGGATGAGGGTCTCTTCCGGATGCTGCTCATAGAAGTCCAGGGCCAGGTCTATGGCACTGGCAAAATCGTTGAGTTCCTGGAAGCAGGCTGCTGCATCGTTGGCGTGACCGCCGTTATCTATCTTGCCGCCTTCCACCATGAAGAAGAAGCCCTTGTCGGCATAATGTGCCCACAGGTATTCGATGCCGGCCGATACGAAATCGGAAAGGGTGGTGTCGTCTTCCTTGCGGTCTATGGCGTAGGGAAGGCTGTTCTGCACTTTCCCGCTAAGGCACAGGACGCGGCCGCTGCGGCTGGCAATATCCTTGAACTGCTCCGGGCCGTGGAGGACAGCGATACCTGCCTCGCGGGCCATGTCCTCAAAGTATGCCGCATCGTGTCCGGAGTTTTTTTCCGTGATAAATCCGCCGCCGGCGGCAAAGTCCACGGGGGCCGTCATGTACTGGACGGCAATATCCTCGTAATTGCCCCTGACGCGGGTATGGGCGATGAAACTGGCCGGCGTGGCGTGGTTGATGCCCACGGTGGTGGCAACTCCGGTGCCGAAACCCGCCGCCTTGGCCCATTCGCAAAGGTTGGAAACCGGCTGCTCGTCCCGGTTAAGGCCGATGGCGCTATTATAGGTTTTTACGCCGGAGGCCAGGGCCGTTCCCGCCGCTGCGGAATCCGTTACCAGCGAGCTGGTGGAAACGGTGGTCACGAATCCCCGTACCGGGAACTGGGAGAAGTTGATTACCGCCGGACCGTAGCCGGTGGCTTCATTATATTCGGCTGCGCCAAAGACCTGGTTCACTCCCATTCCGTCTCCGATGAAATAAAACACATATTTTGGGGCGGCCCCTTCGGAGGCCCAGAGGCTGAGGGCGAAAAATGTGGCTAGCAGAGCGCTCAGAATTCTCTTCATTTCCTGATGGGTTTATATTTCAACAAATATAGTGATTTTCTTTTTATATTTGTAGTGCTTAATATCGTACGGATATGAAAAAATATTTCCTCTCTCTGTTTATGGCGGTTGTCTGTACGGCCATGGGCGCCCAGACGGCCCGGGAATTCACCCTTCCTTTGACCCCTGACGGAGCTGCACAGCTGGTTGTATGGCTGCCGGAACAGCCCACCGGACGGGCTGTGGTAGGTTGCCCGGGCGGCGGATACGCCGTGCTTTCCAACACGCACGAATGCGGCGCCTGGAGCGTATTCTTCAATGGCAAAGGTATTGCCTTCGCCATGGTGAATTACCGCATTCCCCACGGGGACAGAACCCTGCCCATCTCGGATGTGGAAAGCGCCATGCGCATGCTCCGGGACAGCGCCGCCGTATGGAAGATCAATCCGGACGATATCGGCATCATGGGCTCATCGGCCGGAGGCCATCTGGCTTCCACCATTGCCACGCATACGCCCTATGAGCTCCGGCCCAATTTCCAGATCCTGTTTTATCCCGTGATTACCATGGGCCGAGGTACGCACCAGGGCTCCCTGGACGGCCTCCTGGGAGAAGAGGGACAGAAAGACCCGGAGCTGGTGCGCCTTTACAGCAACGAGCTGCAGGTGCGCTCCCACCTTACCCCGCCCGCCATCCTCCTGCTTTCCAGCGACGATAACCTGGTCCCGCCGGTGCCCAACGCCATTGCCTATTACACGGCCATGCGAAATGCCGGAAACAATTGCTCCATCCACATTTATCCCACCGGTGGCCATGGCTACGGATACATGCCCTTCTTCGCTTATCACGACCAGATGGTGGCCGACCTCTCCGCCTGGCTGGATAACCTGCCCGCGCCCAAACAGGACGCCGTGCGGGTGGCCTGCATCGGCGACAGCATTACGGACGGCTATCTCATTGACCTCAGCGACACCAACGGCTACCCCGGCCAGATGCAGAGGATGCTGGGAGAGGGCTACTGGGTCAAGAACTACGGCGTCAGCGCCCGCACCCTCCTGAACAAGGGCGACTTCCCCATCATGAAGGAGCTGGCCTGGGAAGATGCCCTGGCCTTCAACCCCAACGTGGTGGTTATCAAACTGGGCACCAACGACTCCAAGCCGTACAACTGGGTGCACAAGGCCGATTTTGAGAAAGATCTTCAGCAGATGATAGATGCCTTGAAAGCCCTTCCGTCCCGGCCCAAGATCTATCTCTGCACTCCCATCCCGGCGTTCAAGCCCAGCTGGGACATCAACGAGGAAGTGATTGCCGGGGAAATCATTCCCCTGCTGGAGAAGGCCGTCAAGAAGAACGCTCTGGCGGGCCTGATCGATCTCCATACGCCTTTTGCCGACCAGCAGGCGCTCATCAACGAAGACGGCATCCACCCCACCCAGGCCGGTGCCCGCAAGATGGCCGAAATCATTGCCAGGACCATCGACCCCAATGTCCAAATCCAGCAGCGCGGCTTCTGGCCACGCCGTTAAGCGTAGTTTAACAAACTGAACCAGAGTATATTATAAAAATACCCTGCTGTAAAAGTGCAGCAGGGTATTTGCGTATAACGCTGATTGTCAGCTACTTCTTGAAGAGCATCGGAGCCATTTCATACAGGCAGCGGCGCCAAGTGAGGAACTCGTGGGCTGTGCCCTCGGAGACATAGCCCTTGGCGTTGAAGCCGGCTTCCTGCAGCTTCTGGGCAGCGGCGCGGATCTGGTCCGGACCTTCCTTGCTGCCGCAACCTACGAAGATACCCTTCACACCGGTACCCTGGACTTCTTCCGGGGAATAGGTGCCACCGGAGAGCAGACCGTACCAGCCGAATACCTCCGGACGGGCCAGCGTGATGGTGTGGGTTTCCATACCGCCCATGGACAGGCCGGCCATAGCGCGGCTTTCCTTCTTGGCGATGGTGCGGAAGTTGGCGTCGATGTAAGGAATCAGTTCGTCGCAGAGAACGGCCTCGAAGCCATTGTTCATCATCATGCTCATGCCACCGGCCGGACGGGCGGGACGGGCCTGAGCACCCTGAGCGGGAGCTGCACCGGGAGCACCGGGACCTGCGGGACGGGCACCGGGGGCGCCTGCCGGAGGAGCACCGGCTCCACCGGGACGACCGCCACCAAAGCCACCTGCGGGCGGAGCACCGGCACCGGGAGCGCCTGCAGGACGGGCGGCCGGCATCTGGCCGGGACGGAAGCCTTCATTGGTCATGCCGTAGGTCATCACAATGATGAACGGCTGGATCTTACCCTCAGCGATAAGGTTGTCCATGATGAGGTTGGCATGGCCCTGGTTCCACCAGGCATACTCGTTCTCACCCCAGCCGTGCTGCAGGTACAGCACCGGGTACTTCTTCTTGTTCTGGTCATACTGCGGCGGGGTGTACACCCACGCAACGCGGTTCTGGTTCGTGCTCGTGGACCAGAAGAGCACCTGCTGCACCTTGCCGTGCGGCACGTTCTTCATGGCGTAGAAGTCGGCGTCGTGGGCCGGGATCTCGATACCGCTCTCCCAGCGGGTGGAGCCGTAGTAGTTGTGCGTGCCGGGATCGTTGAACACGCCGCCGTCGATGGTCAGGTGATAGTAGTGGAAGCCTTCGTCCATGGGACCGGCGGTCGTGCCCATCCAGGAGCCGTCCTCCGCCTTGTGCAGGACGGTTCCGCCGGAACCGCCGAGGCCGAGGCTCACGATGACGGACTTGGCCTTGGGGGCGTTGACCTTGAAGCGGGCGAAGCCCTGGGAGTTCACCATCGGATACTCCTGGCCCGGCTGGTTGAGCTCGCTGGGCTTGAAGTCTTCCTTGATGACGAAGTCGTCCATCTTGGGATCGAAGCCCTTGACGGCGGTGTAGGCCTGCTTCGGCTTGTAGTTCTCGTCGAACAGGAGCGGGTAGTTGTTCGTGCCCAGCCAGGAATCCTTGTCGGAGACATTCCAGAAGGTGACGCAGTCGATCACGTCCTTGTGCTTGCGGAGGACCTTGAACAGGTTCACGTACTGGTCCTGCTGCAGGGTGCGCTCCCAATCGGCGACCTGGGAAGCGCCCTGGCGGAAGCGGAGGCCGCCGCCCATGTCCTCGTTGACCCGGATGTCCAGCTCGGTGAGGTGGATGTGCTTGACCACGGTGGAATAGAGCTTGATGGCGTTGTCGACCTCTTCCATGGTCGGGCCGTACACATTGTAGTGGGCCTGCATGCCGATGCCGTCGACGGGGACGCCGGCGTCCTTCATGCGCTTGACGAGGTTGTAGATGCGCTGGCTCTTGGCGGGCTCGGCGTCATTGTAGTCGTTGTAGAACAGGAGGGCGTTCGGGTCCGCCTCGTGGGCATACTCGAAGGCCTTGTAGATGAACTCCTCGCCGGCGATCTGGTACATCGGGGAGTTGCGGAGCTCCGGACGGCCCGGATAGACGGGGCTGTCGGCCACGGCCTCATTCACGACATCCCAGCAGTACACGACATCCTTGTAGCGGTTCACGATGGCCTGGATGTGGTGCTTCATGTTCGCGTAGAACTCCTCCTTGGGCAGCAGGTTGCCTTTCTCGTCCTGGTACATCCAGGTGCCGATCTGGCTGTGCCACATGAGGGTGTGACCGCGCATCTTGATGCCGTGCTCACGGCAGAAGTTGGCAATGCGGTCTGCGTCTTCCCAGTTGAACTCGCCCTTCTTGGGTTCGGTGGGCTGTGGTTTCATGGCGTTCTCTGCCGTGATGCTGTTGAACTCACGGAGGATGAGTTTAATCTGATCGGCGTCCGTGACGTTGCGGTTGTTCACGGCTACGCCAATCTTGAAGTAATCCTTGTACGCATCCTTGAGGCCGTCTGTGGGCTCAGGGATGGTACGGGGGCCCCATTGGGCCCAGGAAGGAACGGCGCACAGAAGGAGTGCGCACAGTCCGGTAAAGAGGGCTTTTTTCATTGATTAAACAGTTTGAGTGTTTATATAAAGAAACTATTCTTCTTCCTTTTTCTTCTGGAACTTGGCCTTGGCCCTTTCGGCGGCATCCGAAACGTCTTCCGACATTTCATTAAGCTTTACCTTGGCTTTTCCGGCGAACTCCGTGGCGTTTTCCTTCATTTCTTCGCACACTTCCTTCACCTTGGGGGAGGCTTTCTCGTACAGGTCCTTGGCGCCGGCCTTGGCCTTCTGGGCGGCCTCGTTCAATTTCTCATTTGCCTTATCTGCAGCATATTGGAGCTTTTCTGCAAACGTTACTTTACCATCACCGTTAAGGTCCATGGGATTTTTGGGATTTTCTTCGCTCATAAGATGTGGTTTTTAATTAACACCCCTAAGTTACTCACATTTTTTAATGAAAGCAAGGAAAAGTTAAATCGTTTTACTTACAGAGCATGATATCCAGAATCATTTTGTCCGTGACTTTCATGCCTGCGGAGCCGATGGCGCCAATGTTCCGGATGGTCTTCTCCACATCGTCCTCAATGATACCGTCGGTGGAGGGGATGCAGGTGCCGCGAAGCGCCAGCACGGCCGATTGTACCGCACAGGAAACGCCGGAAGCCACTTTCATGGCGCAGCCCACCTTGGCTCCGTCGCACACCATGCCGGTGATGTTGCCGGCCATGTTCTTAATAGCGGCGCAGACTTCCTTATAACCGCCTCCCTGCAGATATACGATGCCGCAGGCGCTGCCGGTGGAGGCCACCACGCAGCCGCAGAGGGCCGATAACTTCCCCAGGTAATGCTTGATATGGATGGCCACCAGGTTGCTGAGGATAAGCGCCCGGGCCAGTTTCTCGTCTTCTACCCCATACTTGAGGGAATAAGCAATTATGGGCATGCTCACCGTGATACCCTGGTTGCCGCTGCCGCTGTTGGAAAGGGCAGGAAGAGTGCTTCCCGCCATGCGGGCATCGGATGCTGCTGCGGTCAGCCCCATGGCGTAGCTCATGAAGTCGTCCCCAAAAACCTCTTTCTGGTTCTCCCGGATGGTGCGCCCCACATTGAGGCCGAAGTCCCCGTGCAGGCCCTCGATGGCCAGGGCCAGGTTCAGCTTCCTGTCGTCCAGGATGAATTCAATGTCCTTGTAATCGGCCGATGAGGCGAATTCGCAGATATCCTTGACGGAGAGGTCATAGGCGTCGGAGACGTGCTCAGCGGCGGCGGCTCCGGATTCGGAGCTCATGAGGATCTTATCGGCAAAACTGGTTTCCACAATCTTGTCGTGGTCGTCTTCGATGATGGCGTAGGCGTGCGGGTCCACCTCTGCGCTGGCGTGGGCGCTGCCGTCCACTGTCACCGTGGCTTTTACGTACAGGAGACGGTCCGTGGGAGCCACGGAGATGGTCACTTTTTTATCGGCCACCAGGGCCTTGGCGCGTTCCACGGCCGATGGGGACAGGCCGGAAAGCACTTCCAGTCCCTGGGCGGAGCGTCCGCAGACGGCACCCAGTGCGGCGGCCACGGGAAGGCCCACCATGCCGGTTCCGGGGATGCCCACCCCCATGCCGTTCTTGAGGATGTTACCGCTCACGGCCACGTCAATACGGTAATCGGCCTTGAGCCTCCAGTCCTCCCCGCAGGGACAGTTTTCCATAATGATTTCCACCGCCTTGGCTACCGCCAGCGCCACTGCAATGGGTTCCGTGCAGCCCAGCGCCGGTTTCACTTCCCGGTGGATTAGGTTAAGAATCTCCCGATACTCCATATCATACAATTTGGTTTCCGGTATATAGCTGATAATATTTGCCCTTCTGGTCCAGCAGTTCCTGGTGCTTGCCCCGCTCGATGATGCGGCCGTGGTCCAGCACCATGATATAATCGGCATTCTGCACCGTGGAGAGGCGGTGGGCGATGACAAAGGTGGTCCGGCCCTTCATGAGCGAATCCATACCCTTCTGGATAAGGCGTTCCGTACGGGTATCGATGGAGGAGGTTGCCTCGTCCAGGATGAGCACCGGCGGATTGGCCACGGCGGCGCGGGCAATGGCCAGGAGCTGCCGTTCGCCTTGGGAAAGGTTGCCTCCATCGGCCGATAAGACTGTGTCGTAACCCTTGGGCATGCGGCGGATGAAATCGTTGGCACAGGCCAGCTGGGCGGCCTCCCGGCACTCCTCGTCCGTGGCATCCAGGCGCCCGTAGCGGATGTTTTCCATCACGGTCCCGCCAAAGAGGTGCGTCTCCTGAAGTACCATGCCCAGGCTGTGGCGGAGGGAGTCCTTCCGGATGTCCTTGATGTTAAGGCCGTCGAAGGTGATGCTGCCGTCCTGCGTCTCGTAGAAGCGGTTGATGAGGTTGGTGATAGTGGTCTTTCCGGCACCCGTTCCGCCCACAAAGGCAATCTTTTGGCCGGGGTACGCGGTGAGGGTTATGTCGTAAAGCACCTGCTTTTCCGGTACATAACCAAAGTCCACGTCCTTGAGGGAAATCTCTCCCTGGATGTCTTTCAGCTCCTGTTTTCCGTTATCCACTTCCGGTTCCTCGTCCAGCAGGGCGTACAGGCGGTCCGTTCCCGCAGCGGCCATCACGATGGAATTGATCTCGTTGGAGATGGACGATACGGGCCGGGTGAAGTTGCGCTGCAGGGTGAGGAAGGACACCAGCGTACCCAGGGTGAGGGCGGCGCCGTCCAGTCCCCGCAGGAACCAGGGCGCCACGGCGCCGGCAAAGCCCGCCAGGGGAGAGATGCCGGCCGTGGGCGTGTACCCAAGGGCAATCACCGCGCCCACCAGCGCCAGCAGCACATAGGCGAAGTTGCCGATGTTGGAGTTTATCGGCATAATGATATTGCCTATCTTGTTGGCGTTGTACACGCTGGAGCGCAGCTGCTCATTCAGCTTCTCAAATTCCTTCACGGCCACTTCCTCGTGGCAGTATACCTTCACCACCTTCTGGCCGGAAACCATCTCCTCAATGAAGCCGTTCACCTTGCCCAGGTTCTGCTGCCGTTCCACAAAGTATTTCTTGGAAAGCTTGCCCAGGCTGGTGGTCACCCTGTACATGAGCCAGGCCATGAGGACGGAAACCAGCGTGAGCGGAAGGCTAAGGACCAGCATGCTCACAAAGGTGGCCAGGATGGTGACGAGAGACTTGAACAGGTTGGGAACGCTGCTTCCCACCACCTGCCGGAGGGTGTCCACATCGTTGGTATACACGGACATGATGTCTCCGTGGGAATGGCTGTCAAAGTACCTCAGCGGCAGCTTTTCCATGTGGGAGAAGAGGTCTTTGCGGAGGCTCAGGAGCGTGCCCTGCCCCACATAGATCATAATAAGGCTTTGGGCATATCCCGCAACAATGCCTGCCAGCAGCACGCCCGCCAGTTTGAGGAGGGCTACCGCCAGGGGACCGTAGTCCGGATTTAGGGCACCCGTGAGGGGCGTGATATAGTCGTCAATGAGCGTCCGGGTAAAGAGGGAGGACGCCAGCGATGCCAGCGAAGAAACCACAATACACACCAGCACAATGCCGATATTCACCTTGTAATGGCGGAACACGTACTTGAACAGACGCCACACGGTGGAGTCCTTCTTCAGGTCCTTGAGATGGGCCCCCGCCCGGGGACCTCGGTCGGCTCCTGCGGGGCCGCGCATATTGAATCCGGGTGGCATGGTCAGGTGGTTTTTTGGTCAAAATCGGCCTCTCCGCCGGAAGACTGCATTTCGTGGATCTCCCGGTAGATGGCGTTGGTCTTAAGGAGGTTCTCGTGCGTATCAAAGCCGTCCACGCGGCCGCTGTCCATAACGATGATGCGGTCTGCGTCCTTGATGGAGAGGATGCGCTGCGAGATAATGATCTTGGTGGTGCCTTTGAGGCGTGTACGGAAGGTTTCCCGGATGGAAGCGTCCGTAGCGGTATCCACGGCCGATGTTGAGTCGTCCAGGATGAGGACCTTGGGATTCTTCAGGAGGGCCCGGGCAATGCAAAGGCGCTGCCGCTGGCCACCGGAAACGTTGGTTCCGCCCTGCTCTATGTGGGTGTCGTAGCCGTCCGGGAAGCTTTGGATGAATTCATCGGCCGCGGCCAGGCGGCAGGCTTCCTCGCATTCCTCCCGGGTGGCGTCCGGATTGCCCCAGCGCAGGTTTTCCAGGATGGTTCCGCTGAAAAGGGTGCTTTGCTGCAGCACCATGGCCACGTTGTTGCGGAGGGAGCGCATGTCGTAGCGGCGCACATCCACCCCGCCCACTTCCACGGAGCCCAGGGACACGTCGTACAGGCGCGGGATGAGGTTCACCAGCGAGGATTTGCCGCTGCCGGTGCCGCCGATGAGGCCCACCGTCTCTCCGGGCTTGATGTCCAGGTCTATGTCCTCCAGGGCATAATCTCCGCCTTCCTTATAAGTAAAGTATACGTGGTTGAAGCGGATGCTTCCGTCGGCCACCTGACTGAGCGGCTTGTCCGGGTTGTCCATGTCCGGGATTTCGTCAATCACTTCGGCCACGCGGGAGCCGCTGGCGGCGCTCTGGGTGAGCTGCACAATGATCATGGACAGCATCATGAGCGAACTGAGGACTGTCATGATGTAGCTGAACAGGGAGGTGAGCTGACCGGTTGTGAGCGAACCTTCCACAATGTAACGTGCACCCCACCAGCTGAGGGCGATGATGCAGGCGTTCACAATGAGATTCATCACCGGGCCGTTGAGCGCCATGAGGGTTTCGGCCTTGATGTTCATGGTGTAGAGCCCCAGGGCGGCTTTGTCGAACTTGGACATTTCGTGGTCTTCCCGCACGAAGGCCTTCACAACGCGGATGGCCGATACATTCTCCTGCACCACGCCGTTGAGAGCGTCCACCTTCTTGAGGATTTCCTTGAACAGGCGCGCTGCCCGGAGAATGAGCCAGGAAAGGAAGGTGCCCAGTACCAGCATGGCCGCCAGGAAAATGATACTTAGCCGGGGATGGATCACAAAGCACATGGCCAGGGCCGATACCAGATTAAGCGGCGCACGGAAAGTGACGCGGAGCAGCATCTGGAAAGCGCTCTGGATGCTGGAAACGTCTGTGGTCATGCGGGTTACAAGGCCCGCGGTGGAATACTTATCAATGTCCGAGAAGGAGAAACGCTGGATGTTCTGGTACATGGCCAGCCGAAGGTTGGCGGCGAGGCCGGTGCTGCTGTAGGCGGCAAATCGGCCCGCCAGGATGCCGAAGATAAGGCTCAGGAAAGCCAGTCCCACCATGATGCCGCCGTACTTGTATACATCCGGCAGGGAACCGGCACCGATACCCTTGTCAATAATGGAGGCGGTAGCGTAAGGGATGAGCACCCCCATTATCACTTCCAGCGTAGTCCAAAGCGGCGTCAAAAGAGCCGCCGCTTTATACTGTTTAACCTGTTTGAGAAGGGTCCGAAACATGGCCGGTTGGTCAGATCTCCGTTGCGAATTCTTCCATCTTTACCCGCTTGCCATGGTTGGCGCCGGGCTTCGCCGCAGGAATACCCACGGGGAACATGGCCACAGGCTCCTGGCCGGCCATTTCCGGGAACAGTTCCAGCACCTTGGCCGGGTCGAAGGAACCAACCCATACGCTGCCCAGTCCCAGATCCGCCGCTTCCATCATGATATGTGTGCCCACGATGGCGGCATCCACTTCGGCGCCGTTCTTGCCGTCGTACTTGCGCACCCAGGCATCGGCCTTTTTGCAGGTTACTACAAACACTACGGGAGCGCCGTATAGGTACTGCGTGGTTTTACCCAGCTTTTCCATGGCTTCTTTGCTCTTGACCACCCAGATGTGTACCGGCTGCTTGTTCATGGCCGAAGGGGCCAGCCGCGCCGCTTCCAGGATTTGGTCTATCTGTGTCTGCGCCACTTCTTTGGCGGCAAAGGCCCTGCAGGAATAACGCTCCTGTGCCAGTTGGAGGAATTTGCTCATAGGATCACTTGGTTCATTCTCCGCAATATAGTTATTTTTTGCGATTAATCCTTGCAGATTCCGAAAAAAGTCGTACATTTGCAGTCCCGTTTCGGGGATATTGAGATATGGTGTAATGGTAGCACTACAGATTCTGGCTCTGTCAGTGAGGGTTCGAGTCCTTCTATCTCAACAAGTTTGGCGGGGTAGCTCAGCTGGTTAGAGCGTCGGATTCATAATCCGGAGGTCGTGGGATCGTGACCCACTCCCGCTACCAGGCCAATTTCAGTAACATAAGTAAGGGTCGGTACGAAGCCCTTACGCACCTAAAACAAACACACTATATGCTTCCGGCGCACTTCGATGCGGCGGTTTTTTTTGTACCTTTGGGAGAATCACGGAGCAATAATAGATAAATTGCCAGACTTCTTCTATTTCCAGCCCAATCTTCTATGGCTTGTACATATCTGATATGTACAGAGTTCTTGAGCTGAGCGACCAAAATCACGTTCATACCTTGCTGAAAAACAGGAAAAGCGTCCATCCAGAAGAGGTATGAACATCCGTATTGAACCCAAGACCCTTTTCGTGATCATATCTGATATGAACGGGGGCGTTTTAATGTCTATCTAAAAGCCATAAGAGACCTTTGCGGGATAGACAAACCTATCTTCTCCCACGTTGCCAGACACACCTATGCTACCAGGTGTTTGAATAGGGGAATACGCTTGGAGGTGGTAGCAAAACTCCTCGGGCACAGCACAACCAGAATAACACAGCACTATGCCAAGCTCCTACAAAACAATATCTTGAATGAGGTTAAGGATGCTTTTGAGAAATCATATTGAAAAAATGGTTATCTTTGACAGTTAGATAAATCGGGATTTAATTATGGCCTTTTGGTATATAATGTCGCTTGTGGCGCTCCTAATGCCTCTGACTATGATAGGCTTTGGCTTGGTGTTTATGAAGAATCCTCCCAAAAGGATTAATGATTTCTATGGATACCGGACAAAAAGGTCCATGCGAAGTCAGGATACCTGGGATTTTGCGCATCACTTTTTCGGGAAGTTGTGGCTTGTATGCGGCCTTGTGAGTATCCCGTTCTCGCTTGTGCCAATGTGGTTAGTGGTAGATAAAAGCAAGGAAGTAATCGGCTTGACGGGGCTGATAGTTGTGTGCCTTCAGGCGATACTACTGTTAATCCCGATCATCGTGACCGAAAAGGCATTAAAGAAGAACTTTGACGAGTTCGGAAGACATCGGTAAATTCCAATTTATCGGTCTGTAATCAGCAAATATCTTCTATCATCCAGTCTCATTGTTGTAGGCGATATATGGCCCGCACAGTATCATACTGTACGAGTATCACAACATTAAATAGATCCGTTCAGGACTTTATTTTTTGAATCCCATTTTCTCCGAGGCCCACTGGATGAAATACTTCATGTTGGGACCGTCGGTGTGGCCGCCGTCGTGTTGGCGCCAGGCCAGTTCGCCGTCCAGAAGGCCGGTGAGAACTTCCGGCATGGGTTCCTTGCGGTAGTCATTTGACCGGCCCAGATCCTTGGCACCCAGCAGCTTGAACACCTCGCCTGCGGCGATGGTGGCCTGCCAGCTGCCATACTGGTCCAGCCACAGGGCGTCTCCCTGCTCCGGAACACCGTAGCTGATGAACACCAGGCGCGGAGCGCAGAGGGCAATGAGCTCGTGGGAATCCACGGGCAGCATATCGGCAGTCCAGGCTCCTGTCTTGGACTCCGTTGCGCAGTATTTGATGTAGTTGCCGGCCATCCAGTGATATTCACCGGAATTGGCCAGATTCTCCAGGCCTTCTCCGAAGATGCGGCGGTGCAGGGTGGCTCCGCCCTTTCCGGAAGAGCCGATAAGGCCCATATAGAATCGTTCCTCGAATGCCAGGGTTACAAGTGCGGCTTTTCCGTAGCGGGAAACGCCCTCAATGCCTACATGCTTGGCATCCACGTCCGGGTCTGTCTCCAGATAATCCAGCCCCCTTGCGGCACCCCATGCCCAGGCGCGGAGGGAGCCCCAGTCGTCCGGTTTGCGGGGCTGGCCTTTGTTGGTGAGGCCGATGATTCCGCGCGTGAGGCCGGCGCCGTTATCGGCCTGGATGCTGCTGGGATCTATCATGGCGTAGCCCCATCCGGCGGCAAGAAGCTGCTGGTTGGACGGCGGATCCTGGCCGGGAGCCAACTGCGTGGGACGGGCGAAGGCAGCAAAAGGATTGGCCGGCTCGAAAGGCTGCCAGGCCGGATATTTCTTCATGAGCTCGGCCGTCTCCGGATCGTTTTCCAGAATGCGGCGCAGGGCTTTGTTGATGACGGCCATATCGGCAGCGCCGGGCTTGACCGGATTGGGCATGTTGGCAGCGCCGAACATCATTAGGAGCGGAACCGGTCCCTGGGCGTTGGCGGGCGTTACCACAACCATCTTGATATCCACGTTGATGGAAGGGCAGGCGCTGTTGTCCACGTGACCCCGGAGCTGTTTGGCCTTGGCCCTCATCATTCCCACCATCTCAATCTCTTCCGCTTCCACGGTCCAGGTTACGGCAGGGACGTTTTCCGGAACGCGGCCGTACACCTCGCTTTCAAAGCCCTCTACGATCTCCGGCCGGCGGACATCCCACCACTGCTTGGCCGTGGTTACCTTCTTGCCGGCATTCGTCCGGAGAATTTCCGGAATAACAGGGAAGGGATTGGCTTTGCTTTCATCGTAATTGGCAGCGAAGGGGCTCTTCTCATCGGCATCGAAACCACGCCTTATGGACTTGATACCCAGCTGGTCCATCATGTTCTGGTGATCCTGTTCGGCGGTGAAAGTTACCGGCTCCTGCGCGAATGCTCCTGCGCAAAACAGGCAGCCGACGATAAAGAGGAATGTCTTTTTCATATCAGATGGTTATTAAAACTCCTACTAAGTTAGTGCATTTCCCGGATTCCTCCCAACTTTTCGGGCTTTTTTCCCGTCTAAAAGATAAAAAGCACAAAAAATTTTAAAAAAGTTTTGGAATTAACGAAAAAGTATCTACCTTTGCGGTGTACTATTAAACTAACACACTAATATGAAGAAGTTGATTGTTGCCCTGATGATGATTCTGACCGCTTTTACGGCCAGCGCCAAGAAGGATTGGAAAGGTAAGGTAGTGGACCAGAACGGTGAGCCTGTGGCCTACGCAAACGTGGCCGTGCTCTCCAAGGCCGATTCCACAGTAGTATGCGGCGCTGTCACTGAAGAGGACGGAACCTTTAATATAGTAACAAGTGAAACCGACGGTATCATGATGGTGGCCATGCTGGGCTACCGGACCGTATACCTGACTCCGGTGGATGGCATGATAGTCACCCTCCTGGACGACACCGCCATGCTGGAAGGCGCCGTGGCTACCGCCATCATGCCCAAGACCCAACTCACCGGCGAAGGCCTGCAGACCAACATCCGCGGCTCCGTGCTGGAGAACGTGGGAACGGCCGATGATGTCCTGGCGCGCACGCCGGGCCTCATCAAGAGCCAGAACGGCCTGGAAGTTATCGGCCGGGGCAGCCCGTTGGTCTATATCAACGGCCGTCGCGTGACCGATTCCAGTGAACTCCAGCGCCTGCAAAGTAACGAAATCCAGAGCATCGAGGTGATTACCAACCCTGGAGCACAGTACGATGCCACCGTTCGTGCCGTGGTGCGTATCAAGACCATCAGGCGCCAGGGCGACGGTTTCGGCTTCAACTTCACTGCTTCGGACGCCCAATCCCTGAGCCGGGCCAGTTTCAACGACCCTTATGCCAACTTGAACATGAATTACCGGACCGGTGGCGTGGACTTCTTTGCCGGAGTAAACTACGACAAGAGCCATTTTTTCCAGATCAGCGATGCCGAAAAAGAAACCACGGGAACGCCCAAGTTCCTGGAACAGGCCTCCATTGACGGTACCGGAATGACACGGAGCCTGGGCGGAAACGCCGGTATCAACTGGCAGATAGCCGATAACCATTTCCTGGGCGGCAAGGTGGAGTGGGGTCGTACGCTGGATATGTCGGACCAGACCGTCATCGCCGACAAGCTATTCCGCGATGGTGTGCAGATGGACGACATCGTAACCACCACGAAAGATTTCATCGACGATACCGCGCCTTATAATATCGGCACCAACCTCTACTACAACGGTACGGTGGGCGGTAAACTGAACATCGATTTCAATGCCGATTATTATACCAACGCCAGCATCATGACCTCCCTTTCCGATGAGACCAGCACCATGACGCAGGATGCCAATGTTAGCACCAGTTCCGACAGCCGGAACCGCCTGTATGCCACCAAACTGGTGCTTTCCTATCCCATCTGGATGGGCCAGCTGCAGGTGGGTACGGAGGAGACCTTCACCCGCCGCTCGGATAATTATACCCTCACCGGCATTACGGTGCCGGCTTCATCGGCCAGCGTGAAGGAGGATAACATCGCAGGCTTTGCCTCCTACGGATTCTACGTGCCCAAGGTGGGCCAGATTAGTGCCGGCGTGCGTTACGAGCATGTAAACTACGTCTACCAGGATGCCCTGGCTCCGCAGAACAATATCGACCGTTCCTATGGCAACTGGTTCCCCACGCTGTCCTATGCCAACGCGTTCGGCCCGGTTCAGCTGCTTGTGAACTACAGCGCCAAGACGAACCGGCCGGGCTTCTCCCATCTCTCCAGCGCCATCCGCTACAACAGCCGTTACCTGTGGCAGAGCGGAAACGCTGCCTTGCAGCCGCAGATCAACAACGACTTAAGCCTCACCGCCGTGTGGAAGTTTATCACTGCGGGTGTGAGTTACTCCCGCGTGGACAATGCCATCGTAACCTGGTCTTTCCCCTACAACGACGAAGGCGTGATGCTGGTCCAGCCCCGCAACCTGGATGTCCCTTACCGCAACCTGTCGGCCTATGTGAACCTGACGCCCACCATCGGCCCGCTCTCGCTGAATTATACCTTCGTGGCCCAGCCGCAGTGGCTCAACATCACCGCCCCGGATCCCAGCCAGCCCTCCGGTTACAGGGAGACCTCCTTCAACGACAAGCCCCTGTTCGTGGCCCAGATGTTCAATACGCTGCGCCTGAAGGGCGGCTGGCAGCTGGAACTGGGCGGTGTGGTATACAGCCGGGGCTATACGCAGAATATCTACCTCACCAACGTGTACTTCGACCTTACCGCGGCCGTGCAGAAGAGCCTGCTGAAGGATGGCTCCCTGGTGCTGCGCCTGGAAGGGGCCGACCTGGCCGGCATGGCCCACAACGACGTTGCCACGGACTTCGGCAACTATAAGGTCTGGCAGACCAACATCATGAACACCCAGCGCATCAAGTTCACCATCCGCTACAGCTTCAACACCGCCCAGAGCAAATACAAGGGTACCGGTGCCGGTACAGATACCAAGGACCGTATGTAGACCGATGGCCGCCAATCCGTCAAAATGGCCACACAGGGCGTTCCAGATGGATTCGCGGCAATGAAAACGGCCGTTTTCTCGAAAAACTATGCCGCCAGTACACACAGAATGCACAGAATGGCATTTTGGTGGATTGGCGGCAAATTCGTATCTTTACGCAGACCAATCAATCCTGCGTAATGAATAGACTTCTCCTTCTGGCCACCGCCGTGCTGCTTGTATCGGCCTGTGGTACCCGTTATCCGGACCATTCCGTGGTTGTGAGCAGTGACGCCGCCCTGGTGGAAACCACCTATGGCACCATCTGCGGCTACATTGAAGACGGCATCTATACCTTCAAGGGTATCGACTATGCCAAAGCCAGGCGTTTTGAGGCACCTCAGGATCCGGATTCCTGGGAGGGCGTGCAGACGGCGCTCTACTACGGCAACCAGTGCCATCAGGGTCCCCGCCTCACCTGGGGTGACGACTGCGAGGCCTTCCTGTACCAGTGGGACGACGGTGTGCAGAGCGACGACTGTCTGAACCTGAACGTGTGGACCAAAGGCATCAACGACGGCAAGAAACGCCCGGTGATGGTATGGCTGCACGGTGGCGGTTATGCCATGGGCGCCAGCAGCGAACTGCCGTTTTACGACGGTGCCAACCTGGCCCGGAAGGACGTGGTGCTGGTGAGCATCAATCATCGGCTCAACTGCCTGGGGTATCTGGATCTCTCGGACTTTGGGGAGAAGTACAAGTACTCCGGCGTAGTGGGCGTAATGGATATGGTGAAGGCGCTGGAGTGGGTGCATAAGAATATCGAAGGTTTCGGCGGAGACCCGGACAACGTGACCATCTTCGGCCAGAGCGGTGGTGGCGGCAAGGTGAACATCCTGCTGGGAACGCCGTCGGCCAAGGGGCTGTTCCACCGGGGTATTATCGAGAGTGGATCCATGACTTCTCTCATGGACAAGGAGACCGCAACTGCCATGGGACGTGCCGTGGTGGAGAAACTGGGGCTTAACGCACAAAACATAGACAAGATTCAGGATATCCCGTATCAAGAACTGCTTGCGGCGGCCACGGACGCCATTGTGGAGCAGAATCCCAACAATTTCATGTACCGTTGGTACGGTGCAGGACTGTGGTTCTCGCCCGTGCTGGACGGGGAGGTGATCCCCTATCCGCTGGAGGACCCCCGCGTGGCCGAATTGTCCAAGGGACTGCCCACCATTATCGGCTGTAACTTCTCGGAGAACAACATGTTACCGGCGGTCTACGCCAATGCCGACATGCGTTACAAGATGGGCGATACCAAGCAGTACCTGTACATTTTTGCCAAGCCGTCGCCGCATATGGACGGCACCTTTGCCACCAACCACTGCACGGAAATGCCTTTCGTCTTCAACAACATCTGGCTGGGCCGCTTCATGGTGGGCGCGGACAAGAGCGCCTACAAGCTGGCCGATTTCATGAGCGACGTTTGGGTTTCCTTCGCCAAGGACGGCGTTCCGGACACCAAACGCTTCCACTGGGAGGTGTACAACCCGGACACCAAGCCGATGGTAGTTTTCAACGACAAGACTACTACCGCCCACGAGGGCGACCCCATCTTTGCCGAAATGGCCGCCTATAAGGCAGCCCGCTGGCAGTACCGGAGATAGTTTGGGCGCATCCCGCCACTTTCCGGCCTTTAGGCCGTGAAATGGAAACGGTTGATGCACAGCCGATTAAAGAATTCTCCCTGTGTAAAAATGCACAGGGAGAATTGCGTAAGTAGTTAATAGTTAGATAGTTCTATTTCACGGCCGGCTACTGAATCTTCACGTAACGTTTTGTGCAATAGGGCGGGGTTCCTGTCGATGTGGGATTCGGGGTGTCTCCTTCATAGAAGGTAATACCAGGGCCTAAAGTGATAATCGTTACGGCATCAACACCGAGACCATCATCCGCTCCACCATCACCTGCTCCACCAGTGGCGGTTACTACACCTCCGTTAACTGTAAGAGTGCCATTAATACCTGAAAACCCATAGGTGTTACTACCCACAGAGGCATCGCCGCCAATAGCTGTTACTTTCCCGCCGTTTACTGTAATGGTTCCTTCAAGGCCATTCGCCATTTCGCCGGCAACAGATGAGACCGTACCGTCATTAATGGTGATAGCGCCATAAGCCAAAATGCCTTCGCCCATATCACCGCCTGTTGCGTCAATTTGCGTTGTTGCACCCGAGATAGTCAAGTTGCCATCAGTTTTAATAGCTGCCATACCGCCAGGACCGCTGGTAGCGGTCACGGTTCCACCGCTGATAGTGGCATTACCGCCTGCTGAGCTGCCTGCACGGACATTGATGCCATAACCGCCGCCCGTTCCAAACGCATCTGTACCACCATTGGCAGTCACGTTGGCATTGCCGCTAATGGTAATGGTGCCCTGAATGTCAATGGCATTTCCACCAGGGGTCACGTCATCAGAAACGCCACCACTGATTATAATCGTTCCACCAGAAAAGACGATGGATGCGGTACCATTTCCATAACCATCCATCGCATCTATTCCATAATTTCCAACTCCTGTTGCAGTTGCGGTAAATGTTCCACCGGAAACGGTCAGGCTGCCATCATGACTGTCTGCGCCATAAATACTAAGTGCGCTTCCATCGGTGGCAGAACAGGTTACATTGCCACCATAGACATGCATGTCGCCCATTATCATAAAGCCATTCACAGCACCTGTGGTATTGACTTTTCCATGATATATTATTAGGTCGTTACTTGTTTCAATGCCCTGATAAGTAGCTGCTACAGTGACAATACCTCCGTGTATCGAAAGATTTGAAACGGCAATACCTGGGTCACTTGTTCCTACATTTAGACTACCTGTTCCAAGAGTCTGTCCATAGATGTTCAGACTGGGACCACCCATTATCCTGCCATTTACCGTAAGCGAAGCCTCGTCTTTGAGAATGAGATTTACTGCTCCCGTGATGGAAACATTTCCGTCAATAGTGACATCACCAGTAACAACATAAGTGCCAGCAGCCCAAGTGGTCGTTCCGCTGGTTACAGTCGTTGCACCACCAGGGATAGCTACATCAGAATAGTGTGTGCGGTCGGTGAATACTCTGTAAGTGTCGCTGGCTGCAGCAGCAGACAGAGATACGGTTGAACGATAGAACTTTCCGTTATCCAGAGTTACTCCAGCCTTGGAATATGAGTAAATAGCCGTTGCTGTTGCTGCGGTAATGGTAATATTGCCACTACCCACGGGATATAGCGCTACATAAATGTTGCTTTGCGCATTCGGCGTTATCATATAATCGTCACTAGGGCCGAAATTGATGTTGAGGCTGGAAATTTGGTTGGTAATATCCGTTTCACCATCCTTGAAATTGAGTTTCCAGATTGCCATCTCCTGGCTCATACCTACGGAAGTAGGCAGCGTAACCTCAGAACCTACAACGGTGAGCGTACCGCTGCCGGAAATGGCCGCGTGATTCTGATTGATATCGGCCAAAGTTCCCAGCTGGTCTACTCGCACATCCTTCGCCTCTGTCCAATGATCGTAAGGATAACCAAACACAATTATGGAAGCGTCTTTGGGATCCACCAAATCTACGGTGATTGTGGCTTTGCCTGTGCCATCTACGGACGTAACTGTACCTTTGGCAACACAGTTATTGTCTCCTGTATCATCATAATCCACCCAAATCTTATCACCTACTTCCCAGTTTGTGGATACCGTGGTCCCGTTGTCGGTCATAACCGAACGCGTGTCGGGGCTATTCTGGGGTTCCAGCGTGGCAACCAATGTTACTACTTTGCTGTCGGGAACAGGATTCTGTTCGTTAATAGGATCTTCTTTAACGGAGCAGGCGTTTGCGGCGGTGGCCATAACTGCGATGGCTGCCATCCAAATGATTCTGTTCAAATTTTTCATGACTTTTCCTCCGTTGTTAGGGTAACATCATTGTCGCAAGCGGATCGCCTCCGTTGCCGTAATCCGGGATTTGGGACATCTGCATAATCTGTCCTTCGTGCCCCAGTTCGATTATCTCTATTGTGGGGCTCTCATACTTATTAAACTCTTCCATATTTATTAGTTTTTGTGTTAAAGTTTACGGAATAAACTTTACAAAACTAATTAAAGTTTACGGAATAAACAATAATATTCGCTCACATTTTAGTATCTTTGCGTCCATGGAAGAAAACTTCGACGCACTGGATATCATTGCCCAAACCCGGGGCAAGGTGGAAATGGACAGCATTCCCACGGGGGAGAAACTGTTCCCGCTGTGGGGATGGCTTACGGCTGTGTTCTATCTGCTGGAGTTTATTCTGTGGCAGTGGCTGCACCAGGAATGGTGCCTTTGGCTGTGGGTGGGGATTCCGCTCATCGGCATACCTGCCATGGTTTTCATCATCCGCCGGGACCAGGAGCGGACGCACATGCGCAGCCATCAGTCCAAACTGGTGCTGGATTATTGGATTTTTGCGGCCTGTGCCATTGGCGTCGGCGGCTTCCTCTTCGGCTTCCTGGGCATTTATGAAATGGTGGAGAATCCCATGATCTGCCTGCTGGTGGGTATCGGCGCCTTTGTCTCAGGAGAAGCGGCCCGCTTCAGGCCGATGATTGTGGGCGGGCTCTCCGGAGCCGCCCTGGGCCTTGTCTCATTCATCCTGCAGGGGGATATTTGGGTGTATCAGATACTGTGCATCGTGGCGGTGGCGGTTGTGGCGCTCATTATCCCCGGATATCTTTATGAAAGAAGGGTAAAAAATGGAATTTAAGGACCTGGATCCCATACTGCACAATGAGCTACGGCTCCGCGTAATGGCGGCGCTGGATTCGCTGGACAGCGCAGACTTCGTGTACCTCAAAGAGCTCACGAAGGCTACGTCGGGAAACCTCAGTGTCCAAATCACCAATCTGGAGGAGGCCGGATATATCAAGGTGTCCCGCAGCGGCGAAGGCCGCGGTTCCCACACTGTGGCCCGGATCACGGCAAAAGGCACCCGTGCTATGCAGGAATACCAACGGGCGCTGCTCAGCTACTTCTCCCAAAAGTAATTGGCATAAAAAAAGATCCGAGCCAGATGGCCCGGATCTTTCTTTTACACAAATCTGGATTACTCTGCAGCGGCGGGGATGATGGCGATCATCCAGCCCTTGGAGAGTTCCGGAGTCATGGCACCGTCCTTAACGTAGCGCTGGAGCTGGCCGATCACAACTACGGTATCGCCGGCCTTGAAGGCATCGGCACTCTGGAACTTGGCATTCTCGAAGTCCTTTGCACGGAACACGGTGAGAGCTGCGCTTTCGGCCTTGCCGTCTTCGGTGATCTTGAAGGTGGCGTTGCCGTAGCCGGTGTCGATACCGGACTCACCGGTAACGATACCCTTCACCAGCACCTGGTCGTCGGCGGTCTTGCCGTCTTCCATACCGTCGATGGCGGTGAGGGCGGCGCTGACGCTCAGCGGACGATTAATGCTGTAGATGAAGTTCTTGGCGGCCATTTCCGGAGTCATGGAGCCATCCTTTTCAATGTACTTCTGGAGCTTACCCTTGATCACAACCACGTCGCCAACGGCAATCTGGTCTTCGGCGGTGAACTTCTCGCCTTCCAGGTAGTAGCCGCGGAACACTTTGATGGTGTGCTCGGTGGAACCGTTGTCGGAGATGAGGTAAGTGGCGTTGCCATAGCTGCCGGTATCCACGCTTTCGATCTTTACGATCACACCCTTGGTGAACACATCGGCAGCGGTGGTCTTGCCGTCTTCCAGACCATTGATCACTTCCAGTGCCTCGGCTACGGTGTAAGGCTTGTCGGCGGTACCGTTCTCCTGATATTCGGCCTGGATGAGGGTGAGCTTGAGGTCTGAAGCACCGGCGGCGGATACGGTGAACACAGCGGTACGCTCTGCACCGGTGTTGGCGCCGAAGCTAACTTCAATCTTGCCTTCGCCTTCACCGGACTTGGTGTAGTCCGTGATCCAGTCGGCATCGGTGGTAACGCTCCAGCCACCGGTGAGGTTCTTGCCGGCCACCTCAAAGGTAGCGGTGGTCTCACTGAAGCCAACGGTGACGGAAGGAGTCTTGGTGGAAAGGACAGGATCCGTTCCGGCGGACAGCTTGTACAGATAGGCGTTGTTCTGGGAAGTCTCCGGGGTGCCGTTGTAGTTGGTGAGAATACCGTACACAACAACCTTGTCGCCTTCGCCGATGTTCTGGTCGGCGGTGTTGGAGTACTTCACATTGCCCAGGTACAGGCAGCGGTATACCTCAAACACGTTGGAGGAACCGTCGTCGGACATCCAGAAGGTGGCGTTACCGTACTGCGTGCCGAATTCCTCGACGATGGAGGAGATGACGCCCTTCACATAGTACTTCTTACCGGTGGTTTCGCCGGAATTGAGCTTGGCGCAGAGGGCTGCAGCTTCGGCGCAGGTGAGCGGATCGTTCTCCAACTGACCGTGGATGTCGCCTTCCTGCATTATAGTGACAATCTTGGAATCCTTACCGGACTTGAGGACAACGGGAGCCTGACGCTCGTCGCCGTCATTGGCCAGGGCGGTAATGGTAATGGTGGAGGAACCGGCGGAACCGGACGCGGGGGTGATGCTCACCCAGGTGGAGTCCGAAGAAACCGTCCAGTCGGCCTTGGCATTAACCTGAACGGTCACATTGCCACCGTCCTTGCCCACACCCAGGATGGAGGGAGTGGCGTTGACGGCCAGGTCGGGAGAAGCTACCGGGTTCTCTGCGGTGCAGGCGGCCAGGAGGGCGGCGCCCACAAAGAAGGAGAGAATATATCTGAGTTTCATAATGACGCTGTCTTATTAGTTGAACATATATTTGATACCCAACTGCAGATACCAGGTCTGGCCGATGGAGTGGGAGTGGTTCCAGGTCTTGGCACCCTCCTTGAGCGGGGTGGAGAAGACCGGACGTCCCTCGGCGTTGATGTGGTCGAAGGTGAGGATCTTACCCTCATTGGCGCTCTGGTCGAAGGTGTTGATCACACCCCAACTGCTGTTAATGAGGTTACCCAGGTTCATGAGGTCGCAGCTGAGCTGCAGCGTCTGGGTGGTCTTGCCGATACGGACGCGGATATCCTGGCTGAGCTTGAGGTCGATGTAGTGCACCATGGGAGCGTGCACGGCGTAGGCCTCGGAGTACTGACCCTTGTGGGAAGACAGGTACTTGTCCTGGTCCATGAAGGACCAGAAGCGGTTGGCGTTGTCCTCGTCCACGAAGAGGATGTCGTTGCGGTCCTTAGGGATGTAGATCAGATCCTGCATGATCTTGTCGCCATTGGCGTCGTTGTCAAACAGGAAGCTGTTTCCGGTGGGAACATAACCCGTGTAGAACAGGGCGATGTTGGTGCCCCAAGGCATGCGGTAGGAAACGGAAGCCATGAGGCGGTGAGGGTTCACGTACTGGGAGCTCTGGAGGGTGGCGAAGTCCGGACCGTCCACGGTGGGAAGACCGGTGAACACGGATTCGGCGTTGTTACCAGGCATACCGGTGACTTCCTTCTGCTCGTTATAAGTATAGGAAGCGGAGATGCGGAGACCGCTGATAGGCTGGGCGGTGAGGGAGACTACGCCGATGATACCGTAACCCTTGTTGGTGTTGGTGAGCACATAGGCCGGGGTACCGGTGTAGTAGGCGTCGGCCGGATACATGTGACGGTTGTCGGAACCGGTCCACTGGGACCAGCTGGCGTTGTCCTTGGTATTCCAGTTAACCACCTGCGTGCCGTTGATGGTCTTGTTGAAGGTACCTTCCAGGGTGAGGGTGAGCGGGAAGCCCACAGGGATCTGCCAGTCGATACCCAGGGAAGTCTTCCAGATCTGCGGCATCTTGAAGTTAGGATCCACACCGTTCACGGTGCTCTGCAGGGCACCCTTTTCCGGGGAAATGTCGATGGGGTTCTTGTTGGCGTCAATCTGGTTGAGCTTCTGGAGAATGTCCTCCACGGTGGTGGGGAATTTGCCACCGTTGGCGCTTGCGGCGAACTGGTCCAGGCCGGCGTTGCGGGCCTTGATGGTGCCGTCGCTGTTATACTGGGTGGAAAGCACGGAGAGGTGCTGGAACATGGCAGCGTTGGAAGGCATGTTGGTCATGTACACCAGAGGCAGACGGCCGGCGAAGAGGCCGGTACCGCCGCGCACCTTCAGGCTGCGGTCGCCGAACACATCCCAGGTGAAGCCCACGCGGGGAGATACCTGGATGTTGGTCTTGGGCCAGCGGCCGGTGTCAAGATGCTTGCCGCCGAAGTCCAGGGCCTTGATGGCGCTGTTGGTCATAAGGTCGTTGTTGTTGTACAGCATGGTGTCGAAACGAACGCCGGCAGTGAGCTTGAAGCGCTCAGTAGCAGCCCACTCGTCCTGGAAGTACAGGCCGATCTGGTTGAACTGGATACGGGCCGAAGGGGTTTCGTTTCCACCGTAACCGTAGGTAAGGGCCACGGTTTCAGGGGCGGCGCCGTTAAGGAAGTCGTCCACGCTGCGGAAGCGGTAGTAACCGGTACCTTCACGCATGTAGGCGTTGTCGGCGAACTGATATTCGTAGCTGACGCCGGCCATGAGCTTGTGGGCGCCCAGATAGGCGGTGATGTCGTCCTTGATATTGAGCACGCGGTTGTGAACACCGTTGTACCAGGTGAACAGCTCGTAACCTGCGGCCATGTAAGGCATCAGGGTCTGCTTGAGCGTACCGTCGGCCAGGGAGCCGGTGTAACCTTCCATGATGTCGATGAAGGGGAACTTTTCCGAATCCGAACCACGGACGTCCTCGATGTTGGACCAGGTGGCCAGGAACTGGTTGGACAGGTTGTCGCCGAAGCGGCTGTTGAGGTCTACGGAAATGGAGCTCACGTTGTTCTCCGTGGAGTACATGGAGTTCACGAAGGCCATGGAGTACTGGGACAGGCGGTTCTGGCTCATACGGGTACCCTTCAGGGCATCGTTGGTGCCGTCCATGGTGGAGTTGAAGTCACCGGAGGAACCGTTGGTGGGCGTCCACTTCTTGTTGGAAGTATAGTTGTAACGCACGGCCAGGTGGTGGTTCTGGGTGATGTTCCAGTCCACGCGGCCCAGGATCTTCATGTTGGAGACGTCGCGGGTGTAATTCTCCCAGCCGCCGGTCTTGTAGCCGTAGGTCTGCTCCAGGTGGTCCGACACGCGCTGCATATCGGCCACGGTGGTGCGGGAGATGTAGTTGTCCTTATCGGCCACGCCGTCCGTGGAAGGACGCCAGTCGTTGATCACGGAAGGGTTGCCGGTGTACTCGAAGCTGCCGAAGAAGAACAGTTTGTTCTTGATGATGGGGAAGCCCACGGTGGCACCGTACACGGTCTCGTTGTCACGGGTGGTGGCAATCTGCTCACCGTCAATCTTGTGACCGCTGAGCTTGTCGTTCTGGTGATACACATAGGCGGTACCCTTCACGGTGTTGGTACCGGACTTGGTGATGGCGTTCACGCCGCCGCCGATGAAGTTGCTCTGACGCACATCGAACGGGGAAACCACAATCTGCACTTCCTCGATGGCATCCATGGAAACAGGCATGCCGCCGCCGGGCAGGGTGGAGGTGAGGCCGAAGTTGTTGTTGAAGTTGGCACCGTCAATGGTGAAGTTGGCGCTACGGCCGTCACCGCCGGCGATGTTCATGCCGTTACCGCCGTAAGGGGACAGCTTAACGATGTCCGTGATGGAACGGTTGGCGGTGGGGAGGGCCTGAATATCCGAATTGGAGATATTCGTGGCGGCGCCGATACGCTCCTGACTGGCGAACTTGGAAGTGGGGGCGGCAATCACGATGGTGCCTTCCAGCATTTCCGAAGATTCGGCAATCTGGGCGTCCAGGTTGAAGGTCTCTGCCAGCTGCAGGGTAACGTCCGTGTAGGTGGCGTCCTGATAACCCAGGCAGGTGAAGTCCACCTTGTAGGGACCGCCGGTACGCATACCCTGGATGGTATAACGGCCGTCGGCATTGGTGACAGCGCCGTAAACGGTACCGGAAGGTTCATGCTGCGCCAGGATGGCGGCGCCGATAACCGGTTCACCGTTCTGGTCCACCACGCGGCCGGAAAGGGCTGCCGTAGTGACCTGCGCATAGGCAACTACGCCCGCAAACAAACTAATGCATGCGAGCAAAAAGCTTTTAAAAGCGTTTCTCATACGGTTTGTAAAATAAATATTGATACTAGCTACAATTTTGCTAACCAAAATCGACCCGCGAAGTTACTATCTTTTTTTGATATAAGGAAATATAATTCTCCCTTTTTTGCTCATTTTTACACCTTAAAATTATATGGGAAAAAATCTTGAATACCCAAAAACTTTTGCTTATATTTGTAGATGTGAAGAAATAACACTAAATCCAACTGTATATGAAAATCAAATCTTTCTTTTTGGCATTCCTGGCGGGCGCTCTGGCGCTCGTTTCCTGCCAGGAGCAGGAAGAGCTGGGACCCGCCAAGGTCACAGTGACACCGGAGACTTTAACCTTCGGTACAGACGGCGGTTCCCAAGCCGTTTCACTCACGGCCACCCGTGACTGGGTGGTAACCACACCGGAGTGGATGGCCGTGGATGTAGAGAAGGGCGAGGGCCACAGCAAGCCCGTTACCGTAGCCCTCTCGGCCACCTCCAATCCCGGCAATGACAGAACCGGCAACGTGGTGTTCTCCATCGGCCTTGCCAAGGCCATCGTAACGGTGAACCAGGCCGGCTCGCTGGGCCCGGTGGTCTATGGAGACGGCACCAAAGCCAACCCGTACACCGTGGAAGGCGTAATCCAGTATCTGGAAGAGCTTGGGGCCGATGTAACCAGCCCTGTTAAGGTGTACGTAAAGGGTAAGGTTTCCGCCGTTACGGAGGAATTCACCACCCAGTACGGCAACGGTACCTTCAACATTTCGGACGATGGAGAAGCTACCGGTGCCCAGTTCACCGCATACCGTGTGAAGTACCTTGGCAACAAGAAGTTCGCCAGCGGAGACGCCCAGCCCAAGAAGGGAGACGAAGTTATTCTCTACGGCAGCGTGGTCAATTACAAGGGCAACACTCCGGAAACCGCACAGAACGATGCTTTCCTGTACAGCCTCAACGGCGTGAATAAGGGTGGCGACGACGGCGGCAGCGGCGGCGGAGAAGGAGAGGTCAAGGGTTCCGGTACCCAGGCCGATCCATACAACGTGGCTGCGGCCATAGCTGCTGTCAAGAATCTCACCTGGACCTCTACCACGGAATATGACAAGGTGGGCCCGTACTATGTGAAGGGTAAGATTTCCGAAGTCTCGGAAGCTTTCACCACCCAGTATGGTAATGGTACCTTCAAGATGGTGGATGAAGGCTACGATGCCAGTTTCATCGCGTATCGCGTGCTCTATCTGGGCAACAAGAAGTTTGCAAGCGGAGACACCCAGATCAAGGAAGGTGACGAGGTAATTATCTATGCCGAGCTAATGAACTATCGCGGCAATACGCCGGAGAGTGTCCAGAACAGCGGCTATCTGTACAGCCTCAACGGCAAGACTGCCGACGGTGGCGGAGAGCAGCCGGGAGGCGGAGCAGATCCTGCCGGTACCGGTACCCAGGCCGATCCGTTCAACGTGGCTGCAGCCATCGCTAAGGCCGTGGCAACAGGCCAGACTGCAACCGAAGAGTTCTACTATATCAAGGGCACCGTAACCGGAAACCCGGATGTGAGCGCCCAGTACAAGAACGCCACCTTCGATATGAAGGATCCGGAGGGCGGAGAAACCTTCAAGGCATTCCGCATCAAGTCCTTCGACGGTGCAGACTTCACCGGGACGGAACCCATCAAGGCCGGAGATATCGTAGTGGTCTATGGCCAGATTGTCAATTACATGGGCAATACCCCGGAAACCGCCCAGGGCGGCCGTCTGGTAAGCATTAACGGCAAGACGGAATTCGATCCCAACGGCGGCGGTGGCGGTGGAGAACAGCCGGGCGGAGAAGGCGGTGACATCACCACTTCGGAGACCGTTACCGTAACCGGCGGAGACCACGCATACGTGGACCAGGCCGCTAATGTAAACGGTAAGGATATCAACAACGTGCTCAAGTTGGGAACCAGCTCCGCTACAGGTTCCGCTACCATCACGGTTCCGGGAGATGTTTCCTCCATCTCTTTCTACGCCGTGGCATGGAACGGAAGTTCTTCCACCAAGCTGGTGTTCAAACTCAATGGCAACACCATCGGCACCATTGATCCCAAGGCCAATTCCGGCCTCAAGGGCAATCCGCCTTATACCCTCACCGTAACGGGTGACGACTATTATACCATCAATCTGCCGGCCTCCAGCAGTACCAGCTCCAACAAGTTTGCAGGTCCGTTCTTCGCTGGTGCCGGCGATAAGAATATTGAGGTGTCAACGGAAGGGGACAATCCCCGTGCAGCCATCTTCGGTATCCGTACGGACAAGGATCCCGGTAATTCTTCCGGTGGCGGCGGCGGAGAGAATCCTCCGGCAGGAGATGTAATTGCAGCCACCGTTGCTCAGTTCCTGGCCGCGGCAGAGTCCGGTACCCAGAAGTACCAGCTCACCGGTACCATCAGCAACCTCACCAGCACCACCTATGGTAACTTCGACCTGGTGGACGATTCCGGTTCGGTATATGTCTATGGCCTTACGGCTACGGACCTTGGCTATGGTTCCAAGAACGATAAGAGCTTTGAATCCCTTGGCCTTGCAGAAGGTGACAATATCACCATCATCGGCTACCGTGGCTCTTATAACGGCAAGGATGAAGTGCTCAATGCATACTTTGTCAAGAAGAACACCGGCGGTGGCGGCGGAGAGAATCCTCCGGCAGGAGACGTTATTACGGCCACCGTTGCTCAGTTCCTGGCCGCAGCGGAGTCCGGTACCCAGAAGTATCAGCTCACCGGTACCATCAGCAACCTCACCAGTACCACCTACGGCAACTTTGACTTGGTGGATGACTCCGGTTCGGTATATGTGTATGGTCTTACCGCTACGGATCTTGGTTATGGTTCCAAGAACGATAAGAGCTTTGAAAGTCTTGGCCTTGCCGAAGGTGACAACATCACCATCATCGGCTATCGCGGCTCTTACAACGGCAAGGATGAGGTACTCAATGCATACTTCGTCAAGAAGAACGCCTCAGGTGGTGGAAACGACAACCCTGGTGGAAACGACAACCCCGGTGGTGACAATCCTGGAGGAAATGAAGGTGGGTTGTTTGCCAGCAATGTGGAATGGACTGTAAGTAAAGATAATGCCTCTTATTCAGAAAAGGCTACGGTGAACGGTACGGCCGATGTGCCCGTGCTTAAGCTGGGAACCGGCTCCAAGTATGGAACGGCCACGCTCACCCTGCCCGAAGGCACCACCTCGCTCACTTTCTACGCTGTCTCTTGGAAGGGACAGCCCACGGCTGTGCTGTTCAGGTTGGACGGAGAAGATATGGCTTATGTGGAGCCCGCCGCCAACGACGGTCTTTCAAATACGTCTCCTTACACGCTTACTGTAACGGATAATGACAAGTACACGGTCACTTTCCCGGCAACTAATACCATTGACGTAGTTACAAGTGGCTCTAATAAGCGCGCAGGCCTGTTTGCTATCCAGGCCGGCAATGAAGGCGGCAGCGGCGGTGGCGGAAGCACCTTAAAGCCCAAGACGGTTACCGTGGCCGAATTCCTGGCTGCGGAGGAGTCCTCTACCCAGCCGTACAAGATTAAGGGTACAATTGTTCTCCCTGACGATGTTTCAAAAAGTACCTTCAATCAGTACGGTATCTTCGATCTTAAGGACGATACCGGAACTGTACGCGTCAACGGCCTTACTTCCACAAATCTGGGATACGGGGCCAAGAATGACTTCAGTTTCTCTTCCCTGGGCATCAAGGAAACAGATACCATTACCCTTATTGGTTTCCGCACCAGCTTCAACTTTAAGCCGCAGGTAGACTACGCATATTTCTATTCCCTCAATGCCTCCGGCACCGGTAACAGCCAGGGCGGCGGAGATATTTCTGACTATGAGACCGATCTTTCTAAGATTAATGCACTGGCCGATAATACCGCTGCAAAGTTTGAAGGCATTGTGACCGCAACTTCCACCAATAGTCTTATAGTATCGGATGGTACAAACAACGTGTACGTGTATAAGCCAACCACTATGGCAGCTATTGGCGACAAGGTTCGGGTGGATGGTACGAAGAAGACTTATGGTGGAGTACCTGAGATAGATTCAAATGCAACGGTCACGGTTGTGTCCCAGAACAATGCGTTCAATTATCCCAGTCCCAAGGTTATTACATCCACTTTTGACAGTTATGCAGCCACGGTGGTCGAATATATTGAGTTTACCGGCACGCTGGCTAAGTCTGGCAATTATTACAATGTTAATGTAGCTGGCGCAGAAGTTCACGTAGGAAGCATTAATAACCCCGCCAGTGATCTTCTTGCCAATATGGATGGCCAGAATGTTACCTTTACCGGCTATTTTGTTGGGATGACCAGTAAAGATAAGTATGTCAACTTAGTCTGTGTTAACGCTGTAATCGCCGCAGGTGGTGGCGATAATCCTGGTGGCGGCCAAGGTGGTGAACAAGGTGGTGAACAAGGTGGCGGCCAAGGCGGCGAACAAGGTGGTGGCCAAGGTGGTGAACAAGGTGGTGGCCAAGGCGGCGAACAAGGTGGCGGCCAAGGTAGTGATGCTGGGGCTATTACTTTGGATTTCACTAAAATGAATTTTGCTAATGAAGACGCGTTTGAATCTTTGACCACAGGTGATATTACTGTTACCGCAGGTAAAGGAACCAATAAAAGTAGTTCGCCTAAGTATTATACTACTGGAAATGCGGTCCGTTTCTATGGAGGCAATTTCTTTACTATTTCGTCATCTGGTGCGAATATTACCAAAGTGGAAATGACCTTTTCTTCCGGTGAAGGTACCAACGAAATAACTGCTTCCACAGGAACATTTGCTTCACCCACTTGGACGGGGTCGGCGTCTTCGGTTACTTTTACCATCGGAGGTACTAAAGGTCACCGTCGTATCAGTAAATTGGTAATTACGCTCGCGGAATAACCAATGAAGTGCAAATGGACCATATTCGCCGTTGTCGGCCTGGCTGCATTGGCAGCCGGGCTGGCTTCGTGCGAAAAGCCGGAGCCGTTTGACTCATTGACGGGCGTGGTTCTGCGTCAGGCCGATCTGGATCAGATGGGCGGCAGCACTTTTGTGTCCGTTACCTGCAAGGGGGCGTGGAATCTGGTGGTGGAGTGCTCCGACGGAGGCTCCTGGGCCACCGTTTCCCCTGCTTCCGGTAGCGGAAACAAGGGAGATGTGCAGTTCCATTATCAAGCCAATGAAGGAACTGAATCCCGTTCGGTATCCCTCATCCTGAAACCTTCAAATGGGGCAGAAGCTCGTGTGACAGCTTATCAGGCCGGAGAGGAGCCGGAACCGGTGTACGGTTATGACGTGGCGCCGATGAACTGGCTGGAACTTCCGGCCATGGAGGCGGGCGACGGCAGGAACTTGCTGGTTCACGCAATGGACGGCGGGGCATACAGGAACAATCGCCTGAGTGGCACACGCAACTGGAGCTGCTACTGGGACTACGAGAGTCGTGTATCCGTATGGGTAGCGTACCCCCTGAACAATAAGTTGATTGGGAGTGGTGACAGGACCAATGCCTGGGGATATGACCCGCTACTTCCACAAGATATGCAGCAGTCCATTACTATGCGTTTCTCCACCAACAGATATTACAGCGATCCGCTCTATGACCGTGGGCATCAGATTCCATCGGCAGATAGACTTACATATGCTGCAAATGTCTCCACTTTCTACCCCACGAACATGACCCCCCAGAGCGGTTCGTTCAACAGTGGAATATGGGCGACTCTTGAAGGAGCTGTACGGGGATACGCCAGCAAGGCAGATACGCTTTATGTGGTAACAGGTTGCATCATTGACAACACTCAGACTTATGTCCGGGATGTGGCAGGACACCAGATTGCTGTTCCTACTGCTTATTTCAAGGCGCTTCTGTTTAAGGGAACCTCCACCTATGCCGATGCCACGAAAGGCTATATGGCGGCCGGTTTTCTACTTCCTCACGACGACGGTATTGCCAATAAGAGCTACCTCAATTACATTCGTAGCATAGATCAGTTGGAGAAGGAAACAGGCATGGACTTTTTCCCGAATCTTGAGAAAGTGCTTGACCAGGAAACCGCTGCGAAAATTGAGGCTAATGAACCTTCAAAATGGTGGAATTGAGAATAATATAAGACACTTATAATATGAAAAGACCTTTTTATCTCTTGATGGCCCTGGCGCTGGTGCTTGCCAGTTGCGGATCCTCCTCCAAGGTGGCCGGAACGGGGAACTATACCAAGAGTCATGTAATTGGGTTCTACAACCTGGAGAACCTCTTTGACACCTTCCACGACGAGGGAAAGAACGACTATGAGTACCTGCCCGACGGTGCCAACCAGTGGACGGAAGCCAAGTACATCAAAAAGCAGGAGAACATGGCCCGCGTAATTGCGGAAATGAAGGCCGATAACGGCGCCTGGCACACCGTGCTGGGTGTTTCCGAGATTGAGAACCGCCATGTGCTGGAAGACCTGGTGGCCCAGCCCTCCATTGCCGAGGCCAACTACCAGATTGTCCATTACGATGGCCCGGACAGCCGTGGCGTGGACGTGGCCCTGCTTTATCGGCCGGACCAGTTCAAGCTCATTACCAGCGAGAGCATTCCGTTCAACTTCGCACCCTCCAGCATTGACTTCAGCGCCTGGACACAGGAGGAGATGGATGCTTTCCGCACCCGTGACATCCTCATGGTCCGCGGCACCATAGACGGCGAGATGTTCGCCTTCTTCGTGTGCCACCTTCCGTCCCGCGTGGGCGGCAAGGGCGCCGACCTCCGTCCCCGCGGTGCGGAAATCGCCTACAAGCGGGCTGCGGAGCTCATGAAGGAGTTCCCGGGCATCAAGATTGTGGTGATGGGCGATATGAACGACAATCCTTCCGACGTTAGCATGACGGACTTCATGCACGGCAAGGAAACCATTGAAGAACTGGGGGATGCCGATTTCTTCTCTCCCTTCCTGAGCATGCTCAAGGCGGGCTACAGCTCCCTCTATTATCAGGGTGCCGGCAATATCTACGACATTATCCTGGTGAACAAGGCCCTGGCCGATGCAACGCCCGGAACCTTCCAGATCCAGCCCATCGTAAATGGCAAGTTCTACGGCCGCGTGTTCAACAAGCCGTTCATGACCAACCAGAGCGGCCAGTACAAGGGCACCCCGTTCCGCACCTTCTCCAACGGTGCGTTCGTGGGCGGCTACTCGGACCACTATCCCACCTACATTGTCATAAAGAAGTAAAAACCAACCCATATGACTAAAAGACTAATCTTGGCATTTGCCGCCCTTCTTGGCTCCGTGGCCCTGTTCGCGCAGGCGCCCACCGGAGGCGTGAAGGGTACGGTTATCGACCGAAACGGCCGGTTGCCGGTGGAAAAGGCCCATCTGGTCCTCATGCAGGGCGCGGCGGAGATTGCCGAAGCCACATCGGCCCAGGACGGTACTTTCCAGATTAACGGCCTGGCCGACGGCATGTACACCCTGGTGATTACGGCGCCCGACTTCCTGGAAACCCAGGTACAGGTAACCGTGAACGACGGTTATGTGAAGAACATGTTCAATCTCTCGCTCTCTGCCGTACAGCAGATTACGGAGATGGACGATGACGCCTATGCCGCCTTCGACATGGATGACAGCGGTTACAACGACAACCCCACCATCCTGTTCGGCAGCAACGACGTGTTCAACAACATAGCCGGCTACAACTTCAGCGCCGTGCGTTTCAATGCCCGCGGTTACGACTCGGAGACGCAGGACGTGTATCTGGCCGGCGTAAAGATGAACGACGCCATCACCGGTTATTCCCCGTTCTCCCTGTGGAGCGGCCTTAACGAGGCCATGCGTTCCAAGGAGACGGTGAACGGAACGGAGATTTCGGACTATGGCTTCGGCGGATACAACGGCCTCACCAACATCTTCGGCACGGCATCGGAGGTGCGTAAGGGCCTCCGGGGCAGCATTCTCACCAACAGCACCCTGTACCGCCTCCGTCTCATGGCATCCTATTCCACAGGCGTCATGGACAATGGCTGGGCCTTCGCTACCAACGTGAGCGCCCGCCTGGGTGGCAACGACTGGATTGACGGTGTGTACTACCGCTCCTTCGCCTATTATCTGGCGGCCGATAAGGTCCTGAACAGCGCCCACAAGCTAAGTTTCGTGTTCTTTGCAACACCCGGTCAGCGCGGCGCCCAGAATGCTTCCACCCAGGAAGTGTACGACCTGATGAAGGACAACATGTACAACTCCAACTGGGGCTATTTTGACGGCAAAGTGCGCAATGCCCGTGTGCGTAAGACCAATGAGCCCATTGCCATCTTCAAGTACACCTTCACCCCCTCGGACAAGTTCGAAGGCAGTTTCACCGCCCTGTACCGGTTTGGTACCAACGGTTATACTGCCCTGGACTGGTACGACGCCCAGGATCCGCGCCCGGACTACTACCGCAACCTTCCCAGCTACTTCATGGACACCAATCCGGACATGAACCGGCACAATGACCTCAAGTGGGGATGGACGCGTGAGGTTTGGACCCATTCCAAGGACTTCCCCAACCTCACCCATGTGGACTGGGACCGCCTGTACAACGTGAACAGGCAGCAGGAGAACCTGCGTTCCAAGTATGTGCAGGAAGAACGCCACACGGACCAGCGGGACCTGAACCTGGCCCTTAACTTCAAGGCCCGTCTCAACAGCGCCATCACCCTCACCGGCGGCGCCAGCGCCCGTATCAATCGTACGGAATACTTCAAGACCATAGCAGACCTGCTGGGCGGCACCTATTTCCTGAATATCGACAGCTTTGCCGAAAGGGACTTCGCCGCCACCCCGTACAAGCTCCAGAACGACCTGGACTACTACATGAAGAACGGCCAAGCCGAGGTAGTTACCAAGGGCGGCAAGTACGGATATGACTACTACGCTCAGGTGCGCAACTTCGGCGGCTGGTTAAGCGGTTCGTTCTCCTTCGGGAACCTGGGTATCGTCCTGGGCGGCCGTCTCAACTACGAGAGCTTCTGGAGAGAGGGCCTGGTCCGCAAGGGTCTGTTCCCCGGCCTGGACGAGAACGGCAACAAACTGGTGGTAGACGGTGTAACCATTGAGCCCACCTTTGACCCGGACGGTTCCGTGACCACATCCTACGGCAAGTCCAAGACCGCCAAGTTCCTCACCTATGCCGGTAAATTGGGTATCAACTACGTTATCGGCGGTGCTATGCGCGTGTACGCCAACGTGGGTTACTTCACGGAAGCGCCCAAGTTCAACCAGGCCTTCCTGAGCCCCCGTACCCGCAACACCATGATGGAGAACCTGAAGCCGGAGAAGATCTTCTCGGCCGACCTCAACTGGCAGTACAGCGGCAACGGCATTAACATCCGTGCCACGGGTTACTACACCACCATCAACGACCAGAGTAAGGTGATGAGCGCCTACGACGACCTCCAGAATGCCTTCTCCAATTTTGCCATCACCGGCATCAACGAGCGGCATATGGGTCTGGAACTGGGCTTCAAGTTCCCCACCTACGTGGTGCCCAATCTCAGCTTCCAGGGCGTTGTTGCTCTGGGTGAGTATGTGTACACCTCCAACCCGCGCATGACCCAGACCGTGGACAACAGTGCGGAAGTGGTGATGTCCAACACCTATGTAGCGTACTGGAAGAACACCCAGCTTATGGACGGTACCGTGATTCAGAAGCACTATGTGCCTTCCACTCCGCAGACGGCTGTGAGCCTGGGCCTGGCCTACAACTACAACTACTGGTTCATCGACGGAGACGTGGAGTACTTTGACCGCTCTTATCTGGATATGAGCCCGCTGTACCGTACGGACTACGCAGTGGCCGGTCTGGACAACAACATTACCGATGCCGAAATCGAGTACATGACCACCCAGGAGAAGTTCGCTCCCGCCTGGCTGGTGAACCTTTCCATCGGCAAGTCCTGGTACATTGACCGCAAGTACCAGCTTGGTTTCTCCCTCAATGTGAAGAACATCCTCAACAACCGGAACGTGAAGACCGGCGGTTACGAGCAAACCCGCATGGTGGACAACA
>CAMHKD010000012.1:0-50601 GCA_946185645.1 uncultured Bacteroidales bacterium
TTGCCCACATGGTCCGCATGCGCATCGGTAAAAGCGCCCTTCACGTGGCCGAACAGTTCGCTCTCGAATAGCGTCTCGGTAATGGCCCCTGCATCTACCGCCACCATGGGTTTCCCGCTCCGGAGGCTGTGGGCGTGGATTTCCCGCGCCAGCACGTCCTTGCCGGTACCGTTCTCGCCGGTAATGAGCACGGTGGCATCCGTGGGCGCAATCTTGTCCAGGGTCTTCCGGATGGCCTTCATGGCCGATGAAGAGCCCCAGAACATGAGATCCCCGGTCAAGCCGGGGATGACGCTATCGGTCCCGGTTCCCGTCATGCCCGGCCCCGACCGGGCATCTCTCTTCATCGCCTTCCTGGCCTTATCTCTCGCTGCCGTTAGCACCTCAATAAGCTTGTCGTTGTCCCAGGGCTTCACAATGAAATCGAAGGCTCCGCGCTTCATCCCCTCCACGGCCAGCTGGATATCGGCATAAGCGGTGAAGAGAACCACCTCCACCTCCGGCACCATCTTCTTGATTTCCCCGGCCCAGTAGAGGCCCTCGTTGCCGGTATTGATGGAAGTGTTGAAGTTCATATCCAGCAGCACCACATCCGGCCGGAAACGCTCCAGCGTGCTAACCAGCGTCACCGGCGAAGGCAAGGTTTCCACCTCCGCAAAATGCACCGGCAGCAGGATCTTCAGTGCCTGCCTGATACCGGCATTGTCATCCACAATGAGTATTTTTCCTTTCTTTGCAGCCATCCGCTTGCGCTTAATGCGGTTATCAGTAATATTTTTTCAAAGTTAGGAAAAAAAACACAGAAAAAACTTATTAACTTTCTGCCCGTTTTTGCTACCATTATATGGAAGCCTGTTATGACGGAGCAAGAATTCATATCCCTTTCCAATAGGATCCGGGGCAAACTCATAGCCCTGGTCCGGCGTTTTAACCGGGCTGCCGGATGGGATGGTGAAACGGAAGATATCGTCCAGGATGCCCTCATAACGCTCTTGCAGTTATCCCGGGACGGCTATCCTGTCCGAGACGCCGAAGCTCTTGCCGTCAAGATTACCAAAACCCGTTGCGTGGAAAGATACCGCCGGCGGCATGTCCGCTACGAACCCATTGAAGAGCATCAGTTCTCCGGCAGTTTTTCCGCCACCTCGGGTACGGAAAGGATGGATATGGAAACCATCCGCAGCTATGTGCAGAGACAGTTGAGCGACACGCAGCGGATGCTTCTGGAATATCGCAACGAAAACGGTTTGTCGCTGGACGAGATTGCCGCCGTCACCGGCAGGCCGAAGTCCAGTATCAAGGTAAGCCTCTCCACGGCGCGCAAGCGGATGATGGAACAATGGAAAAAGATGAAATGATTATGGATGCAGAAGTAAGAAATAAACAGATTGAACAGTATCTGGATAATGCCGAAGCGGAATTTGACCGCCTCCTGGAGGAAGGAAGCAAAAAGCGGCAGCGGAATGTGATTCGCTGGTCGGCCCTTTGCGGGGTTGCCGTAGCGGCAGGCGTCGCCCTTCTTCTCTGGCTGGGCCCTCAGCGTTCCACCCCGGATGTGCCGTTGACTCCCGTCCAGATCACCGAAGGCATCCGGCAGATGATGCTGTTGGACATAGGGGAGATAGAATCCATCGTGGCCACCCCTATGGGATCCTATGCCATCCTCACCGCCAGCCTCACGGACGGATCCTCCTGCTCGTATATCCTTAAATGCAATGACGCCGAAGGTACCACGACGCTCCTTGCCTACACAAATAACTGATTAAAATTGTAAGCCATGAAAAAGATAGTAATCCTTCTCTCTCTCCTGCTTGTTTCCGGTCTTGCCCAAGCTGCCCCGCTCATGTGGGCCGCAGACACCCTCAACCGTTATGTTATTGACAGTGTGCCTGTAGAAAACTTCGACGGGACGCAGCTGGAAGGCAAAACCATTGTATCGTACCAGCTTCGGCTTGTCGCCATATCTCCGGAAGTGGCCCTCCGGGTGCATGACATCCGCACCGGCGCCGTCCAGGTCCGGAAAAGCAATCCTGCCCAGGCCGATCCTGTCTATGTGGTCAACGGAAAGCCGGTTTCCAAAAAGGAATTCGAGAATCTGGACCCCACGGCCATCAAGAGCATTACCGTTGCCAAAAACGGTGTTCCGGAGGAGGTGAAGCAGTATCCCGGATGGGAGAACGGGGTAATCCTGGTGGAAACCAAAGACGACGCCTATTCTTCGGCCGATACGAAAGACCGGCGGGTCAATATCGGCTACGGTGTGTCGGACGGCCATGACGTATCCTACTCGGTATCCTCTGTCAAGTCCGAAAATACGGAATTCTATACCAGCATGACCGAATATCTCCGGGGCAAGGTGGCAGGCGTCTTTGTGGGCCCCGATGACACCATCATCATTCGCGGTGTCACCACCATGAACGCTTCCAAGGCCCCGCTCATCCTGGTGGACGGCGTGGAAATCAGCGACATCAACCTTGTGAATCCGCAGGATGTCTATTCCGTGGATGTCCTCAAGGACGCGTCAACGGCCATCTACGGGATGAAAGGCGCCAACGGTGCCATCCTCATTACCACCAAGATGGCTCACGAGGCCAACGTTAAAATGCGTAAACAATGATATAGAACAGCATTACGGCGCTGCAGATGAGCTTGAGGCCGGTGCCGAACATGAAGCCCAGGAAGGCTCCGAAAGCCGATTTAAGGGATGTGATGGCGGGTTTGTTGGCAAAGAGCAACTCCGCCAGGAAAGCGCCCAGCAGGGACCCCATGATCATACCCACAGGCGGATAGATGAGCCCCACAAAAAGGCCGATGACCGCGCCCCAGCTGCCGTATTTGCTGCCGCCGGTGAGCTTGGTGAAATAGGCCGGAACCACATAGTCCAGAAGACTTACAACTATCACAATCCCCAGCCAGATAAGGAGGAACTTGGTGGTCATGGGGTCTCCGGCGCCGTTGGACCCGGCTCCCCAGATATAAAGCACCAGCATTCCCACCCAGCTCAAGGGCGGGCCGGGCAGCGCTGGTGCAATGCTGCCCACGATACCCACAATGCCAAAAATGATGGCAAGGATGGCAATAAAAGTTTCCATGGCACAAAAATATTGATTATCTTTGAGCAAACAAAAACTATTCCTACTATGTTTGCAAAAGAGGTCTATGTAAGAAGGCGCAAAACCCTGCTTGGAAAGATGCGGGAAGCCGGCCAGAGCGGTATCATCCTGTTTGTTGGAAATGCAGAAGCTCCGGCCCAGTATAAAGACAATTGCTATAAATGGCGTCAGGACAGCTCCTGGCTGTATTATTTCGGCCTGGACGAACCTTTGATGGCGGCCATACTGGACATAGACTCCGGGGCGGAAACGCTTTTTGCTGACGACGTGGAGATAGACGACATCATCTGGATGGGACCGCAGCCCACCGTCCGCTCCAAGGCCGATGAAGTGGGCATAGCCCATATCGCCCCCTACGGTGCCCTGGCCAATGCCCTCGCTCCCGCCCGCAAGGCCGGCCGCAGCATCCATTACCTGGCCCCCTCGCGTTATTTCAACACGCTGCGCCTGATGGAGCTGATGGGCCGCGCCCGCATCGAGCGGGGCGTCTCCCGTCCGCTCACGGAGGCGGTCATTTCCATGCGCCTTATCAAGGAAGATATTGAAATAGAGGCTATTGACGCGGCCTGTGCCCTGGGATACGAGATGCATTCCGTGGCTCGGGATTCCATTAAAATCGGCATTGTGGAGCAGGATATTGTGGGCCGGATGGAAGGCGTGGCGCTGGCCAAGGGCTGGGGTGTTTCCTTCCCCACCATCCTCACCCAGCACGGAGAAACCCTGCACAACCATATTCACGACAAGATCATCGAGCCCGGCAAGCTCATGGTCATAGATGCCGGTGTGGAGAGCAATGAGCACTATGCCAGCGACTTCACCCGCACCTATCCCACCAGCGGCAAATTCACCACCAAGCAGCGGGAAATCTACCAGATTGTATACGATTGCAACCAGCTGGCCTTCAGTCTCACCAAGCCCGGCATCACTTACCGGGAGGTACATCTGGCCACGGCCCGTAAGATGCTGGAAGGCCTCAGTGCCCTGGGTATTGTAAAGGGAGATCTGGACGAAATGGTGGCCAAGGGCATCGCCGGTCTGTTCCAGCCGCACGGCTTGGGCCACAACATGGGCCTGGACGTACACGACATGGAAGACCTTGGAGAAAACCTGGTGGGCTACGACCCGGACCAGACCCGCGCCAAACAGCTGGGTCTGGGCTCGTTAAGAATGGCCCGCAGCTTAAAGACCGGTCATGTGATTACGGACGAACCCGGCATCTATTTCATTCCGGCGCTCATAGAAAAATTCAAGAAGGAGGGCCTGGGCTATGACTTTGTGAACTACGCCAAGCTGGAGAGCTACTATGACTTTGGCGGCATCCGCCTGGAAGACGATGTCCTGGTAACGGAAACAGGCGCCAGGAGATTGGGTCCCCAGCGCCTGCCTGTAAGTCCGGATGATGTGGAAGCCGCCATGGCGGCCGCCCGTTAATTCAGTTCCGCAATCTCTTCGGCCAAATTGTCGTACATAAGGCCCATGCGAACCCGCTGGCTCACATGGCTCTCGCCTTTGATTTCATCTACCTTAAGGACAAGGACAACCTCACCGGTTTCTTTGTCCTTAAATTCTATGGTGCCGGACATCTTCATACCGCCTGCGTCCCTGCGGGCAAAGGGGTTGAACATGCTTCCGCCTTCTCCCATATCCAGTTCATTCACGTGGATGGTCATCTCGTACGCATAGACATCTTCCGAGCCGAAGGCAAAGACCTGCAGGCCACGGGAGTTCTCGTCATTGAAGGAGGCATAGAAGTACTGCTGGGCAAAGGTGGCTTCCTCGTCCCAGTCCGCTACATAGTCGTCTCCTTTTTCCTGAAGATATTCCATCAGGGGTTTTTCTTCCACCTGTGTATTGGAATAGTCGAATTTTACAGAGCAGAGGGTCTCTTTTTCCCCCAGGATCTTCACGTTGCCGGAAACAACGGAAACGTGGTCCGGTTTGCGGGCGCTAAGGATGCCTACAGACAGCAGTGTGATGGCAAAAAGGGCAAATGCTTTTTTCATGGTAATTAGTTTATTTTTGCAAACATAAGGATTAAGTCGCTAAGAAGCAAGTGTTTCCTTTCGTTTCTGCAAATTCGATACCACGCCGATAAGGGCCGATCCCAGGATGCCGGAACACACGGAACCCATTAAAACGGCAATCTTGCCGGCATCCCTAAGATGCTGTGTAACCTCCGGTGTAATGCCTTCTCCCGCAAAGGAGAGCGTGTCCACAAAAATGCTCATGGTAAAGCCGATACCGCCCAGGCAGGCCACGGCAAAAAGCATGGGCCAGGTGGATTTGGCGGGCATTTCTCCCACCTTGCACTTGATGGAAATCCAGGATGCGAGGGTAATGCCGATAGGTTTACCCAGCAGCAGGCCCAGGAAGATACCCAGTCCCACGCCGCCCAGGGCGGGATCCACGTGGAAGACGTTGAAATACGACAGGTCCGGAATCTCCACACCGGCATTGGCCAGGGCAAAGATGGGCATGATGAAGAAGTTCACAACGGGGTTGAGCTTGTGCTCCAGCCGGTAGGACGGCGGGATGGTCTTCTTGGTGAGGCTGCTCAGGCGGCGCAGATAATGGCGCTGCGGGCCGTTGGGGAAGGATTCGTCGGTGTGCGCCTGCTCGGATTCCACCAGGCCTTCGTACAGGATTTTTGCGCGGCGGTGGAACTTGGCCCGGTTGTAACGGGCGTCCATGGGGATCAGCAGGGCAATGACTACACCCGTCATGGTGGCGTGGATGCCGCTGTAGTAGAACAGGAACCACACGATGATGGCGGGAACAAAATAAAAGCCGATCCGTTTCTCTCCCAGCTTCTTCATGAGGGCCACGAACAAGATCACCATAAGGGCGATGAACAGCAACGGAAGGCGGATGGTGCCGCCGTAGAAGAAGGCCACCACCAGGATGGCAATGAGGTCATCGGCAATGGCAAGGGCCGTAAGGAACACCTTGAGCGAAACGGGAACCTTGTCTCCCAGGATGGAGAGGATGCCCACCGCAAAGGCAATGTCCGTGGCTGTGGGAATGCCCCAGCCGGAGGCTGATAAGGTGCCATGGTTTACGATGGTGTAAATGAGGGCGGGGAATACCACGCCGCCAAAAGCCGCTATCACGGGCAGGATGGCCTTTTTGAAGGAGGAAAGCTCCCCGCAGACCACTTCCCGCTTGATTTCCAGACCCACCGTGAAGAAGAAGATGACCATGAGGATGTCGTTGATGAACTTCTCCACCGTCATGCCGTGCGGGAACACCCAGTTGATGGCGCCGTCCGGCGACTGGATGTTCATGGTGAATCCCGTGTTAAGGAAAGCGTGATACGCGTGCTTGGTAAAGGGCAGGTTGGCCAGTAACATGGCCACTACCACGCAGCCCAGCAGGATAATCCCGTTGGCCCACGGCTGCTTGGTGAATTTTTCCTGGGAAATCTTGAAGTTGTGAACTTCCTTGTTCCACCAGTATATGGGAATCAATGACATTTTCTAACCAAATAAATATTTATGCTGTTCGGGGGTGAGGGTGTCTATCTCAATGCCCCAGTCGGCCAGTTTGCGGAGGGCTACCTCGCGGTCAATCTCTGCGGGAACGTTGTTCAGCTTCCGGGTAATCTTGCCCCTGTTATCGGCCAGATAGCGGGCGCTGAGGGCCTGGATGGCAAAGGACATGTCCATAATCTCGGCCGGATGTCCGTCGCCGGCGGCCAGGTTCACCAGGCGGCCTTCGGCAATTACGTATACCGTGCGTCCATTCTCCAGCACATAACCCTCGATGTTGTTCCGGGCGGGCCGATGGCTCACAGCCATGGCCTTGAGCTTGGCCACCGCCACTTCCACGTCAAAATGTCCGGCGTTGCAGCAGATGGCGCCGTCCTTCATGCGGAGGAAATCTTCCGGGCCGATTACATCGGCACAACCCGTTACGGTTACGAAGAAATCTCCTTCCGCGGCGGCTTCCCGCATAGGCATTACCTTGAACCCGTCCATTACGGCCTCCATGGCCTTTACGGGATCCACCTCAGTTACAATTACTTCCGCGCCAAGGCCCTTGGCCCGCATGGCCACGCCCTTGCCGCACCAGCCGTATCCGGCCACCACCACGTTCTTGCCGGCCACAATGAGGTTGGTGGTGCGGTTGATGCCGTCCCACACGCTCTGGCCCGTGCCGTAGCGGTTGTCAAACAGGTGCTTGCAGTCTGCGTCGTTCACCAGCATCATGGGGAAGGTGAGCTTGCCCGCGGCGTCCATGGCCTTGAGGCGCAGGATGCCGGTGGTGGTTTCCTCACAGCCGCCGATCACGCCCGGCAGCAGCTCCGGGAATTCGTTGTGCAGGGTGGTCACCAGGTCCCCACCGTCGTCGATAATGATGTTGGGACCCACCTCCAGCACGCGGCGGATATCGGCAAAGTACTCTTCTTCCGTGCAGCCGTGGATGGCAAAGACGTTGAGGCCTTCGTGAACCAGGGCGGCGGCTACGTCGTCCTGCGTGCTAAGGGGGTTGGAGCCGGTGATGTACATTTCCGCTCCGCCGGCGGCCATTACCTCGCACAGATGGGCGGTCTTAGCCTCCAGGTGTACGCTCAGGGCCACCTTGAGGCCCTTGAAGGGCTGCGTTTTACGGAAATCCTTCTCGATGCCTTCCAGCAGGGGCATGTGGGCACGGACCCAGCTTAACTTGAGTTCGCCGCTCTCCCACAGATTGATATCCAGGATGTGACTTTGCATAATTCAAAGATTTAGGACTGCAAAGATAGCCAAAAATAGTTATCTTTGTGGCCTAATTTGCTAATAATCTTATGGGACTTTTAGACGGAAAGGTGGCCCTCATCACGGGCGCCGCTCGCGGAATCGGCAAAGCCATTGCCCTCAAATTCGCCTCGGAAGGGGCCGATATAGCTTTTACGGACCTTGTAATCAATGACAGCGCCCAGGAGACCATCCGGGAAATTGAGGCGCTGGGCCGGAAGGTGAAAGGCTATGCTTCCAACTGCGCCAATTTTGAGGAGACGCAGGCCGTGGTGGAGGAGATTGTGAAGGACTTCGGCCGCATTGACGTGCTGGTGAACAACGCCGGCATCACCAAGGACGGCCTGGTCATGCGCATGAGTGAGCAGCAGTGGGACGCCGTGATTGACGTGAACATGAAGGGCGCTTTCAATTTCCTGCACGCCGTGGTCCCTGTGATGGCCCGCCAGAAGGGTGGAAGCATCATCAACATGGCTTCCATCGCCGGCCAGACCGGCAATCCGGGCCAGGTGAACTATTCGGCCTCCAAGGCCGGCCTCATCGCCATGGCCAAATCCGTTGCCAAGGAAATGGGTCCGCGCGGCATCCGTGCCAATTCCATCGCTCCGGGCTTCATCATTTCCGAAATGACGGACGCCCTCCCGCAGGCCGTGAAGGACGAATACCTCAAGATGATCCCCCTCAAGCGCGGCGGTACCGTAGAGGATATTGCCAATACCGCCCTCTATCTGGCCTCGGACCTGTCGGCCTATGTGAGCGGTCAGGTCATTGCCGTAAACGGCGGCATGTACTGCTAATTGCAACCCGGTTGCACGGGGCGTGGTGTATCTTTGCAGCAGAAAACAAAGAACACCATGATACACGAAGACCATCATCACCATCACCAGGAGTGCGAATGCCATGAACACGAACATGGGCATGAGCACCATCATGAACATCATCACGAGCATCACCATCATCACGGTGAAGAGGAAGAAGGCCATGGCCGGCTGCTAAAGATTATCCTGGCCGCCGTATTCCTCATTATTGCCTATCTGATTGAAAAACGTACTGACTGGGCCACCTGGCAGTATCTGCTGCTGTATCTGATTCCGTACCTCATCGTGGGTTGGGATACTTTGAAAGAGGCGGCCGAAGGACTTCTGCACGGTGAGGCCCTCAGCGAAGACTTCCTCATGAGCGTTGCCACGCTGGGCGCGCTGGGAATCGGCTTCCTGCCGGGTGCGGAGACGCAGTTCCCGGAGGCCGTGTTTGTCATGCTTTTCTTCCAGGTGGGCGAGCTCTTTGAGGAAATGGCCGAAGGTCGTTCCCGGAAGAGCATCGAGCATCTGATGGATATCCGCCCGGACACCGCCAATGTGGAACGGGGCGGAAAGCTGGAAACGGTTCGGCCCGAAGAAGTTGCCGTGGGCGAGATTATCCTTGTCCGGCCTGGCGAGAAGGTGCCGATGGACGGCGTTGTCCTGGAGGGAGACTCCAGCCTGGACACCGTTGCCCTTACCGGTGAAAGCGTGCCCCGGAGCATCCACGAAGGCGATGAAATCCTTTCCGGCTGCGTGAACCTTAACGGCGTGGTGCGCGTAAAGACCACCAAGGCCTTTGGCGAATCCACCGCTTCCAAGATTCTGGAATTGGTGGAGAATGCCGCATCGGCCAAGTCCAAGAGCGAAAGTTTCATTACCCGCTTTGCCCGGATCTATACCCCCATCGTGGTGGGACTGGCCGTTTTGGTGGCCGTTGTCCCGGGTATCATCACCGGCGAGTGGGCCACCTGGATTTACAGGGGCCTCATGTTCCTGGTAGTCAGCTGCCCCTGCGCCCTGGTTATCTCCGTCCCGCTCACCTTCTTCGGCGGACTTGGCGGTGCCTCCCGCAAGGGTATCCTTATCAAGGGCTCCAACCTGCTGGACAAGTTGGCCAAGGTAAATACCGTGGTTTTCGACAAGACCGGAACCCTTACGGAAGGTGTGTTCGAGGTGACTGCCGTCCATCCGGAAGTAATTGATCAGACGGAGCTTTTGCACCTGGCGGCGCATGTGGAACGCCATTCTACGCACCCCATCGCCATGGCTCTGAGGAATGCCTATCCCAATGAGGCCGATGACTGCTCGGTGGAGGGCATAGAAGAGACCGCCGGTCATGGCATCATCGCCACGGTGAACGGGAAGAAAGTGGCTGTGGGTAACAGCAAGCTTATGGATAAACTGGGAGCTGCCTGGCATCCTTGCCACCACAGCGGAACCATCATCCACGTGGCCATCGACGGCGAATATGCCGGCCATATAGTTATCAGCGACCGTGTAAAGGCCGATGCGGCCGAGGGTATCGCTGCCCTGAAAGCCGAAGGGATCGGCAAGACCGTCATGCTCACCGGCGACCAGGAAAGCGTTGCCATAGCCGTTGCCGCCGCCCTCAAGGTGGATGAATTCCACGCTCAGCTCCTCCCGGCCGACAAGGTGACGGAGGTGGAGAAACTCCTCAGCCAGGGCACTTTAGCCTTTGTGGGAGATGGCATCAACGACGCTCCGGTCCTCACCCGGGCCGATGTGGGTATTGCCATGGGCGCCCTGGGCAGCGACGCTGCCATAGAGGCCGCTGACGTGGTCCTGATGGACGACAAGCCGTCCAAGATTGCCCTGGCCGTACGCATTGCCAGAAGGACCATCCGGATTGCCAAGGAGAATATCTGGCTGGCCATCGGCATCAAGGTGGCCGTGCTGGTGCTGGCGGCACTGGGCCTTGCCACCATGTGGATGGCCGTATTTGCCGATGTGGGCGTCACCGTCCTGGCCGTCCTCAACGCCATGCGGGCTTTAAGAGTTAACTAGCCAAACATCATGTCCAGGTCCTCTCGCAGGGCCTGGAATCCTTTTTCCAGGCGGGAAACCTGGGTTTTTCTGGGCTTGGTTCCGTTCATGTAAGACCAAAGTTGTTTTTGGTTTATACCAGTCATTTTCTCCATGCCTGCCAGGGAGAAAATCCCTTCTCCAACGTAGTATTTTAGCAGGCTGAGGACATCTGCCTGATAGGTAACAGTAAACGGCCCATCCAAAAATGCGGGGTATCTGAATCCTTCGGCCAGGGCTGTTTCTTTGTAAAAACTCATTTGTTGGAGCAGGCTCTCTTTGGCCTGGTCCAAAGTTTCTCCGACTCCGGAAAAAATCTCGTTTTTGCAATAAACAGAGTAGGTTCCGTCTTTTGCCCTTTCAATTATCGCTTCAATAGTAGTCATAACAATTTCATTTCTTTTTTCATTTTCTTTTCCAATCCCCGGCCCAGTTCCTTCCCCCGGTGATAAGGAACGGGATAAGCCCTTCCATCTTTTGTGTAGATAATGTGGCTTCCGCTCTGCCGTAGCACCTTCCATCCGCGTTCTTTCACCAGATGGTGAAATTCATCATACTTCATTTGATGCAAAAATAGAAATTATACCATTAATATACAAATCTAAATAATAGAATCTTTACTATGAATCTACCACCGAAAGGGTGGCGACGGAGATACGGACCAGCGGGCCGAAGGCTTCCCGCACTACTTCATAGCAGGTGGCCAACGTAGCGCCGGTGGTAAAAGTATCGTCAACAAGCAGAATGTGACTGGTGTCCAGGGTTTTCCGGATTCGGAATACGCCCTGGACATTTTTCATCCGCTCTTCTGCGTCCAGCTTGGTCTGGGTGCCGGTACGCCGCTGCCGGACAAGGATGTCGGTCCGGAGCCGGGCGTCCAGCGAACGGGCCAGTTCGGCGGCAATCACTTCGGCCTGGTTGTAACCCCGTCTCCACTTTCGCATCCAATGCAGGGGAACGGGAATCACCAGGTCTACGGACGCAAAATGGGCGGTTTCGGCCATATACCGGCCCAGCAGGGCCGAGAAATATCGGCCTGCACGGATGTTGTAGCGGTACTTCAGCGCCTGGGGGATCTTCCGGTACGGGTTCCCCTGGTGGTAATACAGCAGGGCGGCGGCATAGGCATAATCCATCCGGACGCCATCGGGCCGATGCTTTTCCAGCAGGGCGTTAAACTGGTCGGCCATGAGATTGTGCGGCTGTTCCCAATAATAGGTGAGGGGAAGGTCTTCGGCGCACCAGATGCAGAGATGGTCTTCTGCCGCTCCCAGCCGCTGTCCGCAGACAAGGCACTCCCGCGGCATGGTCAAATCCAACAGTTCCTTTATCATGCCGCCAAGATAGGGACAGAAAACGGGATGGAAGTCAATCGGTTGAATCATTTAGCGCTTTTTTACGATTTTTTATGTGTTTTCACCGATTTCTCTTAATTTTGTAATACAATCACATAGTTACAGCACCATGAAAAAGAACCTATATTGCATTCCTGCAGTTTTTTTTGCCATAGCCTGCCTGCTTAACTGGGCGGGTAGAATTTGGGAACCCGCTTTGGCAGCGGCCGTGAAACCGGCCCTATTGCCGCTTTTGGCCGCCAGTGTGCTGGCCTATGCGGTGGAGCATCCGCTGGACAGGAAAATGCTGGGACTTCTCATTACCGCAGAGTTGTTTGGCTTTGCTGGGGATACGTTCCTGCTAAGTGACGCCTTCCCTATGTTTGCCAGCGGTATTGGCGCCTTCCTTATCGGCCATATCTTCTATATGACCCTCTTTGGCTCCAAGTCCTGGAAGGGCATGAGCTGGAAGGGCTGGCTGGCGGGCATTGTCTGCGTGGCAATCCTGGTATTCCTGCTGGTAAAGGTACTCAAAGTCCAGGGAGCCCTGTTAGCTCCCATGGCGGTGTATGGCTTTGTGCTGTTAATGCTAAGCTTCTGCGCCCTTTGCGGCGTTATCCGCTGCAAGGAAGACCGCTGCACCTGGTGGATTATCCTCTGCGGAGCGCTCCTGTTCGCCTTCTCGGATTCACTCATCGCGGCCGGCACCTTTGATGTGATCAGCTTTGATCTCCGGGAGTTCGTGATCATGTTCACTTACCTCATTGCCCAGAGCCTCCTGGCCTGGGGTGCGGTAAGGTTAGCATCCAAACAGTAGATAGACGGCCTCTACGGCTGTAACGGCCGCGGTCTCCGTGCGGAGGCGGGAAGGTCCCAGATGAATGGGGACAAACCCGTGCTCCAGGGCCAGGCGGGCCTCTTCGGGCGAAAAGTCTCCTTCCGGGCCGATGAGAACCGTAACGTCATGCCCGGCCTCACTGGGCATTTCTTTTAGTACTTCCACAATGCTACGGCGGGGAATAGAAGGGTCCTCAAAGCAATAAGCGATAAGGCGAAGAGATTCTTCGCTTCGCTCAGAATGACAGGAAATGAATTCTTTTACTGTAACAGGCTCTGCAATCTCCGGAATGCGGGCTTTGAGGGACTGTTTGGTGGCGGAGAGGGCTATCCGCTGCGCCCGTTCTGTCTTGTAAACCTTTCTTTCGGAATGCTCGCCGATGAGCGGGACAATCCGGTCCACACCCAGCTCCGTTGCCTTTTCCACAAACCATTCAAAGCGGTCGTTGTTCTTGGTGGGACAGCAGCCAACAGTCAAATGATAGGGGTGGGCTCCAAAGCCCTCCTGCGTATCCAGAATCTCCGCCTCGGCCCCTTTGGGGCTGTCCAGCGTAAGGCGGCAGTGATACAACGTGCCCAAGCCGTCAATCACGTCAATCTCATCCCCGGCCCTGTGCCGGAGTACGCGGACGCAATGGCCGCTTTCCTCTGCGTCCAGCCGGCAGTATCGGCCCGAAACCTCGTATGCGTAAAAGAGTTCCATTACTTCCGGATAATCTCAATTTCTCCCTTCAGGCCAACCTTCAGGATCTGGGAGGCCTTGCCGGTGGACTGGGTGTCCACGGACGGGGGAACCACAAAGTCCACGGCTTCCTTGACGGCCGGATCAATCTCCGAGAAACGCTCCGGCGTGGGCTCTCCGGAAATATTGGCCGATGTGCTCACGATGGGTCGTCCCAGCTTGAATACCAGTTGTTTGCACCAGTCCATAAGGGGAATGCGGATGCCCACGGAGCCGTCCTCGGCAACGGTGTTATGGGCCAGGTGCCATTTGTCGCCGGTCGCGCCTGCCTCACCGGCAATGGCGCCGGGGTAGATAAGGGTCATGGGAGCATCGTTCACTTCCACCAGGTCCACGGCGATGGACGGAATCTCTCTTACATAGCGTGCCACCATGTCCAGGTCGGAGGCCAGCAGGACCAGGGACTTGGAATCGGCCCGCTGCTTGATTTCATAGATGCGGGCAACGGCCTCCGGATTGGTGGCGTCGCAGCCCAGGCCCCAGACCGTGTCCGTGGGGTAAAGGATGGTTCCGCCGGCGCGGAGCGTCTTAAGGGCTTCAGCGAGTATTTCTTCCGCTTTCATAATACGTGGCAATGATGGGATAATGGTCCGAGTATTTCACCTTTTCCACCTTGTAGGAAACGGCGGAAAGGTCTTGGGGATAAAGGATGTAGTCTATGCGCAGCAGCGGCCACAGGCTCCGGTACGTGGCGCCAAAGCCTTTTCCGGCTTTAACAAATGAGTCTTTCCGGCCCCGGAGCAGACGGAAACAAGTGTAGCTCAGCGGGTTGTCGTTGAAATCTCCCAGCACCAGGGAACGGACGGGAGCGGCGTCCACATCCCGCATTACCTGGGCCACCTGCTTGGGCCGTTCGGTGATGGAACGCCGCATCTTCTGGCCGGTTTCTTCCACCAGGCCCTCTTCGCCGGCTTTTTTCACCAGGCCGGACAGGGAAATGTTGTAGCTTTCAAAGTGGCAGTTGTACAGCCGGACGGTGGAACTGTCCAGGCGTACATCCGTCCACAGGGCCATGTTGGTGGACTTTTCAAAGTTGTTCTTTCCCTTTCCCGTAATGGGCCGCCGGCTTAGCGTAACGTTGCCAAACTGGCCGATGGGGCCGGTAACTGCATAATAATCCACCTCGTAACCAGGGAAACGGCGCCGGAGCCATGAGCCGAAGTCCACGTTCCCCGGAAGGCAGAACTCCTGCAGACAGATGATATCGGCATCGGCCTTCCTGAGCCAGTCGCACACCTCATCGGCCAGCGCCAGCGGATCCTTTTCCCCGTCTCCATGGGTAAAGAGCCCCACGTTGTAGGAGACTATTTTGAGGGTGGCGGGCTTTTCCTCCGAAGGCCCCTTGAACTGGTAGTATTTGCCAAAAAGGAAAATGGAAGGCAGCAGCATCAGAAGCAGCAGACCGCGCATGTGGGACCGGCGGAAAAGGGACAGGATAAAGAGCACCGCAACCACCAACAGCACGGGAATATACAGCAGGCCGAAAAGGGTGAAGAACCACGCCTTGGCGGGATCTATGAACATGGACAGGTAGCTTAGCAGCAGGAGTCCGGAGAACACCAACGAAACCGTCCCGAACGAGAGCCGGGACAGCCAGTGTCTTTGTTTCTTTTCCTTTGCCATCTACCTGTAAAGCTTTCCCGTTTTTCTCCAGTACCGGACCAGGAGGAAGCCGAACAGGGCGCCGCCCAGATGGGCAAAATGCGCAATCCCAATCCGCGTGCCTACAATACCGGTAAACAGTTCAATGCCGATAAAGATGATAACCCACCATTTGGCGTCCAGGGTGATGGGCGGGAAAATGAGGGTGAGCTTGGCCTGGGGATACAGCATGGCAAAGGCAACCAGCACGCCGTAGATGGCGCCGGAAGCGCCCACCATGGGGGTATAATAGGCCGCTACGGGATCTCCGCCCAGATAAGTGATTTCCAGCCACTCTACCGCTGTATGTAGCGCCACAGCGCCCAGACCGGTTATAAAATAGAACAGCAGGAATTTTCGCGAACCCATGGCGCGCTCCACTACCATGCCGAAGATGACCAGCGAGTACATATTGAAGATAATATGCCACCAGCCGCCGTGCATGAACATGTGGGTAACGGGCTGCCACCAGCGGAAGAAGGGCGATGCCGGGTAAAACATGGCAAAGGTCCCTATCATAAACTCCTCGTTGATGAGCGTGGCAATGAACATTATCACGTTCACTATAAGGAGGTTCCGGGTAACAACCGGGATATTTTCAAAGAAAGAGGGTCTTCCGTTCATGTCTTAGAATCTTTTTTCCAGTTCATCGGCCGGGACCAGGGCGATGATGCGCCGTCCGGCTGCCGTAAACTCCGGGTTGGGCCGTTGCAGGAGGCTGTCCACCAGGCGCTGCGCCTCCAGCGGAGATGTGAGCTTTTCGCCGCCCGAAGCACCCAGAAGGGCGAATTTCTGGGCCGATGCCTGCTCCATCACGCCCGGCAGGGAGGCATGGTCGTCCTTCAGGATAAGGAGAAGGTCTCCCACCAGGGTTTCCACCTTTCCCGGCGTGGCGTCAAAGCCTTCCGGAACGCCGTTCACCACCACGGAATCCTGGCCGAAGGGGGCAATGTCAAAGCCCAGCTGCTGCAGCAGTGCGGCGTGCTCCTGAATGAGGAGGCAGCCTTCCACGCCCACGGCTACCTGCACCGGGAACAGTGCCTGCTGGCTAAGGTGGGTACCGTCGGTAAGAGCCTGCAGGAAACGGTCGTACAGGATCCTTTCCCGTGCCCGCCGCACGTGCACAATCATGAGCCCGGAAGCGCTTTGGGTGAGGATGTACTTTCCCTGCACCACCAGCACCTGCGCGGTGGGAAGGGTCCGGTCCTCGAACAGGGCGCCGTAATTTTCGCTCTTGTCGACGTAGCGGGAGGTGTTGTATTTTGGAGATAGATCGGCCTGGCCGGTCATTTCCTGGAAGGGGTCGTATTCCAGATCCACGCCTGCATCCGGAACGGCTGATGGACGGTATTCCTGGAAACGGGTACCCATGACCGGAATCTCCCGGGCCTCCGGATTGTCAAACTCTATGGAACCGGCCACGCTGCTCTTTCCCATGGCTTCCTTGATGGCGGCCAGCAGGGTTTGGAACAGCATCTGGTCTTCCTCGAACTTGATTTCCGTCTTGGTGGGATGGATGTTAACGTCTATGGTGGAGGGATCCACGTCCAGGTAGATGAAATAGGACGGGGTACTCCCTTCCGGGATGAGGTTTTCGTAGGCCTTCATCACGGCCTTGTGGAGGTAAGGGCTCCGGAAGTACCGGCCGTTCACAAAGAGGAACTGGTTCCCCACGGTCTTCCGGGCACTCTCCGGTCGGCCCACGAAGCCCCGCACGGAGGCAATGGTGGTATCGGCCGATATATCCATGATGTCACCGGTGACGGCGGGCCCCAGCAGGTCCTGGATGCGGAATTTCAGGGATTTTGCGGGTTTGAGGACATGGATGTCCTTGCCGTTGTGGGTGAGGGTGAAGGCCAGGTCCGGGCGGGTTAGCGCCACCCGCTGGAATTCCTCCACAATGTGGCGCAGTTCCACATTGTCGCTCTTTAGGAACTTACGCCGGGCAGGGATGTTGTAAAAGAGGTTCCGGACAGTGAAATTACTGCCGATGGGGCAGCTCACTTCCCGGGTTCCCAGATGCTCCGACCCGGCCATGGAGATCTCCACGCCCACTTCCTGGTCGGCCGTACGGGTGCGAAGGGTGACTTCGGCCACCGCTGCGATGGAAGCCAGAGCCTCTCCCCGGAAGCCGAAGGTGAGGATGTGATGCAGGTCTTCGGCCGATGAGAGCTTGGAGGTGGCATGCCGTTCAAAGCACAGGACCGCGTCGTCCGGATTCATGCCGCTGCCGTTGTCAATGACCTGGATAAGGGTGCGTCCGGCATCTGTGACAATGACCTTGATGTCCGTTGCGCCGGCGTCTACGGCATTTTCCATGAGTTCTTTTACCACGGAGGCGGGCCGCTGGACCACTTCCCCCGCAGCAATCATGTCGGAGATGTTTTTGGGCAGTATCTTCAGTTCCATCTACAGAATCTCAAAGAATTTTGTCATGTAGATGAGTACCACCACAATTAGCACCAGGGTTACCAGGGTTATGATGGTGTGCGTCTTGTTCATGGACGAACGGGTCTTCTGGTAATTGCCACCCCGGAAAGCGCCCCGCAGGCTGCTGCCGGGCACATACTCTCCATTTTCGCGGGCAGTCTCGTTGGTGCCGTCCACGTCCCCGAACATCTGGCGGCGCTTCTCTTCCTCCGGATCATAATACCGGGGTTTATAATTGAAGACTCTGTGTTCCTGGTTTCCGAAGAATCCAAAGTTGAATAAATTGGCCATGGCAATTGTCCTTTAACCTACAAAAATACCATTTTTTTGGTATCTTTGCAAAAACAGCACTGAAGGTTCCAGAAGCGTGTTAAGTCCCTCCCCCGAGGGGAGGGGTTTCGGGAGGGGGTAACGTTAGACAGTCGCAGGGAGGGCCTGTGGGAGTAATAGGGAAAGGTTGCAACAAAGGGAAAACTTTACAATATGAAAGACATACGTATCGGCAATGGTTACGACGTTCACGCTCTTGCTCCCGGGCTGCCCATGTGGCTGGGAGGTGTGCAGATTCCTTCGGAAACGGGCTTCGTGGCCCATTCGGACGGGGATGTAGCCATCCATGCGCTTTGTGACGCCCTGCTGGGCTGCCTGGCGCTGGGGGATATCGGCCACCTGTTTCCGGATACTTCAGACGAGTGGAAGGGCGTGGACAGCAAACTGCTCCTGAAAAAGGTGGTGGAACTGGTCTATGAAAAGGGCTATAAAGTTGGGAATGTGGATGTTACCATTGCCCTTCAGCGCCCCAAGCTTGCACCACATATCCAGGCCATGCGGGAAACCCTGGCTCCCATCCTGGGCGTATCGGCCGACCGGGTTTCCGTGAAGGCCACCACTACGGAGCGTTTAGGTTTCGTGGGCCGCTGCGAAGGCTGCGAAGTTTGGGCTAACGCACTCATTATCAGTAAATAATAAAGGCATAATGCTTTTTTGCCTTACAATTCATTATAAAATTTTTTAGAAAATCCTTGTACATCTCAAAAACTTGCCGTACATTTGCCCCCGAAAAGGTTAGAGAGTATAAGTGTATTCTAAAATTTAAGGATTATGAAAAAGGTATTTATGTCTGTCGCAGTTGTGGCTATGATGATTGCTGCTTCTGCTTGCGGTAACAACAATGCCAAGAAGGCCGAGGCTTCCGCCGAGGACGCCGCTGAAGCTGCCGTGGAGACCATTGAAGAAGCCGCCGATTCCCTGGCCAGCGCCGCCGAGGATGCCGCTGAGGCCGCTGCCGATGCTATCGACAAAGCCATCGCCGAGTAATTTCTATTAATTAGAAAATGCGAATTATCCCGAGGAAGAATTCCCCGGGATTTTTTGTATATTTACCGGACCAAAGACAAGGCCGATGGCAACTGCAGCAAAAAAAAGCAAGTCCGTGTGGTTCTGCTCCCACTGCGGCAACGAATACTCCAAGTGGATGGGACGCTGTCCCGCCTGCGGGGAGTGGAATACCATGGTAGAAAAGGAAGTGGTCACCGGCAAGCGTCCGGCGGCGGTTTCCGTGCCCGGATCCGGGCGCAAGCCCCAACCGCTTAAGGAGGTTTCCACCTCCGTGGAAGACCGCATTTCCCTGGGCAGCGCAGAAGTGGACCGCCTCCTTGGGGGCGGCATCGTGCAGGGTTCGCTGGTTCTCATGGGCGGAGAACCCGGCATCGGCAAATCCACCCTTTCCCTTCAGCTTCCCCTGCATCGGCCGGAATTAAAAACCCTTTACGTTACCGGAGAGGAAAGCGTGAAGCAGGTGAAGATGCGGGCGGACCGCCTGGGCGGAGATGCCTCCAACTGCTTCATCTACAGCGAAACGGATATGACCGCCATCCTGGAAGAAGCCCAGGAAGTGGCTCCGGACCTCATGATTGTAGACTCCGTGCAAACCATGTACTGCCCTTCCGTTGAGTCCACGGCGGGTTCTGTGAGCCAGATCAAAGAGGTGGCGGCCACCCTGCTCCGCTTTGCCAAAGAAACGGGCATTCCGGTCATCCTCATCGGCCATATCACCAAGGAAGGTTCCATTGCCGGGCCCAAGATCCTGGAGCATATTGTGGACGTGGTGCTGCAGTTCGAGGGGGAGAACCGGGGCGCATACAGGGTGCTCAGGAGCATCAAAAACCGTTTCGGCTCCACCGCAGAACTGGCTGTGTTTGAGATGACGGGTACCGGTCTCCGGGAAGTGGCCAATCCTTCGGAAATGCTCATTCCCATGCACGAGGAAGGTCTTAGCGGAACGGCCATCTGCGCCATGCTGGACGGTAATCGGCCCTTCCTCTTTGAGGTGCAGGCGCTGGTTTCATCGGCCGTTTATGGAACAGCCCAACGCAGCGCCACGGGCTTTGACGTCCGCCGCCTTAACATGCTGCTGGCGGTGCTGGAACGGCGGGCAGGCTTCAAACTGGGCCAGAAAGACGTGTTCCTTAATATGGCCGGCGGCCTCCGCATCACGGATCCCGCATGCGATCTGGCCGTAATCTGCGCCGTACTCTCTTCCAACTTCGATTATTCCATCCCCGCCAACGTCTGTTTTGCCGGAGAGGTGGGTCTCAGCGGAGAAATCCGTCCGGTTTCCCAGGCCGAAAGACGCGCCGTGGAGGCAGCCCGCCTGGGCTTCAAACGCATCTTCGTAAGTTCCTATACGCACTTTGACCGCAAGCCGGAAGGAATTGAAATTGTGAAAGTTGCCGATATCCCCGCCCTGGTAAGGGCCTTGTTTAAATAGAACGAAAATGAAAAAGTATCTGATTACCCTGATGGCCGGTCTCCTGCTGCTTGGAGCCGCCACCGCCCGCGCCCAGCAGGAAGACCTGGACGCCCAATACGCTACGGAGCTCCTCAAAGAGGGGCAGGCTCCGGATTTCACCCTGCCCGGAACTGACGGTAAAACCTATTCCCTCAAGGATTTCAAGGGGAAGACCGTCATCCTGGATTTCTGGGCCACCTGGTGCCCGGACTGCCGCGCGGAGATGCCGCAGCTCCTGGCTCTTCAGAAAAGCATCCAGGGCCGGAAAGACATTGTGATGGTGGGCATTTCCTGCGACACGGATCCGGAAAAACTGGCCTCCTACGTTAAGGAGCAAGGTATTACCTGGCTCCAACTGTCGGACTTCAAAGCCAAGAAAGACAGCCCCATCTACGATACCTACAAGGTTAAGTGGATTCCCACCAAATACGTAATCGGCCCGGATGGCAAGATCCTTTTGGCGACCGTGGTCCAGGACAAGGTGGACACTTTTGTGGCCAAGCTCTAATATGCTAAAATCCTGCAGGCATATCCTCTTTACCGGATTGTTCGGCTTCCTGTTTTTGGTAATTTTCAAGACAGGATTGCTGTACCATCTGGATCAGTTTTCTCTCTTTTGTCCAAAGGGAGATTATCTGCGTTTGTTCTTTGAACAGCCCGGAGGTATTCTGGCTCTTTCCGGTGCGTTTCTAACGCAGCTGGCCCATTATCCGGTGCTGGGGGCGGCCCTTTTTGCGCTCCTGCTGTGCCTGCTCACCTTCCTTACGGAAAAAGCCATCGGCCTGGAAGGGAGGGCCGTCTGGCTTTCCACCCTTCCCGCCCTGTTCCTGCTGCTGTTCATCACGCGGCTGGACTATTCCGTCTATCTGTTCCGGACCTATGGACTCCTGTATTCACAGGTGCTGGGCTTCTGCGTTGCATCGGCCCTGGTCCTGCTTTACCGGAAGTGTTTCCTGGGGAAGCGTTCGGGTCCGCTCTTTGTGGCGGCGGTTGTAATCATCGGCTATCCGCTATTTGGCGCTTTTGCTCTTCTCTCCGCTCTCTTGATGGCGCTGCTGGCGCTTCGGAAGCAGGGCTTCACGGAATTGGCCGTGGCGCTTCTGCTGGGAGCAAGCGTACCCTGGCTGTGCCGGGAACTGCCTTGGATCTTCCCCAGAATTCACAGGAAGTACGTGTATTTTGCCGCCCTTCCGTATATGGAATTCCTGGACAATTTCATCTGTCTGGTTCCCCTGATGCTGGCTGGAGCCGCAACAATTGCGCTCTGTTTTCTCCGGAAGGCGGGGCGGATTGCTGTGCCGGTGCTCCTGGGGGTCTCGCTCCTTATCGTAGTGGGCGGCTCCTATTGGGACCGGGGCTTCCATACGGTCCTGGCCATGGAGAAAGCTGTCTCCCAACAGGACTGGGATAAGGTCCTCAAGCTGGCTCAGAAAGTAAAGGATCCCAACCGTATCCACGTCCTGTACCGCGATGTGGCTCTGTACCAGAAGGGCGCTCTCACGGAGAAGATGTTCCAGTATCCGGACGGAGACGCTCCGCTTCACACAAGGGCGCCTTTCCCCATTTCCAACATCTGCGGCGTGCCGGTGCTGTATTATTGTGGCATGATCAACCCCAGCGACCGCCTGGCCATGGAATATTCCTCCACCTTCTGCAAAAATATCCATTACTATAAATACCAGGCAAAGACGGCGCTTGCAAGCGGCGAATACGAACTGGCCCGGAAGTACCTGGATATGGTGGATGTCAACTGGTTTGAAGGAAAATGGGTACGCCGATACCGGGCTTTCCTGGAAAACCCTGCCCTGATGGATGCCGATGAGGAATTCCAGCGCCTGTGTCCCCTGCTCCGGGATGTCCCTACAGAATTTGAAGCCTCCGGTCCCTTGCAGGAGATGCTGTATGCCCATTTTGCCAATCCCGAATATGTGAATGAATCCGTGTTTGAATGGCAGGCGGCCTTCTACCTTATCCAGAAGGATGCGGACAGAACCCTGGACTGCCTCTTCGGCCGCCTGGAACAGAACCCGGAAGCGCCCATCGGCACCGCCCTGGCGGAAGGCGCTGCGCTTTTTGCCAGCGAGACGGGTGATCCGGATTTGATGCGCGCGCTCACATCGGTGTTGGCAAATAAAACCTCTGTCCTGAAACGATTCTCCAAGTTTGGCTCCGACGCCAATAATGCCCGGGACCTGGAATCCAAGAAGACGCAGGAATGGTTTGCCGACAGATACAAGGGCACCTACTGGTATTATTATTTATTTGTGGACGTTAATACGAACCGATGAAACGATACGGACATAGGATACTCCTGCTGGCCCTGCTGATGGCCGCCTGTACTCCGGGTGGCTGGCAGGAGGCATCGCCCATAGAGGAAGCTCCTGCGCTTTATCCGGACTATACGGACATCGTCATTCCCTGCAATATTGCGCCGCTCAATTTCAACATCCTCAATGCGGCCGATGCCTGCGTGGCTGTGCTGTCCGGTCCGGACGGAGAACTGGTCCTCCGGGGGCCCGAAATCCGTATTCCGGAGAAGGCCTGGCGGCGTATGACAGCTAGCGCCCGGGGCGGTGCAATCCAGGGATCGGTGTATGTCCGGCGGGAGGGAAAGTGGCTCCGCCTACCGGAATTTCGCATGGAGGTATCGGCCGATGAAATTGACCCTTACGTGACCTATCGGCTCATTGAGCCCGGCTACTCCAGCTACGGAAACCTGGTTCTCCGCCAGCGGGATCTCACTTCCTTCCATGAACGGGACCTCTACAACAACCAGCTCATCAGCGGCCGGGTGGAGCAGCAGTGCATCAACTGCCACTCTTTCCAGAACTACGGCACGGACAACTTCCAGTTCCATGCGCGGGAAGCTTCGGGCGGGACCGTCGTCGTCACCGGGAATCAGGCTAAAAAAGTAGCCTTCAAGACCGGCGACCTAATCTCCAACGCCGTGTATCCTTCCTGGCATCCCACAGAACCGCTCATTGCATATTCGGTGAACAAGACCGCCCAGGGCTTCTTCCGCACCCATCGGCAGAAAATTGAAGTGTACGATTCTGCGTCGGACCTCATCCTTTATGACGTGGAGCAGGACCAGGTGAGCTATATTGTGCACGACTCCCTTGCCTACGAAACTTTCCCCTACTGGGCTGCGGACGGGAAAACGCTTTACTATGCGTCTTCCTACCTGCCGGATTGGGGCGCAGATCCCTCCACCAACGCCTTCCTGAATACGGACCGCATCCGCTATAACATCTTTTCCGTGGATTTCGATCCCCGGACGCGGGAGTTCGGGACGCCTCAGCTGGTCTTTGACGCCGTGGCCGATAGCCTGAGCGCCGTCACGCCGCGCCCTTCGCCCGACGGCCGATACCTGCTGAGCGGAGTGGGCAGCTACGGCTCCTTCCATGTCTGGCACTCATCTGGTGACATCTATATCACGGATCTGGCCACAGGGGAGACCCGGCCGATGGACGAAATCAATTCCGATAAGTCGGAGAGCTTCAAGGCCTGGAGTTCCAATTCCCGCTGGATTGTCTTCACCTCCCGCCGGGATGACGGGTCCTATACACGCCTGTATTTCTCCTACATAGACGAAAACGGACGGGGACGGAAACCTTTCCTGCTGCCGCAGAAGGATCCGGAGCAGAACCGCCGTCTGTTCAAATCCTACAATGTCCCGGAGTTTACCACCGGTGAAGTGAACTGGAGCACAAAACAGCTTGAAGACGTCCTGCTCTCCACCCCCGTGCAGGTGCAGCAGAAATAAGTGGGACTTGCTATTAAAACAGATTCTTTGTATTTTTGGAAAACAAAACCACATGTTATGAACCTGAAAGAACCCTTTGTAATAACCATCAGCCGGGAAATTGGCTCCGGAGGCCATACCGTGGGCCGTATTGTGGCCGAGAAACTGGACACCTATTACTTTGACAAGTATCTCATAGAGTCCCTGGAAAAGAAATTCAACCTTACTGCCAGCGGGATAGAAAAGCTTAAGGGAGAGAAAAAGAACTGGCTGTCAGATTTTCTCCAGTTCATAGCCCCCATGCCTTCGGCCAAGACCCTGGGCGTGGACCCGCGGTATTCTCAGGAATTCCGCACGGACGTTACCCCGGACGATATTTACAAAGCGGAGACGGAGATTCTCAAGGAATTGGCCAGCGAAGGCTCCTGCGTTATTGCAGGCCGTTCCGGCTTCTTTGTGTTCAAAGACCATCCCAATCACTTGCATGTATTCATCACCGCTCCGGAAGCCAACCGTGTCCGGCGCGTAATGGAGAAGCAGGGCCTGGAGGAGGTATCGGCCAAAGCCCTCGTCAAGGACATAGACCAGACGCGGGAAAACTACATCAAACGTTACACCGGCAGCAGCCGCTACGATGCCCGCAACTATGACCTTGTGCTCAATGCCAGCGGCCATACGGAGGAGGAACTGGCCAACATTATCCTGTCCTATATCGGCTAGATTAAGGCCGTAATTGATATCGCGATATTTATTTTCAGCCAAACAATGGTAAAAACCGATATATTTGGCTGAATATAATCTCGTTCTTATCACCGCAAATAAAAGTAATTCGCTATGAGAAAAGAAGCGTCGAAGTTGTTATACAAAACTCCGACAATCGGTATTCTGAGGTTTCACAATGAGGGCCCGATCTGCCAGAGCGGCAACGTATTGATCGACCCCGGCTTTGACGATGAAATCGAAGTGCCGATGGTTCCGTTTTCCCAACCCTGGCCAGGATTCCCCTGGTGAGCCAAGGCCGCGTGGATCCAGGTATTCCTAATTAGCTAAAAACAACAGTCACGATGAGAAAATACATCCCCTTCCTCCTATCTTTGGCCGCAGTGTTTATTCTGGGTTCGTGCCAGCAGAATAAACTTATCGATGTCCCCGCCGCCACTGGTGACGAGAACTTCGTGGATGCCACTTTTTCCGTTGCCTTAGGTTCGCAGACCAAGGCTTTTTCCGACGGCACCACGGTTGACCAGCTCTATGTCGGCATCTATGAAATCGGCTCCAATAACGAATTCGTGTGGGTGGCGGACAACGCCGATGCGCCCGCCACAATCAGCTCGAAAGCCGCCAATGTGACGTTCAGCGACAAGATCATGCTTGGCAGGTCTTACAAGGTGGTTTTCTGGGCCCAGAAGCAGGGTGCCCCATATTTCATCGATTGGGCAAAGAACGTCACCACTGGTCCGACCGTTACCATGACGGCCACGGGCCAGGCCAACGACGAGGCCCGCGACGCCTTCTTCGGCACCTATGAGACGGGCACCGTCACTGGAAGCATTGACCTGACCGGCTCGCCCATCTCGCTCAAGCGTCCATTCGCGCAGGTCAACGTGCTCGTCCCTAAGGTCAATTTTACCGATGCCACTGCGTCCATCACCTCTTCGATGACCGTTGCGCAGGCGCCGTGCGTACTCAATCTGGCCACCAAGGCAACTTCCGACCCTATCGACTGGACCTTCACCACTGCCGCAATCGCGGAGGCGGCTTTCGGCCACTATGCCTCCACGCACAGATATGTGGCGATGAACTATGTCCTTGTGGACCAAAGCGTCTCCGGAGCACAATATGACGTCACGTTCTCCGTGACCTCCGACTCGCAGGTCGCAAGCGACAAACAGGTCCGGAAGGCACCGCTCCGGGCCAACGGCCGCTGCAACATCGTCGGCAACATCTTCGATGAGAGTTTTAACATCACCATTCCCGTCATTATCGGCCCAGACTATAGTAGTGAGGAGGAATTGACCACGGTCACCGTGACCGTCGGCCAGAACCCCAGCAATGCCGTCTTGCTGGATGCCGGCTACAACGCCGATCCGTCCCAGCGTACCGCCATTCCGATCGAGGTCACCGTCAGTCATCCGATCGAGGTGGAAACAGATAAGCCGCAGATTACCGTGAACCCGGCGACCGTCGCCTCGGCTGAATGGAATCTCACGACCGGCAAGCTGGATGTGACTCCGCTCGTTCCGAACGGCGCCGCCGTAATCACCCTTGTCTTCCCGCCCGTCACCAAGACCGACTATTCCGAAGCTACCGTACAAATCTATGTCCGCGTGGGCAACGGCATCAATCCCGCCCCGAAGCAGGACCAGACCCTGAGCTTCGCGAATGCAAGCGAGGAGGCCACCCTGGGCACGAGCTATACGCTCCAGGCCGTCTCCGGCGCCCAGACCACCGTCAGCTACTCCTCTTCGAACGAGGCTGTCGCCACGATCGAAGGCACGACCGTCACGCTGGTCGCTGCCGGTGAGACGACCATCACCGCCAACGCCGCCGAGGACGATACCTACAACGCCGCTTCCGCGAGCTACACCCTCACGGTGAGCGCCCCCGCGACGCCGGACTTCACGTCCGTCGCCGAACTCAAGGCCCTCCTGGGTGCTGAGTCGGCCACCTTCTCCGGCACGCTGACCGATGCAGTCGTTTCCTTCGTGCCCGGCGCGAGAGACGCCGTGATCAAGGACGCCACGGGCTCCATCCTCTACCACAAGGAGTCTGGCCACGGCCTGCTGCAGGGCCAGACAGTTTCCGGCGACGTCATCGTCGATGCGGCGATCTACAACGGCATCCATGAGATCACGGACCTCGCCGCCACGGTCGAGGGCACGGGCAGCGCCGTCGAGCCTGAGGTCGTCACCTTAGCCCAGCTTGCCGCCAACTTTGCCAAGTATGAGAGCGCCTATGTCATGGTGGTCGGCGTGACCTCCAAGACCACCACGACCGCCAAGGGCAACATCAGCGTCACCCAGGACGCCACGGACTATATCGTCTATACGAACGTGGACATTCCGGTCAATACCGGCGACATCTTCATGGCCGAAGGCACCGTGACGAAAAACAACACGACCGAGGAACTCAAGGTCTGGAAAAGCGCGGACCTGACCGTCACGACGCCGGCATCCGTTCCAACAAGGGCGCCGTCTATGTGACTTCGGTCGAGATTGTCTGGGAATGATGAGCCGCTGCGACGCAGAATCTGAAAAAAAGTTGTATCTTTGCACCGAATTAATTCAGAAGGATATGAATTTAAGAGACATTAAAAAAGACATCGAGTATGTGATCGGTGCATTTGTGGATGACTGCACCCTGTTCCTCAATGTGAATCCGGGCAAGAACGCAGACGAAATCGCAAACCTCATTGACAAGGCCGTGGACCTGTACAACGAGCTGCGGGACAAAGTGGTGAAGAGCGCCGGCGCGGAAAAACCCAAGCTGTGCTTTGACAGCATTCGCAAGGAATTGCTTGAGAAAACGGATGGCCTGTACGACGAGCTTAGCGTCGCAGTAAAGAAAGGTCTGGGCAAATAAAAGCCCTTGCACCATAACAAAAAGAGACTGACCGAAAGGCCAGTCTCTCTTTTTTTACCATCGACCTCCGGGGAAGCCGCCGGGACCGCCCATGCCTCCGCCGCCGCTGTAGGCGCCTAAAGTCACGGAAGACCCGCCGGAAACAGTTCCGTTCACATTGAGCATGTTGCCCAGCTGGGAGGCGTCCCCGCTCACGGAAACGCCGCTTAGGATGGTGGGCTGGGAAGAACCGGAAACCACCAGGCCGGAGCCACCGCTGGAAGGAGTCTTAAAGGCAAAGGTGTCGGTGCCAACCTTGAAGCCGTACCAGGTATTCTTGCTCCAGGAAGAGGTGGAATAGCAGCCCTGGGACAGCACGGCGCCGCTTTCAAGGCCGCCGATGGCCACCAGGTTGCCACCGTTCACATATAGATGTGCACCGCCCTCCGTATTGGCATCGATGGCCACCTCCGGAGTACCACTGCCGATGGCGTAAATGACGCCGCCTTCAATAAAGAGGTCTCCGTTGGCATCCAGGCCGTCGTTCCCGGTAGAATAGGCACAGACATAGCCACCGGTAATGGCCATAACGCCGGCCGAATTGATGGCGTCGTCCTTGGACTGGGCATACACGGTTCCGCCGGAAATCTCCAGAAGTCCCTTACTTTCAATGGCTTCGTGATTGGTGGCCGTGGCGTAGATGCTGCCGGCGGTAATGTACAGGTCTCCGTCAAACTTGATGCCCTTGGCGCTCTTGGAATTGTCGTCCGAAGAAGAGCTGTTGCCGCCGGGGAAACCGCCGCCGTTGGACTGGCCGAAGTTGCTGCCGGTCACTGTCACCTTAACGGTTCCGCCCTGGAAATAGCCCTTGTCGTCTCCGCTGATGCCTTTGCCGCCCTGTCCGGAGTTGGATACCGTAAGGGAACCGGCGTTCATTACAAAGAGCATATCGGCCTTTACGCAGGAGGAGGCCTTGTACTCCTGGTCTTCTTCGTCGTAGGCCGTTCCGCCGGTAGCTTTCACCGTGGTAACGCCGCCGTTAAACACAACCAGTGAGTCGGAGGTCATGCCTTTTTTCATGGCGGCCGATACACTCACATCCAGCGTTCCGCCGGAAACCACCAGGGCGTCCTTGCCCCGGATACCGTGTCCGGCCGAGGAGGAAACGGTGATTTTGGGATTGTCTACAAAACGGACGTAATCGTCGGAGGAAATGCCGCTCTTGCCTTTGGCGGTAACTTTGAGGGAACCCTCGCCGCTGAAGATGAGCTGGCCTTCGGAAAAGAAGGCGGCTTTCTCGTCCTCATCGGCCGGTGTGGCGGAATAGGCCGATCCGTCGGAGAGGGAATTACTGCCGTTCACAACCACGAAACAGCGTTTTTTGCCCTGGTTGTTAATGGCGGCACCGTTGGGATTGGTAAGGTCCAGTCCGTCCAGGACAATGGCCTGCTTGTTCTTGGAATAGACCTTGAAGAAGCCGTCCGACGCGCTGCCGGAAAGCTTATACATCACCTTTTCTTTAGTGGAGGTGTTGTCTACTGTTACCTGGTTGCCGTTAATGGTAACAATGCCCTTCTTATCACCTGAGACGGTGGCACCTGACGGGGCGAAAACGATGGAAATGGTACGGTCGAACTCGGTGTTGGCAATAAGGTCTTCTTCCGGTTCGCTGTCGGCAATGTTCACGGTGTTATTGCCGGTTCTTTCATAAGATTTGGCTTCGGCTGTAGAATTGCTGTCCGGGCCCCAGGGGTCGATGATGTCGTCCCCAAACTTGGAGCATCCTGCTGCAGCTATCGCCGCACACAGGAGAAATAAAGATGCTTTCTTCATGGCGGTTTTTGTTTTAATACACGATCTAACGATGTGACACTAAAACAAAAAGCTTGCCACAAATCACTTCCCCGCCAAATGTTTCTCCCAGGCCCAGGCGGCCTTGAGGGTTTCTTCTACCGTACGGGTGGCTTTCCAGCCCATTTCCGTATTGGCCAGGGTGGGATTGGCCCAGATGGCCGTTACGTCGCCGGGGCGACGAGGGGCAAATTTCCAGTTGAGCTTTACCCCGTTCACCTTTTCAAAGGCGTTCACCAGTTCCAGCACACTCACGGGGCGGCCGGTGCCCACGTTGAACACTTCGCAGTCCTTTTTCATCTTGCCTTCCATCATGCGGGTGACGGCAAACACGTGCGCCTTGGCCAGGTCCACAATGTCAATGTAGTCCCTGAGGCAGGTGCCGTCCGGGGTGGGATAGTCGTTGCCGAAAATGCTCAGACATTCCCGCTTGCCGATGGCGGTCTGGGTGATGAACGGGACCAGGTTGTTGGGAACCCCGCGCGGCAGCTCTCCGATGAGGGCGCTGGGATGTGCGCCGATGGGGTTGAAATAACGGAGCAGGATGCCCTTGATCTTGCCTTCCGAAGCCTTCACGGTGTCCCGCAGGATGTCTTCGCACATGGTTTTGGTGTTGCCGTAAGGGGAGGTGGCGGGCTTTCGCGGCGTTTCTTCCGTTACGGGCACCTTGTCCGGCTCTCCGTAGACCGTGGCCGATGAGGAGAACAGCACATTGCATCCGCCTTTGTCCAGGGCGGCCTGCAGCACGTTCAGGAAGCTCTGCAGATTGTTCTTATAATACATCAGCGGCTGGGCTACGGATTCACCCACGGCTTTGTAGGCGGCAAAATGGATGACGGCGTCAATGGGGTATTTGGCAAAGAGGGCGCGGGTCTGCTTTTCATCGCAGAAATCCACCACTTCCAGCGGGAGGTCTTCCCGTCCGGTGATCTTCTTTACGCCCTCGAAGCAGGTACGGTCGCAGTTGGAGAAATTGTCGGCCACAACCACATCGTAGCCCGCTGCCAGCAGTTCCACCGTTACGTGGCTCCCTATAAAACCGGCGCCGCCGGATACCAATACCGTCTTATTCATCGCTTTCCGTATTAATATCAGTGTTAATGTCTGTGTTTATTTCCGCACTGTCCGTACCAATGTCTTTGCTTTGCTTTTTGGCCTGCCGGCGCCGTTCCCGCTCCAGGTACTTCTCCAGGCGTTTCCGCTCCTTCTGTGCCTTCTTTTCCAGGCGCTGGAGCTGTTTCAGTTTCTTGGCCCGTTCCCGTTCCAGCTTCTTCTGTGCCTTAGCGGCCTGCCGCTCTGCGTATTTGCGGTCCGCTTCGGCCCATTTGGCTTCCCGGGCCGCCTGTTTTTCGGCCCGAATCCGCTCTTTCTCCGCCTCCCGGGCGGCTTTCTCCTGCGCTTTTATCTGTTCCGGAGTGAGTGGCGTAACCACCGGCGGCTCAGAAACGTTGAGAGAATCGGAAGGGGCCAGAGGCGAAGCTGTCCCGGCCGAATCCAGGGGCGAGGCAATTCCAAGGGAGTCGGCACCTGCTGCCAGGGAATCCTTCGGAGGCAGATTCATCAGGGAATCGGCCAGGGCGTCGGTTTCCCGGTTCATGCGTTCCAGGGAGTTTGCAGCGGCCCTCCGCTCTTGCTCCCGGGCCACCGAGATGGAATCCCGCCGGGCAATGTCATTGAACAGTTTGGTAATATATCCGGGGAAATAATCCTCCGTTACGTCAAACTTCACATGCGGCCGGCGAAGGTAGGTAACCCTTTCACTCTTGCGGGGTTTCAGGGTGGTGACATCCTCGGGCGAGGTGGGCTGCTTGTCGGGATCCCAGCGGAAGCCCTTGAGGGTCTTTTCGTCCTTGCGCAGCTGAACGGTGGGATAACCGTCGTTCTTGGGATTGTCGTAATAGTAGATATGGTCTATGTCGCCGTTTTCGAAGGTGGCATAAATCATCTTCGCCTCCACCTTGTTCACCGTGGCCAGGGCATTGTCTTCCGTTAGGTAGAACAGGGAGGAAGCGCCACCCAGGGCATCAAATCGCCGGAGTGTGCGGGCCTCGTCAAAATAGGCCACCATTTCCACGCTTCGGATTTGGTCAAAGGCGTCTTGGGCCTCCTGGATGGTAATGAAGGCGTTGTTCAGGAGGTGCGCTTTTTCGGCTTCCTGGTCTTTCACCACCACATAAATACTGTCCGCCGAATACTGTTTGTTCCCTTCGTTGTAAATCTTGGGATCCCCGTACATGCGGGCCAGGGAATCCAGGTCCGAGTAGATGAGCGAGTCGCAGGCCATCTGCATGTTTCTCCGGAACATCCGTACATTTCGGTTGGCCCAGAAGAAATTGATTTTGGTGGTGTCCGGAGCCGGCGCAGCCACTGGCGCTGGCGGTACGTTCAGGCTGTCCGCATGCTGGGTTTGCAGGCTGTCCGCCTGGACGGCCAGACTGTCCCCAGGTGCCGCCAGACTGTCGGCGGGAGGAACTGGAGGTGCTGGAGGTGCAGGAGGAGTGGGCGGTGTGGGAGGGGCTTCCGAAGCTTTTGGCGGTGTGGCCGTCTTCTTGGGATTCTTCTTTTCGGCGGCTTCGGCAGCCTTCTTGGCCGCTTCCTCCGCTGCTTTCCGTCGATACTCCATAACGGCATCCCCGCCCAGGTCCTTCATCCTTTTATTGGCATCTGCCACCCAGGGCTCCGGGATGTCGCACTTCTTGTAGGTCTGCATGTAGATAACGTCCCCGCCCAGGTACAGGGTGTCCCGCTGCCTCTTTTCTTCGATAATGGACATGAGCGCGGGCTCATAGCTCATCCGTACCTTACCGAGGGAATCCTCATACTCGAACCGGCCCGCCAGCGCAAAGAAGTTGCGCGTGGTGTCCATCAGCTCCACATTGCCCAGCATATCCAGGTCGTTCCGGGCGCGGTAGTAGAACAGGGAATCGGCCCAGGCTTCCTGGCTGTCCGAGAGCAGGTGCACCTTGTTCCGGAAGAAGAACAGTTCCCGGCTTCTGTCATACCAGCCGTCATCGGCCGACAGCATGTTGTCGTCCTGCCACATGTCCGTCCCGTAGCCAAAATAGGCCGTGGAAAGGTCGCTCCGGTATTCCAGGCGGGAGGTCTTTATGAAGGTGGTGTCCAGGTACATGTTCACGTCCTGGTTGAAGGTGAACAGCTTGGCCTTGGCGTCGTAGATGCCGTACCGGCTTTCCATGATCTGGCCGTCCTTGTCCCTCATGGCGCCGCCGCTTTGGAACACTGCCACGGAGTCCTTGGTGTTGTAGTCCAGGTAACGGGTGCGGAGCGTATTGCCGTCCTTGTCCTGCAGCTGCACCAGATCTCCGCGGAATTTGGCCATATTTTCGTCGGAGACATACTGGAGGGTGGAGCTGGACAGGGTGGTGCGGTCCTGGATAATGCGGACGTGTCCTACGGCGTCAATGATGTTGGTGTTAACATTCCAGAGAGCCGTGTCGCAGATGAGATAGGTGTCGTTGTGGAGGAATTTGGCGGGCCCCACCACCTTGCGGTAATCTACGTCGTCTATCTGCAGCAGTTGGGCCGATTTGGCGCTTATCAGGCGCACCTTGTCGTCCTTTTTCTCCTGGGCTTGTACGGACAGGGCCGCCGCCATGAAAAGCAGCAGTCCCCAAACAGTCCTATGAGCCCTGGTAAAACGCACTATTTCCGGGTATTCCAGATTTCGCGGGAGAAGTCACACTGGGAGAACATCGGATCAATCACAATGTACGTATCCTTGATCTTCTCTTCCAGGAATTCGTTCACGGCATCCATCTGTTTGATGCTCATGACCCGCTCCTGGATTTGCGTATAGTCGTTCTCAAAGGTAGCGGTGTGGGCGGGGATGATTTTATCCACCCGGATAATCTTGTAGACCAGATTGCCGGAACGGCCCTGCTCATAGCCTTCGTTGTCAAGGGATTCCACCGGTTCTGAGATTTCTCCCGGCTTCAGGTCCTTGATGGCGGCATAATCGGCCGGTTTCAGCTGGTCAATCTCGTAGTAGGAAGAACCGGTGGCCGGGTCTGCCATCTGTCCGCCGTTGGTGCGGGAAGCCATGTCTTCGGAGAAGAAACGGGCCGCCAGTTCAAAGGGGATTTCATCTTCCAGGATCTTGGTACGGAGGCTGTCCAGGCGGGAGAAGGCCTTCTCCCGGTCTTCGGCCGTGTACTGGGGTTTGAGGAGGATGTGGCGGGCATTGAACATGTCACCGCGCTTCTCAATGACTTCAATGATGTGGAAGCCGTCCGGGGTCTCCACAATCTGGGAGATGGTACCGGGCCGAAGGGCCATGGCGGCATCCGAGAAGACAGGCCAGAAGATGGATTTGGAGGCCATGCCCAGTTCTCCGCCGCGGCGGGCGCTGCCCGGATCTTCGGAATACAGGCGGGCCAGGGTGGCGAACTTCTCTCCGGCGATAATACGTTCCCGGAGTGAGAGCAGGCGCTCTTTAACGGCCATCTTGGCGGCCTCGCGATCCGGATAAACGCAAATCTGGCTAAGCTGGTATTTCACGGGAATCACCGGGAGATCTTCCGGATCCGTGGCGGCAATGTACTGCTTTACGTCATAGGGCGTCACTTCCGGAATATCACCGGCCACCTGGTAGCGCTCCTGCTCCGTAAGGCTCTGTTCTTCCAGCACCTTGCGCCATTCCTGACGGAGCTTGTAAAGGGGTTTGCCGAAGTATTTCTCCATTTCCTCGTCTCCGCCCAGCTGGGTGCGCAGATAGTCTATACGCTGGTTGAGGTTATTGTCCACCATGTCGTTGTTCACCGTGAGGGAGTCCAGGCGGGACTGCATGAGGAAGAGTTTGGATTCCATCATGCTCTGCAGCAGCTCGCAACGCATCCGCTGGTCCACGTTCTGGCCGCCGGCCCGCATCTGCTGCACCTCGTTCTCAATATCGGACACCAGGATCACCTCGCCGCCCAAAACGGCTACGGTTTTGTCCACCAGGCCGTTCTGGTATTTCTGGGCATTCATCACGAGGCAGCTTAGCAAAGCTCCTGCAATTGTCAATACACGCTTCATATTCAGTAAATTACAAATCTGTTGTTTCTGCGGGCATCTTCCAGCAAGTCCTGTTCCAGGGAGGTGGTGAGCGCATGCTTGCGGGTATTCAGGATAATGTCCCGGATACGCTCTGCGCAAAACTCCTCGGGGGCGGTTTTCCCCTGCAGGACGATGTCCACTATATAGGCGATGCGGAGGTTGCCGGCATTATCCGGCAGCTCTGCAAACTGATTCTTGATGGATCCCAGCAGCGACTGGTAATCCGTTCCCAGCTCCTGGGCCAGGGTGATGGCGTCCATCCAGGTATCCGACGAATCCCCATACTTGATGGCGGCTGTATAGGCCAGACTTTCCGCCTCCAGCACGTCCGAATCCTCATTGGAGGACATCAGGGTGCGGATTTCCTTGAGACTGTGCGAATCGGCCGGAATAATCATGTAGCGGGCCTTCACCACCGGACGGTCCAGGATGAACTTGTCCGGATTGGCCTGGTAGTACGCTTCCACCTCCTCGTCCGTGACCAGGGTGTCCAGCCGCTGGTTGATGTACAGCTGCTCGTAGCGGTATTTGAGCAGGGACCGGCGGTAGCTCTCCAGCTCTTCCGAGACGTCTTTTTCCTCCTTGGACAGCTGCTCGTCGGCCATGTCCAGCAGGAGCAGGTCCTCCGCCCAGGCCCGGATATACTGCTGGGCCAGGCCCACGCTGTCTTCCGAGGAAACGCCTGCGGGAATATAGCTTTCCAGCTGGCTCCGGTGCAGGCGATGTTCGCCCACACGGGCCACCACCTCCCCCTTGAAGAGTTCCGTGGCGGTGTCGCTCAGGCGGTCCACCATCTTACAGGAGAGGAGCGCCAGGGAAGCCATTCCTATGAAAAGCCATTTTTTCATAATATCCTACAAAGATAGTAAAAATTACTATTCCAGCAGCAAAGAGAGCATCCGCATAAGGACGGCGCGGACATCGGCCTGTTTGGCCGTAGTGTTGTTGGTGAGGAGGGAAAAAGTGATCTGGGGCTTTCCCTCCGTGTCCAGGATGTAGCCGGAATAGCACAGCGTCCCTTCCATGGAGCCGCTCTTCATCCGCACGCGACCGGCCGATGAATTGCCGGAAAGCACGCCGTTCAGCGTCCCTTCGCCCGGCCGGGGCAGGGAGGAGAGGAAGGCGTCAAAGGCGGGGCTTTTCTCCATGGCTTCCAGGAAGGAAACCATCCACCGGGGCGAGAGATGGTCGTGGCGGGAAAGGCCGCTCCCATCCTTGTAACAAACGCCCTCAGGATCCACACCAAGTCCCAGAAGCACTTCATTCATAGCCACATAGCTGCTATCGTAATAGGCCAGCGTTGTGGCGCTTTCTCCCATGGCGCGAAGGAGCATTTCGGCATAGAAGTTATCACTCCTCACGTTGGTTTCCCGGGCAATCTGCCGGAGGGTGGGAGATTCGGTACTGCCGATAACAACGGGCTCACCGGCCTTCTCCACCGGCACGAAATCCGCTCCGCGGAGGTAGCCGCTGCGGTCAATATCGGCATAGCCGCCGGTAACATCCCAGCCCGCGGAAGTGAGGCTCTTCCAGAAATAGTAGGCGCAGGTGAGGGCGCCGAATTTGTTGGAGAAGTGTTCCGTCTTGGCCGGCCGGTCCGTGGCGAAACTGCCGCGCAGCTCTGCATAAGGCGCCAGGTCCGTGGTGTAAAGGTACAGGCTGTTGCCCGTTCCGGCGGGGCCGGTAAAGCTGTAATTGGTAAAGTGAATCCAGGGGGTTTCCGGGTAGGTCTGCGTGACGTTAACGGTGTTGCCCAGGGCCGATGCCTTCACCTGATAATCCACGGCATTGCCATAGAAGCAGAGTGCGTTACCGCCTGTGCCATAATAAGTTCCGGTGTCGTTGTAAGACCAGGAATCCTGCTCCAGATTGCCTTCATAGGCGCGGCCGTCGCCCACGATGCGCCCGTCTATGCGCTGGATGCCCGCCGCCTTCAGGAGGGTCTTCCACTTCCAGAAAAGGGCGTCCGGTTTAAGGGCGATGGAATCCTTTGCCGCCAGGGTGGGATCTCCCCCGCCGATGATATACAGGTCCCCCTTGAGCGTGCCGTCCTCCAGGATGGTGCCGGTATAGCCCAGCCGAGTGGAAAAACGGTGCTCCGGGCCCAGTGCGTGCAGCGCCGTGCCGGTGGTAACCAGTTTCAGGTTGGAGGCCGGCAGCATCCGCTGCGAGGCGTTGTATTCCAAGAGGGTATTGCCCTTAGCATCCCGGGCCAGCACGCCCCAGACGGCGTTTTTGAGGGGGCCGCTCTCCGCCTGGCGGTTAGCATATTTCTGGGCCGAAGTCTGTGCCGCCGCCGGCAGGAAGGCCAGGATGGCGGCTATAGTGAGAAATCTTTTCATCATTTTGCAAAAATACGCGAATTTTTCCGCATAAATGATGCCATCGCACGCCCTGACGTTTTTTTTTCACACCTCCACGTTACCCCATCCCTAAATCCCTTCCCTCGGGGAAGGGCACTTCGTGCCAGAAGTCTTTAACGTTACCCCATCCCTAAATCCCTTCCCTCGGGGAAGGGACTTACTGTCGCCCTTCGGGCTCTAATTCCACATTATTTTTTTAATTGGTAAAAAACCATGGTTTTTAATAATGGATTGAAAGGGTTGGAGTTACTATTTGTGAAAATCTGTAGGAAAATTAAAGTTTTTATTATGAATTTTTTAACTAAATACTTGCTTTTTATTAAAATAATGCCGTTCTTGTAGTCTGAAAATGAAAAACTGACTATGGCCAAAATTGAAAATATTAACGGAAAGGCACCGGAAGGAAATGTGCTTGTGGTAAATACGGGTTCCATCACAACCAAATTCGCCTATTATAAGGACGGAGAAATAGTGATTGACCAGAAACTGGAGCACTCTGTCCAGGAGCTTTCCCGCTTTGCCGATGTAATGGACCAGGACCGGATGCGCACGGACGCCATCCTCAGTGCCCTCAAGGAAAAGGGCATCCGCCTGGAGGATATAGACATCGTGATGTGCCGCGGCGGCCTGTTCACCCCCTGCATCACCGGCGTGTACAACGTGAATGCCGATATGCGCCTGGTGCTCTCGGAGAGCCGGGAAGGCAACCATGCCTGCAACCTCAGCGCCCTCATCGGCGACAATATCGCCCATGAAATCAACGCCCTCCGGGACAAGGAAGGCATCAAGCCCCGTTTCGGCGCCTGCGTGGCCTATGTGGCGGATCCGCCCATGGCCGATGAAATGTTGCCGGAGTGCCACGTGGGCGGCATTCCGGAGTTCCCGCGCCGTACGCTGTTCCATGCCCTTAACACCCGTGCCATCATGCGCCGTTATCTTCGTGAGACCGGCCGGAAGGCAGAGGACACCACCGCCATCATCTGCCATATGGGCGGCGGCGTAACCATTTCCCTGCACCGGGGCGGCAAGGTGATCGATACTTCCCATGGCCTGGGCGGGGACGGCCCCATCACCCCGGAGCGCGCCGGCTGCTGCCCCCCTTATCCGCTCATAGACATGTGCTTCAGCGGACAGTACACCAAACAGGAAATCAAGAAAAAGCTCATCGGCAAGGGCGGCGCTGTGGCGTATTTCGGCACCAATGACATGCGCGAGGTGGTCCGGAAGGCCAAGGAGGGAGAACCGGAATATGTCCTCTTCATGAAAGCCTTTGTCCTTAACATAGCCAAATATATCGTGGCGCAGGGCGCCGTGGTGGACGGCAAGGTGGATGTAATCATCCTCACCGGCGGCGTGGCATACAGCCAGGACATCACGGACGCCATCACCAAAAAGGTGAGCTGGGTAGCCCCCGTGAAGGTTTATCCCGGAGAGAACGAGCTGGAGTCCCTGGCCGAGAACGGTTATATCATCCTGGCCGGCGCCACCAAAATCCATACGTACAACAAAGACCGCATAATAGAAGATTAACACTATGGCAGAAATCGATTATTCAAAAAGATCTTTTAACTACTATCCCACCAATGCAATAGTTTTTTCCAAATGCATTGACGGCCGGTGGAGCAAACCGGAAGTGACCAACGACTTCAATTTCTCGGTTCACTGTTTCGGCGGTGTGTTCCATTATGCACCCTCCTGCTTCGAGGGTCTCAAGGCCTACCGCGGCGTGGACGGACGGGTCCGCATGTTCCGTCCGGACGAAAACGCCAAGCGCATGGCTTCCAGTGCCCAGTACCTGGACATGCCTTCTCCCACCATGGAGATGTTCCTGGACATGTGCATCCTGTGCGTTCAGGAAAACTGGGATTATATCCCGCCCTATGAGAGCGGCGCATCGCTCTATCTCCGTCCGGTCCTTTTCGGCATCAACCCCCAGCTGGGCATCCACTCCTCCAAGGATGTGATGTTTGCCGTGATGGCATCGGCCGTGGGTACCTATTCCGGCGCCAAGGCCCTGGTGCCCGGCACCGCCGTCCTCTCCCGCAACTATGACCGCGCGGCCACCTACGGCTCAGGCGGCTACAAACTGGGCGCCAACTACGCTCAATCCCTGCACGCGTACAACCTGGCTCACCGCATGGGTTACCGGGAGCTTCTGTTCCTGGACAGCGCCACCCACACCCACATTGAGGAGTTCGGCTCATCCAACTTCTTTGCCATCAAGCACGGCTGCTACATCACCCCCAACTCGCCCAGCGTACTGCCTTCCATCACCAACAAGAGTCTGCGCAAGGTGGCCGAGGAAATCGGCCTCAAGGTGGAGCGCCGCACCATTTTCATCGACGAACTGGAAACCTTCGAGGAGGTGAACTCCTGCGGTACGGCGGTGGTGGTTACCCCCATCAGCCGCATTGACGACAAGGTTACCCTGGAAAGCGGCACCATCACCCGGGAATACAAGTATCCGGAAATCTGCGGCCCCATAACGGAGAAACTTTACAACCGCATCGTGGGCATCCAGAAGGGCATTGAGGAAGACACCTACGGCTGGTGCATGTTCGTGAACGACCCTCAGTGATGAAAGACAGGATCAAGGCCCTCCTGGCGGAGAACAAGGCCGATGAGGCCATCGGCATCCTGGAACAGTACCGCGGAGAAGGCGGAGCCATGGATGACGAACTGTTCTACCTGCTGGGGAACGCATGGCGGAAGATGGGAAACTGGCAGATGGCCATGAACGGCTACCTGGAAGCGGTTCACCTGAACCCGGAAAGCCCGGCCGCCCAGGCCCTGGAGATTGCCAATGAGATCCTGGATTTCTACAACAAAGACATGTACAATCAATAATTTTACACCATATGGCTAAAATGAAAGGAGCGACCGTTGTCGACATTGAACGCTGTAAAGGCTGCGGCCTTTGCGTTGTGGCCTGTCCGCTTCACGTGCTGGCCTTAACCACCAAGAGCGTGAACCAGAAGGGCTATAACTATGCCGATGCTGTCCTGGAAGACACTTGCACGGGCTGTGCCTCTTGCGCCATTGTTTGTCCGGACGGCTGTATTACCGTTTATCGTAAAAAGGAGGATTAACCATGGCAGAGAAAGAAGTAACCCTGATGAAAGGCAATGAGGCCATTGCCCATGCCGCCATCCGTTGCGGTTGCGACGGCTATTTCGGCTATCCTATCACCCCTCAGTCGGAGGTTCTGGAAACCCTGGCCGCCGAAAAGCCCTGGGAGACCACCGGCATGGTGGTGCTGCAGGCAGAGAGTGAGGTAGCTTCCATCAACATGGTTTATGGCGGCGCCGCCACCGGCAAGCGCGTCATGACCTCTTCCTCCAGCCCGGGCATCTCCCTTATGCAGGAAGGTATTTCCTACATGGCGGGTGCGGAACTCCCGGCCCTTATTGTTAACGTTTCCCGCGGCGGCCCCGGCCTGGGCACCATCCAGCCCAGCCAGGCGGACTATTTCCAGACCGTCAAGGGCGGCGGCCACGGAGACTATCGGCTCATCACCCTGGCACCCGCATCGGTACAGGAAATGGCCGATTTTGTGGACCTGGCCTTTGAGCTGGCGTTCAAATACCGCAACCCGGCCATGATCCTGAGCGACGGCGCCATCGGCCAGATGATGGAAAAGGTGGTCCTGCCTCCTTTCAAGCCCCGCCGCACGGAAGAGGAGATTGCCAAGGAATGCCCTTGGGCCACCACCGGCCGCATCGGCATGCGCAAACCCAACATCGTGACCTCCCTGGAACTCCGTTCGGAGGAAATGGAGCAGAACAACCTCCGCATCCAGGCCAAGTACCGCGAGGTGGAAAAGAACGAAGTCCGCTTTGAGGAATACAAGACGGAAGACGCCGAATATCTCATTGTGGCCTTCGGCAGCGCCGCCCGCATTTCCAAGAAGGTAATTGCCATCGCCCGGGAGCAGGGCATCAAGGTGGGCCTGTTGCGTCCCATCACCCTTTGGCCTTTCCCCACCAAGCGGATTGCCGAACTGGGTAAGAAGGTGAAGGGCATCCTTTCCCTGGAAATCAATGCCGGCCAGATGGTGGAGGACATCCGCCTGGCCGTGGAGTGCAAGATTCCGGTGCAGTGGTACGGCCGCCTGGGCGGCATTATCCCGGAGCCGGAAGAGGTTGTGGAGCAAATCAAGAAAATGACCCGCTAAAAGCTACGCCTTATGACAAAAGAAGAAATCATTCAGCCGCAGAACCTGGTTTATAAGAAACCCGAACTGCTTAATGACGTGCCCATGCATTACTGCCCGGGCTGCAGCCACGGCGTAGTGCACAAGCTCATTTCCGAGGTAGTGATGGAAATGGGTATGGCCGAAAAGACCATCGCCATCTCCCCGGTGGGATGCGCGGTGTTCGCCTATAAATATATCGATGTGGACTGGCAGGAAGCCGCCCATGGCCGCGCGCCGGCACTGGCATCGGCCGTCAAGCGCCTGTGGCCGGACCGCCTGGTGTTCACCTATCAGGGCGACGGTGACCTGGCCTGCATCGGCACGGGAGAAACCATCCATGCCCTCAACCGTGGGGAAAACATCACCATCATCTTCATCAACAACGCCATTTACGGCATGACGGGCGGCCAGATGGCCCCTACAACCCTCCTGGGGATGAAGACCGTCACCTGCCCCTACGGCCGCGATCCCAAGCTGCACGGCTACCCGCTCAAGATGGCCGATATCGCCGCTTCCCTGGAAGGCACCTGCTATGTGACGCGTCAGAGCGTACAGAACGTGGGTGCCATCCTCAAGGCCAAGAAGGCCATCCGCAAGGCATTCGAGTATTCCATGCAGGGCAAGGGCTCCAACCTGGTGGAGATTGTTTCCACCTGTAACACCAACTGGCGCATGAGCCCGGACAAGGCCAACAAGTGGATGGAAGAGAACATGGTCCCGTTCTACCCGCTCGGAGATCTGAAAGATATGGGTAAATAATACGCAAGGCACTATGACACACGAGATTATCATATCTGGATTTGGAGGACAGGGTGTCCTCTCCATGGGTAAGATCCTGGCCTATTCCGGCCTCATGGAAGACAAGGAAGTGACCTGGATGCCGGCGTACGGACCGGAGCAGCGCGGCGGCACCGCCAACGTGACGGTGATCGTGAGCGACGAACCGGTTTCCTCTCCCATCCTCTCTTCATACGATACGGCCATCGTCCTCAACCAGCCTTCCCTGGAGAAATTCGAGAAGAAGGTGAAAAAGGGCGGTACGCTCATCTACGACGGTTACGGCATCAATGTCCCGCCCACCCGCAAGGACATCCATGTATACCGGATAGACGCCATGGACAAGGCGGCGGAGATGAACATGATCAAGGTGTTCAACATGATTGTGTTGGGCGGCTTCCTCAAGGTTCACCCCATCGTAACCATCGAGAGCGTCCTCAAGGCCCTCAGAAAGACCCTCCCGGAACGCCATCACCACCTCATTCCCATGAATGAGGATGCCATGCGTCTGGGTATGGAAATTATTAAGGAACAGTAACTTTCCTATCGGCCGCCACCGCCGCGGCCACCGCCGCTGTAGCCACCTCCTCCGCTTCTGGAGGAGTGGCCGCCGTAGCCATGGCTGCTGCGGTAACTGCTGCCGCTGCTGCCGGAGGAATAGGACGATGAAGGCGTTCCCCGCCAGGCTGCGCTGCTGATGGCCGATGCGAAGGCCCGGCTGGTTGTGAGCAGCTGAGGAAGCATATCGGCATCGTAGGCGAAGGTCTCCCTGAAGAAGGAAGGATCAATGTCCTTCAGTTGGCTGGCCACCTTATCGGCAATGCCAAAGAGGGCGGCGTATACCAGGTACTCTTTCCAGAGCTGCGCCTCAAAGGTCTCCCGCTGGGAGGAAAGCGTGAAATCGTTTAGGAAATTCTTGAAGCCCACCACGTTACGTGCCTGGGCTTTTCCTTCGTCCGTATATTTGCCGTTTCGGTACCAGCCTTCAATATTCATGCGGGAACGGGCTTCCGTGGCGGAATTGGAAGTCCACTTGTAGACGGAGCTGGAGTGGGCGCTTGCCCAGGCGGAGAACTCCTTGTCCTGCAGGACCTTGTCCTCTCCCGCAGCCTGCTCCAGCAGGCGGTAGAAAGGCAGGGAAATATTGTCCAGACTCTGGGGATCCTTGTCCGTAAAGGCCAGCTGAAGAGGCCCCTCTATTTCCCGGGTGGGGCGCAGATAGCCCGTATGGACCAGCCGGAGAATGATGGCCAGCGCCAGGTTGTTGCCTTTTCCCTCGCCGATATCCTTGAGAACACAGTCGGCCGCGCCCAGGTACCCACCCATGGGAATATCCCGGAACCAGCTTACGGTCTTGGGATCCCGGACACCAATGACTTTGGCAATATCTTTCTTGGACTTCTTTCCCCGGAGCGCCTTTACGAAGGGCCGGAGGAAGGCAAAGTACATCACCAGGATGGTGAAGAATCCGGCAATGCCGGCGGCGGTGTCATCTTCCTCCTCATAATAATCATGGCCGAAATCGGCATCTATCATAGCCTGGTCCAGCGCATCCTGGAAATCCCTTTCCTGGACGCTGGGGGACTCGAACATGCCCTTTTCAAAGCGAAGGAGAACAATGACGGAATCGTCTACAAGGAAAGGCCCGGAGGACTCGAAAACCACCGTCCCGTCCTCCTGGAAGGCCGATGTTCCCTCATAACCGAAGCCCCAGATACGCGTGTTGAGTGTATCCAGTTGCTGGCCTTTGGCCTCAATGGTCACGCGGACATGTTCCGGCGGGGAGCTCAAGCCCGGAGACACCAGCTGCATGTGGAACATGTCGTAGTCGTTGAGGGACTTTACGGCATTGGTGAAAGAGTAAAAGGCATGGAAAACATGGTCTCCGTGGGTGCCCACGCCCCAGCACAGTTCCAGGCCGTTGGCTTTGTGGACCACGCCGCTCTTGCCGGCCTTCTCCGCCAGCGTGCGGTGTACGTCCCACTCTCCGTCATCGGCGAATTCGTTCCCGTTCTCGTCCAGCACCTGGAGACGGACCAGTTCCATGTCTCCCAGGTTCTCACGGACCAGGTACCATTCGGTGATGTCATCTCCGGTATTCAGGTCCCATTTCTCGTGGAACACAGCCCCGCCCAGCGACATGAGGGTCACATGGATATCCAGATCCCGCACCCGCTGCCAGGAAGCGGCGGGTGACAGGACCGATATCAAAAGGGCCGATAATACCGGGAGAAGGCGCCTCATGCCTTATTCGGCCGGGGCTGCCGGCGGAACCGGCGTGTCTTCCTTCTTCTTGCCGTGGGTGGAGAAGTACCAGATGGCCGCGGCAGCTATTACCAGCAGGACGATGGCCACCACCGGCCTGTAGGCTATCCAGGCGATGGCTGCAACAATAAGCGTCCACACGAAGGCCACCACGCCACAGACCAGGCCCACGCCCCAGCCGATGATACGGGACAGGAACGGAATCACCTTGAAGAGGGTTTCCACAATGCTGAAGATGCTGCGGAGGCCCGCCATAATCAGGAAGAAGCCCAGGATGCGGAACAGCCAGAGCATCATCTTGTTGGTGGCGTGCTCGCTCTCGAAGATCTGCTCCTGCGGAATGTTGCCCATCCTGAGGGCCGAGAAGGTCTTCCCGTTCTTGGCGGTATAGGAAGTGAAGCTGTCACCGGAAACGGCGGCCACGATGCTGATCTCGGCCGGTTTCACCTGCGTGAAGGTAATCTTCACATCTCCCACGTCCGGCTTGGAAGGATCCTTGCCGATGTAGATCACGTTGCTGCCGGTGCTATCCACCACGGCCAGCGGGGTGCTGCCGCTGATGGAACGGATCTGGTCCGAATTGAGCCGGAAAGCGCCGAAGGATACATTCTGCGCATATTTCACATCGCTTTCCACATTCTCCCGGACGAAGTTTTCACTGCGATAGTCCGGATCGTGGAATTCGGCGCTGTTTACGGGGGCGCTTACCCACTGCAGGTCGTAAGTATAAGTGGTGGTGGTTTCCTGGGCGCCGCCAAGCTTGTCCTTGCTTTCACTCTGGGCGTGCTCTACCCACTGGTAGTATTCCACGTCGCGGCGGAGGGCGATGGCGCGGGTGCCGATCTTAAATTGGGAGTCCACCAGGGAATCGGCCGTCGTGGCCATGCCCACGGCATGGATTAGCTTGCCTTCATAGGCGGGGTCGATGCGGGAGATGTCCGGCATCTCCACCACCTGGCCCTGGGCCTCCTTTAACATTTTGTCCGTCTTCACGGCGCGGCCTTCGTTCCACCAGATGAGGACGGTGCCGCCCACAAACAGCAGCAGCCCGGTGACAATGCCTCCGAGCGAATTCCCCAGCCGTTTTCCATAGCTGGTGCGGGTTGTTTCAGTGTAAGCCATAGGTTTTATTGATTGTAAGAACGTTTCACTACTGTGCTTCGGAATGCAAATTTAAGCATTTTTGTTTTATTATTTCGTATCTTTGGGGAAACCATTCACAAGCCATTATGAGAAAGACCTTCCTCCTGGCAGCCTCGCTGCTCGTTTCCGTCACCCTTTTTGCCCAAGGTGGCATAAGCGCAGACATGCTTCGCGAAATCAGTTCGGCCTATGAGGGCACCGCGGCCGACAAGGCCCTCCGCAATGCACTCAACAGCACCCAGATCAACGTGCTGGCTGCATCGGCCGAGAATATTGCCATGATAGACACGCATTTCAGCGACGAAGTCAAGACCAAGGGACGCACGGATCAGAAGTCTTCGGGCCGGTGCTGGCTGTTCACGGGCCTTAACGTGCTGCGCTCCAGGATGATTGAGAAGCACGACCTGGGAGCCTTCACCTTCTCCCAGAATTACCTCTTCTTCTACGATCAGCTGGAGAAGGCCAACCTGTTCCTGCAGGGGATTATCGATACGCGGAACCTTCCCATGGAAGACCGCAAGGTGGACTGGCTGTTCTCCAACCCCATCGGCGACGGAGGGCAGTTCACGGGCGTTTCCAACCTGGTAATGAAATACGGCGTGGTGCCTTCGGATGTGATGCCGGAGACGCTCAGTGCCAACAATACCTCCCAGATGCGCACCCAGCTGGCCACCAAGCTCCGCGAGGATGGCCTGCGCCTGCGTGCCGCCAAGCCGGCCGATACGCAGAAGATGAAGGTGGAGATGCTCAAGGAGGTGTACCGGATGCTGGTCCTCTGCCTGGGCGTACCTCCCACGGAGTTCACCTGGGCCCGCTACAATTCCAAGGGCGAGTTCGTGAGCGAGAAGACCTATACGCCCAAGGGCTTCTACCAGGAGTTCATCGGCGAAGACCTGGAGAACAATTACATCATGGTCATGAACAACCCTTCCGTGGAATATGGCAAGGTGTATGAGATTGAGTACGACCGCCATGTGTACGACGGCCAGAACTGGGTATACCTGAACCTCCCCATGGAGAAGATCAAGGAGATGGCCATTGCCTCCATCAAGGACAACACGGCCCTGTATTTCTCCTGCGATGTGGGCAAGTTCCTGGACCGCCCGCGCGGTGTGGCCGATCTGAAGAATTTTGATTACGAGTCCCTGATGGGGGTGAGCTTTGGGATGGACAAGAAGGAACGCATCCTTACCCATGCCAGCGGCTCCACCCATGCCATGACGCTCATTGCTGTGGATCTCAAGGACGGAAAACCGGTGAAGTGGATGGTGGAAAACAGCTGGGGCGCCGCCAGTGGCTATCAGGGCAACATCATCATGACGGACGAATGGTTCAACGAATACATGTTCCGTCTGGTGGTGGAGAAGAAATATGTCCCGGCCGATGTAATGGCGAAGATGAGCCAGAGGCCCATCCTGCTTCCCGCCTGGGACCCCATGTTTGCTCCGGAGGAATAAAGGCTAGTAGCCGCTGCGGTCCATTTCCCGGCGGACGTCTTTTTCCTTGATGCTCTGGCGCTTGTCGTATTCTTTCTTACCCTTGGCCAGGGCAATGACCAGTTTGGCGTAGCCGTTATCGGCAATGAAAAGGCGCACCGCTACAATGGTGAGGCCTTTTTGTTTGTCCTGGATTTGCAGGTGACGCAGTTCCTTTTTGGTGAGGAGCAGGCGGCGGTCCCTCACGGGTTCGTGCTGTCCCCAGCTGCCCCAGTGGTACTGGGCTATGTTCATTCCGCGTACAAACAGCTGGTTCCCAACAAAAAAGCAGTATGCATCCTGCAGGGAAACCTTCCCGGCGCGGATGGATTTGATCTCCGTGCCCACTAGCTGGATGCCGGCGGTATAAGTCTCCAGGAACTCGTAGTCAAACGAGGCCCTACGGTTTTTAATCTGTATGCTGCTCTTTGCTTTGGGCATAATGGACTGCAAAGATAACACAAAATGAAAAAAAATTCGCACTTTTTGGACGGAAACTAAAAGGGTTTTGCCCTAGAAATTCCGACCTTTACATCCGGTAAAATAGCACTGAATACTAAACCCAAATATTACTTTATGAAAAAGATTGCTTATTTCATGTGTGCCCTGCTGTTGGCCGCCTGCACTTCTGCACCCAAGGTGGACAACGGCCCCGTCCTCACCGTTGAGGGTGGACAGATCCAGGGTGTTGCCGCAGACATCCCCGGTATCACCGTTTATCGTGGAATCCCTTACGCAGCCGCTCCTATCGGCGATCTGCGTTGGAAAGAGCCGCAGCCCGTTGAGCCCTGGGACGGTGTCCTGCTGTGCAACGAGTTCGGCCATCCCGGCTATCAGGCCGTTCACTATCCCGGCGGTTACTTTACCGAGTGGGGTTACGGCGAGGAGAAGCAGTGCAGTGAAGACTGCCTGTATCTGAATGTCTGGACCCCTGCGGCCGGCAAGAAAGATGCTAAACTGCCTGTTGCATACTGGATCCATGGCGGTGGATACCGTGAAGGCTGGGGCTCCGAGCCCGAGTTCGACGGTCAGGAATTCGCCAACAAGGGCGTTGTCCTGGTGTCCATCAACTATCGTCTGGGTGTGTTCGGCTTCCTGGCCCATCCGGAACTGGCTGCCGAAAGCCCTCATGGCGTTTCCGGTAACTACGGTGTCCTGGATATGATCCAGGGCCTCAAGTGGGTCAAGGAGAACATCGAGCAGTTCGGCGGAGATCCCAACAACGTGATGATCTTCGGCCAGAGCGCCGGTGGCGGTGCTGTCCGCACCCTCTGCGAATCCCCTCTCGCCAAGCCCTATTTCCACAAGGCCGTTATCATGAGCGCCGGTGGTATGGGTGGCATGGGTGGTGGCCGCGGCGCTGCTGCCCGTCCTGCCGCTCCTGCAGGCCGTCCCGCTGCTGCCCCTCGTGGCGGTATGTCCTTCGGCCCTCAGACGCTTGAGCAGATCCAGGAGAACAACAAGAAGATCCTTGACTGGGCCGGCCTTACGGACCTCAAGAAGATGCGCGCCGCCGGCACGGAGACCATCTATGCCCTCAGCACCATCTACGCCGGCGCCAACAGAGCCGGTAACGGTGACAGCTTGTTCGGTGGCGGTCCCGCCCTCACCGGCGCCCCCATCGTGGACGGCTATGTGAGCCTGGAAAGCTTCGACGCCGCTGCCATGGACGGCACCCTGGCCGATGTCCCTTACATGATGGGCTTCACCAAGGACGACATGGGTAACATGACGGATGGCATAGCCAACTTCGCCCTCAACCGCGAAGAAAAGGGTGGCAAGTGCTATGCATACCAGTTCGCCCGTCCGCTCCCGGACGACGGTAGCCAGAAGGTGTATGTGCTCAACGGCGCATTCCACTCCTCCGACCTCTGGTTCGTGTTCAAGTCCCTCAAGCACTGCTGGCGTCCTTGGACCCAGGGTGACTGGGATCTGGCCGAAAAGCAGATTACCTACTGGGCCAACTTCGCCAAGTACGGAGACCCCAACGGCCCGGACGGCGGCGAGTGGACTCCTTACACCAAGGAGAACCCTCAGTTCATGGTGTTCAAGCTGGATGAGGCCGATAAGGAAGCTTCCGAAATGGGTCAGCCCATTGCCGGCGAGCGTTTCTCCTGGCCCCCGGTGGCTCCCGCAGCCGAAAAGTAATCAATACTTTTCATTCAAGTGAAAAGGGCCGGCCCGCTTTCGGGTCAGCCCTTTTTTTTGCCTATGTTGTTCGACCTTTTGGATTAAATCCCAAAAGCCTTTTTGATAGCGGGAACGCTGTCCAAGAGCTCCCAGCCGAAGAACTGGACAATCTTTTCCTTCCCCTGTACCTTCACCGTCTTGGTGTAAGGCTTGCGGCCCATGTGGCCATAGGCGGCGGTGGGGGCGTAGATAGGATTCTTGAGGCCGAACTTGGCGATGATGCGGGCCGGGCGAAGGTCGAAGAGGGTACGGACCTTATCGGCAATTTCGCCGTCGGAGAATCCGCCCTTGGCGGTTCCGTAGGTGTCCACAAAGACGCTCACAGGCTCTGCAACGCCGATGGCATAAGCCAGCTGGACCAGGCACTCATCGGCTACGCCGGCGGCTACCAGGTTCTTGGCAATGTAACGGGCTGCATAGGCGGCACTGCGGTCCACTTTGGACGGGTCCTTTCCGGAGAAAGCTCCACCGCCATGGGCGCCCTTGCCACCGTAGGTATCCACAATGATCTTTCGACCGGTGAGACCGGTGTCCCCGTGAGGACCGCCGATGACAAACTTTCCGGTGGGGTTCACGTGCAGGATGAAACTGTGGATGAGCTTGGCGGTATCTTCCGGCAGGGAAGCCTTCAGGCGCGGAATCACAATGGTCTCCACATCGTAGCGGATCTTGTTCTGCATGGCGGCGTCCACCTTGGACTGGCCGTACTGCTCCACGGCATCCTGATAGGACATTTTGCCCAGGCTCCTCGGCACGAATTCATCGTGCTGGGTACTCAGGACGATGGTATGCACCTTTACCGGCTGGTGGGTTTCCCCGTCGTATTCAATGGTGAACTGGCTCTTGGCATCCGGACGCAGGTAAGGCATGAGCTCCAGCTCGTTATGGCGGATATCGGCCAGGATTTCCAGCAACTTGTGGCTCAGGTAGAGCGGTAGCGGCATGTAGTCCTCCGTATCGCGGCAGGCATAGCCGAACATCATTCCCTGGTCACCGGCGCCCTGCTCCTCCTCCGTGGCACGTTCCACGCCGCGGTTGATGTCCGCGCTCTGCTCGTGGAGGGCGCTGAGCACGCCACAGCTGGAGGCGTCGAACATATAATCGGCCTTGGTATAGCCGATTCGGCGGATGGTGTCACGCACGGTGGTCTGGATGTCCACATAGGCTTCGGCTTTCACCTCGCCCATCACCACCACCATGCCGGTGGAACAGAAGCTCTCGCAGGCCACCTTAGCCTCCGGATCCTGCATCAGGAACTGGTCCAGGATGGCGTCGGAAATCTGGTCCGCCACTTTGTCGGGATGTCCTTCGGACACCGATTCGGATGTAAACAAATAATTTTTTGCCATATTCATTAAAATTTGCCCTCGCTCTTTATTTAGTCTAACGTTACCCCCACCCGAAACCCCTCCCCTCGGGGAAGGGACTTAAAAAAAATTTAGCCCCGTGCGGATATGCGGAGGCTAAAAACACAAAACACTGATATGAAATGTAATTTTAGCATTTTT
>CAMHKD010000013.1:0-49209 GCA_946185645.1 uncultured Bacteroidales bacterium
TCCTGTATGATGCTGCCCTGAACTACCATCTCTTCGGCAGTGACTTCTCGCATGAGTCCTTTGGTATCGCCTCTTCTAAGTTTACGGAAAGTCTGTTTACGCTGGACGGGACCTTCGGCTCCGTCCTCGGGGAAGGACGGCGGATCGTGGCGGATCTGGATTTGGATCTGGCACGTTACAGGGGAGATATGACCGGCTACACCGGCCTGCTTTCCGTAACCCCGAAATATGTGTTTTCGCTGGACCGCTGGGGCTTCAGCCTCGGCGCCCGTGTCGCCTCTTTCATCTACTCCGATGATTTCACCGTCTGGCCGGAGCCGTACCGCCATTCCTCGGCGATCCTTTATCCGGATGTCCACGTGGACTTCCACCTGCTGGACGATCGGCTGATCCTGCAGACCTCCGCGACCGGAGGAGACCGCTTCAATACGCTGTCGGGCCGCTTCTTCTCATCCCCGTTCAGCGGCGTGAACGAATTCGGCCACTCCCGTGAATGGATCCGTGCGATGCTGGGCGCCCGCGGCAACATCGCCAGCCGTTTCCGGTATGACCTCCAGAGCGGCTATGCCCGCTGGAAGTTTGCCCCGGTGGAAGGTTTTGCCTTCGATAACCGCAGCCAGTACCAGACGGCCCTGTATGAATCGGACTACAACCTCCTGTTCGTCGAACTCGATTATGGCTGGAAGTCGGACCACGTGACGGTGGACGGCAAGATGGCCTATCGTTGGACCGACCTTTCCGCCGAGTCCGTATTCACGCCTGCGTCCTTCGTAGGTTGGATCCGTCCGGCCTGGCATTGGGGCGACCGTTTCATGGCGGGACTTGACATCGCCTGGTCCACCCGCCGCCGTTCCAGCTATGGGAATTTGGCGCTTGCCGTCCCCGGCTGGGTGGATCTCGGACTGAACGCCGAGTACCGTTTCACCCGCCATTTCGGCTTCTGGGTCAAGGGCGGCAACCTGCTTGGCCAGGCCATCCAGCGGATACCCGTCCACGCTGAGGCGGGAATGTATTTTACGGCCGGAATCCTATTGAATTTCTGATATATTTTTGCTATATTTGTACGTTTATATTGAAACGTGCAAACTATGGCAGATATTGAGGAATTGAAGCAGGCTGAGGAGCAGTATTCAGCCAACAGTATCCAGGTTCTGGAAGGCCTTGAGGCGGTGCGCAAGCGCCCCTCCATGTATATCGGAGACATCGGCGAGCGGGGTCTTCACCATCTGGTATATGAGGTGGTGGACAACTGTATAGACGAGGCCATGGCCGGCTTCTGTACGGACATAGACGTAAAGATCCTGGAAGACAATTCCATCCGGGTGCAGGACAACGGCCGAGGTATCCCCACGGGCATGCACGAGAAAGAGCACCGCAGCGCCCTGGAGGTGGTCCTTACGGTCCTTCACGCCGGCGGTAAGTTCGACAAGAACAGCTACAAGGTCTCCGGCGGTCTGCACGGTGTGGGCGTGTCCTGCGTGAACGCCCTCAGTGACCTGCTGGTGGCGGAGATCCACCGGGAAGGCAAGATCTTCGTGCAGAAGTACTCCAAGGGTAAGCCCATCACGGAGGTTCAGGTGGTTGGTGAAACCCAGGAGCACGGCTCCATCATCACCTTCCATCCGGATGCCACCATCTTCACCCAAACCATCGTGTATAAGTACGAGACCCTGGCCAACCGCCTCAGGGAACTGGCTTTCCTCAACAAGGGCATCCGCATTACCCTCACGGACCTGCGGGCCAAGGTGGACGAATTCGAAACGGCGGAGGACGGTGAGCGCAAGGCCACCGGCCGCCAGGTCTTCCGTTCGGACGTGTTCTATTCGGAGCTGGGCCTCCGGGAATTCATCGATTATCTGGATGCCGGGGAGCCCAAGCTCATTCCGGAGCCCATCACGGTGAATTCGGACAAGGTCATTCCCATTGACATCGCCCTTCAGTACAACACCGGTTTCCGGGAGCGCATTTACTCCTATGTGAACAATATCAACACCATTGAGGGCGGTACGCACCTGCAGGGCTTCAAGATGGGCCTGTCCCGTTCTCTCAAGAATTATGCGGAGAAGAACAACCTCCTGTCCAAGTTCAAGGGAGACCTTTCTCCGGAAGACTTCCGCGAAGGTCTCACCGCCGTCATTTCCGTAAAGGTGGCGGAGCCGCAGTTCGAAGGTCAGACCAAGACCAAGCTGGGCAACCCGGAGGCCACATCGGCCGTGTCCCAGGCCACTGCCGCTGCCATGGACATGTACCTGGAGGAGCACCCTAAGGAGGCCAAGGTCATTGTGGAGAAGATCGTACTGGCTGCAACGGCCCGTGCCGCAGCCCGCAAGGCCCGCGAAATGGTGCAGCGCAAAACGCCCATGGGCGGCGCCGGTATGCCCGGCAAACTGGCCGACTGCAGTGACCACGATCCGGAGAAATGCGAACTCTTCCTGGTGGAGGGAGACTCCGCAGGCGGTACCGCCAAGCAGGGTCGTGACCGCCGTATCCAGGCCATCCTGCCGTTAAGAGGTAAAATCCTCAACGTGGAAAAGGCCGCCCAGGACCGTGCCTTCGAAAGCCAGGAAGTGCGCAACATTTACACCGCCCTTGGCGTTACGGTGGCCCAGGAAGACGAAACCGGAGAAAAGCACATGGACCTTTCCAAGCTCCGTTACCACAAGGTCATCATCATGACGGATGCCGATGTGGACGGTTCCCACATCGCCTGCCTCATCCTCACCTTCTTCTTCCGCTACATGTTCGACTTAATCAAGAACGGCTATGTATACCTGGCCACGCCGCCGCTTTACCTGGTGAAGAAGGGCAAGGAGGAGCGTTACTGCTGGACGGACGCCCAGCGGGAAGCCGCCACCGCGGAACTGGGCCGTGGAAGTGATAAGGGCGTTACGGTTCAGCGCTACAAAGGTCTGGGTGAAATGTCGCACGACCAGCTTTGGGAAACCACCATGGATCCCAACCGCCGGGTGCTGCGTCAGATAACCATCGAGAACGCGGCCGATGCAGAGCGCACTTTCTCCATGCTCATGGGAGACGATGTTCCGCCGCGCCGGGCCTTCATCGAAGAAAACGCGCATTATGCAAATATCGACGCCTAAACTCTCGCGGAAGTTTTATCCGCTCATCCTTCTTTTCGCAGTCCTTGTGCTCCTCATGCCAAGGACCGCGAAATTCAATTATGACTATAAGAAAGGAAGCCCCTGGCCGTACGAGACGCTGGTCTCCCAGTTCGACTTTCCCATCCTGAAGACGGAAGACCAGATCCAGGAAGAGCGGGAGCAGGCGGGTGCCAGCGTAATCCCTTATTACCGTTATTCGGACGAGGTTGTATCGGCCACGGTACGTAACGTCCAGAGCCTGGACCTGGGGGAATACAACAGCCTCCGGCCCGCCATCGTCACGCGCCTTAACGACATTTACGCCAAGGGCATTATCTCGGACGGTAAGGTGAAAGTGGAGAAGGGATACGCGGAAGTATCTGAGAATCTTATCTATATCCAGCGGAACAAGCGGGCTACGCAGTATCCCCGTTCGGAGGTATACAAGGTTTCGGACGCCCGGGACCAGCTGGTGGTGCTCATGTCCAAGACGTATCCATCGGTGAACCTGGATTCGCTGTTCCGTCGCAGCGGGGTCTATGAAACCATCGTCCCCAACCTTATCTACGACCGTTCCATGACAGAGCTCAGCCATGCGGAATCGGCCGATTATATTTCCCCCACGCTGGGCTATGTCCGGGCCGATGAGAAGATAGTCTCCAAGGGAGAGATCATCACGGCCGAGGTGGCCCAGATGCTGGACAGCTATAAGGAAGAGTACAACAAGGTGTTTGGCTACAGCGGTCCCCGTTTCCTGCTGTATCTGGGGAACGTCCTCATCTCCCTGGTGCTGGTAACGCTCTTGTATCTGTGCATCTTCCTAACTTATCGCAGGGTATTCAAGGACAGAAGCCGGTATCTGTACCTGCTTTTCGTATTCCTCCTGTCGGCGATAATCACTTTCCTGATGGAACGCTTTGCGCCCGGGTACATGTACCTGATTCCGTACCCGGTCTTTGCCCTCTTCCTGCAGGCTTTCTTTCACAAACGGGTCATGCTGCCCGTTTACGTGATCAGCCTGCTGCCGCTGCTGATCTTCGACGGAAACGGCATGGAACTGTTTGTCATGTTCATGACGGCGGGTATCGTCACCATCCTCACTTTCCCTTCGCTCAACAAAGGCTGGCTGCAGTTCCTCAACGCCCTCATCATCTTCGGCGTGGAACTGCTGGTGTTCCTGGCCTTCCGTTTCATAGATGCCGGCAGCATCTCCACCTGGTGGCTCAACCTGGTGCAGATCTTCGTGGGCTCCATGCTCACGGTGGCCCTCTATCCGCTCATCTACCTGTTTGAGCGGCTCTTCAACCTGGTTTCCGGCACCAAGCTCAACGATTTGGCCGATACCAACAATCCGCTCCTGCAGGAACTCTCGGCCAAGGCGCCCGGTACCTTCCAGCACTGCCTGCAGGTGATGAACATGGTGGAAACCGTGGGCCGCTCCCTGGATGCCGACGTGCCGCTGCTGCGGGCCGCCGCCCTTTACCACGACTTGGGCAAGATGCGGAACCCTCTCTGCTTTGTGGAGAACGAAAGCGTGAATCCCGGCGCCGTGAAGTATCACGACGGAAAAACGCCCCAGGAGAGCGCTGCAGACATTATCCGCCATGTGGACGATGGCGTAACCGTTGCGGAGGAGCACCATCTTCCGGAGGTGATTAAGGAGTTCATCCTCTCGCACCACGGCACCTCCTATACGGGCTATTTCCTCAACAAGTATCTAAACGACGGGGGAGACCCGTCACAGATATCGGCCTTCCAGTATCATGGCCACAAGCCGGTTACCAAGGAGCAGGTAATTCTCATGGTGTGCGATACGGTGGAGGCCGCCTCCCGCTCCCTCAAGGAATTCACCCCGGAAGCCTACGACAAGTTTGTGGAGAACATGGTGGCTGCCAAGGAAAAGGCCGGCCAGCTGGAAGAGGCCGATATTTCCATCCGGGAAATGAACGTGATGAAGACCGTGCTCAAGCAGTATCTGCAGCAGCTTTATCACGGCCGGGTGGCGTATCCCAAGCGCAAAGGCGCGTAGCGGTTGCTTGTTTGGCGCTTTTTTACTAACTTTGCGCCCCAATTTGAAAATATTAAATAACAGATAATCATGAACATTGAAAAGAACCAGCCCGATGCCCTGAACTATCAGGTAACCATCGAGATTGCAGCTGCAGACTATGCAGAGGCGCTCCACAAGCGCCTCAACGAGTACAAACGGAAAGCGGATATCAAGGGCTTCCGCAAGGGAATGGCCCCGCTGTCCCTCATCCAGCGCCTTTATGGAGACCAGGCCCTCTATGACAGTGTGAACAGCCTGGTGGGCGAGTCCCTGGACAAGTTTATCCAGGAGGAGAAAGTCCGCGTGGTGGGTGAACCCCTTCCGTCGGAGGATCAGCCGCAGCTGGAGTGGAAGGCCGGTAACGACTTCACCTTCAAGTTCGACATTGCCCAGACTCCGGAGCTCAATTTCGAAGTGGGCAAGGCCGACAAGCTCCCTTACTACGATATCAACATCACCGCAGAGCAGAAGAAGGCCGGCAAGGAGCAGCTGCTGCAGCAGTACGGTTCCCTGCAGGAAGGCAAGAAGGCCGGTGAGAACGATTATATCATTGCCGATATCGCCAACGAAGGCCACAGCGCAGAGGGCGTGTACATCTCCATCGCCAATGTGGCGGAGGAAGCCCGCAGCGCCTTTATCGGCAAGAAGGCCGGCGACAAGTTCCAGCTGGACGTGAACGCCGCCTTTACCAATGAGACGGACCGTGCTGCTATGCTTAAGGTGGACAAGGCCCGCCTGGCCAGCCTGGATCCCATGTTCAACTTCACCGTTGTAAACGTGAAGACGTACGTGGCCGCTCAGGAGAACCAGGAGACCTACGACAAGATCTTCGGCAAGGACGCAGTTACCACGCCGGAGCAGTTCGAGGAGAAGGTGGTGGAGCGCATCAAGGCTTCCCACGAGCAGGATGCCAACTACCGTTTTGGTGCCGATGTGCGCAAATACTTCGTGGAGAAGGCCAAGCTGGAGCTTCCGGAAGCTTTCCTCAAGCGCTGGCTGGTATATGCCAATGAGGGCAAGTTCACCGCAGAACAGGTAGAGAAGGAATTCCCTGCCTTCATCGAGGACTTCAAGTGGCAGCTGGTTCGCGGCTACATCATGCAGAAGTTCAATCTCAAGGTGTCCCAGGCCGATATCCAGGCCGCTGCAGAGAACTATGTGGCTTATCAGTACGCCATGTACGGCATGGCCGGCGTGCCTCAGGATCTCATCCGTTCCTCGGCCCAGAACATGCTGCAGGACCAGAACCAGTACCGCCGTCTGGAAGAGCAGTGCGAGGACAACATCGCCATCGCCAAGGTCCGTGAGGAGGTAACCCTCCAGACCAAGAAAATCTCCCAGGAGAAATTCCGTGAATTGAAGTAATTGTCATTCTGAGCGAAGCGAAGAATCTATGACCGATTTTGAGAAATTTGCCGTAAAAGGCCGGGGCATCAGCTCCATGACCCTTAACCGTTACACCTCTGTGTATGACGGCTACATCAATCCCACCATTACGGAGGAGCGCAAGCTCAATGTGGCGCAGATGGACGTGTTCAGCCGCCTCATGATGGACCGCATCATCTTCCTGGGGGTTCCCATCGATGACGACGTGGCCAACATCATCCAGGCACAGCTGCTGTTCCTGGCATCGGCAGATCCGCAGGCCGACATTACCATGTACCTGAACACTCCCGGTGGGCAGGTAACTTCCGGTCTTGGCATCTACGACACCATGCAGCTGGTTCAGCCGGACGTGGCCACCGTGTGCACGGGCATGGCCGCCTCCATGGGCGCTGTGCTGCTGTGCGCCGGGGAGAAGGGCAAGCGCAGCGCGCTGCCGCATTCCCGGGTGCTCATCCATCAGCCCCTCGGCGGTGCCCAGGGCCAGGCCACGGAGATTCTCATCGCCGCCAAGGAGATTGAGAAAACCCGTACGGAACTGTTCAATATCATCTCCCAGCACACTGGAAAGCCGTATAAGAAGGTGGCCGAAGACGGGGAGCGTGACTATTGGATGACGGCCGAAGAGGCCAAGGCCTACGGCATGGTGGACGAAATCCTCCGCAAGAGAGAAAAATAATGTCCAAGAAACCTACATCGCATAACCATTGCATCCTGTGCGGCCGCACGGATACAGAGGTGCCGTTCCTGCTTCAGGGCATGGACGGTTACATCTGCAGCGACTGCGCCCGGCTGGCCGCCCAGTATGTGGACGAGATTGAGCACAAGGGCGGTAAATCGGCCCAGGCGGCTCCTGCTGCCATGGGCAAGGCGCCCAAGCCGCAGGAAATCAAGGATTACCTGGACCAGTACGTGATTGGTCAGGATCGGGCCAAGAAGGTGCTGGCAGTGGCGGTGTATAACCACTACAAGCGTATCAACCACAACCTGGTGGAGAAGCCGGACGACGGGGTGGAGCTGGAAAAGAGCAACATCCTGCTGGTGGGACCCACCGGTACGGGCAAAACGCTATTGGCCCGCACCATTGCCAAGATGCTGGACGTGCCGTTCACCATTGTGGACGCCACGGTGCTCACGGAGGCGGGCTATGTGGGAGAAGACGTGGAGAGTATCCTCACCAGGCTGCTCCAGGAGGCCGATTTTGACCAGGCCAAGGCAGAACGGGGGATAGTGTTCATAGATGAGATTGACAAGATTGCCCGGAAGAGTGACAATCCGTCCATTACCCGCGATGTATCCGGTGAAGGCGTTCAGCAGGCCATGCTCAAACTCCTGGAAGGCGCCATCGTGAACGTGCCGCCTAAGGGTGGACGCAAACATCCGGAGCAGGAGTTCATCCACGTGAACACGCAGAACATCCTTTTCATCTGCGGCGGTGCCTTCGAGGGCATCGAGCGGCACATTGCCCAGCGTAAGAACACGCGCATAATCGGCTTTGGGGCAGAGAAGAAGCAGCGCATAGATCCGGACAACCTGCTGGAATATGTAGACGCCATGGACCTTCGTTCCTATGGCCTTATTCCGGAAATTGTGGGCCGATTACCGGTCATCACTTATCTGGACCAGCTGGACCGGGAGTCCCTCCGCCGCATCCTGGTGGAACCCAAAAACGCCATTGTACGCCAGTACCAGAAGCTTTTCGAGATGGACGGCATGAAGCTGGAGATAGCTCCGGAAGTGCTGGACCTCATTGTGGACACCTCCATCCAGAATAAACTTGGCGCCCGCGGCCTTCGCTCCATCTGCGAGCGCGTAATGGCCGATGCCATGTTCGACGCCCCTTCCACCAAAAAGAAAACCTTCAAACTCACCCTGGACTACGCCAAGTCCAAATTGGAGAAATAGGGGACCCCAGGTTCGTCCACGTTTCAGGCCATTTTCGTGGACGGAGAACGTTTTTTTCATGGTTCGTCCACGTTTTAGGCCATTTTCGTGGATGAACAAAACGGATTAGTTACTACTTTTTCATTGAAATAATTGGAATGAGTGAGAACTCTATAGCAGGTGCCCATCCACTAAATGGGTGCCTGTTATTTTGTTTTTGTCCGGGGCAGTGCTCACGCTCCGTGAGGATTTCCGGACGGGCGCTTATCGGCTGGAGGGGCTTTGACGGCGAACTCCTCCTTTTACGGTCCTTCGGTCCGTAACGTTCGTCAAACAGACGCCGTCATCCGCTTCGCGGAACAGCCCCTCCACCCGGCGCCCTGATGTCCGGAAATCCTATACTCCGCTTAGAGCTACTGCCCCGGACAGACTATTATGGCCCTATAAAAGAGAAGAGAGTGACCTGAGTCAACTTGACTTTTTGGTCACCCTCTCTAAATTATTGATAGATGTCTTGAACGATTACAGCTTTGTAAATTCAGGCTCGCCGTTACTGTCAGAGTCGGTGACTTTTACTTTAATACCGTAAACCATTCCAGGCTCGATGGCAACATCGGAAAGGGAACCGGAAGAGGTAAAATCTTTTGCCGGACCAGAAAGGCGGAAACGCACATTAGCTCCGCCCAATTTGCGGGTGTTTCCGTCAGCGTCGAGAATACTGTCTGAAGGAATGGCAAAATACCTGCATTTGTTGCCGTCAAGTGCGTCACTTAAAGTGCCACCACCATTAAATACAATAGGAAGGGAAATGGTTTTAGTATAAGCATCAGATTTTCTGGTGATGGGAAAATAGCAGTCAACTTGATCTATACTTGGATGAGTGAGATCGCAGATAAAGTACGAATCAGAAGGGTAGCTTATGTCGGCAGCCGGGTCTATATCAAACTGAACAGCCAGGACAGAAGTCATCCAGTATAGTTTTCCGCTAAGGGTAAGGTCTCCGGAGGGGAATGCAATTTCCTGAACGTTTGTTTCTGCAAACATAGTCCGATTAATCTGCTCGCTGGGAGAAAGGGTATAACTATAATTAGGAACACCGTTCCAGATACTCAACTCATGCCAATACTCGTTAAAGTGATTAAACCCTTCATATACAACAACATATTTCAGGTTCTTAGTGTCGTCGAAGCTGGAGAGATCAACTGATCCTACAAGAGAGGAAAGGTCATAGGATGTTTGACCCTCAGCTCCTGCAGGTAAACTAAATGTCTTATGGATGTACTTATCTTTCCAGTCGGCGTTGTTACCTTGGAAAATAATCAGTTCAAAATAGTCTCCTTCCTTCCAGGTGACATTTAAGCCGCCGATAGGATTACTGGGATTTGTCCATGCAAAATTTGCTTTGGTGAGATTGGCCTCAGGGGCGGTTACGGTGAGGTGAACCTTAACATTGGAATAGGGGGAAGTTGTATTCGTGTCCTCCGCCTTGTTGCAGGCTGTAAAGGCAATTGCCAGAGTAGCCAGGGCTAAGATAATCTTTTTCATAATTCATTTTTTTCAAAAGGTTAAACACTAAATCCAGCCGCCACCACCCAGATTGCCGGGAGTCTCTCCTGGGTTACTTTGACAAATGAATGTTTCAGTGGCAATCTCCAAGACGGAGACTTCCGGTGCGAGGTATAATTCCTCTTTTTTTTCGATAAGGTCCATAAGCGTTATGTTTAATAGTTGCATCAGATACATTTTTCAGCAATACAAATAAAAAAAAGATGCCGTAGAAATCCTTGGTACTATCGGCCAGTCGCTCCAAAATAGTTCTTTAGTACTACGTCCCCGGTAGCGGTACTAAGGGAAGAATGAGTATATTTGCAATATGGCTATTACAATCATTCTATGCATTTATCTTGCAACCGGGGGAGGTACTATTATCTCATTACTGGAGGAGTCACGGAAATGGGCTCGGGAGTCAGAATATGAGAAGGCGACAGAGTATGTAGTTAAAGCCCTGGAAGTAGCGGAAGATAGCGAAAACGAAGTCTCCCAGGCGGAAGTCTTATGTCAGATGGCGTCGCTGGATATCCTTACCTGGCGAGACTCCCAAGCCTGGGAACATACGATTGAGGCGGAACGATTGGCACGCTCTCTCCAAAATGACACCTTGCTTGCCGATGCGCTCCTTCTTAAAGGCCGCATATGTGTCTATGCCAATGTAGATGGGAGCACCCCTAGGGAAAAAGAGGCACTAGGCTACTTTCACGAAGCGCTTTTTCTATCAGAAAAGGCCAGTAGCATTTCTCGGCAGGTTGAGATTTACTATAACATTTCTCAGGCGCTGGTAAACGAGAACCGGTTTAATGAGCCACTTGATCAGACCGTTTATCTTGAAGCTGGAGAGGCTCTTCAAAAAGGTATGGTGCTCTCCCAGGAGAATGGAAGGGCTGATCTTTTTGAAAAGGCGCTCCCTTATAAGATTCGCTATCTCAGACAAGGGGGACGCCTGGAAGAAGCTATTATTTGTTGTAAGGATTTCCTCTCTTTAGCCGAAGAGAGTAATTACCTTCAGCGATCGCAAATCTATAATCATTTGTCTGTACTTTATGCTCTTTCCGGGAAACTGGAAGAATCAGCAGAGGCACATCAGTTGTATGCTAACACTACGCAGTTGTATATGCGTCAGAAGTCTGATTTCCTCCTGCAGGAGATGGAGAGCAGCTATTCGGCCGGAAGAAAAGAGCAAAAAATCCGCCAGATGCGTATGGGTATCTGGCTCTTGATATTGATTGTTTTTTTACTGGCTGCTCTGTTAAGTCAATCGGTATGGGTGACTAGAAAAGTACAAAAGCAAAAGAGCGAACTGGATGCGGTTAACCGCGGGAAAGATGAATTGTTGCGCTTTGTTTCCACCAGTCTGGCCAGTCCCGGTTTTGGCGTGGAGGCCAGGAAAACCATGGAAGATATATCACAACTAGACGAATCAGAGGCAAGGAATCGTTGCTTGTCTATCCTCAAGGATGCTCCGGAAGATTTACGCGAGGAAGTCGCTGATTATATGATTAAGTTGAGTTCAGAGCGCAAGACAGCTGCAAAGAACATCGGCCTTACCCCTCGTGAGATAGATATCATTCGTTGCTGTAGGGAAGGATATTCTAACTCACAGATTTCTGGTGTTTTGCACATTAGCCTAAGTACAGTGAAAAATCACAAACAGAGCATCTTCTTCAAGCTCGATGTCCGCTCCACACAGGAGATGCTCTCTCGTTCAGAATCTTTAGGCATCATTTAAGGATTTGGCAAGAGCCGCTTGTAATATTGAAATAAAAGACAGCTGGAAGGCTGTCTTTTATTTTGTGAGGACACGCAGATTTGAACTGCGGACCTCTTGCCTGTCAAGCAAGCGCTCTAAACCAACTGAGCTATGCCCTCGAAATGGACTGCAAAGATAGGTGAAATAATCTGATTCTGCAAATCTTTTTTCATCGGCCCGGGGTTCAGCGAAAATTGCTACATTTGCATAACGGAAAACAGTGAATCCTATGCGTAAACTTATATCAATTGTTGCCCTTCTTTGCGCCTGTGCCTGGGTGTCCCGTGCGCAGGAAACCTATTTCTCCATAGACGAGATGCCGGATCTGGTGAAATGCCTGCCGGCGCCGCCGGATACCACCAGCATTGACTTTGCGCACGATGTGATGCGTTATATGTGGGGGAAAACCATGCGACAGGATGCCGAAAGGGCTGCTGTTGCGGAAAGGGACGCCATTTGGGACCTGGATACGCTGGCGGCTATTTTCAGTGAGCCTTTCGGCCTGGAGATTTCCAAGGAAGAGACGCCGGAAATCTATAAAGCCTTTTTCAACGGCATTGCCACCATTGAGCTTATCCGTATCCGGCCAAAGGCTCATTTTATGCGGAAAAGGCCTTTTGAGCGTATGGGCGAGCATATGTACACTGTGTGGGAAGAGGAGTCTCTCCGAGGCGAAGGTTCTTACCCTTCCGGCCATACTATCCGCGGCTGGAGCGCGGCGCTCATACTTTCCGAAATCAATCCGGCGGCAGCCAATGAGCTTTTCAAAAGGGGATGGGATTATGGCGAGAGCCGTGTAATTGTGGGCGCCCACTGGCAGAGCGATGTGGACGCCAGCCGTCCGGCCGCCAGCATCGGCTATTCCCTCCTGCAAACCGCACCGGCGTACAGGGAACAGGTGGCCCGTGCACGGGAGGAGTTTGTCCGAATCATATACAAACAGGTCCCGGTTACGAAACCGGAACCTGCCGTAATTCATATTTTAGCACGGTAAGCTACCTGAACAGCACTTCCAAGCCGTCGTATGCGCAGCTAAGCGGCTCCGGGAGGCTCCGTTCAATCTCTTCCTGGGTGCCGGTATGGGCGGTCTTGGAGAGGTGGGTGATATATACCTTCTGGCCTGCCACCGGGAGGTATTTTCTGCTTTCTGACAGCACTCTGACGGTACTGGCCACCAGATCCACGCTGGAGTGGGAGAAGATGCGCTGGTCTTCCTTGTAGCCCACGCCCATGGTGGCTTCCATGATGATGCCCGTTAAGAATTTCCGTTCAAAGGAGAACTGGCCGATGCCGGCATAGCCGGTGGCCCTGGCGGTGAGTCCGCCGGTGTCCGTGGCATAGAGCAGGCGGGTGGAATCCTTTTCAATGAGATAGATAACGGTTTCCTCGTCCACGTGGTTGGATGCGTGGTTGGCCGGAAGGGGAGTAACCTTTAGGCCGTCCTGTTCCACGGTCTGGCCCAGCTTGAGGGGAATGATTTCCGGCATCGGCTTCCCAGTCTGTTCGGCCGCGCGCTGGAAGTCCTTGGTGGCCCGCTCCAGCCAGGTTTCATTCAGATACACACGACGGATGCCCAGCTCCAGGGCGGGTTTGGGCTCGTAATGGTCGTTGTGGGAGTGGGTGTAGAAAATGACCTCCGGATGAACGCCTTCCGGAATCATATCGGCCGATGTGGCGGTATAGTCGAACAGGACCTTTCCGTCGGCCAGGATGCTGGCGTGGCGGCGCAGCTCTCCGTTCTCCGCGGGCCCTCTCCAGTCGGCACCGCCGGTGCCCAGGAACCTTACCTGGATGCCGGGGCCGGTGGGTACATATTCCGTGGGACCCTGGTCCCGGGGCGGGAATCCGCCGCGCGGAGGACGTCCTCCCGGAGGAATTTGTCCTTTTGCAAGATTCATGGGGTTAAGGGCAGCTGCGGCAACGGGGGTGATGGCTGCCAGCTTGATAAAGGTCCTGCGTTTCATGGTTGTGGGTTATTAGCTCTTACAAAGATAAACTATTTTTTCTTATCTTTGCAGTAATGAAGACACTAAGAGCCATTCTGCTTGCAGGACTTTTGCTGCTGCCCCTTTGCCTGAACGCACAATCTCGGGCCGAGAAAAAACTGTATGGGAACACCATGAAGAATCCCACCGTACAGGCGGCCGATAAGTTCCTTAAGAAGTATCCAAAGTCCATCTATGTGCCCAAGGTTCAGCAGATGAAGGATTCGCTGCTTTATCTGGAGTATGTGGATGCCAATTTCAGCAAGATCTCCAAGGAGGAGGCACTCTCTGTGGCGGGTAACGCCCTGGACGCCGTGGGCTGGAAAAAGGACAAGGTGGATCATGTTCTGGCTTTGGATAAAGACCTGTCCCTCAGGTTTTTGACTCCGGACGGAACATTGGAGGAGGTGCGTCGCCTGGATGCGTACACCATGGAGGAGACCCCACCCGATTCCCTTATATTGATGGCGCCGATGGAGGTAGTCACCCCGTTCAACACCAAGCGCAATTACGTGTATTTTGCTTACCGTAATGGGTTTACGGAGTATGTTGAAGCCCTGTATGTTCCGGAGGAAGATCTGCTGTATCAGGCTCTGTTTTACGGGAATGCCCTGTCGGCCGATTCACTTAAAATCGAAGGCCAGAGTCCGGAGATGATGGAAGGTGTGACTTCCTCGGCCGAGATGGCCTGGTTGACGAACAAACTCCGGGAGAATCCTGCCCTGGTCCAGATATCCAAGGCCGATTTGCTCACGGACGAATCCATCCGCTGGTGGCTGGAGAAGAATCCCAAGGCCGAAACCACGGCAACCAAGCTGGTTTTCGGCCGCCTGGACCCGGAGTCTTCCATTGCCCAGGCCTGCCAGTCGGCCAAGAAGGAAAGGGGAAAGACCAGCAGCGTGACGCAGTTTGACATCCGGGGCTATACGGTCCTATGCGAGGTGGAACGCAAGAGCGGGGACGTAAACCTCATCTGGTGCGAACCCATCTGCAAGGACAGGCGCACGGACAAATACATCCGCTCCATTTTCTTTGAGAACGACGGCACCACGCTGGACGTGGTGTACTACAAGGGAAAAACCACTTTCAAGCTAAAGATTTCCCTGCCTTCCCAGAAACTGGGACACTTCAAGTAGACCCTAGATCCACTCTACATCATCCAGCGGCAATTCGTTGCCGGGCAGGCCCTGCACAGGGGTGAAGATAAACCTGTATCCCTTCAGTTCCGAAGGGATACGGTTCAGGAACTTGAAATCCGGCTCTCCGTAATCCCCGGAACTGCCGTACAGGGTCATGGTCTTGTGCTTGTCATCCTTGAGATACCAGCCGCCGCCGTGCACCTTGCCATAGCCTTTGATCAGGTCCTTGTGCTGGAAGGTGATCCCGTAAACAAAGGTTCCGACAAGGGGTTTTTGGGCCGATGCAAAAAGGATGAACTTGGGGTGCATTACAGGTAATCTTCAAAGTACTGAGTAACCTTGTCCATGAGGTGGATGCGGTTCCGGCCCCGCACATTATGCTCTGCAATGGGGTAAGGGAAGTAGTCCACGGGGATTTCCTTGTCTATGCAGGCCTGGATAAAGCTGAGGCTGTGTTCCCACACCACGGTGTTGTCCACGGCACCCTGGCAGATGAGGAGTTTCCCCTTGAGTCTGTCGGCATGCTCCACCAGGGAAGTCTCGCTGAATCCTTCCGGATTGGTCTCCGGATTGTCCATGTAGCGCTCTCCGTACATGATTTCGTACCATTTCCAGTCGATGACAGGACCGCCGGCCACGCCCACTTTGAACACGTCCGGATAGGTGGTCATGAGGGAGATGGTCATGAAGCCGCCGTAGCTCCAGCCATGTACGCCGATGCGATCCGCATCCACGTAGGGGAGGCTGCGGAGCCAGTTGATACCCACCATCTGGTCCTTCATCTCTTCCTGTCCGCAGCGGCGGTTGATGGCCTTTTCATAGGCGGCACCGCGGTTGGGCGTGCCCCTGTTGTCCTGGATATACACCAGATAACCCTTCTGGGCCATGAGCATTTCCCACATCCTGACCTGACCCAGCCAGGAGTCCTGAACCAGCTGGGTGTGCGGGCCTCCATAAACGTAGAGGATCACAGGGTACTTCTTGGCCGGATTGAAATCCTTGGGATAGATGAGCCGGTAATAATTCTCGTACAGGCCGTCGGCGCTGGGGACTGTGCCCAGTTCCACCTGGCAGGAGGCGTATGCGGAGAGCGGGTCCGAGAGGCTGATGACCGGGAAGGACTGCTTGCCGTCCGTACTGCAGACGGTGATATCCAGCGGCGTGTTAAGGTTGCTGCGGGTGTCCGTGAACCAGCTGAGGTCCTCGTTCAGGCTAACGGAATGCCAGCCACGGCCCTGGGTGAGTTGAACGGGTTTGCCGAATTTGGCCTTCTTGAGCCCGCCCTTGGGGGCCAGTGCAATGGAAACCTTGAACAGATGGTTCTCTACGGGCGATATTTCGGCCGAAGTATAGAAGACATCGGCCCCGTTGTTGTCCAGGTATTCCACATCGGCATCCACAGCCGTAAGGCGGCGGATCTGGCCCAGGGTGTCAACCAGGTAGAGGTTCTTGTAGCCGTCCCGGTTGTCCGTGCGGTAAAGGAAGAGGTCCGTGCGGCCTTTCAGGAAATACAGCGGGTCCAGCGGTTCCACCCAGGCGTCGTTGTCCTCCGTGAGGAGGGTACGGACGAAGGATCCGTCGCTGACGCGGTACTGGTTGAGCCGGCAGTGATGCTGGCTGCGGTCCAGCACCTGGGCATAGACGTATTTCTCGTCCGGGGACCAACTTACATTGGTAATGAAGCGCTCTTCAGTAAAGTCTGTAACCTGCAAATATACAGTTCTTTCCGTGCGGAAGTCATAAATGCCCACACTTACGATCTCCGAATCCATCCCGTTCATGGGATACTTGATGAGCCGGAGCTCTCCGGTGCGGTTCTGGATGTCCAGCAGCGGGAAGTCCGTCACCTTGGATTCGTCCTTGCGGTAGAAGGCCAGGAGATTGCCTTCCGGGGACCAGTAATAGCCGGCGTTGATGCCGAATTCGTTCCGGCTCACAATCTGTCCGTAAACGATGTTTCTGTCCTCCGAAACGGCCAGCGGGAACTCATTCCCGTCCTTGAAGCCGTAGATGGAATTCCCCTCCGTACGGATGCCGAAGCCCGCTTTTCCCATGTTGTAACGGGAACGCTCCCTGCGCTCGGCCGTATACGGCGTACGCTGGAAGGGGATGCCCACCCGGCCCTGGAAGACGCCGTCGGGCGTTTGTACCACATAGAAATCATTGTTCATCCAGGCTGCCGCGGCGCGGGCATAGCCAACGCCTTGGAAGATGGCTTCCTCCATGGTGAGGTCTTTTCCGTCATGGGCGGGACGGGTGTCAATGACGCTGTTCTGCGCAAAGAGGGCGCAGCCGATAAGGGCGGCGACGAGAAAGGTCAGGGCCTGTTTCATTCTTCTTCCTTCTGATAAGTGTAGGCAATGGTGGTGCCGGTGAATTCCTTTTGCTGGAGCACCAGTTTGGTCTTGGTGAGTTCGGTGATGTCGTAGGTGCCGCTCAGGATCATATTGTAGGTGAGAAAGTCATCGGAGAGCCAGAGGGTTTTCTTGAAACTGATTTTCTTCTGTTCGGCGTTATAAGTGAATTCTACTGCATCCACGTCCACGTCATCCAGGTCGAACTGCGTGAAGCTCCCTTTCTTGGCGATAGCGTGGGGGAAGGGGAACTCGCTCAGGGACAGATAGAAGTGACGGGACCTGTAGTCCACCTCATCGACCTCTTGTTCGCCGTTCGATTTCTGGGTGATCTCACTCTTGGTGGTAAGCGTCCAGATGCCATATAACGTACCAGTTTCGTCTCCCGTATGGGAAACGACATCTTCTTTTTCGCAGGAAACAAACAGCGCCATGCAGGCGATGGCTGCCAGATAAATGATTCGTTTCATAATAGTTCCTCCTTTACAGATTTATAGGAATAATTCTTCCGAAGCCGGTTCGTAGGTATGTTCAGGGGCTATTTCCAGTTCCGTGACGCTGTCCACGATGCTTCGCTCGTAGCCGCGCCAGGGGAGGGTGCCCTTGTACTCTTTGTAATGGACGGTAACGCGGTGTCCTGTCATCTGGGAGAGCTGTTCGGCCACTTTCTCATCGGCCACGGAGAACTTGAAATTCTTGGACTGGACGGTGCCGTTGCTGTTTTTGCTGCCGTATCCGGTGAGGATGATCTCCCCCTCGTAGGTCTTGAAGATATAACCGGTATAGGTGAGCGAATTGAGCTCTCCGGTCTTGGTGCCGTCACTGAAAACCCACCAGAATTTAAAATAGCAGAATCCTGCCAACAGGGCCAGAATGATAATTGTGATGGTCCAGCCTATAACTTTGCCTCTTGCCATAATAAAATGCGTTACGTCCTACAAATTTAAGGAATTATTTCCTAAAATGAAAGGTGCCAGCTCCCGGGCAGACAGGCCGTCAAAATACTCTCCGGCATCTGCCAGTGCAGCTTCCACTTCCGGAAGGCGATAGGGGATGTCCTGCAGCCGTTCCGCCAGTTCTCCGGCGGGCTTGTTTCCCAGGAAATCTCCGCCGAAGGAGACGCCGTCCAGGCAGCCGTGTTTGAGCGAAAAACGGGCTTCTACGGTGCCGCAGGGGAATTTCCTGCGCATTTGGAATTCGGCCACGGGGGAATGGCCGAAGTTCCAGTCCCAGGTGGAAAACTTTTCATCGACCATCTTTTGGACGGAGGTAAGCCAGGCTGATGAGGGGATGATTTCGCTGTCGTTCCCGGCCAGTTTTTCCTGTAAAGCAGCCTGAAATGCCTGTATGGTGGGCAGCCCCGGCAGGTATTCCTTCAAGTTGGCCACCCGGCTCCTCACGGAAGCGATTCCCGCCGCGGAGAGTTTGCTGCCCGGAACCGCCAGCGCTTCCGTAAGCATCTGAAGATTAACGCTAATCATGAGCGTTCCGTGAATCATGATCCTGTCCTTCTCCATCCGTTTGGCGTAGCCGGAGCATTTGCGACCTTCCACCAGGATGTCGTTACGGCCTGTCTTTTCGGCCGGTACGCCCAAACTGCGCAATGCCTCCACAACTTTCTGCAGGCAGGCCTCCTCGTCCAGATCCCGGATTCCTCCGGTGATGGTGTAGTTGAGGTTCCCCAAGTCGTGATACACCGCTCCGCCGCCCGTCACCCGCCGCGCCAGAACAATGCCGTTGGCCTCCAGGTAAGGGAGGTTTACCTCTGCATACGCACTCTGGTTAAGGCCGATGATAACCGACGGCCGGTTTTGCCAGAGGCAGAAAACCGGCTCTTCCAGCGGAGGACTGCTGAGCAGGCTCTCGTCGAAGGCCATGTTATAGTGCGGATGCGTCTGCGGATTAAGGACGTATTTCATATATCCAAAAATACAAATAATTGGAAACAAATCAAAAAGTTTTGGATTGTGTTTTTTTATGGCTAAATTAAGCCCTTGAAAACAAATTGATTATGCGTAGAGCCCTTTTTCTGGCGTTTTGCCTCTTTGCTTTCCAGCTCCTTGGCGGAGCATCCTCTCTGGTGGAAATCCGCTGCCTGGACCAGGAATATTTAGTCCTACATTTCCGGGACGGAGAAGTCCGCTACCGGGATAACGGCACCGGCCCCAGCGCTTTCCTGGGCCATACCTTCATGGAAGGGGACGATACACTTAAAACCTTCCTTCCCCGCTTCAATCCGGCATCGATCAAGGCCGCCTGGAACATTTTTTCCCGGCAGGATCCGGCATACGGTGCCAAGGGGAGGCCGGCCGTGGCGGTATTCCGCAAGTCCAAGCCCATGAATACGGACCATACGCTCACCAGCGAGCTGGACCACTGGGTTTTCCTCCGCTTGCCATCGGCCATGAAACAGGGATATACCTATACCGTGTCCATTCCGGCAGAGGCGGGCTCCGACAGACCGTCGGCCCAGATCACCTTCGACATCTGGAATACGCCCTCCGAGGCCATCCACGTTAATATCCTGGGGTATACACCCGCCGAGGACGTAAAGAAGGCCGATCTGTATTACTGGATGGGGGACGGCGGTCCAAGGGATTACAGTTCCTTCGTGGGAAAGCAGGTGTGGCTCTACAACCTGAATACCGGCGTACGCCGCCCGCTGCGGGAGGTGTCGCTTTGGAAACCGCAGGAAGCATCTGAATATGAGGCAGGTAAGAAGGACCTCACCGGCTCTCCGGTCTGGTGCCTGGCTTTCCGCGAATCCATCCCCGGGAAATACCGCCTGGTGGTGGATGGCGTCGGGTGCAGCATGGACTTTGAGATAGATCCGGAGCTTTATTATGAGCCGTTCCGCTATTCGGTGCGGGGATATTATTATATGCGCCTGGGAGAGCCCATGGATGCCGGTGTGTGGCCGATAGCCCGCCAGCCGCGTTTCCAGGAAAACGATCCTGAGGGCTTCAAGGTGTACCTCTCCGACCTCCAGCCCTGGCATCCGGACTGGCGGAAGAACCGCGGCGACGTGTGGGACGAGCCGCATTTCAAGAAGGCAGAAGCCTCCTCTTTCTATCAGCATCGGCCCGAAGGCAATCCCGTCAACGACAAGGTGCGGGGCGGACATTCGGACGCCATGGACTGGGACCGGCACTTGGCGCACGTGAGCAATATCTACGACCTTTTGGTGCCCTATCTTCTCACCGGTGGCCGGCAGAGCGAAGACAACCTGGGCATCCGGGAAAGCGGAAACGACATTCCGGACCTGCTGGACGAAGTACGCAACGAAGTGGACTTCTTCCTTAGCATCCGCGATGCGGAAGGAGGTTATTCCCAGGGAGTTACCAATCCGGACAGGGACTGGACCATGATGTTCCAGGCCGGAAGCACCACCATGGCGGCCTGGGCCAATGCGGCCAACTGCGCCATGCTGGCCGAGGCCTTCCGGATCGGTGGCAATGAAGAGCTGAGCGCATTTTACCGCAACGAAGCCATCACGGCCTTCCGCTATGCCGAAAAGCAGGAGTGGAACCAGCTGGACGACCGTCAGGCGGTGGGCGAGTGGCAGCTCCGGGGCCGGGATTTCAAACAGATGGCCGCCGCCTTCCTATATAACCTCACAGGCGACAAAGCCTGGGAAGACCTGGCTGCAGCGGAAGTCTCCTTCCCGCTTGTACAAGGGGCCTGGACCAATGCCCATTGCCAGTATTGGGCCGCTGTGGCCTATGTGACCTGCCCCTGGGAGCGGCATTATCCGGACTGGTACGACGGAATCCGGGCCGATGTGGAGACCCAGGCCGAAGAGCAGCATCTGGCACCTTCGCGGGAACGGCCTTCCCGCCGGAGTGCCTCCGACAACCGCTGGATAACGAACGAGAATCTGCAACTGGTTATCCTGGCACACTATCTCTGCCAGGATTCGGCCCGCCGGGTAGAGCTGGAGCAGGCCATGTACGACGAGGCCGGCTGGGGCCTGGGACGCAATCCCGGGAACATTGTGGAAATGACCGGTTTGGGCCAGCGACACATCACCGACGTATATTCGCCCGGCCGGAATGACGGCGATCCCGGAACCTTCCCCGGGCAGACCCCTTTCAACGGAACGGAAACCTGGTCCCGGGGTGACGGAGGCGACGCCCGCATCCTGCTGGACCGCTGCTACCCTTCCTGGGACAACGGCGGATGGCCCCGGCAGGAGAGCTATTTCAACCAGCGTTACATGTGGGTAAATTCCGAATTTACCCCGCGTGAGACCATGCGGGGAAAGACGGCCCTGTTGGCCTATTTGTACGGAATCCGTTAAATCTCAGACAGTTCCAGCCAGCGCATCTCGGCTTCGTCCAGCTCTTCCTGCAGGGCGCCGTACCGGGTGGAGGCTTTTTGGAGTTCATCGGCACTGAGTGTACCGCTGGAGAGTTTTGCCTCCAGCTCCGCCTTTTCGGCTTCCAGCGCCGGAAGGCGTTCCTCCAGCGCTTTCAGCTCCTGCTGCTCCTTCCAGGACAGTTTACGCTTTTTTTGAGATGCCCGGTCGTTGCCGGGCATGACGTTATTGTTGCCGGGCATGACGTTATTGTTGCCGGGCATGACGTTCCGGCTCTTTTTTTCGTCATGGCCGGCTTGACCGGCCATCTCCTTTTTCTGCGCAGCCTCGTAATCTTTGATAAAGGTCCTGTACTCCGTGTAGTTGCCCACGAAGTCTTTTACCACGCCGTCTCCGCAAAACACGAAGAGGTGGTCCACCAGACGGTCCAGGAAGTGGCGGTCGTGGCTCACAATTACCAGTGAGCCTTTATATTCCAGGAGGTACTCTTCCAGCAGTTCCAGGGTGACGATGTCCAGGTCATTGGTGGGCTCGTCCAGGATGAGGAAATTGGGTTGCTGCAGCAGGATGGTAAGGAGGTACAGCCTGCGCTTTTCCCCGCCGGAAAGCCTTTCCACGGGGTTATTGAGCATGTCGTGCGTGAAAAGGAAACGGTTAAGCAGATGGGTATCGTTTACGGTCTCCAGCACGGTCTGGCCGGCTTTGAATTCCATGCCACTTTGGTGATAATAGCCAATCTTCAGGGATTCGCCCAGTTCCACCACGCCTTCAAAGGTTCCGCCCAACTCCGGGCGCCAGCCACCCGTGATCAGGTTCAGGAAAGTGGTCTTTCCGGCGGCGTTCCGGCCCACGATACCCACCCGCTCATAACGCTGGAAATTGTAGCTGAAGTGGCTCAGATAGCATTTGTCTTCCCACCAGAAGCTCACGTCCTTACAGTTGATCACTTTGTTACCCAGATAGGTGGATTTGGCCTGCGTTTCACTCAGGTCCACCTTCTTCTGGATGTAGCTGTCATCGGCCCGTTCCTTGATCTCCCAGAAGGCCTGCTTGCGGTATTTGGCCTTGCCGGTGCGGGCGCAGGGGGAGGCGTGCATCCATTCCAGCTCCCGCCGGAGGACGTTCCGGACCTTGTCCGTCTCCGCGTTGTAATTGTCGATGCGCTCCTGCCGCTTCTCCAGGAAGTTCATGTAGTCGCCGCGGTAGATATAGACCTTGCCCCGGTCCATCTCCATCACCGTATTGCACACGCGGTCCAGGAAATAGCGGTCGTGCGTGACCATGAACAGGGTGCTGCGGGCGTGCTTGAGGTGCTGCTCCAGGAACTCGATGGCGTCGATGTCCAGGTGGTTCGTGGGCTCGTCCATGATGTAGAAATCGGCCTCCGAGGCCAGCATCTGCGTGAGCGCCACGCGTTTGACCTCGCCGCCGGAAAGGTCCTTCATGGGCTTTTCCGGGTCCGTGAGGCCGAATTGGGTAAGTAGCTGATTTACCCTTAATTCGTACTGCCACAGGTGGTCCGTGTCCAGGTGCTCCGTCCACTGGGCCGATGCATCCATGATTTGCCGGAAGATGGTCTTTTCCGGGTCATACGCGTACTCCTGTTCCAGAAAAGCAATGCGGATATCCTTGAGAAACAGCACCTTTCCGCCGCTGTCCGAGGCATCTTTCCCCGCCAGGATCCTGAGCAGGGAAGTCTTGCCCGTACCGTTGGGGGCGATGAGCGCCACCTTGTCGCCTTCATTGATGTTGAAGTCGATATGCTGGAACAGCACCTTGGGCCCGTAGCTCTTGGAAATGTTCTCTATTTGCAGGTAACTGGGCATAACAACGCAAAGATACGTAAAAATGTTTACCTTTGCCGAAAAGCAAACCATTATGGCAGACAATTATCTGGAAAAACGGCAGGAGGAGCTTGCCGAACAGCGGAAAACGGTGGTGAAACGGAACCATCCTTCTCTGGATTCTCTGTTGCACCGGAACCGTAGTTACCGGGGCTATGACCCCTCGCGGAAAGTGACCCGGGAAGAGCTGGAGAGCCTGGTGAAGGTGACTTCGCTGGCCGCCTCCGGCATGAACCGGCAGGTACTGAGATACCGCCTTGTAACGGAAGAAGAGGCCGATAAGGTGCTGCCGCTCATCAAGTTGGGCGCCGCCCTGCCGGAGGAGCATCTGCCCAAGCCCGGCATGGAGCCCAAGGATTTCCTGGTTATCTGCAGCAGCATTCCGGAAGACAAGGTGATTGATATTGACCTGGGCTTTGCCGGCCAGAGCATCCTCCTCAAGGCCGTGGAGATGGGCCTGGGCGGCATCTTTATCCTGAATTTCCAGAAGGAGAAACTGCGTGAGGCCCTGGCTTTACCTCTGGAGCCCGTTGCCGTAATAGCCATAGGCAAACCGGCCGAGAACATCTTTCTCATACCGGCCGAAGGCCCGGATCCGGACCTGAAGTATTACAGGAAGGAAGGGGTGCATTTTGTGCCCAAACTCACGCTGGAGCACCTTCTCATTAAATAACTCCGCTGCCCAGCATTTCGTCGTCCTGGTACCACACGGCAAACTGGCCGGGAGAAATCCCGCGCTGGGGTTTGTCAAAAAGGATATACAGGCCGCTTTCCCGCATCAGGAGCGTTGCGCCCTGGAGCGGCTGGCGGTAGCGGATGCGTACGCGGTAACGTCGGATTTCCCCGGGAATCATGGCCAGGTCCGTACGGATCCAGTGAATCTCCTCCGGAGCTACGCGAAGACAGAAACGGCTGAGTCCCTTGTGGTTATGTCCTTCTCCCACATACACCCGGTTGGCCTCCGTATCTGTGGCAATCACAAAGACAGGCTCCGCATGCCCGCCGATGCCTAAACCTTTTCGCTGGCCGATGGTATAGAACTGCGCTCCCTCGTGCGTACCCACAATCCGACCGCAAGGATTCTCCTTGTAGCGGGTCTTCTTGATGTGCTTCCGGCCACTGCGGTAAGTCTCCGTCTCAAAGGTGAGATTGTAATGAAGCGGCTGCGAAAGACGCTGCAGGTCTTCGTCTGAAAGCCCGGCCACCTTATCGGCCTGGAAAGGGCTCTCTCCCAGCGGCTCGCCGTCTGTAGTGAGCACCTTCTCCTCCGGAGCATAATGTACGGTCCTGTCCAGGGAAATCCCGTCCCTAAGCAGTCCGGTGAGGGTTTTCTGCTGCCACTGATAGAGTTCGTCCGTTGCAAAATACGGATCATAGACCTCTACCACTTCGCCTTCCACCGAGGCCAACTTCTGCTTCAGGAAAGTGGGCAGATCCACCTTTCCCACAAAGCAGATGCCCTGCGAGTCCTTCTTATCGGCCGACGGGAGGTCCGCCTCCTTGGCAATCTGCCGTACTTCCGGCTTCCGGAGATGGCCGATGGGAAACAGGGCCTTGGAGAGCTGTTCCTGGCTCAGTTGGCACAGGAAATAGGTCTGGTCCTTATTGGGGTCCGTACCCTCCAGGATGCGGCATACCGGAGATGGCCGGTCGGGGCCGGCCATGACGGCGCCACCGTCATTCCGGGCTTGACCCGGAATCTCCTCCTTCCTGCAATAATGCCCCGTGGCCACATAATCGGCCCCGTATTTTTGGGCTATTTCCAGGAAGGCATCGAACTTGATTTCCCGGTTGCAAAGCACATCCGGATTGGGTGTACGGCCTTTTTCGTATTCGGAAAACATGTAGTCCACCACCCGCTGGCGGTATTGTTTGGAAAGGTCCACAAAATAGAAGGGAATGCCAATCTTCCGGGCCACCATCTCTGCCACAAAGCGGTCCTCTTCCCACTCACAGTCCCCGTGAAGGGTGGAATCGGCATCATGCCAGTTCTGCATGAACATGGCAAACACGTCGTACCCCTGCTGTTTCAGGAGATAAGCGGCCACCGACGAGTCCACCCCGCCGGAAAGCCCCACGCACACCTTGATATGACTGTTGTCGGCCATTTCTACTGCAAAAATAAGCAAAATGCCCCAAAACTGATAATATTTGAAAAAAAATGCCTATCTTGTAAAACTTTAAGGAAAAACAGAAGCCACATGATTGAAAAGAAGATAACCATCCGCTATGAGGAATACGCTTCCGTAGAGGAAATGTCCCTGGAAGATCAAAAGTTGGTTGCAGCGGCCCTGGAGGCCCAGAAGGGCTCTTATTCGCCGTATTCCCGGTTCCAGGTGGGCGCATCGCTGCTCCTGGAAGACGGTACCCTTGTAAAGGGCGCCAATCAGGAGAATGCCGCCTATCCCTCCGGCCTGTGTGCAGAGCGTACGGCCATGTTCTGGGCCAATGCCAATTATCCGGACCTGGCCATGGACACCCTCACCATTGCCGGAAGTGACCATGGCGTGCTTTGTGAAAGCCCCGCATCCCCCTGCGGAGCCTGCCGGCAGGTGATGGCGGAATACCAGAAGAAACAGGGCAAGCCCATGAAAGTGATCCTTGTGGGCAGCAAACGCATCCGCAAGTTCTTCTGCGTGGACGATTTGCTTCCTTTTATTTTTGACAGTTTGAAAGTATAATTTTTGGTAGTTCCTGAAAAATGGCTACCTTTGCCTTGGGAAAGTCTTACACGACCAGCTCCCTCTGAATCCCCCCAGGACAGGAATGTAGCAAGGGTAGGAGGTCGTAGCGGTGCGATGTAATCAGCTTTCCCTTTTTTTGTTTTTTTTCGGCCCTTTTTTCCAATTCCCTCCGGTCATGTACGCCCGGTACACTCCCTACGGGAGTTGAAAAAAATGCCACGAAAATAAATCAAAAAACAGATGACAGCAGTATATACCATCACTTCCGGTCTGCATGACGAGGCCAGTGTGTCGCGTCTCAGCGACGAATTCTTAAAGGGCGTGTTCCCGGAAGGGAACTACGATTTCCGCGGGGCCGATTTCGCGGACTTCGGCACGCACAACCTGGACCTCATTTATGTGCGTACAGGCGGTGCGGAGGGCATTTTCCGTAGCCTCCTGCCGGAGATGCTGGCCCGGGGAACGGAGCGCTATTACCTGCTCACTTCCGGGAAGAGCAACTCCCTGGCGGCATCGCTGGAAATCCTGTCCTACCTGCGTCAGCAGGGGCTCAAAGGAGAGGTCCTTCACGGCTCGCCGGCCTATCTGCAAGCCCGGGTGAAGGCGCTGGAAACCGTGGCCGAGGCCCGCAGGAAGCTGCAGGGCGCGCGGATCGGCGTCATCGGCCAGCCTTCCGACTGGCTCATTGCCAGCCAGGCGGATCCCATGGCCATCATGGACCGCTGGGGCGCCCGGTTGCTGGAAATCCCCATGGAAGAACTGCTGCAGGAAATAGCCAAAGCGCCCAAGGACAGCGCTCCCTCCGATGAACCCATGGCCGATAATGTCCGCAAGGCTTATCCCGGCGCCACCCAGATCTATCATGCGCTGAAGGCCCTGGTGAACCGCTATGAGCTTAGCGCTTTCACCCTTCGCTGCTTTGACCTCCTTACCGAGGTGGGCAACACCGGCTGCCTGGCCCTGGCCTCCTTTAATGCCGACGGCATTCCCGCTTCCTGCGAGGGGGATGTTCCGGCCCTGCTGTCCATGATGGCGGCGCAGGCTCTTATGGGCTGCACGGGCTTCCAGGCCAATCCTTCCCGCATAGACGTGGAAAGCGGAGAAATCCTCTTCGCCCATTGCACCGTGCCCTTCAATATGGTGGGGAACTGGCAGTACGATACGCATTTTGAATCCGGCATCGGCGTGGGCATCCACGGAGAACTGCCGGAAGGTCCGGTGACTGTTTTCAAGCTCTCCGGCAAGCTGGACCGCCATTTTGCTGCCGAAGGAGAGCTCCTTTACAACCAGTACGAAGACAACCTTTGCCGCACGCAGGTGGTTCTGAAACTGCGGTCGGAGGACGCCCGCTATTTCCTCACCAACCCCATCGGCAACCATCATATTATCCTGCCCGGCCATTGCAAGGCATTACTGGAGGAGCTGCTATGAGTCTGGAGGAACTGCTTGAACATCACGGCGTTAAACCAACTGCCAACCGTCTTCTAATTGCCCGCGCCCTGCAGGATGCCAACCGTCCGCTGTCCCTGATGGAGCTGGAAACGCAGCTGGAGACCATTGACAAGAGCAATGTCTTCCGGGCGCTCACGGCTTTCCGGGAGGCGCACCTGGTACATGTGCTGGAAGACGCCGGTGACGGCGTGCGTTATGAGCTCTGCCACAGTCACGACGAGGAGCACGACGATGACGTCCACGTGCATTTCTACTGCACGCGCTGCCATAAAACCTATTGTCTGGAAGATACGCCGGTACCGCCGGTGGCGGTTCCGGAAGGGTTTAACCCGGAATCTGTGAGTTATCTGGTGAAGGGCATCTGCCCAGAATGTCTTGGATAACCAGCCCCGCCAGGGTAAAGCCAAAAATACCTGTAATATGAGCAAACGTCCCGTTGGCCACGGCCTTCCCGGGACCGGGATCCTGCGGCGCGCCCAGATTGGGGAGCACCTCGTCGTCGTAAACGCAGAGGATGGGCTTGGAGGGAAGGGTCTTGTTCTGCCGCATCTTCTTGCGGAGTGCGGCTCCCAGCGGACAACCTCTCACTGAGAAGAATTCGGCCACCCGCACCTTTGTAGGGTCGGTTTTGCAGGCGGCACCCAGGGAGCAGTACACCTTAGCGGGAGTGGCCGATGCCTCCAGAAGGAGGTTCATTTTGTCCGTAAGGGAATCAATGGCATCGATGATCACGTCATACTCCGCCATGGCGAAATCGGCCCCTTTCTCATAGCGCCGGCGAAGGGCGCTGATATCGGCCGATGGGTTGATCTCCTGCAGCCTTTCCCGGAGGACTTCCACCTTGGGACGCCCCACAGTTGCGCTTGTGGCCGGCAGCTGGCGGTTGATATTGCTTTCGTCCACACAGTCCGGATCCACGATGGTGAGCTGGCCGATGCCGCTGCGCACCAGGGCCTCGGCGCACCAGCTGCCCACCCCTCCTACGCCAAAAAGGATAACCCGGGCGGCGGACAGCTTCTTCATGCCGTCCGGCCCCACCAGCCGTTCTGTGCGGGCAAAACGCTTCATCAGTCTAAGGGTTCAAAGCGGTTAAAGGGCTCCGGCAGGGGAGACTTGATACGCACGGTCTTGTTGGTGAAAGGATGACGGAACACCAGGGTGGCCGCGTGCAGGGCCAGCCGGCGGATGGGGTCTGTATCGGCCCCGTACTTGTCGTCTCCGGCAATGGGATGGCCCATGTCCTGGGCATGGACGCGGATCTGGTTCTTCCGGCCGGTCTCCAGGGTGAATTCCACCTGGGTGTAAGGGTTGCGTCCCCGGTGGTAATAACCCAGCACCTTATAGTGGGTGATGGCCAGCTGACCGTCCCTTACCTCTTCCTGGAAGGAGTTCATTTTGAGGGACTTGGGATTCTCTACCAGCCAGCTCTGTACGGCGCCGGCCTTCTTTTCCACCTTGCCTTCCAGGAAGGCCAGGTACGTGCGTTCCAGTACCAGATCCTTCCATTTGCTCTGGAGGATGTCCTTGGCCCTTTCGCTCTTGGCAAAGACCAGTGCTCCGGAGGTGCCCTTGTCAATGCGGTGCACTATCCAGACCTTGGCGGTGGAGCGGTCCGGAGCCACACCGGAAAGGAGGTCTTCCTTGCGCTGCATGCGGGCATTAACCTTTACGTATGCATTCAGAAGGGCATACAGGGTTTTTTCCCGGTGACCGGATTTGGCGGCGCTGCCGTGGGCGGTGGAAATGCTTAACATACCGGAGGGCTTGTCAACCACCAGGTAGTAGGCATCTTCAAAGAGAATCTTCACCCCGGCTTTTTCCACCTCTTCACGGGCGTCGTTTCTGGTGGCCCGGGCAATGGAAACGCCTTTGGAGAGTACGGTGAGAGCGTCTCCCTTGAAAAGTGGCTGGTCAAAAGCGGTGCAGTTTTTCCCGTTCACCAGGATCTGCCCTTTGGAGAGCATGTTCTTCACGCCCGTCCGGCTTTGGGTGGGGAACAGTTCAAATAGGTATTTCAGCAGGGGAGCGTCGTGCTCCACGGTGAATTTCTGTCCGGTCATATCTCTTCTATGAATTCGTGCAGATTTTTGGGTAACAGGTTCAGGAAGCGTTCCAGCATGCCGTGGGGGACCAGGATGGTCTCCAGGCTTTCGCAGTCGTCAAAAGCGTCTTCCCCAATGGCTTCCAGCGCCTTGTTCAGCCGTACCTGGAACAGGTTCACACAGCCCTGGAAGGCCCGGGGGCCAATCACGCGCGTGCCGGCGGGAAGCGTTATCTTTTCCAGCTGCCAGCAATCGGCAAAAGCACTTTCCCCAATGCTCAGAAGGCCGGTGGGGAGTTTGATGGTAAGCAGTTCCCCGCATTCGGCAAAGGAACCCTTGCCGATGTGGGTCACGGAAGCGGGCAGCTTGATTTTCTCCAGGTAGGAGGAACGTTCCTCCAGCGGAATCTCTTCGCCGATAGTCCTTTCGGCCATATAGTCCTGGAAGGCGAAGACATCGTCGCAGATTATCTCGCAGCCTTCCTTCACCGTTACTTCGGAAGGGAAGTTCTCCGCGTCCAAAAGACGCTTTCCGTCGGAGGAGTAGCTAAGGCAGTTTTCGTCGTCCCAGACGTCCCGCTCAAGCTCTTCCGGAGAAGGGGCTGTGGGGACTCCGAGAATATCTTCCAGGGTCATAGTCAGAAGTTTTTAACAAAGTCGATGTCTTTTTTGAGCATGACTTTGGGTTCCATGGCAGAGACCTTCTGGAACAGTTTGAACTGATAGGCGGGAGACAGATAGACCTTGTATTCGTTCTTTCCCTTACGCCACCATTTGTAGAAAGCGATAGGGTCCGTGTCGTAGGGGATTTTTGCTTCCACTTCCGACGAAAACCCCGGGAAATCGATAATCATCTTGAGGCCGGTGATGCGGCGGTAATACTCGTAGTCTGCCCGGCGGAGTTTGGAAACCAGGGGAGCGAAGACCTCCATCTGATCCACTTTGAGGGCTTTTTCCTTTACAACCAGCTTGTGAATCCGGACCGGATCCCGCTGGAGCCATTCACTCATTTTGAGTGTGACGGGACCCTCCTCGCACTCCAGGGTGAGGAGGTCCGAAGAAAAGTAAATCTTTTCAGCGTCCAAAGGGCAGAGGTCCATCTTTTTTAGGTTTCAATGCAAATATATGAAAAATTTTTCTTTTTATCGTAATTTTTATTATATTTGGGAGACCATTTAAGGACATAACCTTTTAAAACTACTGATATGACCTACAAAATCATCGACATTCAGGGCATCGGCCCCGTGTATGCAGAGAAGCTCATCGCCGTGGGTATTGAAACCGTAGATCAGCTTCTGGCAGAAGGTGCCAGCGCCAAGGGCCGCAAGGCTCTGGAAGAGAAAACCGGTATTCGCGGAGACCTCATCCTCACTTGGGTAAATCATGCAGACCTGTTCCGTGTAAAGGGCGTCGGCCCTCAGTTCTCGGAGCTGCTGGAAGCCGCCGGTGTGGACACCGTTAAGGAACTTCGCAACCGCAACGCCGCCAACCTGGCCGCCAAGATGCTGGAAGTAAACGAGGAGAAGCACCTCTGCAAGCGCACTCCCGTGGAGATGGAAATCCAGAAGTACATCGACCTGGCCAAGCAGCTGGAGCCGGTGGTAACCTACTAAGTTCTTCTGAATCAATAAGGAGGTCGGACCTTTTCTCCGGCCTCCTTTTTCATTTAAAACCTGAACGCATGAAAAAGACGTTGCTATTAAGCGTACTTGCCCTGGCCCTTGCCGCATGCCAGTCCGCCCCCAATAACCCTGTCCTCACCATCGAAGGAGGCCAGATCCAGGGCGTGGTCCTGGAGGATGTTCCGGGTGTTTATGTATATCGTGGCATCCCGTATGCCGCTCCGCCCATCGGAGAGAACCGTTGGAAGGCTCCGCAGCCCGTGGTGCCGTGGGAAGGTGTCCGCGTATGCGACCAGTTCGGCCATCCGCCGTTCCAGGCGGCCCATTATCCCGGCGGCTATACCACCGAATGGGGATACGGGGAAGAGGCTCCTTACAGTGAAGACTGCCTGTATCTTAATGTTTGGACCAAGGCTCCCGGCCAGGTGGATAAGAAACTCCCCGTAGCCGTTTGGATCTTCGGCGGCGGCCTCCGCGAAGGCTGGGGCAGCGAGCCGGAGTTTGACGGCAAATACTGGGGCGGAAAGGACGTGGTGCTGGTTTCGTTCAACTACCGCGTGGGCCCGTTCGGCTTCTTTGCGCATCCGGAGCTTTCGGCCGAGGATCCGGAGCATGCCACCGGCAACTGGGGCACGCTGGACCAGATTGAGGTGCTTCGCTGGGTGCAGAGAAACATCGCCCAGTTTGGCGGAGATCCGGATAACGTGATGATTTTCGGCCAGAGCGCGGGTTCCCGCAGCGTCAAGTTCCTGAGCGCCAGCCCGCTCACCAAGGGACTGTTCAACAAGGCTGTGATCATGAGCGGCAGCGGTCTGGTAGATCCCCGGAAGCCTGCCCAGCCCATGTTCCCGGGCGGTCCGGTGATGCCTGCACAGTCCCAGGCCACCCTGGCCGAGGCGGAAGCTTCCGTGAAGGAAGTGGCCGACTGGGCCGGATTCAAGGATATCGCCGCCCTTCGCAGGGCTTCCACGGAAACCATCTATGCCATGGGTACCCTCTATACATCGGCCACAGGCAAGCGCAGCATCCTTTCCGCCATGCCCATCAGCCCGTATATTGACGGCTATGTGCTCAAGGAATCCTTCGACGAGGCATGCGTTGACGGCTCTCTGGCGCAGGTTCCGTACATGATTGGCTTCACGCTCAACGATTCCGGCAACATGGCCGGCCAGATTGCCGAATTCTGCCTTAACCGGCAGGAGATGGGCGGCAAGGCCTATGCATACCAGTTCGCCCGTCCGCTGCCCACGGATGGCCGCTCCAATGTGCTGCAGGGCGCTTTCCACTCTTCGGACCTTTGGTTCGTGTTCAAGTCCCTGGAGCATTGCTGGCGTCCCTGGACCAAGGGCGACTGGGATCTGGCGGAGAAGGAACTCACTTACTGGACCAATTTCGCCAAATACGGAGATCCCAACGGCCCGGACGGTGGCGAGTGGACCCCGTATACCGCCGATAAGCCGGAATTCATGGTATTCAAGCTGGACGAGGCCGATGTGGAGGCTTCCGCCATGGGTGAACCCCTGCGTGCACCCGCTCCGCCGCGTATGGGCCGTCCTGCCAATCCTTAATCCATCCTTATGTACGTATTAGATTCACACGCAGAAGCCATTCTGCAGGAATACCGGGACCATCTGTCCCTTTTCCAGGATAAACGGGAAGATATTGAAAACCGTGTGCGCAAATGCCTGTCCGACGCCGGCATTCTGGTGGCAGCGGTGGAGTCCCGTGTAAAAACGGAAGAATCCCTGGCCGGGAAACTGGAACTGAAGGGCGCCAAATACAAATCACTGGCCGATATTACCGACATCCTCGGCATGCGTGTGATTACCTTTTATCTGGACGACGTAGACAAAGTGGCATCGGCCATAGAACGGCTGTTCGAGGTGGACTGGGAGGAGTCGGTGGACAAGCGTAAGCTGCACGATCTGGACAGTTTCGGCTATCTTTCGCTGCATTACATCTGCCGCACGCCCGGCCTGCCATACCGCTTTGAAGTTCAGATGAGAACCATCCTGCAGCATGCCTGGTCCACGCTGGACCACGATACCGGATACAAGTCCGGGGTGGAAATACCCCGGTACTATATCCGCAATATCAACCAGCTGGCGGGCATGCTGGAGCTGGTGGACGAGCAGTTCAGCCGGATCCGGACGGAACTCACGGACTACCGCCGGCGGATGCAAGCCTTAGTGGCCTCCGGCAATCTGGACGAGGTCCCGCTGGACGGTGACACCTTCCGCAGTTACCTGGGACTGAATCCTTTCGGCCCGCTTATCCGGCGCATAGCAGCCATGAACCAGGCCGAAATCCAGGAAGTGCCCCTGATGCCGTACCTGTCCATCTTCAAGGCCCTGGGGTGTAAGACCCTGGGGGATGTGTCCCGGATGATTAAGGAGAATGCCGAAGGCGCTTATCAGATTGCCTGCCACCAGATGGGGCTTACGGACCTGGATATCGTTTCCTCCTCCGTGGGACCTCAGGATGTGTGTATAGCCTATATTATGAAGAGCGGTGGCGGAAAAGCCATAATCCGCCTCATGTTTGACGAGCTATACGGACCTTCGGAGAGCAACGAAACCATGGCCGAATTCCTTATGGAACAGGCCAAGGATCTTCCTTTTATGAATCAGTAAGCCTTATTGCATCTGACGGAGGAGCACCTGGATACCAGGTAGCTGTCCGGGGAGGGCGGAAAGGTCTGTCTGACCGAAGTGGTAGGGGATCAGCACCTTGGGATTCAAGGTCCTGGCCGCATTGACGCACTGGTCCACCGTCATGGTATAGGGCTGGTTTACGGGGAGGAAAGCCACGTCAATGTCTTTGATGGCGGCCATCTCCGGGATGTCTTCCGTGTCTCCGGCAATGTAAATACGCAGGCCGTCCAGGGTGAGGACGAAGCCGTTGTCCCGGCCTTTGGGATGGAACTGTGTGTGGCCTTCTGTATAATTGTATGCGGGAACGGCCTGGATGTCAATTTCTTCCAGGATCTTTCCCGCATCTCCGTTGGCCATAACCTTGCCCCAGCCCAGCATTTCTGCGCAGCGGGCGTTGGTGATGAACTCGGTTTTCCCTTCTTCATTAAGGGCGGCGATGGCCTCCCTGTCAAAATGGTCCCCGTGTTCGTGGGTGACCAGGATTACATCGGCCTTGGGGAACTCTGCGGCATAGTCCGTAGGTTTTCCCAGACCGCTCACCGGGTCCACATGGATGGTCTTTCCCTTGTAGGAAAGGGCCAGGGTGCCGTGCTTGATGAGGGTAATCACTACCGGATGGCCTTCCCGGGTGAAGAAGGTTTCCACCTCGTATTTGGTAGTGGGCTTGCCGGCTTCCGTCCAGGCTAGGTAACCTCCCAGCATGTTGTATACGGTGTATCCGGCTTTGGAGAGGGCGGCGGCAGCTTCTGCGCTGCGTCTTCCGCTCCGGCAGTAAAGGGCCAGGGGAGTCCCCTTGGGGAAGGCCGATTCCATCCGCGAAAGGAAGTCTTCTGCCTTCCAGTCGCAGACGGCTGCTCCCGGAAGATGCCCTTCGGCGTATTCTTCGGGGGTACGAACGTCTACCAGGGCCACGGAACCGTTGGCGATAGTCTCTTCAAAATCATTGATATTCAGGTCTTTATAGCCGCTCCCGCAGGCAATCAGACCCAGTAGGGAAAGGAGGGATGTGAAACGGAATATACTCATGTTGCGAATATACACATTCCGTCAAACCTATGCAAAATTTTATTATATTTGCAGAAAGAATATTCTTTCGCGTATGCTAATCATTTTGAAACTTCTGGGTTCCATCGCCCTCCTGATCTATGGCATGAAGGTGATGAGTGAGGCCCTGCAGAAAATGGCCGGTCCCCAGCTCCGTCATCTGCTGGGAGCCATGACCACCAACCGTTTCTCCGGTGTGGCAACCGGTGCCCTTGTCACCGTGGCGGTCCAGTCATCGGCCGCAACCACCGTGATGACGGTGTCCTTTGTGAATGCAGCCCTGCTCACCCTCACACAGGCCATTTCCATCATCATGGGTGCCAATATCGGTACCACCATGAGCGCCTGGATCATGTCGGCGGGCTTCTCCTTCAATATAGCCAACGTGGTATGGCCCGTTTTCCTGGTGGGTATCATCCTCATCCAAACCGGAAAGCAGCGTTATCTGGGAGACTTCCTTTTCGGCCTTAGCTTCCTGCTCTTTGCGCTGGGAATGCTCAAGGCCACGGGCGTGGAGATGGACCTGGCCAGCAAACCTGCCGTGGTGGACTTCTTCGCCAGTTTCAAGACCAATTACGGAACCATACTACTGTTCCTTCTCATCGGCACCATCCTTACGGCCCTTGTACAGAGCTCTGCTGCTCTCATGGCCATTACCATGGTCCTTTGCGCCACGGGCGCTATCACTATCTTCCAGGGTATTGCGCTGGTGATGGGTGAGAACATCGGCACCACCGTTACCGCCAACCTGGCGGCCATGAGTGCCAATACACAGGCCCGGCGCACAGCTATGGCGCACCTGGTGTTCAATGTGTTCGGTGTGGTGTGGGTGCTCATTTTCTTCTTCCCCTTTGTGAGAATGGTCTGCGGCGTGGTGGGTCTGGATCCCAATGCTACGGAGCAGGATCCCACCAAGCTTTCCTTCGCCCTGGCCACATTCCATACCTTCTTTAATGTAATCAATACGGCCATCCTCATCTGGCTCATTCCGCAGATTGAGAAACTGGTCTGCTTCATAATCAAGCCCAAGCAGTCGGAGGAAGAGGACGAATTCCGTCTGCAATACATCCGCGGCGGTCTCATGAAGACCCCGGAAATCTCCGTCCTGCAGGCGCAGAAGGAGATTGTGGTATTCGGAGAAAAGATGCAGCGCCTTTTTGCGCTGGTGAGGGATCTCTACGCCACACAGGAAGACCAGCCTTTCGAGAAGCTCTTTGAGCGCATCCAGAAGGGAGAGGACGTGAGTGACCAGATGGAGAACGAGATAGGCAAGTATCTGGGCGATGTGGGATCGGCCCACCTGTCGGACGACACCAAGGAGAAGATCCGCTCCATGATGCGGCAGATCGGGGAACTGGAATCCGTGGGGGACAGCTGCTTCAACCTGGCCCGTATCATGCGCCGCAAGCGGGAGCATAAAGTGTGGTTCGACGACAGTATCAATGTGGGTATCCTGCAGATGTATGAACTGGTGGATGAAGCCCTCTCCCAGATGAACCGTGCTTTAAGCGGGCATCGGGAAGAGTTCAACATCGGTACATCCTATGATATTGAGCATCAGATTAATAACCTTCGCAATGAGCTGAAGGACAGGAATATAGCCAATCTGGACAAGAACCTCTACAGTTATGAGCTGGGTACTGTCCTCAACGACCTTATCGGGGAATGCGAGAAGGCGGGAGACTATATCATCAATGTGGTCCAGGCCCGTATGGGAGAAGAGTAGGAGGTTAAGGTTTTTATTGGGAAAACAAAAAGAAATAGCATGAAACCCATCAGTACAGATAAGGCTCCTGAGGCCATCGGCCCTTACAGTCAGGCCATTGACAGCGGCGCCGGCCTCGTTTTCCTTTCGGGGCAGCTTCCCATAGACCCCGCTACCGGTGCATTTCCGGAGGGCGGTGTAAAGGAACAGACCCGCCAGTCCATCCTCAACGCAAAGGCCATTCTGGAGGCGGCCGGCCTCACCCTTTCCAAGGTTGTAAAGACCACGGTATTCTTGGCCGATATGGGAGATTTTGCCGCCATGAACGAGGTTTATGCCCAGTTCTTTACGGAACCTTTCCCCGCCCGCAGCGCCGTGGCCGTGAAAATGCTCCCCAAGGGCGCCTTGGTGGAGATAGAGTGCATAGCGGCTAAATAAAGGACTATAGCAGGAAGAAAAGCGCTACGCCCGTGATGCTCACGGCAAGGCCGACAAGCTCCTTGAGGCGTATCTTTTTCTTGTTGATGAGCACCTCCGGTGCCAGGATGATGACCGGCGTCAAAGCCATGAGAGTGGATGCGATGCCGGCATTTGCGTAACGTACCGCCATCAGTGACAGGGAAACCCCTATGGCCGGCCCGAAGAGCGTGATGATGGAGGCATATTTCATGGCCACAGGGTCCTTGACGGCGCTCTTTAGCTTGCCAAAGTCTTTCTGAAGGCACAGGATCAGGAAGAATCCCAGCCCGCCTATGATGGCGCGCACCATGGTGGAGGCAAAGGGTAGCATCCCCTCCATGAGGGCGGGGGCGTCGGAGGGGAGGGCATCGGCATAATGCTGCATGCCGATTTTGCTAAGCACCAAGCCCACGCCTTGTCCCACGCCGGCACCCACTCCCAGCAGGATTCCTTTCAGCGGCAAATCCAGCTTGAAGTGCTTTCCGCCGGAATCCCGGCTAAGGATGGAAATGCCAATACCACAAAGGGTTATAGCCATGGCAAGGATGGATTTCCAGGAAAGGGTTTCCCCCAGCATGAGCCAGCCTGCAATGGCGGCCATGGGCGGGGCCAGTGTCATCAACAACTGTCCGAAGCGCGGGCCGATGTATACGTAGCAGTTGAACAGGCAATAGTCGCCGAAGATATAGCCCACCAGGGCGGAAAGGCCCAACCAGATCCAAGTGTCCTTATTGGCATAAACGGGGTAGGGGTGGCCGATGGTTATCCACAGCAGAACGCCCAGGAAAAGCGTTGCCAGAACCAGGCGGAGTACGTTGGTGACCATGGCGCCCACCCTCCGGCTGGCCTTGTCGGCAAACCAGGCGGTGACGGTCCAGGAAAGGGCCACGATAAGGGATATGATTTCTCCCAGATGATTCATGCCCCAAAGATAATAAAAAAATTAATTTTGATTTCACTGGGTTTACTTGTAACTTTGCAACTTCAGTTAATCGAAATAAATTTTAGAATTATTGAATATGAAAAAGTTATCTATCTTAATGCTGGCAGTTGCCGCCGCATTTGCACTTGCGTGCTCAGGAGATGTCAAATATGATGTTACGGGTATCAACGCTCCGGAAGACGGTACGGTGGTATACCTGAATGACCAGCTCACATCGGCCCATATTGACAGCGCCGTTGTTGCCGACGGCTCTTTCCGGATGAAGGGAAAGGCCGCCAAGGATGCCTTCCTGGCTGTTAACCTGGATGGTGAAAGCTGGTGGTACCTTTTCTTCAATGACGGCAAGCCCGTGCAGATTGATGTCGTAGCAAAGACCGTATCCGGTTCCGAGCTTAATAACAAACTCACCGAATGCGACCTTCGCAATTCGGACGCATATGAAGATTATACAAAGTTCATCCAGGCTTTCCTGGCTCTCCCCAAGGAAGAGCAGGAAGCCAAGGAGGCCGATTTTATTACGGAGTACCAGGCCAAGATTGAGGAGTATGCCGACGTGATGATGGGCATCATCGAGGAGAACAAGGATAACCTCATTCCCGTTGCATTTATCCAGCATGTCCCTTCACTGGCCGGTGACGAGAAATTCAATGAGCTGATGTCCTCCGACGCTCCTTTTACCAAGCATCCTTATGCTGTGGATCTCAAGCGCCGCTTTGACGAATCCAACGCCAAGATGGACGAGTCGGAAGCCAAGAAGAAGGCCTTTATCGGCCAGAAATTCGAGGATCTGGAAGAGGCCGATGTGGAGGGCAATCTGCACAAGCTGAGCGAGTATGTGGGTCAGGGCAAGTGGGTCCTGGTGGACTTCTGGGCTGCCTGGTGCGGTCCCTGCAAAGCCGAGATGCCCAACGTGGTTGCCGCTTACAAGAAGTATCATGACAAAGGCTTTGACGTAGTGGGCCTGTCCTTCGACCGCGACAAGGAAGACTGGGTGGAGGCCATCAAAGACTGGGGAATGCCCTGGATCCATCTTTCGGACCTGAAATACTGGCAGAGCGTGGCCGCAGGAGTTTATAGCGTGAATTCCATTCCGGACAACCTCCTTATCGACCCGGAAGGCACCATCGTGGCCCGCGGTCTCCGCGGCGAAGCCCTGGAAGCCAAATTGGCCGAAATCTTTGAGTAAATTTTTTGAAAAAAGCTATTGCAGATTCAAAAAAAGGTGTTACCTTTGCAATCCCGAAAGGGAAGTTCACTGAAAACTTGGTGCGGTAGTTCAGTCGGTTTAGAATACCGGCCTGTCACGCCGGGGGTCGCGAGTTCGAGCCTCGTCCGCACCGCAGAAAGGGGTCAAGCAAACGCTTGACCCCTTTCTTGCTTTATGGCGGATTCTCTTACTCGACTGTGATCTGCTTGCGGGCTTTTTCCGCTTCCACCTTCTTCACCTTGGGCATGGTGACGGTGAGGACACCGTTCTCTACCTTGGCGTTGATGGCTTCGCGGTTGGTGTCGTCCGGGAGCAGCATGGTCTGCTGGAATTTGGTGTAGGAGAACTCGCGGCGCACAAAGTGGCCCTTGTGCTGCTCTTCCTGCTTCTTTTCCATCTTGATCACCAGATCGCCGTCTTCGTCCAGATGGATGTCGAAATCGGCCTTGGTCATGCCGGGAGCGGCAAGCTCCAGCTGATACTGTTCGGGTGTTTCTAAGACATTGATGGCCGGGCAGGTGGCCTTCGGGTGCTCCATCCAGCTGTTGTCAAAGAAATCATTGAAAATGTCCGGAACCCAGACCTGGTTGTTTCTTCTAACGGGTAACATGGTTTTAATCTCCTATATTTTTATTTGTTCAACTTTCTTTTCGGCGGCCTTTTTAAGCGCCGTCCGCTATTGGGTAAGGCAAATCCGGGGCCAGGCCTTTTTATGGTTAAATAATTGACAATCTGTCAGTTAAGTGTGACAATCTGGCAGAAAAACATGCCAAAATGGCGCAATTTCCGACCATGCTTGATAAAATGGGGAAAAAAGTGTATTTTTGTTTCTCTCTAATGGGTTTGCTATGGAAGAAGTCCAGCTAAACTGGTATGCACTGAAGGTGTTCTTTAACAAGGTCTTCGAAATGGAAGACCGGCTCGCGGGCATGGGGCTGGAAACGTACCTGGCCGTGGAGATGGTTCCCCTTAAGGGAGAAGAGCACCTCTCTGCCGCCCGCAAGCTGGCGCAAATCCCGGAGGGGGGAAGGGCGGACAGCCGTCTGGTGCGGGAAGGCCCGGTCATCTACAAACGGGTTCCCATGGTAAAGTCCCTTATTTTTGTCAGGGCCACAGAAAGCGAAATCAAACAGGTGAGCGAAATGCTCAAAGGTCCGGTGGAAATTAACAAGCCGGAAGGCTTCGTATACCGGACACCGGACTGGCAGGGCTTCTCCGTTATTCCGGAAAGGCAAATGACCATGTTTCGGCTTGTCACCTCTTCCGGAGACCGGGGACTCAGGTTTTTCTCGGCCGATGATATCACCCGTTTCAAACAAGGGGAGAAGGTTCGCGTTATTGAAGGATCGCTCAAAGGGGCGGAGGGCTATATCAAGCGTGTACAGAAGAACAGGCGCCTGCTGGTGGGCATAGACGGAATAGTTGCCGTGGCCACCTCCTACATCCCGCCCCAGTTCCTGGAAAAAGTTATGGAGTAGCGTATGCCGGCAGAAGGTAATATCGTCATTCGAAGGGCCAAGGTGAACAACCTCAAGGACATTTCCGTGGAAATTCCGCGGAACCGCCTGGTGGTGGTCACGGGTATCTCCGGCAGCGGCAAATCCTCGCTGGCTTTCGATACCCTTTTTGCCGAAGGACAGCGGCGCTTTGCGGAAAGCCTGTCCTCCTATGCCCGGCAGTTCCTGGGACGTATGGTAAAACCGGACGTGGAGGCCATAGACGGCATCCCGCCGGCCATCGCCATAGAGCAGAAGGTGAATGTCCGGAACCCCCGCTCCACCGTTGCCACAACAACGGAAATCTATGATTATCTGCGCATTCTCTTCGCCCGCATCGGCCGTACGTATTCGCCGGTAAGCGGGGAGGAAGTAAAGGCGCACACGGTGCAGGACGTGCTGGCGGCCATAGACGACGGCAAGCCGCACGCGCTGTATATACTGGCCGATCTTCGCTGGGACAGCCGGGAAGACAAGGTGGAACTCATGCTCTCCCTCAAGGAAGAGGGCTACGGCAGGCTTTTCCGTCCCTCCGACGGCACCATGTACCAGATTGAAGACGTCCTTAAGATGGACGGCAAATACCCTTCCGGGCTGTACCTGCTGGTGGACCGCGTAAAGACCTCCGAAACCCTGGATGCCGATATGCGCATGCGCCTGCATTCCTCCATCCAGGCCGCCTTTGACAAAGGAGCCGGTGACATGGCCTTGTGGGAGATGCCCGGTCACGCCGGGCATGACGGAAAGTCGGAAGAATCGTCATCCCCGGCACCGACCGGGGATCTCATGCACTTCTGTTCCCGCTTTGAAAAAGACGGTATTGTATTCCGGAAGCCGGATGAATACCTGTTCTCCTTCAACAGTCCGCTGGGGGCCTGTCCTGTTTGCGGCGGTCTGGGGAAGATTGTTGGCATCAGCGAGGACTTGGTGGTACCGGACAAGACCAAGAGCATTTATGACGGCGCCATCGCCTGCTGGCGGGGAGAGAAGATGGGCTGGTTCAAGGATCTGGTTATCAAAAATGCTGAGAAGTATAAGCTTCCCATCTTTGAGCCCTATTGCAAGCTCACTGAGGAGCAGAAACGCGTCCTGTGGGAGTCCCGCAGCCATTTCCCGGAAGAAGACGCCATCTGCGGTATAAACGAGTTCTTCGAGTGGGTAGAGAGCAACCGCTACAAGATTCAGTATAAGTACATGTTAAGCCGATATTCCGGCCGCACCACCTGCCACTCCTGTGGCGGCAGCCGGCTCCGGAAAGAGGCTCTCTACGTGAAAATCTGCGGCAAAACCATCCACGACCTGCTTTCCATGACCGTGGACAGCCTGCTCAAATGGATAGAATCGGCCCGTCTCACGGAACACGAACAGGCCATTGCCGGGAAAGCCATCGAGGAAATCCAATACCGCCTGCAGTGCATCCAGGACGTGGGTCTTGGCTATCTTACGCTTTCCCGCACCATGAATACCTTGTCCGGTGGTGAGAGCCAGCGGGTAAACCTGGTAACGGCCCTTGGAAGCTCCCTGGTGGGCTCCCTGTACATCCTGGACGAACCTTCCATCGGCCTGCATCCCCGGGATACGGACCGGCTCATTGCCGTGCTTAAGCGCCTGAGGGATATCGGCAACACCGTTGTTGTGGTGGAGCACGATCCGGAGATAATCCATGCGGCCGACTGCCTCATAGACCTGGGCCCCAAGGCGGGCGTAAACGGGGGAGAGGTGGTGTTCCAGGGCCTTCCGGGGGACGAAAAGCCGGAAGAGACGGAGCGTTCGCTTACGCTGCAGTATCTCAAAGGCCTTCGTAAGCCATACGTGCGGGAAAAACGCCCCTGGCAGTACAGCATTACCGTTGAGGGCGCCATGCAGAACAATCTCAAGGACATTGACGTCCGCTTCCCCCTTAACGCATTTACGGTTGTGAGCGGCGTTTCCGGCAGCGGCAAGAGCTCCCTGGTGGGAGACATCCTGTATCCGGCCCTGCACCGGCGCATCAATGAGACGGGGGACCTTCCCGGCACTTTCCGAGGCCTCTCGGGAGACCTTTCCCGCATCACGCGGGTGGAATACGTGGACCAGAATCCCATCGGCAAGAGTTCCCGCTCCAACGCCGTCACTTATCTAAAGATATATGACGACATCCGGAAGCTCCTGAGCGAAGAGCCATTTGCCCGTATCAACGGCTTCACACCCAGTTATTTCTCCTTCAACCAGGAAGGAGGCCGATGCCCGGAATGCCAGGGCGACGGATTCGTGAAGATCGGCATGCAGTTCATGGCCGATGTAACCATGGTATGCGAATCCTGCGGCGGAAAGCGTTTCAAGCCGGACATCCTGGAGGTGCGCTACAAGGGGAAGAACGTGGACGACATCCTGAACATGAGCGTGGATGAGGCTATAGCTTTCTTCGGCACCCAGAAGGAACAGGCAGCCAAGGACATTGCCGCCAAGCTGCAGACGCTGGTGGACGTGGGACTGGGCTACATCAAGCTGGGACAGCCTTCCAGCACCCTTTCCGGCGGTGAGAGCCAGCGCATCAAGCTGGCCTACTTCCTTTCGCTGGCCGAAGGCGGAAGGGAGAGAATCCTCTTCATCTTTGACGAGCCCACCACGGGCCTGCATTTCTACGACGTGGAGAAACTCCTGAAGGCCTTTGACGTGCTAATATCCAAAGGCCATACGGTGATTGTGGTGGAGCATAACCTGGATGTGATCCGGAATGCCGACTGGGTGATAGACCTGGGCCCGGACGCCGGAGACAGGGGCGGAGAGGTGGTCTTCGCTGGCACCCCGGAAGACTTGAAGAAAAATGGTAAAACATTCACAGCGAAATATTTATGAAAAAGATTGCTGCCATAACCATGGTCCGGAACGACGACTTCTATCTGCGCAAGTGGGTGGAGTACTACGGTCGTGAACTGGGCAAAGAGAACCTGTACATTTACTTCGACGGCGTGGACCAGGAGATAGCCCCGTTCTGCCAGGGAACCACGGCCCTCAAGGTTCCCAAGATTGGGAAGAAGGTGGTATCGGCCGAAAAAGGCCGCCTTCAGTTCCTTTCCTGGAAGGCGGCGGAACTCCTCTCCGGCGGCTACGATATAGTGATTGGCGTAGATGCCGATGAGTTCATCGTGGTGGATCCCAAACGAGGTAAAACCCTGGTGGAATACCTGTCGGAGGCAAATATCAAGGGCTCCCTGTCGGCCCTGGGCCTGGATTTCGGCCAGAAGCTGGGGGAGGAAGCGGACGTAACGGAAAGCCTGCCTTTCCTGCAGCAGCGCCATTATGCGCAGATTGGAACGCGCTATACCAAGCCTTCCATCCTGAGTGAGCCGCTTACATGGGGCAGCGGCTTCCATCGGATCAAGGGCCGTAATTTCCATATCGGCAAGGACTTGTATCTGCTGCATTTCGGGTATTTTGACCAGAAGCGTCTGGAAGAGCGTTTCCAGGATAAGGACCGCATAGCCCAGGGCTGGGGAAAACACATGAAAAAGCGCTCCCGTACCATCCGCCTGGTAACGGACCTGAAGGCCCGCAAATTTGAGCGCTGGACCCGTTTCGCACGCATCTGTCAGCGTATGGTGCGCCCGCCTTATGCCTGGAATAAGCCGGCCATGTTCGGTCTCCGTATCGTCGTACGTATTCCGGACCGTTTCAGAGACATCCTCTAATGCCCCTGGTCTCCGTCATAGTGCCCTTCTACGGCGTAGAAAAGTACATCCAAAGGTGTGCGGAGAGCCTTTTTGCCCAGACCTACAAGGACATTGAATTCATCTTTATAGACGACGGTTCTCCGGACCGTTCGGTGGAAGTGCTGGAGGAGGTCATGGGCCGATATCCGGAGCGCAAAGCTGCCGTTACAATCATCCGGAAAGCCAACGAGGGCCAGTCCTACGCCCGCCGGGACGGGATTGCCGCCTCCCATGGGGAGTTCCTCATGTTTGTGGATTCGGACGACTGGATAGAGCCCTACGCTGTGGAAAAGCTGGTGGAGGCGGCGGGGGAGGCCGACATTGTCTGTTTCGGCTTCTGGAAGGAGTATGGTTCCCGCAGCAAACTGGATCTGGAGAAAGACAGTTCCGTGGAGGATCCTCTGCTCTTTGTAAAGCGGCTTTATACGTACAGGGCCTATGGCTACCTTTGCACCAAATTCTTCCGCCGCAATACGCTCACGGGCATCTTTACTCCGCGTTATTCCATGCACGAGGACATTGTGGTTTCCACTCAGGCTCTGCAGAAGGCCCGGAAGATTGTGAACCTGAAAGAAGGCCTTTACCATTACGACCGCACGGTCTCCGGAGCGTCTACCCGGGCTTCCAAAACCACGCGCAGAACCCTCAGCGCCCGCAACATGATGGACTTTTACCTGGCCTTTGAAGGAAAGGCCGATGCTCCCACCAAACTGGTTGAAAATGAATTGCTTCTGCGGGCGGCATGGACGGCTTTTTCCCTGGAGCGGAGCCTTTTCCGGGAGTATCCCGGCCTTAAGGAAAAGGCCCGGATGCTTCCGCTGATGCCGGGGCAGAGGATCGGTCTTTTCCGGCAGCTTCTCCTCAAGCTTTTTCTTTAAGGGTCAATGACCAGCATGGCCAGGGTGTCCCGGTTCACGGGAGGCCCCGCCTTGAAGTAGATTACCGCCGTTCCGCCTTTCCAGGTATGGATGGTGAGCCCGTGTCCGTCCTGATCCACCGTATAGCTGTATAGTTTGGCCACTTCCGGATCGTCGTCATGGGCAAGCGGCTCCATGTAAAAGGGCGTGTCCGGGGGCACTACGTCGCACCAGATGTGGAAATCCTCCCCGGAGGAACATTCGTTGTAGGCGGCCGGATGCAGGCTGAAGCTGGCCTTGGTGGCCGTGAGGCCGCTCTTGTCCACCCGCCAGCTGTCTTCCGAGAGGCCGTCGCCCTGGGGCTTTACCGTAATGGAATAAAGTGTATTTCGGCGCACGTCAAAGTTGTTAAGGCTTTCTCCCAGGTAGAAACGGTAAATGAGATGGTTGCCGGCCAGGCTGGTCCAGCGGGGAGAATGGTAACTGGCCCGGATTTCAATGTATGAGCAGATGTCCCTGTATCGGCCTTCCGTAAAAACCCTTCCCTGAGGGGTTAAAACGTTCTCCAGCAGGTCTCCCTGGCAGTTTTCCAGCAGGTACAGGCCCACCGTTCCGCTCAGTCCGGGCGAAACGTCCCGGTTCAGGGCATCGGCCTGGTAGCCCGCCTTGGTGAAGCCGGTGGTAAAGGTTTGCGGGAGTCCGTCCACCCGGCTCCTTCCAAACAGCAGGGCCGATGAAGGGCAGCCGCCCACCACCACTTCCTCCACTTTGAAGGAGACATCGGCATCCAGGGCGCTTCGGTCGATAGAGAGGTTCACCCGGGCCATGAGGCGCTCCAGCGGCAGGGTGAGGGTGCCGGAATGCCCTACGGCCTCCTCTTCCAGCTTTCCTGCCATGGGAATGCCCCGGCTGTATTCGTCCGGATAGGCCAGATGGTAGCGGTAGCTCCGGACTTCTTCCAGGGTCCTGCAGGGCAGCTCGTAGCCCAGGTTGGCCACGGCATAGATGGAATAGGGGACATCCAGCAGCAGGGTGGTCTCATGAACCAGCTTTCCTCCGGAAAAGACCATCTTCCGGCGCGGGATATACACCTTTTCCTCCAGTACGCCAAAGGCATTGAAGATGAGAAGATTGTAATCGGATATCAGCTGCTCGTCCGGGTCGGTTGCCCGGGTGAGCGGAATGCCCGGGTCCAGTATGATCCGGGCCGGGATGGCCTGGGGATGGGTTTCCCGCTGGCAGGCGGCCAGCAGGAGTCCGGCAAGAAGGATTAAACGCGCTTTCATGGCTTAAAACAGTAAGGTCTCCGGGTCCCAACGTTCCCAGGGAACGGTTTCGGCCTCCACAATCACGGTTCCGCTTTCACAGGGGATATCCGGGTCCGGAGAGCCCATCCGCGTGAGCGTCAGGTCCAGCTGATAGCATCTTCCGGGCTCCATCCCCGGGAGATTGATGGGATAGTAGCAAGTTACCGGGCCGATGTTCCCTTCCAGTACCATCCTGGTCTGGGGACGGCCGGGCTGGTCCTCCGTGGCCGGGTTGGCATAACAGTAAAAGAGATTGTCGGGGTAGACGCGGCGGGTCCCCACCTCTCCGCAGCCTTCCTGCAGCAGCATTTCCGGGTGGGGGAGGTTCTCTACCGCCAGGCTGTCCAGACTACCCAGGTTAATCCAGGATACCGGTCCGTCGGCTTCCTTGTCCAGGGGCATGTATTCCATGCCGGCATTAAGAAGAAAGAGCTTGTTGTTGATGAAAGGAATGCCGGCATAGGGATGCCCGCTGAAGTCGGCGGCTACGGACCGGATCCGGATGGCACACAGCATGGGAAGGAGCGTAAGACGGGTTTGGCGGGACTGGGCCTCTTCCAGGAGGGTTTCTCCCACCAGATGAGGCCTCTCAGGGTCTTCTTCCTCCAGGGAGAAGCGCAGCTTTTCCAGGCTCCCGTAGGTCTGGATATCGGCCCAGGTGTAAATGTCCCCGGCAACTCCGGAAAGGGCCACCAGGCGGCGGGGACCGTTACCGGAGAGGGCGTAGGTAAACATTTCCCTGTCCAGTCCTGTTACCTGCTGATAGGCGTCCAGCCGCATGGGTTCTACCGTGAAGAAAAAGAACAAATCCAGGGCATCCGGGGTTGGAATTTCGCTCCATTGTATATATATTTGCGCTTTCGTGTGTACAGAGGTGGTGTTTTCCTCCTGCGTGCAGGAAGAAAAAAAGGCCGGAAGCTGCAGAATGGCAGCCAGTATCGCCACAGATGCGCGGCTCGCGATATGCGTGTAGAAGAGGTATGCGAAGAAAGAAATCCGGCCTGTTTTACTGCGTCTGTCCATACGTTTGCAAGGGTTTGTCCTGTGGCAAAGCTAGGAAAGGCAAATGGGATTCCCCTGCAATCGTAAAAAACAAATTGCAGTTGTAACTGTTTTTTACGAAGATTTATACGTTTTTTAAGATTAATTGGTTGAAACAGAATTTTTTCTTATGAATAGTTTTAGTTCATTTCAGCATCTTTTCAGCCGTAAGACAGACTTGATGCCCATCTTTGCCCAGCAGGCGGCATTCCTGTCCCAGAGTTCGGAAATCCTTTGCCGGATGCTGGAAAGCCTGGATCCGGCCCAGTGGCGTCAGTCACATAAAGAGATCCGTGCGCTGGAGCATCAGGGAGATGCCCTCCTCACGGAATTCCGGGAGCAGATCATGGGGCGTCCCATGAAGCCCAGCACCCGCGCCAATTTCATTACGGTGGCCATGTCCATGGACGACTGCCTGGACGTAGTCAAGGATGCCTCCAATGCCGTGAATATCTACGATCCCCGTAAGATAGACAATCAGCTCAAGGACCTGGCCCAATTGATCCTTGCCGAAGCAAAGTCCCTCCAGAAGCTTCTCCCGCTGCTGGGTAACGTACGCCGCAACGCCCAGGAAATCACCCTCCTGTGTGACCGTATCACAGAACTGGAGCATGAGGCCGATGAGGCCTACGAAGGCTACATCGGCTATATTTTCACTAAAGAGGAGGATCTGCGGGAAATGACCAAGTACAAGAACCTGGCAGAGCTTTTTGAGAAAGCCACGGACAGCGCCAAGCATGTGGCGGACTGCGTGAGGATCATGCTCCTGGGTTACAGCAATGACTAATAAAAAAACCTGGCTCAAACGAGTCAGGTTTTTTTGTGTGATACTCCGGGGGATTAACCGCCGAAGTTGTCGAAGAGGATGCTCTCCGGTGCAACGCCCAGGCTGTCCAGGAGGTCGCACACGCACTTTGTCATCATAGGCGGACCGCACATGAAATACTTGATGTCCTCGGGGGCCTCGTGGTCCTTGAGGTAGGTTTCGTTCATCACGTTGTGAACGAAGCCCGGAGTGTATTTCACGCCTGCAGCATCGGCTGCCGGGTCCGGACGGTCCAGGGCCAGATGGAAGTGGAAGTTGGGGAACTCCTTCTCAATCTCGGCAAAGTCTTCCAGGTAGAAGGCTTCCACCAGGGCGCGGGCGCCATAGAAGAAGTGAACCTGCTTCTTGGTCTTGAGCGTCTTGAACAGGTGCATGATGTGGCTGCGGAGGGGAGCCATGCCGGCGCCGCCGCCCACAAATACATATTCCTGGCTGTCCGGATCATCCTTCGGGAGGAGGAACTCTCCGTAAGGGCCGCTGATCCACACCTTGTCACCCGGCTTGCGGGAGAACACATAAGTGGAGGCGATTCCCGGAGGAACGCCGGGGACGAACTTGAAGACGCCCTTGGGCTGGGTGCGGTCGAACGGAGGGGTTGCGATACGCACGTTGAGCTTGATGAGGTCCTTTTCGGCCGGATAGCTGGCCATGGAGTATGCACGGATGGTGGGCACGGTGTTCTTGAACTTGAGAGCGGTGATGCCGTACTTGTCCCAGTCGCCCTTGTAGATATCGGCCACGCCCATATCGGAGAAATCGGCCTCATACTCGGGGATGTCGATCTGGATGTACTCACCGGACTTGAAGTCGATGTGCTCGC
>CAMHKD010000014.1:0-47887 GCA_946185645.1 uncultured Bacteroidales bacterium
GGGCCTGGGCAGCGGCGAGGCGGGCGATGGGCACGCGGAACGGGCTGCAGGACACATAGTCGATGCCGATGGTGTTGAAGAACTCGATGGACTTGGGATCTCCACCGTGTTCACCGCAGATACCGCACTGCAGACCGGGACGCTTGCTGCGGCCACGCTCTACACCCATCTGGACCAGCTGGCCGACGGCCTTGACATCGATGGTCTGGAACGGGTCGGAATCCAGGATCTTGTTACCCAGGTAGTCACCCATGAAGGTACCGATATCGTCACGGCTGAAGCCGAAGGTCATCTGGGTGAGGTCGTTGGTACCGAAGCTGAAGAACTGGGCTTCGCGGGCCATGCGGTCGGCGGTCAGGGCGGCGCGCGGGATCTCGATCATCGTACCGAACTGGTAGCTGAGGAGGGTGCCCACGGTGGCCTGGACCTCGGCCTTGATCTTCTCGCAGATGGCCTTCTGGAAGCTGAGCTCACGGGCGGAGATGGTGACCGGGATCATGATCTCCGGGTGCGGGTGCAGGCCTTCCTTCTGGAGTTCGGCGGTGGCGGTGAAGATGGCGCGGTACTGGGTTTCGGCGATGAGCGGGAAGCTCACGTGCAGACGTACGCCGCGGTGTCCCATCATGGGGTTCACCTCGTGCAGGGCGGCACCTCTCTTCTCCACTTCCTTCACGGAAATGCCCAGATCCTTGGCCAGTTCCTTCTTCTTATCCTCACCCTGCGGAACGAATTCGTGCAGCGGCGGATCCAGAAGACGGAACACAACGGGCTTGCCGTCCATGACGCGGAGGGTCTCCTTGACGGCGGCCTTCATGAAGGGCTCCAGTTCACTGAGAGCCTGCTTGCGCTCTGCATCCGTGTCGCAGAGGATCATCTTGCGGAGCTTGGACAGCGGCAGTTCGCTGTTGCGGCCGTAGAACATGTGCTCGATACGGAACAGGCCGATGCCCTGGGCACCGAACTTGAGGGCGCGGGCGGCATCCTCCGGCGTATCGGCGTTGGTGCGGACACCGAGCTTGCGGTACTTGTCGCACATGGCCATGAAGCGGGCGAAGAGCGGGTTCTCGGAGGCGTCCATCGTGTCGATGGCGCTGCCGTAAACGAGACCCTTGGCGCCGTTCAGGCTCAGGAAGTCGCCTTCCTTGAAGGTCTTGTTGATGCCTTCGAAGGAGACGGTCTTGTCCTTGAAGTTGATCTTGAGGGCGTCGCAGCCCACGATGCAGCACTTGCCCCAGCCGCGGGCCACGAGGGCCGCGTGGGAGGTCATGCCGCCGCGCTCGGTGAGGATACCCACGGAGGCGTGCATGCCGTCGATGTCTTCGGGAGAGGTTTCCTCGCGGACCAGGATGCACTTCTTGCCGGCGTTCTTGTAGGCGATGGCGTCCTCAGAGGTGAAGACGATCTGGCCAACGGCGCCACCCGGGGAAGCGGGCAGACCCTGTGCCAGGACGGCGGCCTTCTTTTCAGAAGCGGGGTCCAGGATGGGGTGGAGCACCTCGTCCAGCTGGGCGGGGGCTACGCGCATGACGGCGGTCTTCTCGTCGATGAGGCCTTCTTCGACCATATCGACGGCCATCTGCAGGGCGGCCAGGCCGGTGCGCTTGCCGATACGGCACTGCAGCATCCACAGCTTGCCTTCCTGGATGGTGAATTCGATGTCCTGCATATCCTTGAAGTGGTCTTCCAGGCGCTTGCGGATATCGTCCAGCTCCTTGTAAACCTCCGGCATGGCGGTTTCCAGGGAAGCCAGGTTCTTATTCTTCTCGCTCTTGGTTGCCTCGTTCAGGGGGTTGGGGGTACGGATACCGGCCACCACGTCTTCACCCTGGGCATTGATGAGCCATTCGCCATAGAACTTGTTGTCGCCGTTGGCGGGGTTGCGGGAGAAAGCCACGCCGGTGGCGGAGGTGTCTCCCATGTTGCCGAACACCATGGACTGCACGTTGACGGCAGTGCCCCAGTCGTCCGGAATATGCTCGATCTGGCGGTAGCGGATGGCGCGTTTGCCGTTCCAGCTCTTGAACACGCCGCCGATGGAGCCCCAGAGCTGGGCCTTTGCATCGTCCGGGAATTCAACGCCCAGAACCTCCTTGATGCGCACCTTGAAGGCCTCAGCGAGGTCCTTCAGCTGCTCTGCGGTGAGTTCCGTATCGCTCTTGTAACCGTTGGCCTTCTTCACCTCTTCCATCATGCGGTCCAGCTGCTGGCGGATGCCCTGGCCATCGGCCGGTTCAATGCCTTCGGCCTTCTCCATCACCACATCAGAGTACATCATGATGAGGCGGCGGTATGCATCGTATACGAAACGGGGATTGCCGGTCTTCTTGATGAGGCCGGGGATGGTCTTGGAGCACAGGCCGATGTTAAGGATGGTGTCCATCATGCCGGGCATGGAGCTGCGGGCGCCGGAACGGCAGCTCACCAGGAGCGGATCGTTCTCATCGCCGAACTTCTTGCCCATGATCTTTTCCGTGGCTTCCAGGGCCGATGCTACCTCTGCCCGGAGTTCCGGAGTATATCCGCCACCGAGCCGGTAATACTCTGTGCAGCATTCCGTGGTAATGGTGAAACCGGCAGGCACAGGCATGCCCAGAAGGTTCATCTCCGCCAGGTTGGCGCCCTTGCCACCCAGCAGTTCTCTCATCTTGCCATCGCCCTCGGCGTGCTTTCCGCCAAAGCGATAGACCCTTTTCTTGATTTCGTTCATAAAAGGACAGGTTTATAAATAATATTAATAATCTATCTGATATAACTTGCAAATTTAACAATAATTTCGCGAAATTGCGAAAAAACAGTTATGGTTTTCAATAAAACGCTGACCGATAAGTACTTATAAAAATACCCTGCTGTAAAAGTGCAGCAGGGTATTCTGTTAAGAAATTAAAAATCAGGCGTTTACAGCTCCCAGGCCAGGGCGGAAGCGCCCAGGATGGCAGCATCGGACTCCTTGAGCTGGGAATACACCAGCTTCACCTTGCCGCGCCACAGGGCCAGGACATTTTCGTCCATGGCCTTCTGGATGGGCTCCGTGAGGAATTCCTTGGCACGGGCCAGGCCGCCGAAGAGCACGATGGCTTCCGGAGCGGAGAACTCGATGAAATCGGCCAGCTTCTCGCCCAGGATGCGTCCTGTGTAATCGAAGATCTTGACGGCCAGCTTGTCTCCTTCCTTGGCTGCTTCGTACACGTCCTTGGAGGAAATCTTGTCCAGGCTGCGCAGCAGGGACGGTTCGTCCGTCATTTCCAGCCATTCGCGCGCGGTACGGGCAACGCCCATGGCGGAGCAGTATGCCTCCAGGCAGCCGTTCTTTCCGCAGTTGCAGGCGCGGCCGTTGTGCCGCACGGCGCAGGTGTGGCCCAGTTCTCCGGCAAAGCCGTCGTGGCCGTACACCACCTTTCCGTCGATCACGATGCCGGAACCCACGCCGGTGCCCAGGGTGATCATGATGAAGTTCTTCATACCACGGGCGGCGCCGTAGGTCATCTCTCCCACCGCGGCGGCGTTGGCGTCATTGGTGAGGGAAACGGGGATTCCGTTCATCTGCTCGCTCAGGAGCTTGGCGAATTCCACCTTGTGGCGGCCCCACTTGAGGTTGGGAGCGCTCTCGATGGTGCCGGTGTAATAGTTTCCGTTGGGCGCACCAACGCCGATACCGCGGATGCAGCCTTCGGCCTTGGCCTCTGCCACAATGCGGTTAAGGGCTTCTGCCAGTTCCGCAATGAAAGGTTCTACTTCCTCATAAGTATCCGTACGGATAACGGTCTGTGCCACAACGGTACCACGGGCGTCCACAACGCCACACTTAGTGGTCTGGCCACCTACATCTATACCAATAACTAAATCTTGTGCCATATTTATCTGATTAATCTACAGGGATGTCTTTGTTCACGTTCTTGGAGCCGATGACGGCGTAGAAGAGCAAGTAGGCCAGCATGGCCACCACCAGCCAGTAGCTGTTCATATAGCCGGCGGCCTTGGCGATGAATTCCTGGATGAACGGCATGATGCCGCCGCCCACCACCAGCATCATGAAGATGCCGGAAGCGGCCTCCGTGTACTTGCCCAGGCCTTCCACGGCCAGGTTGAAGATGGCGCCCCACATAACGGAAGTGCACAGGCCGCACAGCACCAGCAGCAGGCAGCTGAGCGGTACGCGGAACATGGCGAAACCGTCGGCCGCGCTGTAACCGGGCATATTCACGGTTACGGACTTGGGCACGAAGATGGCCACGAGTACCAGCACGATGGCCACGGCGCTTACCACCGTCATCTGGGTGCGGGTGCTCACCTTGCTGGAAATGAGGGTGCTGGAGAAGCGGCCGATCATCATAAGCAGCCAGTAAACGGCAGCGATGGCACCGCCGATGGCCGCACCGTTGGTGAGGATGCCGGCGCCCCGCTCGGAGGCATCGGCCAGATAGAAGTTCACCTGGGAGGGAATGCCGATTTCGATACCCACATAGAAGAAGATGGCCACGGCACCCATCACGAAGTGGCGGAAGTTCCAGGCGCTGTGCTCATAGACCTTGGCATTGCGCTCCTGGGCGGGTTCCGGGATGGTGAGGAAGGAAATGATGATGAAAGCCACGGCAAACACGCCCATGGCGATGAACAGCAACGGAGCCACGTCCGACATGGAGGTGGAGGAAGTAACGGTGCCCACCAGCACGCCCACCAGCAGCGGGGTGAGGGTTCCGGTGAGGGAATTGAGGGTGCCGCCGATCTGGATGAACTGGTTGCCGCGGTTGCCGCCGCCGCCCAGGATGTTGAGCATGGGGTTCACCACGGTGTTGAGCATGCACACGCAGAAGCCGCACACGAATGCGCCCAGCAGATACACATAGATGGCGCTGCCGCCCAGGAAGGAACGGCTGGAGAGCCACTGGATTACAATACCCACGAAGCCCGTTGCAAGGGCGATGAGGGTGGTTTTCTTGTAACCCACCTTGATGAGCATCTTGCCGGCAGGGATACCCATGAACAGGTATGCGGCGAAGTTCATGAGGTTACCGGCCATCTTGGACCATTCGTACTGGTTGCCCCAAATGACGCCGAAGGGAGCCGCCATGTTGGTCACGAAGGAGATCATGGCAAAGATGAAGCACATCGTGATGACGGCAACCAGGTTTACACTTTTGTTGGTTTTAGACATTTTGTGTTTGTTTATTAGTTTATATGAATTATTGCTTATCGGTATTAAGTTTTCAAATATAGTCATTTTTTCCGATAGTTGGTGAAAGGCCTGCAAAGAAATCGGCGGCCCGGAACATCCGGACCACCGATTGAACATTCGATTGAAAAATAATGGCTTTTAGTAGCGGAGCGTGGCTTTTACGGGATAATGGTCGGAGACGTAAGGGGCGCCTTCGTAAGGCTGGCGGATTACTTCAAACTTTGTGCAGCCCCGGAAGCCGGAATAGAACACATAGTCGATGGGCGGGGTGCCGGAAACCTTGCCCCAGTCGTGCCAGGTGAGGTCGTTGTCCGTCTCCGGAGCCGTCTCCCGGGCGTCTTCCATAAGTTCCCGGAGCTCCTTGAGGCAAGGGTCCACCGGATACACGTTCATGTCTCCGGTGAGGACCATCGGCCAGTGAGCCGGATTCATGGCCTTGATGCGCTCCACAATGAGCAGCAGGCCTCTCCTTCTGGCTTCCTTCCCCACATGGTCCAGGTGGGTATTCACAAAATAGAACTTACGCTTGGCGGCCTTGTCCCTGAGGAGGGTCCAGGTGGCTGTCCGGCGGCAGGCCGCATCCCAGCCTATGGAAGGGATCTCCGGCGTGTCCGAAAGCCAGTAGGTTCCCCATTCCAGCAGCTCTATCCGTTCCGTATCATAGAAGACGGCCATGTGCTCTCCTTCGCTCACACCGTCTTCCCGGCCCACCCCCACATACTCATAGCCAGGGCAGTTCTCCTTGAAGTATTCCAGCTGGAAATCCAGCGCCTCCTGCACACCAAACACGGCCGGATGCTGGTCCCGGATCATGGCACAGGCGGCGTCCCGGCGGTTGGGCCACACGTTGTCACCGTCCTGGGCGGTACCGTAACGGACATTGAAAGACATAACCGGAAGCTTCCCGGTACAGGAAACAGCCAAAAGCGCCAGCGCAAGAGCAGCCAGAAGTCTTGATTTCATATAATGGTGTTTTTTATAGCAAAGCGGTAACGGACTCGTAGTAGCGTTTGGAGACGGGGATGGGTTTGAGGCCGTCGTGGTCCAGCTGGGCCAGGGCGAAGCCGTTGGCGTCCTTTCGCACCAGATCCACGTGGGCGGCGTTGATAAAGTAGGAACGGTGGCAGCGTATAAGGCCGTGACGGGAAAGCATTTCCTCCAGCGCGCGCATGGAGGAGCGGAGGGGGAAGTCCCTTACCCGACCGTTGTCCAGGTGTACAATGTGTACGTAGTTTTCTTCCGCTTCAATGTACAGCACGGCTTCCGATGACACAATGAGTTTAAGGCGTTTCTGCTCGTCGTGGAAGCGGATGAGGGTCTTTTCGTCCACCACGGGTCCCTTGGCCCGTTTGTTAAGGATGTATAGCTGGACGGCCATGGAAATGATGGCATACGGGAACACCAGGATACCCGCCAGCATGAGGATGCAGCGGGTCATTACCCAAAGGTACGGATGTACGCCAGCCCAGCCGATACCCAGCAGGATGGAGAACATGAGGCCCGCAAACACCACTTCTCCTACGCACCAGACTATGTAGAGCGACCAGTTGAGATCTATGATACGCCTAAGAATGAACAGCAGCATGCGGGAGATCGTCAGCACACCCAGCAGTATAAGTGTGGTGAGAATTAGGTTAAGCGTAAACTTTTCTTTACCCACTGCCAGGAACTCCGAAATGTCAAACGGATCATACGCCAGCACGAAAAGGAAATAGAAAAGGGGAACCACCACAAAGAAAAGGCAGTTAACCGGCATGCTGTAGAAGCTGCGGGAGATGGTTTTCATCGGTCACGGATTTAATGTGACAAATATACACATTATTTTTCATTCGTCCCAAAAATTGCACTTTTATCCCTAAAATCGGCCTTTTTATCACTTTTCACTCGTCCCAATGACATTTCTTTTCCCGGGTGGACGGTCCTTGGTAACTTTGCATTGAGAAAAACAAGAAACCATGCAAACGATTCCTATTTTCTTTTCGGTCAACGACGCTTATGCACCTTTCCTGGCCGTAGCTTTGAATTCCATCAAGGAGAACGCCTCGCCGCGTTATACCTATCGTATCCATATCCTGAACGACGACATTTCGGCCGAAAACCGGCGGAAACTGAGCGTCTTCGACAGTGAGAACTTCCAGATCCGCTTTGTTTCCCTTAGCGGTAAACTTAGCACCCTGGATGCCGGGGGAAAGCTTAGCAGCCACCGTTTTGGCGCCTTCTCTTCCCTCACCATCTACTTCCGCCTTTTCATTCCGGCCCTGTTCCCGCAGTACGACAAGGCCATTTACCTGGATTCTGACATAGTGGTGCCCGGAGACATCTCCCGCCTGTGGGAGGAGCCGCTGGGAAACAACCTGGTGGGCGCTTGCGCCGACTACTCCATCCAGCACATTGCCCCGTTCATGCGTTATATTGATGAATATGTGGGCGTGGATCACCGGAACTATGTGAACTCCGGCGTCCTGCTCCTTAATATGCGCCGCCTGCGGGAAGTGGATCTGGCCGGCCGATTCCTGGACTGGCTGGGCAAATACGGCCTGGAGACCGTAGCCCCGGACCAGGATTACCTGAACGTCCTGTGCTGGGATTCCATCCATTATCTGGATCCCACCTGGGACGCTATGCCCTCCGAACGCATTTCCTTCCTGGAGGACCCGCAGATCATCCATTTCAACCTCAGCGCCAAACCCTGGCTCAACGAATCTGTCCCTTACGACGACGTGTTCTGGAAATACGCCCGCCGGAGCGGCTATTATGCCACCATCCGCCGTCGGCAGATGGCTTTTCTGGAAGATTCGGAAGCCGTAGAGCGCTATAAGAAGGGCATTGACGGCCTCATCAAGATGGCCGTGGAGCTCACTGCAGCTCCGGTTTCTTTCAAGTCCCTTATCTCCAGCCGGAAAGAGCTGCGCCTATGCTCCTAGTGACGCCCGGACGCGAGGAGGCCATCCGGAACATCCAACAGGCAGCCGCCGAAGGCCGATTCAACGACAAGACCGAGCCTTATGACCCGGAGTGGGATCCATCGGCCCTCAAAGAAAACATCCTGGGGTATGTCCAAAAGCGGCATACCCTGGCTTTTAAATGCAAGAACCTGGCGGCGCGCGCTATCGTGGACAGCTGGATCCGCCGCTACTCCAACGGAGTGAACGAGATTGTGGGCATGGAGAAGCTGGAGGCGCTCAAAGGCCCGGCCTTCCTCACGGCCAACCATTTCAACCCCTTTGACAACGGCGTAATCCGCGTGATGACCAAACAGGCAGGCCGAGGCAGGCTTTGGGCCGTGAGTCAGGGAACCAACTTCGTGATGCCGGGGCTGAACGGCTTTGTGCTCCGGAACATTGACGTGATTCCCATAATTCCGGAACCCTCCTACATGAGCGGCGCCTTCCGGGAACAGATGCAGGAAACGCTTGATGAGGGCCGATTTATCCTCATCTATCCGGAGCAGGAAATGTGGTTCAATTACCGAAAACCCCGTCCCGGGAAACGCGGCGCCTTCCTCTTTGCCAGCCAGTTCGGCGTGCCGGTGGTACCGCTCTTCACGGAGCTGCAGGACCTCCCGGCAACGGTGGCCCCGGGTTTTCACGACGTAAAAATGGTGCTCCACATCCTGGATCCGCTGTATCCGGACCCCGCCAAGACGGACCGCGAGAATAGCTACAATCTTTGCCAAGCCGATTATGAGGCCAAGGTCCGCTGCTACGAAAAAGTCTACGGCCGCCCCCTCACTTACGACTTTTCCCCTTCCGATATTGCCGGCTGGCAGCAGTGATTCCCATCTATCTACAATCTAAGTCACGTTTTGGGCCCAAAACGTGACTTAGACTGTCGCTGATGGACGTTGGGGCAGAAATAAGCTACATTATCACCACACCGCCGTTGCAGGGGATGCGGACTTTGAGGCTGCGGTCCTTTTTTAGGTTTTGCTGCTTGCAGGAGCCCTGGAGGGCATCGTCATCGGCATAGACCGTAACGGCCGATGAGCCCATGAAGGACAGATCCAGCTTCACTTCCAGCGGCTCTTCCTGGGCGTTGATGCCGGCCACGTACCAGCGGTTACCGCAGCGGCGGGCCAGGATGGCGTATTTGCCCGGATAGCCGTCCAGGAAACGGACCTCGTCCCAAAGGGTGGGAACGTCTTTCATGAAATCCACGGCCCAGGCAGGAGCGTCCGTGAGGTTCTCCGGGCTCATGGCAAAGTGCTGCACGGGGCTCTGGAAGAGGATGGCCGTTGCCAGGGCAAAGACGTCCGAAGTGCGGCGACGGGACCCGCGGCGGGACAGGTCGTTGTTCACATTGTACACCTTATTGAGCGTGCTGCCACCAAAGTCCATGGCTGCCACGGTGTTGCGGATGAAGGGGTGCATGGAAGCCTGCTGGGCCTCCGTGTCGCAGCGATGCTGGGAGAAGTTCAGGTTCTCGCTGGCCAGCACTGCCTCGGCCGATGCAAAATTGGGATACATCCTTTCCCAGCCGCGCGGCAAGGTGCAGCCGTGGAAGACGCACTGCAGGCCGAAATCGTTGGCATCGGCCAGGATTTCCTCATAAAGCTGCATGGTCACCTGCTTGTCGGAGCCGAAGAAGTCCACCTTGATGCCCTTGACGCCCAGATCCCGCAGCCAGGCCATTTCCTTGCGGCGGGCGATGAGGTTGTTCATGATGCCGCGGGGGCCCTGCGGAGCGTCGTTCCAATAGCCGTTGGAGTTGTACCAGACAAAGAGCCGGACGCCCTTTTCCTTGGCGTAGGCGGCCAGTTTTTCCATATTCTCCCGGCCGATCTGGGTGTCCCAGAGGGCATCTACCAGCACGGTCTGCCAGCCCATAGCGGCGGTAAAGTCAATATACTGCAACTGCACCGGATAAACAGTGGAGGCATCTCCTTTGATGATCCAGCTCCAGGAGCCCTTGGAACCTTCGTAGGCGATGGAGGGCTCATAGAGCGGCTCCACCACGTCCCAGGTGACGGTGGTTTCGGCGATGGGCTTGAGGTCCCTGCCCACCGTGAGGGTGCGCCAGGGAGTGAAGCCCGGAACGGTGATGCCCGGAGCCACAGTGCCGTTGCCGTTGTAGGATTCCTCCATGGGATAGCCGATCACATAGCTTCCATCGGCCTTTCCCAGCAGGCGGGAACCGCAGTAGTTGCTGTTCACGCCGGTCTCGCTCACCAGCACCCAGCCTTTGTCGGCCACGCGGAAAAGGGCCGGGAAAACGTAGCCGTGGCCGTCTCCGTTAGCGCCCAGGGCCAGATCTCCGGTGTACGGAGTTTCATAGCTGGGGGTGGTGCGGGCAAAGCCGGACATGGGGGCCATCTGGTTGCTAAGAAAGCCCGTGGTGCCTTCCGGGAACACGTATCCGGTGGCTTCTTCCCATACGCGGCAAACTTTGGTGTCCCGGTTGATGGACAGCACCTGGTAGCGGAAGGCTACGTCGTTGGCGCTCACCTGGAAGATGATTTCCATCACAGGCTTTCCCTCCTTGGAGAAGGTGAAAACGCCCTTGTTGGCCACATAATGTACCGCCGACGCCTTGATGGTGGGTACGGAATACGTATCCTCCACCGGAGTGACGGCCGATGCGGTAAGTTCCATCCCCTCCATATAATTGCCGATGTCGGTCTTCAGGCCAAGGGGCGAGGGCGAGAGGAGCGTAACCCCGTCGTAGGTAATCTGATAGGTGGGGACACCGCCCTGGTCACTTACCGTGACGCTGAGCCGGCCGTCCGGACCGGAAACACTTACAGGAGAGGCTGCAAGGGGGAATACCAGCAGCAGGGAGCTTAGAAGGAGGATGATTTTTTTCATAACTTTCTGTGGTTTCTACCTCCAAAGATAAGGATTATTTTATTGTTTTAACGTTTTAATTGATTAACTTTGTAAGGATATACCACACGCAAAACCTAAGTAATAATCAAATAACGTATGTTCACAAACCTTTACCCCCTCTTTGCTGCAGCGGACCTCAACCGCATCAGCCTGGCATCCTGGGACTGGATTGTCATTGCCCTCTTCTTTGTGGCAATGATCTGGATCTGCTGGGACGTCTCCAAGAAGAAGAAGGAAACTTCCGGTGATTATTTCCTGAGCGGCCGCACGGCCACCTGGATCGCCATCGGCGCTTCCATTTTTGCCTCCAACATCGGCAGTGAGCACCTCATCGGCCTCGCCGGTACCGGCGCATCGGCCGGTATGGCCCAGGCCCATTGGGAAATCCAGGGCTGGATGATCCTCATCCTGGGCTGGGTGTTCGTTCCTTTCTATGAGCGCAGTATGGTATACACCATGCCGGAATTCCTGGAGAAGCGCTACAACAAGGAAAGCCGCGGCATCCTCACCTGGCTGTCCCTGGCCAGCTACGTGCTCACCAAGGTGTCCGTTACGGTCCTGGCCGGCGGTCTGGCCCTCAACACCCTCCTGGGTATCAACTTCTGGGTGGCAGCCCTGGCCCTGGTGATCATCACCGCCATCTACACCGTTATCGGCGGTATGGAATCCGTGCTAAAGACATCGGTGCTGCAGACGCCCATCCTGCTGCTGGGCTCGCTGGTTATCCTGTGGATCGGCCTCAAGGAACTGGGCGGCTGGAACGAGATGATGCGCATCTGCGGAGAACAGCCCGTGAACAACCTGGGAGACAGCATGACAGACCTCATGAGAAGCGGACAGGATCCGGAATTCCCGTGGTACGGCGCCCTCTTCGGCTCCGCCATCATCGGCTTCTGGTATTGGTGCACGGACCAGTTCATCGTACAGAGAGTTCTTTCCGGTAAGGACCAGAAGGAAGCCCGCCGCGGTACCATCTTCGGCGCATACCTCAAGCTCCTCCCGGTGTTCCTCTTCCTCATCCCCGGCATGATTGCCTTCGCCCTCACCAAAACTCCGGATTCGGAGATCGGCCGTACCCTGGCAGCTGCCCTGCAGGTCCAGCCGGACGGTTCCGTGGCCAACCCGGACATCGCCTTCCCCATGCTGGTGAATACCCTCCTGCCCGTAGGCCTCAAGGGTGTGGTGATCTGCGGTATCCTGGCAGCCCTCATGAGCTCCCTGGCCTCCCTGTACAACTCATCGGCCATGCTCTATACCATTGACATCTACAAGCGCAAGCATCCGGATACGGAAGAGAAGAAGCTTGTGCTCATCGGCCGTATCGCCACCGTGGTGGTTGTGGTGCTGGGCGTCCTTTGGATCTTCGTTATCCAGAGCATGGGCAAGAGCCTGTACAATTACATCCAGAGCGTACAGAGCCTGCTGGCACCGGCCATCGCCGCCGTGTTCCTGCTGGGTATCTGCTGGAAGAAGACCTCTCCCAAGGCCGGTATGTGGACCCTCATCGTGGGTCTGGTGCTGGGCTTCACCCGCCTCATTACCATGATCATCAATCCGGAAGCGCACAACGTGTTCACCTTCATCTTCAACGAACTCAACGTGTACGCCTTCTGCGTGTGGATGTTCCTCTTCTGCGTTGTGCTGGCCATAGTGGTCACCCTGTGCACGCCCAAGCCGGCCGCTTCCCAGGTGGAAGGCCTGTGCTTCGGTACTGCCACGCCTGAGCAGAAGGCCGCAACCCGCGCCTCCTGGGGCACTTGGGATATTGTGCACACTGTCATTATCCTGGCCTTCACCGTGGCCTTCTACATCTATTTCTGGTAGTCTTCCCTTGTCATTTCGAGCGAAGTCGAGAAATCTGATCATATGTTAGAAGAACTGAAAGAAAAGGTATTCAAGGCCAACCTGGACCTGGTGAAGCACGGTCTTGTAATCTTCACCTGGGGCAACGTGAGCGCCATAGACCGCAAGAGCGGCCTGGTGGTGATCAAGCCCAGCGGTGTATCCTACGAAACCATGAAGGCTTCAGACATGGTGGTGGTGGACCTGGACGGAAACGTGGTGGAGGGGGACCTGAGGCCCTCCTCCGACACGCCCACCCATCTGGTTCTGTATAAGGCGTTTCCCAACATCGGCGGCGTGGTTCATACCCATTCCACCTTTGCCACCGCATGGGCCCAGGCCGGGCGGGACATCCCCAATATCGGCACCACCCATGCCGATTATTTCCACGACGACATCCCCTGCACCCGCGATATGAAGAAGGCCGAGGTATTCGGCGAGTACGAGAAGGAGACGGGGAACGTGATCGTGGAGCGCTTCAAGGACATGAATCCGGACGATACACCGGCCGTGCTGGTCAAGAACCACGGGCCCTTCGCCTGGGGAACGGACGCCGATAACGCCGTGCACAACGCCGTGGTGCTGGAACAGGTGGCCAAAATGGCCTTCGTAGCATCCTCGGTCCATCTTTGCAGTGCCGTCTACAAGGGCCCCTTCGAATCCAGCCAACCCTCGATGAACAAGCACCTGATTGAAAAGCATTACAGCCGCAAGCACGGCCCCAACGCCTACTACGGCCAAAAAAAGAAATAACACAAAACTGATACGATTATGGCATTTGAAAATTACGAATTATGGTGGGTGACCGGTGCACAGCTGCTTTACGGCGGAGACGCCGTGGTGGCCGTAGACGGACATTCCAAGGAGATGGTGGCCGGGCTTAATGCCAGCGGTAACATTCCCGTGAAGATTGTATATAAGGGTACTGCCAACAGCAGCAAGGAAGTGGAGGCCGTTATGAAGGCCGCCAGCAATGAGCCCAAGTGCGTGGGTGTCATTACCTGGATGCACACCTTCTCCCCTGCCAAGATGTGGATCAAGGGCCTCCAGTCCCTGGAGAAGCCCCTGCTGCATTTCCACACCCAGTACAACGCGGAGATTCCCTGGGACAAGATTGACATGGACTTCATGAACCTGAACCAGAGTGCCCACGGAGACATTGAATACGGTCACATCTGCACCCGCATGCGTGTTCCGCGCAAGGTGGTGGTGGGCTACTGGAAGGATCCGGCCGCCCAGAAGCAGATTGCCGTTTGGGCCCGCGTAGCCGCCGCCAAGGCCGATGCCAAGGAGGTCCGCTGCCTCATGTTCGGTATGAACATGAACAACGTAGCCGTTACAGACGGAGACCGCGTGGAGTTTGAGCAGCGTCTGGGCTACCATGTGGACTATTATCCCGTGAGTTCCCTCATGGAGTACTTCAAGAAGGTGACGGACGCAGAGACGGACGCCCTGGTGGAAGAATACAAGAAGCTCTATACCATTAAGATAGACGAAACCGGAGAAAAGGTGTACTGGGAGAAGGTGCGCAATAGCGCCAAGGCGGAGATCGCCCTCCGCCGAGTGCTGGCCGATGAAGGTGCCACCGCTTTCACCACCAACTTCGACGACCTGGGAGACGCCGATGTGGACGCCCCGGACTTCTGCGGTTTCGATCAGATCCCGGGTCTGGCATCGCAGCGCCTCATGGCCGAAGGCTTCGGCTTCGGCGCGGAAGGCGACTGGAAGACCGCCTGCCTGCAACGCACGCTGTGGGTGATGTCCCAGGGCATGCCCAAGGGCTGCTCCTTCCTGGAGGACTACACCCTCAACTTCGCCGGAGACCGCAGCTCCTGCCTGCAGAGCCACATGCTGGAAATCTGCCCCATGATTGCCGTGGACAAGCCCAAGCTGGAAGTACATTTCCTGGGCATCGGCATCCGCAAGCAGCCCACCGCCCGTCTGGTGTTCACCTCCAAGACCGGTTTCGGCATCAAGGCCACGGTAGTGGACCTGGGCAACCGTTTCCGCCTCATCGCTCAGGACGTGGAGTGCATCGAACCCAAGCCCATGCCCAAGCTCCCTGTGGCATCGGCCCTCTGGGTACCTCAGCCCACGTTTGAGGTGGGTGCAGGCGCCTGGATCCTGGCCGGCGGCACGCACCACAGCGCCTTCAGCTACGATATCAATGCCGATTACTGGGACGACTTTGCAGAGATGGCGGGCATCGAGTTCGTGCACATCCACAAGGGAACCACCATTCCCGAATTCAAGAAGGAGCTGCGCATGAACGAGATCTACTTCATGCTCAACAAAGCCCTCAAGTAGTATGGATCCGCGCAGAACCATCGAATCCGGGAAAGCCGTCCTGGGTATCGAATTCGGCAGCACCCGCATCAAGGCGGTGCTGGTGGACGAGGATCACGTGCCCATTGCCCAAGGCAGCCACGAGTGGGAAAACCAGCTGGTGGACGGCCTGTGGACGTACAGCAAGGAAATCATCTGGTTCGGCCTGCAGGACTGCTATTCCAACCTCCGGGCCGATGTGAAGGAGAAGTACGACGTAGAGATTGAGCACCTGGCCTCCATCGGCATCAGTGCCATGATGCACGGCTATATGCCCTTCAACAAGGAAGGAAGCCTCATGGTGCCGTTCCGCACCTGGCGCAACACCAATACCGGTCCCGCCGCCGCGGAGCTTTCCAAGCTGTTCGTGTACAACATCCCGCTGCGTTGGAGCATATCCCACCTGTACCAGGCCATCCTGAACGGGGAGGAGCATGTGCCCCAGATTGCCTACTTCACCACCCTCGCGGGCTACATCCACTGGAAACTCACCGGAGAGAAGGTGCTGGGCGTGGGCGATGCCTCCGGCATGCTGCCCATAGATCCCACCACCGGAAATTACCGGGCCGATATGATTGAGAAGTTCGATGCCCTGGTGGCTCCCCGGAAGTTCCCGTGGAAGCTCAAGGACATCCTGCCCAAGGTCCTTAGCGCCGGCGAACCCGCCGGAAAGCTCACGGAACTGGGCGCCAAGCGGCTGGACATCACGGGCCATCTGCAGCCGGGCGTGCCGCTGTGCCCGCCGGAAGGCGACGCAGGTACCGGCATGGTGGCCACCAACGCCGTACGGCCCCGCACGGGCAACGTATCGGCCGGAACCTCTTCCTTCTCCATGATTGTGGTGGAGAAAGAGCTCTCCAAGCCCAACGAGATGATAGATATGGTAACCACGCCGGACGGTAATCTGGTGGCCATGGTGCACTGCAACAACTGCACTTCGGAGCTTAACGCCTGGGTAAAGCTGTTCAAGGAGTACCAGCAGCTGCTGGGCCCCGTGGACGAGAAGCAGAACATTTACAACATCCTCTTCTCGCACGCGCTGGAGGGAGATCCGGACTGCGGCGGACTGGTGGCCTTCAACTACGTTTCCGGCGAGCCGGTGACGGGATTTGCCGAAGGCCGGCCGCTGTTTGTGCGGAGCGCCAACGACAACTTCTCACTGGCCAACTTCTTCCGCGTACAGCTGTACGGCGCCATTGCGGTGCTCAAGATCGGCAACGACGTACTGTTCAACCAGGAGCATGTGAAGGTGGACCGCATCACCGGCCACGGCGGCCTGTTCAAGACGCCCGTGGTGGGTCAGCGGTTCCTGGCAGCCGCCCTCAACTCGCCCATTTCCGTCATGGAAACGGCCGGGGAAGGCGGTGCCTGGGGTATTGCCCTGCTGGCTTCCTACCTGGTGAACAACGGCGGCAAGCTTAGTCTGCCGGACTACCTGGACAAGATTGTCTTTGCCGGCAACACCGGCACGGAGATAGCTCCCAAGCCGGAAGATGTTGCCGGCTTTGAGGCATACCTGGCCAACTACAAGGCAGCCTTCCCCGTGGAAGCCGCCGCCGTGAAGCATAAGTAGCTATCTATCAAGCGTTTAAATGAATACCCTGCTGTACAAGTGCAGCAGGGTATTATTGTAAGTAACTGATTTACAGCGAAAATAGCAAAAGCCAATTACCTCAGTCCTTTCAGGAAGTTGGAAGGCGAGATGTTGAACTGCTTCTGGAAGCAGGTAGCAAAGTACGACGGGCTGGAGAAGCCGGTCTGGTACGCCACCTCGTTGATGCGGTACTTCTGGCTGGCGAGCATCTCCGCGGCCTTCTTCAGGCGGCATACGCGGATGTACTCGTTGATGTTGAGTCCCAGATTGGCCCGCACCTTCCGGTACAGCGTGGATTTGCTGGTACCCAGTTCCTGGGTGAGGATCTCAATGTTAAGATCCGGCTCGCTCAGGTGCCGCATTACAACCTCGTGCAGACGCTCCATGAAATCGTGGTCCAGTTCACCGGTTACCACGCTGCTGAAGTGGGCCAGCGGCGAGTGCACAAACTGCTGGTTGGCAATATCCCTGTTGCGGAACAGATTGGTGATGGTGGCTTGCAACAGCTCAAAGGAGAACGGTTTTTCAATATAGCCATCGGCCCCGGCCTCCAAGGTCTCTATCCGCGTTTCCATGCCCACGGCGGCCGTGAGAAGGATTACGGGGATATGACTGAGTTCCGTGTCCGACTTGATGTTGTTGCACAGCGTGCAGCCGTCCATGAGGGGCATCATGATGTCCGCTACCACCAGGTCTACGCGCTGGCTCTTTATAATGTCAAGGGCATCCTGGCCGTTGGCGGCAACCACCACATTGTAGTTGTCCGAAAGTTCCTTGGCCAGGTAACCACGCATGTCCGGAGAGTCGTCCACAATGAGGATGACGTGACGGTGTCCGGTCTCCGGGGCCACTTCCTGCACATTTCCCTCTTCCGCCATGCTTTCCCCTTCCTCCACCGGGGCCGATGCCGGGAGCGCCACCGCGTCCGGCTGATGCACAGGCAGTTCCAGCACGAAGGAGTTCCACTCCGGCACCCAGGTGTCCAGATACAGCCGGCCGTGGTGAAGCGCCGCCAGCGAACGGGCGAAGGGAAGGCCCAGACCGGTCCCCTGCATCTTGCGCTGCATGGTATCCTGCGACTGGTAGAAGGCATCGAAGATGCGCTCCGCGTCCTTCTCCGGGATGCGGGGACCGTTGCTGTCCACCCGCACTTTCACGGTTTCCCCGTCGGCCGATACCACCATCATCACGCGGACCTGGCCGTCTCCGTACTTGCAGGCGTTGGAAAGGAGATTGTTGAGAATCTTCTCCACCATGTCTTTGGCGCACTGCACCAGAACGGGCTTACCGGGGATGGTGGTCTCAATGTGGATATGCTGGTCCTCCGCCACCTGGTAGAACCAGGAGCAGACCTCCGACACCAGCGAAACCAGATCCAGCGTGATGAAGCTGGGCTTGAGCTCGTACTGCTCCATCTTGCGCATATCCAGCAACTGGTTGGTAAGGGTGAGCAGACGGTTGGTATTGGCCTGCATTGTAAGGAGTTCCGCCTTTGTATCTTCCGGGAGATCCTCCCGGGCCACAATCTTGTCCAGCGGGAGCTTGATGAGGGTGAGCGGCGTACGGATCTCGTGCGTGATGTTGGTGAAGAACTGGATCTTGGCGTCGAACACTTCCTTCTGCTTGTCGCTCTCCAGCTGGACCACCTGCTTTTCCATCTCCATCTTGCGGCGCCTGTCCCGCTGGCGCAGCATGAATCCCAGGGCGCCCAGTAGCAGCAGCGTATAGAGGATGAAGGCCACGGTGGACCGGTAAAAAGGAGGTATCACCTCTATGGTGAGGATACGGGACGCAGGAGAACCCGCCACCACGGCAAAGGCCTGGAACTGGTATTTGCCGGCGGGAAGGTGGGTATACGTCATTTCACCGTTCTGGGAGAAGTCCTGGAAAGTGGAACGGCGGGGACTGGTTAGCACCGTCCGGAAATTGATGGAACGGGCCGAGCTGTATAGAGGCATGGAGAAGCGGATGGTAATGGCCGAGAAATCTTTTTGCCGGAAACGGATATAATCCGAATTCCGGGCGGAACGGCCCTCCTCCGTTATGGAAGTGAGGCCGCCGGACGCTTCTCCCAGGATGTCCGTAATGATCACTTCCGGCATCTCACGGCCACGCGAGGCCGAAGGAGCGAAACGGAACATGCCGGCATTGGTGCCGAAGAACAGGGTGCCGTCGTCCAGGGACAGGGAGGACCCGTATGCATACTGGTTGCCGATGCCCGCCGACGACTCCAGATAGATATCGGCCACCCCGCTAAGGTCCCTGTTCACCTTGATGAGCCCGTGGGAGGTGGACATCCAGAGCGTTCCCTGGGAATCCTGCACCACGGAACAGACAATATTGGTGATAAGGCCTTCCTTACGGGAGATGTTTCCAAAGGCGAAGGCTCCGTCCGTATCACGGACAGGGACATAGTAGGCGCCGCTGCCTTCCGTACACACCCAGAGCCGGTACTCATGGTCTTCCGTGACATCCGTTATATAATTGGAAGAGAGGCCGCTGCCTCTTTCGTCCAGGCCGATGCGGTGAAAACCGCCGTTGTCCATTACCCAGAGCCCCTTTCCGTAGGTTCCCACCCACAGTTTTCCGCGGCTGTCCTGGTAAATGGCATGGATGAAGCTGTGGCCCAGTTCCTTCCTGTATTCAAAACGGTCCCGCCTCCAATTATACTCATAGAGGCCGTCCGTAGTTCCGGCCCAAAGCGTCCCGTCGGCCGTCTTGTATACCACCACACAGCGCCGGTCCGTGAGATAATGGCCCGTCTGAGTGAGGGCATCCAGGTCCAGCCGGAAGAGACCGTGGCCGAAAGTGGCCACCCAAAGCGTTCCGGCGTCGTTGTACAGGTCCTGCACATTATACTGGGGAGCGGAGCCCAGCAGATGGGTGAGGTCTTCCACCTTCCCGCCCGCAGGGTCCATCATCGACAGGCCTCCGTCCTCGGTGCCCAGCAGGATCCGGTGGTCCCCCATGGAGGCCAGGGCGCGGACCATGTTGCCCCGGATATCTCCTCCCTCGCTCTCTCCCAGGAAACGGGTTACCGTACCGGAACTCTCCCGGTACAGATTGAGGCCGTTGTAAAACATGCCGATCCATACGTTTCCGCCGTTGTCCTGGAACATGGACCATACGTCGTCCCCGGAAAGGGAAGTGAGGTCTCCACTGTTATAGAGCAGCCATTCCCGGGAACCGTCTTCCCCCACAACCAGCACGCCGGTTTCCGTTCCCAGCCAGAAGGAACCGTCATCCCGGTGCAGGATGTTACGGATCTCTCCGGTGTCCACCCGCATGAACTCCTCCGTCCTGCCCGTGTGGATGTCCGTGGACATCACCACGCCCGGCTGGACGGAGAACAGCATGCTGTTTCCATAAGGATAAAGATCCCGCACCGAAGCGCCCGGCAGGGGCTTTTCCGGCGCCCAAACCAGGTCGAAACCGTTCTGGGATACATTATGCCTATATAAGGAGCCCTCCGTGGAAAGCATCCACACCTGGCCGTTTATGTCCGATTCAATCACATCCGACTGGAAAGACTCCGGGCTGCCGTATCGGACTATGGAACCGTCCGAAGGACGCCAGCGGTATACGTTGCCGGCGGCCGCCCAGATCTGGCCGTAGCGGTCGCCGGTAAGGCGGGCGGCCATCACCGGATTGTCCCCGAACTGGATAACGGTATTCACCGCCCCGGTTTCCAGTTCATAGTATCCTATCCCCTTGCTGGTAGCGAACCAGAGCCTGTGCTCCCCGTCCTCATGGACCCACAGGGAAAGCCCCCCCAGAATGGGGCAGGAAGGATCCTCCAAGAGTATGAAATGGTGAGCGTCATACGTGCAGAGACCGTCCCTGGTGCAAAGCCAGATGAGACCGTTGCTGTCCTGGCCGATACCCCGGATGGAGTTGTCCGGGAGGCCGGTATCCGTATTATAACGCTGGAAGCGATAGTTGCCGGCTGTAGCCGACAGGGCCGATAATATTATAAAAGCAATTGCAAACGCAAAAGCCGAATACTTTTTCATGGTTACGTAATTTGGCTTGCAAGTTACTAAAATTTTAAAAATAGACCAAATATTATTAAAACCCTGCCAGGCCACCTGGGCCGTGAACCAGATCCGTCAGCGCGCCGGCCTCAGCGCCCTCGGCAGCGTGGATATGAATGTCCTCAAGAAGGAAAAGAGCTATGAACTTACTACTTGATAATCCGGCCCGGGGTGATACCCGGGCCGGTTTTTTTTAATTTTTAATATAATAGTGGTATACTTTGGCAAAAAATACATATATTTGCAATTGTGAAAAAGAAAAAACTATTGAAAAACAACACACCTAAAATTAAACTTAACCAATAAAACTTCAGAATTCCACTATCAAACTCCCCTAATCAGCCCCTTTTCAATTTTTGGTCAAACCATGACAATTTTCAACCACTTTGGCTTGAAATGTCAATTTTCGACCGATTGATGTTCGGTTTCGACCTAAAAATGATAGGATTTCTATATTATATAGTGTAAATTTGTGCTGATTTGTGACCAAGATAGTTGTTTGACACTATACTATACACCAACTTTTTTATTAACCAACTCACAATTAAACTATGACAAAGTCATTTTTCGCAAAAGTGGCAGCTGTCGCAATGATCTTTGCGGCCAGCCTGCTGGGCTTAGGCAATGCCTTTGCCCAGAACCGCGCCATCAGCGGAACTGTTGTTGACGCCTCCGGTGCACCCATCCCGGGTGTGGCCGTGGTGGTGGTGGGCAACGCTTCCATCGGTACTGTTACCGAGGCAAACGGTACCTTCCGTCTCAACGTTCCTGCAGGTGCTAACATCAATTTCTCCTGCATCGGTTTCGCTGATCAGACCTTTGCTGTTGGAAACCAGACCGTTTTCAACGTCACCCTCGAAGAGGATGCAGAATTCCTTGAAGAGACCGTGGTGATCGGTTACGGTGTCCAGCGCAAGAGCGACCTCACCGGCGCGGTTGCATCCGTCCGTTCGGATGACCTGAAGGACCGTTCCACCACCGATGCCGCTGCCGCCCTCCAGGGTAAGGCTGCCGGTGTGCAGATCATCAACTCCTCCGGTGCTCCGGGTGCCGGTTCCGACATCCGTGTCCGTGGTTATTCCTCGAACTCCGGTAACATCGGACCGCTCCTCATCGTTGATGGTTTGAAGGTGGACAACATCCAGTATCTGGATCCTTCCATGATCGAATCCATGGAGGTTCTGAAGGACGCCGCCTCCGCCGCCATTTACGGTGCACAGGCTGGTAACGGTGTTGTGCTCATCACCACCAAGACCGGTCAGGAAGGCTCCGCCCACATCACTTACAACGGACGTTTCACTATGCAGTCCCTGGGCAAGAAGGCCGATATCTTCAATGCCAAGGACTATATCGAGTATCAGACCTATATTGGTAATATTAACGATGCTCTCCTCACCGCCAACGGCTACGACGGTACGGACCACAACTGGTACGACTCCGTGTTCCAGCCCAGCTGGAGCCAGCAGCATGGCATCACCTTCCAGGGTGGTAACAACAAGGGACATTTCTTCACCTCCCTCAACTACGTGGACAACGACGGTATCGTGGTAGGCAAGAAGGACGTTTACAACCGTCTCACCGCCCAGATCAATGCCGACTACAGCCTGTTCAAGTGGTTCAGCATCTCCACCAACAATTCCATTGAAAAGTGGAGCCGCAAGTCCGTGTCCAACGGTTACGGTTCTGTGCTCAACTCCGTGGTTTCCCTGGATCCGCTCACCCCGGCCTACATCTCCGACATCAGGAATACCCCTGGCGGTATGCAGGAGCACTATGCAGCCGGTGACCCCATCCCCACGGATCCCACCCACAACAACGACTTCTACGGCACCTCCAAGTACCTGGAAGAGGCAACCGGTAACCCGCTGTTCCAGAGGGACAAGTCCGATGCTACCAGCGATGGTATCAACATCCGCGGTTCCCTGGCCGCCAACTTCATGCCGTTCAAGGGCTTTACCTTCACTTCCCGCTTCGGCTACCGTATCGCTCAGAGCAGCAGCCACAGCTACACCAAGCCCTACTGGCTCACTTCCATGGCTAATTCCGCCAACCACGACATCTCGGCCAATGTGAACACCAGCTACTACTATCAGTGGGAGAACTTCGCCAACTACAACCGTACGTTCGGCAAGCACAATATTGGCGCCATGGCCGGTATGTCCTATACCGAGAGCCACAGCGATAATGCCAGCATCTCCTCCTCCGGTCCCAACATCCTTAGGGGTTATGAGGACAACTTCCTCTATATCGACTACCTCACTTCCGATGCCACCAAGAACGTTGGCAACGCCCCCGGCATGAGCGCACAGCTCTCTTACTTCGGCCGTCTGATGTACAGCTTCGACAATCGCTACAGCATCCAGGGTAACTTCCGTGCCGATGCATACGACTCCTCCAAGCTGTCCAAGCAGGCCCGTTGGGGTTTCTTCCCGTCTGTATCCGCCGGTTGGACCGTGAGCAACGAGCCGTTCTTCAAGAACAATATCAGCCGTGACGCTGTCTCCTTCCTGAAGTTCCGTGGTTCCTGGGGTATCAATGGTAACGTGAACGTTCTTAGCGGCTATCGCTATTCCACTTCCATCGCCCTGAACGGACAGTTCTACCAGTTCAATCCTTCCGCCGGTGACGGTCGTCCCACCTACGGTTCCATGCCTTCCGGCCTGGCCAACCCGAATCTGAAGTGGGAAACCTCCGAGCAGTTTGACGCCGGTATGGACGCCCGCTTCCTGCGCGACCGCCTCACCCTCACCGTGGACTGGTACCGCAAGCTCACCAACGACCTCCTCATCTCCATCTCCCCGCTGCCGGAAATCGGCGTGAGCTCCACCACCGTGAACGCCGGTAAGGTGCTCAATACTGGTTGGGAATTCGACCTGGGTTGGAAGGATCACATTGGTGACTTCTACTACAGCATCAACGCCAACCTCTCCACCCTGCACAACGAGGTTCTGGAAGTTCACTCCCTGCTGGACCGTCTGAACACCGACGTTGTGAGCGGTCTTAACGAGAAACTCGTTTCCTCCTTCGAGGCTGGCTACCCCATCTGGTACTTCCGTGGCTTCAAGTATGCCGGCGTAAAAGAAGACGGTACCGCCTTCTATTATGACAAGGACGGCAAGGAGACCGCCACTCCGGGTGAAAACGACAAGCAGTACCTGGGTGAAGGTATTCCTAACATCACCTATGGTGTCACCATCAACCTCGCCTGGAAGGGCCTCGACCTGGTGGTCTTCGGCACCGGCGCCGCCGGCAACGAGATCTACAACCTGATGGTTTCCGCCGACCGTTCCAAGACCAACACCCTGGACTACTACTGGAAGAACTCCTGGGGCAACCCCAACGTGAACAAGGCTACCGCCAAGTATCCCGATATGAAGACTGTTGCCAACAGCTGGGATTTCTGGAGCTCCAGTGCCTGCGTCTTCGACGGTTCTTTCTTCAAGATCAAGCAGATCCAGCTGGGTTACACCATCCCGTCCAAGATTACCAAGAAGGTATACATCAATGATCTCCGCCTGTTCGTCTCCCTGGACGACTACTTCACCTTCTCGAAGTATCCGGGTGCCGATCCTGAAACCGCTTCCCTCAACAGCTCTACTTCCCGTGGCGTGGACTCCGGTTCCTATCCTACCACCAAGAAGCTCGTATTCGGTGTGAACCTGACCTTCTAACCTTTAATGAATACAGAAAATGAAAAAGATATTATATTTCGCTCTCGCAACCTTTGCCCTGCTGGCTGTCGCTTCCTGTGAGAAGAACCTGGACATCCCGCAGAAGGGCGTCACGGCTATCGAGACTTTCTACCAGACCGATGCTGATGCAGAGGCTGCACTGGCAGCAGCGTACGCCCGGTTCGTCACCCGTATCACCGGACAGGACGGTAGCTCCATCTACACGGACTACAAGGCCGCCCTCAACAACTGCGGTGACGATATGTACGCCGCCGGCTCCAACTTCGGCGACAACGACTTCATGGCCCAGCTGGACGAATTCCGTCTGGACTCCGGTAACCAGGTGGTGGACCACTTCTACAAAAATCTGTTCCAGGTGAACTACGCCTGCAACCTGGTCATTGACAACTTCAAGGACGGTCTGCCCGAGGGTGGCCCCACCGCTACAACCAAGCGTTGCGTAGCAGAGGCCCGCGTCATGCGCGCATACATCTATTTCCTCCTTACAGCTCTCTGGAATACCCCGCCGATGATCGACCACGTGATTTCCGACGGTCTTCCTTTCAACTCCGACAAGGATCCCGATAACCCGATGACTCACGATGATCTGTTCAAGTGGGTTGCCAGCGAGTGCGAAGCTGCTCTTCCGGATCTGGACGAGCGCAAGAGCACTGGCGACAAGGACGGTGCCGTAAAGGTAACCAAGGGCTTCGCCTGGGCTCTCCAGGGCAAGGCTCTCCTCTTTGTCAAGGATTATGCAGGTGCTAAGGCCGCCCTCAAGAAGGTTATCGACTCCGGCAAGTATGCCCTGGTTCCCGGCAACCGCTATTGGGAGAACTTCCACGTGGAAGGCGACTGCAACGAAGAGAAAGTTTTCGAGCTCAATATCGAAGAGAATGCAGGTCTGGGTGCCTGGGGCGGTATCATCCAGCGTTCCACCTGGATGGAAGCCAACATCTGGAACTGGCGTTCCGACCACTTTGTGCAGGGTGCTTCCCCTCAGAGCAAGTACACCGGTGGTGTTGACGGCTGGGGTGGACTGGGTGTCCCTCAGTGGTTCGGTGACGAATTCTTCGCCAACGACGGTCATTCCTACCGCTTTGACGCAACGCTCAAGCATATCGATGACGCTGTCTACGGTATGGAGTACACCAATGAAGAAATCAATGCCATGACGCTTGAGCAGAAGAAGGTCTCTGACAAGATCGGTATTCAAGATCCTAAGGACGGCCTCTATGGACAGTCCTTCTGGCTCCCGTTTAAGCAGCTGCTCCGCAAGACCGATGCCGACCGCTACGGCTCCAATGTCCGTATGAACAACGGTCTCATCATGCGTTACGCCGAAGTGCTCCTGCTCTATGCCGAGGCTTGCCTCCAGAGCGGTGATGCCGGCCAGGGTGCCTGGGCCGTGAACCAGATCCGCGAGCGTGCCGGCCTTGCCGCACTTGGCAGTGTGGACATGAACGTCCTCAAGAAGGAAAAGAGCTATGAACTCTGGCTGGAAGGCAGCCGCTGGCTGGACCTCCTCCGCTGGGGTGATACCGACCGCGTAAAGCAGGCCGGACAGGATGTTCCGAAGCTCTTCGACAAGATCCACCGCGCTCCGCAGAGTGGCGAAAAGGTCACCTGGGAGAATGGCAGCGAAGCCAACAGCCGCTTCTACACCGTATCCTCTCACGAGGCCATCGACGCTAAGTACGAAGTTGGTTTCAAGCCGGGCAAGCACGAATTCTTCCCTTATCCTACCTCTGTGATGGACAAGAACCCGAACCTGGTACAGAACCCGGGTTGGGAAGCTCCTGCAAAGGCTGAATAAGTCTGCTTAATAATCCGGCCCGGGGTGATACCCGAGCCGGGTTCCAAAACTTCACAAAACACTTAATCACCCATGAAAAGATTTATCCTTTCCCTGGTGGGCATATTGTGTCTTTTCTCTACACTTTTTGCCCAGAATCCCATCATTAAGGGTCAATATACCGCTGACCCTACCGCCCGTGTATTCGGCGATAAAGTATGGCTCTTCTGCTCCCACGATATCATCAGCCCTGTGGAGCCGGAGCGTCGCTGGTTCTGCATGGAAGACTATCACACCTTCTCTTCCGAAGACCTGGTTCACTGGACGGACCACGGCGTAATCCTTGATCAGAAAAACGTTCCCTGGGGTAATCCTGAGGGTTATTCCATGTGGGCACCCGACTGCGTGGAAAAGGATGGCAAGTACTACTTCTATTTCCCTAACGCATCCAAGGAAGGCCGTGGATTTGCGGTGGGTGTAGCCATTGCAGACAGCCCCGAAGGACCGTATATTCCGCAACCGGAACCCATCAAGGGCATCAACGGTATTGACCCCTGTGTTCTTCAGGCCTCCGACGGCAATGCGTACATCTTCTGGGGCAACGGCCGCTGCGCCAAGCTCAAACCCAACATGATAGAGCTGGCCGACGACAATCCCAAGACAGTAAGGAAATGGGGCAACCGCGAGATGGAAATGGTTGGTGTAGATTGCCTCCAGGGCCTGCCCAACCGCCAGGCCGAAGGTCCGTTCGCCTTCGAGGCCAACGGCTGGTTCTACCTCACCTATCCCTATGTTCAAGAGAACACCGAAGTGCTGGGTTATGCCATGAGCAAGAACCCCATGGGTCCCTACGAATACAAGGGCATCATCATGGCCAGGTCCGTGAACGAGTGCTGGACCAACCACCATTCCTTTATTAATTATAAGGGAGAATGGTACCTGTTCTATCATCACAACGACTATTCCCCTTCCTTTGACAAGAACCGCTCCGTACGCATTGATAAGGTGCGTTTCAATCCGGACGGTACAATAGAACAGGTGATCCCCACCCTCCGCGGCGTGGGCGTCACTCCTTCCACGGATCAGATCCAGATGGACCGCTACAACGCCATCTACCACGTGGCCACCGGTATCGACTTCCTGGATCCCGCCAAACCGTTTGACGGCTGGTTCGTGCATCTGGGCCGCCCCGACTGCTGGGTCCGCTACGACAGCGTGGACTTCGGCGAGGCCGATCCCACCAGCATCACCGTCCGCTACTGCGCGCCCAAGGATACCAAGTTTTCCATCTGGTTCTCCGACAACGACTCCCTGGGAAGCTTCGACCTCCCTGCCTCTGAAACCTGGAAGGAAGTCACCCTGCCCGTAACCGGGAAGGCCACCGGACTCAAGAACGTAAAACTGGTGGTGAACGAAGGCGGTCTGGACCTTGACTGGATCAGTTTCAAATAAATAATGACCCGCAGAATACTACTACTTCTCTCTGCCCTCCTCCTCGTTGCCTGCAATGAGGAAAAGGAGATTGACAACACGTTCCGGAACAGGGGCAATCCCCTCTTCCGGGATGCCTTCACGGCCGATCCGGCGCCCATGGTGGTTTCGGACGGCCGCCTGTATGTTTTCTGCGGTCATGATCAGCAATTTGACGACAAACCCGGCTACGAAGGGAAAGACGGTTACAACGTAACGGAATGGCTGTGTTATTCCACCTCCGATATGCAGAACTGGACCATCCACGGCGCCGTCCTGAAGCCCTCGGATTTCAGCTGGGCGGAAGGAGACGCCTGTGCTTCCCAGTGCATAGAAGTAAACGGGAAATACTATTTTTACGTTTCCACCTTAAGCAAGGATTCGGATTGCAAGGCCATCGGCGTGGCCGTGGCCGACCATCCGGAAGGGCCCTATACGGACGCTCTGGGCAAAGCCCTGGTCCTGGACACCATGAGCAATAACAGTCCCCAGGGTGGCTGGAGTGCATCGGCCCCCACCGTCTTTATGGACGATGACGGTACTCCCTGGCTCTGCTGGGGATACGGCAACTGCTTCCTGGTACGCCTTAAAAGGAATATGACGGAACTGGACGGGGAAATCTGCGCCCTCCCCCTGGAGAATTACCTGGAAGCCCCCTGGCTGTACAAGCATGGAGGCCGATATTACCTGGCCTATTCCTCCATGGGAACGGGACGGGAGAATCTCTCCTATTCCGTTGCCGGTTCCATACAAGGTCCCTGGGATTATAAGGGTCCACTCACGGGTATGGCCGAAGACAGCTACACCATCCATCCCGGCATTGTGGACTTCGACGGAAAGAGCTACCTCTTCTACCATAACGGAACGCTTTCCCTGGACGGCTACGGTCCGGCTACCGGCCGCCGCAGCGTCTGCGTGGACGAACTGATGTATACTGCCGACGGCAGTATCCGCCCGGTGGAACAGACCAGGGCGGGTGTAAGCGAGTATTAATAACCAATATAATGAAGAAGTTACTGTTCATTGCCGCAGCCCTTTTGGCTGCATCGGCCCTTCAGGCACAGCCTGCGGGCGGTTTCGGCGGATTCCAGATGCCGAAGATTGAAGTACGCTGTTCGGAAAAGTTTGCCGACGTTGACTATGCCGGCGACGGCCAGGTGTACCACAAGCTGGATGTCTATCTTCCCAAGGTCGAGCAGGCCTCCTATCCGGTGGTGATCCACGTTTACGGAAGCGCCTGGTTCTCCAACAGTTCCAAGGGTATGGCCGACCTGGGCACCATTGTAAACGCCCTCCTGGACGCCGGTTATGCCGTGATTACGCCCAACCACCGTTCCTCCCAGGACGCCAAGTTCCCCGCCCAGATTGAAGACATCAAGGGCGTGGTGCGCTGGGCTCGTGCCAATGCCGAAAAGTATCATTTTGACACCTCCTTCATTGCCACTTCCGGCTTCTCTTCCGGCGGCCATCTGTCCGGCCTTGCCGCCACCAGCGGTGATGTGAAGGAACTGGAAGGCACCGTGGGCGGCAACCTGGAATTCTCCAGCCGCGTAGACGCCGCCTGCGTATGGTCCGGTCCCACAGACCTCAATTACATGAGCTGCGGCCGGGAAGAAGACACCTGGAACCATGGTCCGGAAGAGGCCGTGATGGGCTTCTCCTTCAAGGGCAACGAAGAGCGCTTCAAGGCCCTCAACGCCACCAACTACATCGATCCCAGCGACCCGCCGGTGATTATCTTCCATGGCACGGCCGATAACGTGGTCCCTCCCTGCGAAGGCCCGCACTTCTTCGGCCTGCTGCAGGATGCCGGCGTGGACAGTGAACTGCACATGATAGCCGGCGGCGGCCACGGCATGGGCATGTATGCCGATGAAAACCTGGCCGTTATGGTGCACTTCCTCAATCGCGCACGCGGTAAATAACAGACTATGAAAAAGATACTCTTATCCCTCACGCTGCTCCTGTCCATCACCGGAGCAGCGTTTGCGCAGCTTGCCTCACCTACCAACCTGAGCCGCAACGCCTATCCGCAGGTGGGACCCGACAACAGGGTCACCTTCCGCGTAAACGCGCCGAAGGCTACCAACCTTACCCTTTCCCTGGGCAAGGACTACCCCATGGTCAAGGACGAAAAAGGCTTCTGGACCGTGATCTCGGATCCGCAGGTGGAAGGCTTCCATTATTATTCCCTTAAAACGGGCGGACTCACTTTCAACGATCCTTCCGTACATTCTTTCTTCGGCACCGGACGCGACTGCAGCGCCATTGAAGTGCCCGAAGATCCTGCCAGCTCGGCATTCTATACTCCTCACCAGGGCGTAGCACAGGGGGCCGTGCGCTCCATCCGCTATTGGTCCGAAGTATGCGGCCAGTGGCGCAGGATGTATGTTTATACCCCGGCCGAGTATGACCAGAATCCCTCCAAGCGCTATCCGGTGCTGTATCTGCAGCACGGCGGCGGTGAGGATGAGACCGGCTGGATTTACCAGGGCTTTGCCGATGTAATCCTGGACAACCTGGTCTCCGAAGGCAAGGCCGTCCCCATGATCATCGTGATGGTGAGCGGCGTGGCTCAGAAGGCCGATGGCTCCGGCGACGGCTATGAAGCCATGGTTACAGAGGAAGTGATTCCGCTGGTGGACAAGCGTTTCCGCACGCTTGCAGACCGCGATAACCGCGCCGTGGCAGGCCTCTCCTGGGGTGCCAAGCAGGCCTATGACCTGGGTCTTGGATACCGTAACCTCTTCTCCTGGATCGGCGGATTCAGCGGCATCATCGTCATCGGCGAATTCCGCGTCCGTCCCGCCGGTTACGAGGATCCGGAAAAGTTTGCCGCAGCTTATGACGGTGTATTCTCGGATCCCAAGTGGTTCAATGAGAACTATCACCTGCTGTTCATCGCCAACGGTGAGGCCGAAGGTTCCCACCTGAAGGGGATGTCTGAAATCCTGAAGGAACGCGGCATTGAGAACGTGTTCTACCAGTCCCCCCGCACGGCGCACGAATGGCTCACCTGGCGCCGCTGCCTGAACGAATTTGCCCAAAGACTCTTTAAATGATTGCGCTTATGAAACGATATATCATTCCTTTCGTCCTTTTGGGCGCTATGCTCTTCGGCTGCAAGCAGCCCGCCACTACCGTGGGTGTCCTTACCGAGCCCACATCGGCCTCTACCAATACCCCCGGACGGGAGTATCCCAAGATCAATCCGGACCTCACCGTGGAATTCCAGGTACAGGCTCCCGAGGCCCAGGAAGTGGCCGTGGATATCTGCGGCAAGGTCTATCCCATGCAGCGGGAAGAAGACGGCCCCTGGAAGGTGGTTACGGAGGCCCTGGAGCCCGGTTTCCACTATTATTTCCTTGTTGTGGACGGCATGCGGCTTTCGGACCCCAACAGCCAGCTCTTCTTTGGCACGGGGGTGGATGCCAGCGCCATCGATATTCCGGAAGCGGGCGTGGATTTCTATCTGGAAAAGAATGTTCCGCGCGGCGAGGTACGCATGCAGCGCTACTGGTCTGAGACCCTTAACGCCTGGCGCACCTGTTACGTGTATTTGCCGGCCGAATATGACAGCAACCCCTCCAAGCGCTATCCAGTGCTGTACCTGCAGCACGGTGGCGGCGAGGATGAGACCGGCTGGGCCCGCCAGGGCAAGACGGACATCATCCTGGACAACCTCATTGCCGCCAAGAAGGCCGTTCCCATGCTCATTGTGATGGATTACGGCCAGGCGGGAGACTTCGCCCAGATTCTGCTTAACGAGACCATTCCCATGATTGACAGCAAGTACCGCACCCTGGCCGATCCCAAGCACCGTGCCATGGCCGGCCTGTCCTTCGGCGGCGGCCAGTCCTGGTCCATCGGCCTCAAGCATCCGGAAGTGTTCTCCTCCATCGGCATCTTCTCCTCCGGCATGTTCGGCGGCGTGGGTCCGGGCGCTTATGCTCCCTTCTCCGTAGAGAGCCAGCTGCCCGAACTGCTGGCCGATCCTGTAGCCTTCAACGCCGCGCATCCGGTGTTCTACATGTCCTGCGGCGAGGGTGATCCGCGCATTGAGCACACCCGCGCAGCGGCCGAAGCCCTGAATGCTGCCGGTGCAAAGGTTAAGTTCACGGCCTGGCCCGGCGGCCACGAGTGGCAGCCCTGGCGCAAGTCCCTCAATGAATTCTGTCAATTGATTTTCAAGTAGTTAACGTTTTCTCCCTGTGACTGGAATCACAGGGAGAGATATCTAAAGTTTTGACTATGAAGCATTTTGCTATTTTGTTGGCAGCGGCGCTTTGCCTCTGCGCCTGCGCCAAGCAGGTTCCCGGTCAGGTGAAGGTGACCGGCGGCACCATCCAGGGTACGGTCCTGGAGAATGTTACCGTTTATAAGGGTATCCCCTTTGCAGCCCCGCCCGTGGGTGATTTCCGCTGGAAAGCTCCCCAGCCCGTGGTTGCCTGGGAAGGCATTAAGGAGTGCGAGGAATTCGGCCCCAACCCCATGCAGGGTAACGGCGAAGGCTGCTCCGAAGACTGCCTGTACCTGAATGTATGGACCCCAGCCAAGAGCCCCAAGGATAAACTGCCTGTAATGGTTTGGATTTACGGCGGCGGATTTGCCGGCGGCGCCACTTCCTATTACGACGGTACGCTCCTCTCCCAGAAGGGCGTGGTTGTGGTGAGCGTGGCCTACCGCGTGGGTAAGCTGGGCTTCCTGTCCCTGCCGGAGTTATCGGCCGAAGATCCCAACGGCGTCAGCGGCAACTACGGTCTGCTGGACCAGATTGCCGGCCTGCAGTGGGTGAAGGACAATATCGCCAAATTTGGCGGAGATCCGGGGAACGTAACCATCTTCGGCGAATCGGCCGGTGGCATCTCCGTGAGCATGCTATGCGCCTCTCCGCTGGCCAAGGGCCTGTTCCAGCGGGCCATTTCCCAGAGCGGCGGTTCCTTCGGCCCCACCAATCCGCAGTCCTATCCCGGCGAGAATATGCAGACCCTCTCCGTGGCCCAGCAGGCCAATCAGGCCTGGGCCAAGGGTGCTTTCGGCGAGGATTATACGCTTGAGAAGCTCCGCGCTGCCGATGCAAAGGCCGTGATGGGCGGCTTCGGCGGTTCCGGCGGCTGGCCTGTGACGGACGGCTATGTGATTCCGGACGACCAGTACAAGCTCTACGAAGCCGGCAAGTACAACGACGTGGACGTGCTCATCGGCTACAACTCCGACGAAGGCCTCAGCTTCGGCTTCTCTTTCGGCGGCGGCAGCCATCAGGATCAGGTCCGCGCCCGCTATGAGGATTATGCCGATGCCCTCCTGGCCGCTTACCCGGTAGAGGCCGACGGCAAGGTGGGCAAGACCGCCCGCGACCTAACCCGCGACGCCGCTTTTGGCTGGCAGACCTGGGCCTGGGCCCGTCTGCAGGAAAAGACCGGAAAGGGCAAGGTATGGCTCTACTACTTTGACCAGCACCCGGAATATCCGGAGGACAGCCCCCGTTTCGGCCAGGGCTCCCCGCACGGCCAGGACGTGGCCTATGTCTTCGGCAATCCGGAAGAGGTGCAGCCCACGGACATGGCGCTCTCCGGCTGGATGATGTCCTACTGGAGTAACTTCGCCAAGACGGGTGATCCCAACGGCGAAGGCCTCCCGGAGTGGCCGCGCTTCCGCAATGAAGAGCCGCAGAGCATGGTGCTCACCGGTGAAGGCTGCTACGCAGCCCCCGTCCCCTCCGAGAAAGCCCTGTGGGTCCTGGACGAGTACTTTGCCTGGCGCCGCAGCCAGGAATAGTGTGTTTTTCGGAAACGCCTATCTATTAGCGACTTATGCAAATACCCTGCTGCAATCTTACAGCAGGGTATTTGCATAACACATTCAATCTCAATCTTTTTCGCAATAGTACGCAGTATTCTGCAAAAAGGAACGTTATTTTATTGATGGAAGAACAGGAACTGGCCAGCAGATGTGTCCGGAGGGACAGGGAAGCACGGGAAGAGCTGTTCAAGCGGTATAGCTCCCGCTTGTATGCCCTGTGTGTGCGCTATACCCGGAACCGTCAGGAGGCCGATGACCTCCTGCAGGACGCTTTTATCCGGGTCTTTGACCGGATGGGCCGGTTCCGCTGGCAGGGAGAAGGATCTCTGTACCGCTGGATGAGCCGCCTTACGCTTAACCTGTTCTTTGACAAGGCGCGGCGAAGGCGCCTGATGCGGGAAACGGACATAGGCCCGCTGGAAGAATCGCTCCCGGAACCGGACTATCAGGAGACCCTGCAGGTCCCGCCGGAAAAGCTGAAAACCTTCATAGACGGCCTCCCGGAACGGTACCGGACGGTATTTCAACTCTACTGCATTGATAATCTGTCCCATGCGGAAATTGCCGGACTGCTGGGAATTAAGGAAAAGACTTCATCGGCCGATTTGGCACGCGCACGGGTGCTGCTCTCCAAACAAATAAAAGCCTATCTCCATGAAAACGAATAAAGACTGGGCCGATGCCCTTCGCGAACAATGCTTCCCGGAAGAGGTCTCCCCTTCCGAGGGAAGCTGGGCGGGCATTACCGGTGCCCTGCGCCGGAGAACTGCACGCCGATGGAGCCTTGCCGCCGCCCTGGCCCTCTTGCTTCCGGTAGGTGGAGTACTGCTTTTCAAACCCTCGTCACCGGCTCCTATGCTGACCCAGGAGCATACGGTACTGGAATCCCCGGTACCTGAACTGCTGGCGTCTCTCCCTCCTTCCAGTCGGGTGGCCTCTTTGAGCCAACGGAAAGCGGCTGCTGCGCCTGTGGAGACGGTGAATGAAATTGTAGAGCCAATAGCTGAAACTGTGGAGCCGGAAGTTACCCCTGAGGAGCCGATAACAGTTACAGTGGAAATACCTGTATCTGAGCCGGAGGAAGAAACAGTTGCACAGTTTGAAGAGCATCTGGACGAAGAACAGCCCCGGCGAGCTAAAAGAGTGTCCGTGACCCTTCAGGGTGGAAGTTCCCTGGGGCAGCGGGATTCCTATCCGCTGCAGGAATATGCCAAAAGGATGAGCTCTCAGACAAAATCGGCCAATCTCTTCTGGAATAATATAATCAACAACGGTCAGGCGGACCAGCTGCATTACAGGCACGACCTTCCGCTTAGCCTGGCCCTTACCCTTCGCTGGGACCTGTCTTCCAGGTTGGCCCTTGAAAGCGGCATCAGCTATACCTATCTTCATTCCTATGGGGAACAAACCGGCCATCAGCAACTCCATTTTGTTGGCATTCCGCTCAAGCTGGACGTGCGGCTGTTTTCGGCAGGTCCGCTGGATGTAAGTGTTGGTGCTTACGGTATGGGAGAAAAGTGCCTGAGCGCCGTCCAGGGAGGAGTCCGGTACCCGGAGACTGCCGTGCAGTGGTCGGCCGGCGCATTCCTGGTTGCAGGTTACCGGCTGGGCTCCTTTGCCACCCTGTACCTGCAGCCGTCCCTGTCCTATTACTTCACCAAAACAACGCTCATCACCTACCGGACGGAGAATCCCCTGGGCTTCACCCTTCAGGCCGGTTTGAGGTTTCATCTTTAGGCGCGCAGTACTTTTCACTTTTATGCGTTATATTTGCAGAACCAACCATTCCACAGTAATGAAACGCTTATTCGCTTTTTTAGGTATTGCCGCCGCCATGGTAGCTTGTGACAAAGACTCTTCCTGGAGTGACCCCACAAAGGGGGATGATGCTCCTCTTTTCAATATCAGCAAGACGGAACTCAGCAGCATTGCTTTTGACTTGGATGCCATTTCGGATCCCGGTACCATCACCTCGCCGGTGAATTATTTTACCAATGTCTCGTGGGAAGAGTGGCGGCATATGAGCAATCCGGAAAGACACGAAGTCCTGGAAGTCCCGGAAGCCACTCTTAAACAGATGACCACCCGGGCGCTGGTGGAATCGGCCCTTAACCATCCGGAACTGGGCATCATCAACTACGCGTACAATTATCCCCTGGCAGCCATGGACCATTTCGTGGAAAACACCGGACTCATGCGGGAGCTCTATTCCCGCAAGAATGCCCCGGATGTCCTTATCTGGGCATATGGGCAGGCCGCCCTGGATCCGCTTTATCTGCTGGATCCGGATGCCGCCTGGCAAAACCGGGATTATGAGGCCAATATGTCGCTGGACAAGCTGGATTACCTGTCCTTTAAGACCTTTGATCTGCTCATGGCCAGCAGTCATTTTGACTTTTCCCACTCCCAGTATCTGGACTATTTCAAATCAACAACCGCCTATAAGATTTCGGAAGAGGGGCTGGATCTTTCCGGAGAAACCACCTATTACTGCGAACCCCTCCTCATAATCTGGGATAAATACTTCGGCAAGCTGGCACCCGGCATCTGCCTGGGCTCGGACCCTTACAGGTTTTAGCCAGCGGCAAAGCCTGTGATAAGTCGGCTTTTTTCCGTATATTTGTACAAAACAAATGATATGAAAAAAGCCGTCTGCATGCTGGCCGCGCTGTGCCTCCTCGCCGCTTGCCGGGAAAAGCCGCAGGAACTGATGTTGCATTACAATGAGCCTGCTCAATTCTTTGAGGAGGCTCTCCCGCTGGGGAACGGCCGGCTGGGTGCCATGGTCTATGGCAGAGTGACGCAGGAGGAACGCATTTCCCTTAACGACATCACCCTATGGACCGGAGAGCCAGACAAAGGGCCGGAACATCCGGACCTGCAGATGGTGGGGCTCACGGGCTCCGGAGCTGAGACCCTGCAGGCCATCCGGGAAGCCCTGGAGCAGGAGGACTACAAGAAGGCGGAAGAGCTGCAGTTGGGCCTCCAGGGACATTTCACGGAGAGTTATCAGCCGCTGGGAAGCCTTTATATCCATTATCTGGACTCGGCCGATATAACTGACTACCGCAGGGAATTGAACCTCTCTACGGCCACGGCAACGGTCTCCTGCCTCAAAGACGGGCAGCCTTTCCGGGCCAGCTGCTTTGTGTCGGCTCCGGATTCTGTAATTGTGCTGCGGCTCACTTCTGGGGCCGGGATTGATGCCGATGTCCGGCTGGACAGCCCCCTGGACCACGAAAACGTGGCTTTCCCGGACCGCCTGGCCATTGACGGATACGCCCGCTGGCACGCCTATCCCAATTATTATTACGGTGAAAAGCTGCAGATGCCTCTCTCAGACCCTTCCCGCGGCATCCATTTCCGGACGCTTCTGGGCTGCAAGCCGGAGGACGGATCGGCTGTGGTGGAAGACGGACTCCTGAAGCTTCGCGGCTGCCACGACGTAATGCTGTACGTGGTTAATTCCACCAGTTTCAACGGCTTTGACAAAGACCCTGTCCGCGAGGGGAAGGATTACAAAGCACTGGTATCGGCCAATTTTGACCGCGTGACTGGGAAGCGCTTCAACACCCTCCGGAAGGATCACGAGGCCGATTTCGGGCAGTTCATGGGCCGCGTGAGCCTGGACCTGGGCGCCACGCCGGATTCCGTGAAGGTCCTTCCCACGGACGTGCAGCTAAAGCGCTATACAGACCTCCAGGAAGCCAATCCGGAGCTGGAGGCCCTGTACTACCAGTATGGCCGGTATCTCCTTATTTCCAGCTCCCGTACGGACGGGGTTCCCGCCAACCTGCAGGGCCTCTGGAACGAGAGCATGGAGCCGCCCTGGAGCTGCAACTACACCATCAACATCAACCTGGAAGAAAATTATTGGCCGGCCGAAGCGGCGGCCCTGCCGGAGATGCACGAGGCCATGCTTTCCTTTGTCCGGAATCTTTCCCTTAACGGTGAACCTGTGGCTGAGCGGCTCTACGGGGTCACGCGCGGCTGGAACGCCGGACACAATTCCGACATCTGGGCCACGGCCACGCCGGTGGGTCTGGGAACGGGCGTTCCCATGTGGGCCAACTGGACCATGGGCGGTGCCTGGTGTGCTACCCATATCTGGGAGCATTACGTGTTCACAAGGGACCGTGCGGCGTTGGAACGGGACTATCCCGCCCTCCGGGGTGCGGCCGAATTCTGCCTGGACTTCCTGGTGGAAAAGGACGGGGAACTCATTACTTCACCGGGCACCTCGCCGGAAAATGACTACATAACACCCGACGGCTACAACGGCTCCACGCTCTATGGCGCCACGGCCGATCTGGCTTTGGTGCGGGAATGCCTCACAGACGCCGTTAAAGCCGCCCGGGAACTGGGTACGGATGCCGCCTTCTTGGAAGAGGCCGAAGGTGCGTTGGGGCGCCTCCGAGGCTATCATATCGGCTCGCAGGGCCAGTTGCAGGAATGGTATTACGACTGGGCCGACAGGGATCCCCAGCACCGGCATCAGTCCCATCTTATCGGAGTGTATCCCGGGCATCAGATTGAGGCCGGCTCGGAGCTGGCCGATGCGGCCCTAAAGACCCTGGAGATCCGGGGCTTCGAGACCACCGGCTGGAGCTGCGGCTGGCGCATCAACCTTTACGCCCGCCTGCAAGACGGGGAGAATGCCTATAAGATGTACCGCCGGCTGCTCCGTTATGTGAGTCCGGACCGCTACCGGGGCCCGGACGCCCGCCGGGGCGGCGGCACCTATCCCAACCTCCTGGACGCCCACTCGCCCTTCCAGATTGACGGCAACTTCGGCGGCTGCGCCGGGGTGATGGAAATGCTCCTGCAGAGCGCCGAGGACGGTACCCTACAGACCCTGCCGGCCCTGCCGTCGGCCTGGCCCAGCGGCTCCGTCAAAGGCCTCCGTACCCGCGGAGGTAAGACCGTAGACCTGACCTGGAAAAACGGTAAGGTTCAAAAACTGACAGTCCGGTGATTCCATTACTTTTGCCGCCAGTACACACAGAAAGCACATAAAGGCGTTTTAGTGGATTCGCGGCAGCAAAGTCTGTGATAAGTCGGCAATTATCTGTATTTTTGTACAAATCTATTGATATGAAGAATACCCTCTGCCTGCTGGCAGTCCTGTGCCTTCTGGCCGGCTGCGCTTCCACCGGGGAACCGGGTTCCCAGGTGGCCGTTAATCCCCTCACTTATACGGATATTCCGGACCCGGATATCGTCCGCGTGGGTAATGACTATTACATGGTAAGTACCACCATGTACTTCTGCCCCGGCGCCCCCATCATGCATTCCAAAGACCTGGTGCACTGGCGCATAATCAATTATGTGTACGACGTAATTGAGGATGACGACAAGTATAACCTCCAGAATGAGCAGAATGCTTATGGCAAGGGCCAGTGGGCAGCCACGCTGCGCTATCACAAGGGCACCTGGTACTGCCTCTTTGTGGCCAACGACCAGCACAAGACCTATCTCTACAAGACCAAAAACATAGAGAAAGGCCCCTGGAAGCGCAACGAGATTGAAGGATTCTTCATGCACGACGCCTCGCTCCTCTTCGACGATGACAACCGCCTGTGGGTGGCCTGGGGCAACGGAGAAATCCACCTGGTGGAACTGGAGCCGGACGGATCGGCCGTAAAAGCGGGAGCGCAGGAGAAGGTGATCATCGACTCCCCGCGTCAGGGCTGGATGCTCCGGGCCGAAGGATCGCACCTGTACCATATCGGCGATTATTATTATGTGCTGGAAATTGACTGGCCCCGGGGTGGCGTACGTACGGCCACTTGCTGGCGCAGCAAGGACATAGAAGGCCCCTATGAGCGCAAAGTGGTACTGCAGGGCACTCTGGGTGGCCGTGGCGACGGCATCGCACAGGGTCCCATTGTGGACACGCAGTTCGGGGACTGGTATGCCGTCCAGTTCCAGGACCACGGCGCCGTGGGCCGCATTCCCACCGTCCAGCGCGTAACCTGGGTGGACGACTGGCCCATCATGGGCAATGACGGCGTACCGGAAGAGGAAGTTACCGTTAACTTGAAGGCCGATGGAGAAGACTACGTCTGGGACAACGACGAGTTCGATTCCTCCAAGCTGGCCCTGGTATGGCAGTGGAACCACAGGGAACCGGAGGGCTGGTCCCTCACGGAGCGTCCGGGCTGGATGAAGCTAAGCGCCAACAGTTGCTGGTTCGGCCTGCCGGATGCCCGCGGAACCCTTACCCAACGCACCGTAGGGCCCCGCTGCGTGAGCGAGGTACTCATGGATGCATCGGCCCTGGAGCCCGGTGACGAGGCAGGTATCTGCGCCTTCCAGAGCCGGAGCGCCCGTATCGGCATAGAAGTTTCCCGCGACGGCAGCCGTCTGGTCACCCTCCGGGAGAAAGAGGACATCCTCTCCCAGATGCCGCTGGAGGGAGATCAGGTATACTTCCGCATCCGCTACGTCTTTACGCCGATGGAAGAGGGAGACGTCCGCGACACGGCTTTCTTCAGCTGGTCCTCCGACGGAGAGAACTGGTACAACTTCAACTACGCCCTGGAAATGCGCTTTACGCTGGATTATTTCACCGGTTATCGTACCGGCCTGTACTGCTTCCACCGCGAAGGCCAGGGCGGCGCCGCGTACTTCGACTACTTCCACCAGTGGTTGTACTAAACTGATTATCAGTAATATAAAAGATTCTCCCTGTGATTCCGGTCACAGGGAGAATTCTTTAAATACCTGTAAACGAGTTGATTACTTCACTTCCAGCACCACCACGGAGGCGGCGGGGAGGGTGAGCTTCACGGTTTTACCGGAGACCTTGGCGCCGGAGAATGCGGCGGGAGCCACCTCGGGGGCCTTGCCGAAGTCGTTGTAGGCGTTGATCTTGGCGGCCTGGAGGATTTCTCCGGAAACGGTCTTGGGCTTGAGCTGGTCAAAGGAGAGCTCCACGGTTACGGGCTTGTCCAGGGACGGATTGGCCAGGGAGAGGTGCAGCGTACCGGCGGCGTCGCGGGAGGCGCAGGCGCTGAAGTTCTCCATCACGCGTCCTTCGGCCGATACAAAGGTACCGCAGCTGTACTCCGAAGGCACATAAGTGGCGTTCTGGTGCACGTTGAACATGCGGAACACGTGGTAGGTGGGCGTGAGGACCATCTGGGGACCCTTGGTGAGGATCATGGCCTGCAGCACGTTCACGATCTGGGCGATGTTGGCCATCTTAAGGCGATCCGTATGTTTCTGGAAGATGTTGAGGGACAGGGCGGCCACCATGGCGTCGCGCATGGTGTTCTGCTGGAACAGGTGGCCGGGGTTGTAGCCGGGTTCCACATCGAACCAGGTGCCCCACTCGTCCAGCAGGAGAGCAACCCGCTTTTCCGGGTCGAAGGCGTCCATGATGGCTTCGTGGTTGCGGAGGACCTCGTCAATCTCCACGCTCTTGGCCAATACGTTGTAATACTCTTCCGGGGTGAAGTCCGTGGCCGATCCCTTGCTGCCCGTCCAACCCTTGCAGGTATAATAATGCAGGGAGAGGCCGTCCATCTTGTCACGGTCCTTCTGCATCATGGTACGGGTCCAGGCATAGTCGTAATCCGAAGCGCCGCAGGCCACCTTAAAGAGGCGGTTCTCCCCGTAGTTGCGGGAATAGAGGGCGTAACGCTTATACACATCGGCATAATAATCGGCCGTCATGTCTCCGCCGCAGCCCCAGGTCTCGTTGCCAACGCCCAGGTATTTCACCTTCCAGGGCTTCTCACGGCCGTTCCTGGCGCGGAGTTCGGCCATGGAGCCGTTCTCCGCAGTCATGTATTCCACCCACTTGGCCAGCTCTTCCACGGTGCCGGAGCCGATGTTGCCGCTGATGTAGGGCTCCGTGCCCAGCATCTCGCAGAGATTCAGGAATTCGTGCGTGCCGAAGGAGTTGTCCTCCACGGTGCTGCCCCAGTTGTTGTTCACCAGCTTGGGCCGGTTTTCCTTGGGGCCGATGCCGTCCATCCAGTGGTATTCATCGGCAAAGCAGCCGCCGGGCCAGCGGAGCACGGGCACCTTGAGGGCCTTCAGGGCCTCCAGCACATCCGTGCGATAGCCGTCCACGTTGGGAATGGAGGAATCCGGGCCCACCCAGATGCCTTCATAGATGCATCGGCCCAGATGCTCTGAGAACTGACCGTAAATCTCGGCCGGAATCACGGGTTGGTCCTGGGCGGTTTCCCGCACGGACACTTTCACCTGGGCCTGGGCCCCCAGCGAAACGGCAAGCGCCGAAAGGAGAAGGATAATTTTCTTCATATTGGTTGAGGTTATTAATTATTGCTGTTCATTCTACCCTACTTTCAACAAAAATACGTATATTTGAGGACAGAATCATATCAATTTTTATTCATAAGTATTTAATTTTAATTTTTCCATACATTATGCGTAAACTTCTTATTATCTGCGCCGGCGCCGCCCTGCTTCTGGCAGCCTGCGCCCCCAAGGAGCAGAAGGCCGCTCTAACCGCTTCCGGCCTGGATCCCAAGAACTTTGAAAACACTTATAACGGCGCCTCCACGGCCCTTTATACCCTCAACAACGAGAATGGCATGGAGGTTTGCATCACCAACTTCGGCGGTCGCATCGTCTCCATCGTGGTCCCGGACCGGGACGGCAACATGCGGGACGTGGTGCTGGGCTTCGACAAGGTGGAAGACTACTTCCCGGAGAACAATCAGACGGACTTCGGCGCCTCCATCGGCCGATATGCCAACCGCATCAACCAGGGACAGATTACCCTGGACGGTGAAACCTACCAGCTGCCGCAGAACAACTTCGGCCACTGCCTCCACGGCGGTCCCACCGGCTGGCAGTATCAGGTATATGATGTAGTAGAGGCCGATGCCAAGCACGTAAAGCTCTGCCGCGTTTCCCCGGACGGAGACAACAACTTCCCCGGCAATGTGAAGGCCTTTGTAACCTACACCCTCACGGATGACAATAAGATTGACATCCAGTATGAGGCCACCACGGACAAGACCACGGTCATCAACATGACCAACCACTCGTACTTCAACCTGGCCGGCGCACCCGACACTCACCGCATTGTGGACGAGGTGCTGTACGTGAACGCCAGCAACTTCACCCCCGTGGACGAGACTTACATGACCACCGGAGAAATCCGCCCGGTAGCCGGCACACCGTTCGACTACACCACCTCCCACCTCATCAGCGACAATATTACGGCCGATGATGAGCAGATCCGTTTCGGCAACGGCTTTGACCACAACTGGGTTCTGGACAACAACCGGGACATCAACGTGATTGCCGCCTGCCTGTACAACCCGGTGAACGGCATCAAGCTCTGCGTCTATACGGACGAGCCCGGCATCCAGGTGTACTCCGGCAACTTCCTGGACGGCACCGTCAAGGGTAAGAAGGGTATTGTTTACCAGCAGCGCACCGGCATCTGCCTGGAGACCCAGAAGTATCCGGACACGCCCAACAAGCCCGAATGGCCGTCGGCCGTGTTACGTCCCGGCGAGAAGTACACCAGTCACTGTATATTCGCTTTCACTACGGAATAAACAAACGAGTCGCGACCCTCCCCAAGGTCGCGACTCTGGTATATAAAACGAACTTAACAAATAGACTTTGAAGAATTCTTCATAGTCCAATAGCAAAGGTATAACCTTTAAATTATAAAAACAAATTTATTTACAACTTTTAACCAATTAAATATTTTTAGTAATAAGTTGTAAGTTATAAAACGTTGAACATGATGCGCTTCCAATTATTAACGCTTGCCGTCATTGTATGCCTGGCAGGAGCCTGCAACACGCAAAAAGAGCAGCCCGGGCACGGTTATCCCATAGATCCGGTCTCTTTTACCCAGGTGAAGGTAGAGGAAAACTCCTTCTGGGGACAGCGGCTGAAGGCTTCCCGTGAGGTCACCATCCCGCTGGCCTTCTCCAAATGCGAGGAAACCGGACGCTATCGGAACTTTGAACAGGCCGCCCAGCAGATGGCCTCCACGGAGAACCTGGGCTTCCCGCCCAGCGGCTTCCCCTTTGACGACACGGATGTTTACAAGACCATCGAGGGCGCCAGCTACCAGCTGCAAACCTATCCGGATGCAAAACTGGAAGCCTACATAGACAGCGTGCTGGCCATCGTGGCCACCGCCCAGGAACCGGACGGCTACCTTTATACGCCCCGCACCATGAATCCGGAGCATCCGCATCCCTGGTCCGGCCTCACCCGCTGGAGCGAGGTGGAAGGCGGCAGCCACGAGTTCTACAACCTGGGACACATGCTGGAAGCGGCCGTGGCGCATTATCAGGCCACCGGCAAGCGCAATTTCCTGGATATAGCCATCCGCTATGCGGACTGCGTGGTCCGGGAGATCGGCGAGGGAGAAGGGCAGACCTGCGTGGTTCCCGGTCATCAGATTGCCGAAATGGGCCTCGCAAAGCTGTACCTGGCCACCGGGGACAAAAAGTACCTGGACCAGGCCAAGTTCTTCCTGGACAAGCGCGGCACCACCAAGATCCGCCAGGCGTATAGTCAGTCGCACAAGCCGGTCCTTGAGCAGGACGAGGCGGTGGGACACGCCGTACGCGCCGCCTACATGTACGCCGGAATGGCCGATGTAGCCGCCCTCACGGGAGACCCTTCCTATGTGGACGCCATAGACCGCATCTGGGAGAACATCGTGGAGAAGAAGCTTTACATCACCGGCGGCATCGGCGCCACGGGCAATGGCGAAGCCTTCGGCCCCAACTACTTCCTGCCCAACGCCACTTCTTACTGCGAGACCTGCGCGGCCATCGGCAACGTTTATGTGAATTACCGCATGTTCCTCCTGCACGGGGACGCCAAGTATTTTGACGTGCTGGAGCGCACGCTTTACAACGGCCTCATCAGCGGCGTTTCGCTGGACGGCGGCACCTTCTTCTATCCCAATCCGCTGGAGTCCCACGGACAGCACCACCGGGAGCCCTGGTTCGGCTGCGCCTGTTGTCCGTCCAACATTGCCCGCTTCATCCCTTCCCTGCCCGGCTATGTATACGCCAGCAAGGGCAACACCCTGTGGGTAAACCTGTACATGCCCAATACAGTTACCACCAAGGTAAACGGAAAGGACGTTACGCTGCGCCAGGACACCGTCTATCCCTGGGAGGGAGACGTGGCCATCACTGTGGAGAAATGGGCCCAGAAGGCTCCTGTGGCCCTCAAACTGCGCATTCCGGGCTGGGTACGCGGAGAAGTGACGCCCGGCGGCCTGTACAGTTTTGCCGACGAGAAAGAGACCTCCTACAGCGTCTCCGTGAACGGCGAACCCGTGGAAGCGGAACTGGAGGACGGCTATTTCACCATTGAACGGAAATGGGCCGAAGGAGACGTGGTACGCCTCCACCTGGACATGGAGCCGCGCCTTGTGAAGGCCGATGAAAACGTGGAAGCGGACCGGGGCCGCCTGGCCGTAGAACGCGGACCGCTGGTGTACTGCGCCGAATGGCCGGACAACAACTTCCCGGTACTGGATGTGCAGCTGTACCCCAACATTCCCATCCACGTGCAGCGCCAGGCCGATAAATTATGCGGCATTGACGAACTGTGGACCGAAGCCACCACGGCGGACCGCCGCCGCGTGGAACTCCACCTCATCCCCTACTACGCCTGGTGCCACCGCGGCAGCGGCGACATGATAGTGTGGATGAAAGCTGAATAATTGTGACGATAGTTAAAGACACATTTCGGAGGACAAAGAAAATGCCGATGCCCTCCGAAATGTGTCTTTAACTATACAATATATTACAGTAAATGTGCACAGAAGCCCAGGCCGGTGAGAAGGCTTAGGGCAAAAGTTGTCATGACAAGGAGGGGCAGCATGGGGTCCAGCGCCTTGCCGGAACGTGTCCATACCCCGCGAAGATGCAGGAAATATAGCGGCAGGGTGAGCACCCACAGCCAGTGCCACACGCTGGGCCAGCAAAGAAGGCAGTAAGCTGTCATGCAAGCCAGTCCCAGCACAATTAGCACCGTCTGATAAATGCGTGCATTGCGCTCTCCCAGCTTGATGGCCACAGTAACGCGGTTCACCGCATCCGTCTTCATGTCCCGGATATTATTCACATTAAGGACGCCCACACTGAAGAAGCCGATGGCCGATGCCGGCAACAGCAGCTTCCAGTGCAGGCCCTGGCCCAGGGTGCACACAAAATAGGCGCCCAGTACAGAAACCAAACCGAAGAACAGGAAGACATAGATATCCCCCTTGGCCCTGTAGCCGTAAGGATTGTGACCCAGGGTGTATTTCATGGCAGCCATGATGGCCGCGGCGCCCAGCATGAGCACCAGGATGGGTGTAAGGGAGAACAGGGTCCCGAAGGCCCGCCAGGTCATGAGGGTGCCGAAAACGATGCACAGCACCACAAAGGCGGCAATAAGCCCTTTCATCTGCCCAACGGTCATTCCTCCTCCATTCAGGCCATATTCCGGGCCTTCCCTGTCAGCCGTGTCCGTTCCCCGGAGTACGTCGCCCAGTTCGTTGGAAAGGTTAGAAAGGATTTGCAGGCACACGGTGGTGAGCACAATGAGGACGGCGGTCCAGAGGTCCACCCGCCAGTCGGCCGTAGCCAACAAAATGCCCAGCAGCACCCCCGCCATGGAAAGCGGCAGGGTTCTGAGGCGCATGGATTTTATGGCTGCTTTACTACTCATCAGTCCAGTTTCAATACTGCCATGAAGGCGCTCTGGGGTACCTGGACGGTACCAATCTGACGCATGCGCTTCTTACCTTCCTTCTGCTTTTCCAGGAGCTTGCGCTTACGGGTTACGTCACCGCCATAGCACTTGGCCGTCACGTCCTTACGCACCTGGCGAACCGTTTCACGCGCAATGATCTTTGCGCCGATGGCCGCCTGTACGGCAATATCGAACTGCTGACGGGGAATGAGGTCCTTGAGCTTGAGGCAGATCTTCCGGCCGAAATCGTACGCATGATCCTCGTGGATGAGGGTGCTCAAGGCATCGGCCGGGTCCCCGTTCAGGAGGATATCCAGCTTCACCAGCCGCGCCGGACGGAAGTCCGTCACATGGTAGTCGAAGGAAGCATAGCCCTTGGAGATGGACTTCAGCTTATCGTAGAAATCAAACACCACCTCGCTCAGCGGCAGGTCGTAATTCAACTCCACGCGGTCCGTAGTGATATAATGCTGGCCGATGAGCGTACCCCGCTTGTCCATGCACAGTTTCATTATCGGCCCGTAAAAATCGGCCTTAGTAATGATCTGCGCTCGGATATAAGGCTCTTCAATATGGTCTATGAGCGTTGCCGGCGGCAGGCCGCTGGGATTGTGCACGTCCACCACTTCCCCTTTGGTGGTATATACCTTATAAGATACGTTGGGGACGGTGGTGATTACATCCATGTTGAATTCCCGGAACAGGCGCTCCTGCACAATCTCCAGGTGCAGCAGACCCAGGAAGCCGCAGCGGAAGCCAAAGCCCAGGGCGAGGGAACTCTCCGGCTCGTAGGTGAAGGAAGCGTCGTTCAGCTGGAATTTCTCCAATGTGGCGCGCAGTTCCTCAAACTTGGAAGCGTCCACGGGGTAAAGGCCGGCAAAGACCATCGGCTTTACTTCTTCAAAGCCCGCAATGGCTTCTGCGCAAGGCGTTTCCACGTGGGTGATAGTGTCGCCCACCTTCACTTCCACGGCGGCCTTGATGCCGGTGATTATGTATCCCACATCTCCCGCCTTCACCTCTCCGGTGGGGTTCAGCTTCAGTTTCAGGTTGCCGATTTCCTCGGCCTCGTACTCGTTGCCGGTGGCGAAGAATTTCACCTTGTCCCCCGTGCGGATGCTGCCGTTGAGCACCTTGAAATACGCAATGATGCCGCGGAACTGGTTGAACACGGAGTCAAAGATAAGGGCCTGCAGCGGGGCTTCCGGATCTCCCTTGGGCGCGGGAATCTTGTCCACAATGGCATCCAGCACTGCCTGCACGCCTTCGCCGGTACGGGCCGATACGCGAAGCACATCCTCCGGGTCGCAGCCCAGCAGGTCACACACCTGATCCGTCACCACTTCCGGCTGCGCAGAATCCATGTCAATCTTATTGAGAACGGGAATGATCTCCAGCGAATGGTCTATGGCCTGGTACAGGTTGGAAATGGTTTGGGCCTGAATGCCCTGAGAAGCGTCCACCACCAGCAGCGCGCCTTCGCAGGAAGCGATGGAACGCGACACCTCATAGCTGAAGTCCACGTGCCCGGGGGTATCGATAAGATTGAGCCGATAGGTCTCCCCACCCCGCTGGTAATCCATCTGGATGGCGTGGCTCTTGATGGTGATGCCCTTCTCCCGCTCCAGGTCCATGTCGTCCAGCA
>CAMHKD010000015.1:0-45258 GCA_946185645.1 uncultured Bacteroidales bacterium
GGCAAGCAGGACCAGTATGCGGCCGCTTTCGGCGGTTTCAACTTCATGGAATTCCTGCCCAGCGATATGGTCATCGTGAATCCGCTCCGCATCAAGGAATGGATAGTGGAGGAGCTGGAAGGCTCCATGCTGCTGTATTTTACGGGCCGGAGCCGGGACGGTGCTGCCATCATCAGCGAGCAGCAGAAGGCAACATCGGCCGGTAAGGTGGAGGCCGTGGAGGCCATGCACCGAATCAAGCAAAGCGCCGTAGATATGAAGCTGGCGCTGCTGCAGGGCAATATGAGCCGGTTTGCAGAGATTCTTGGATCGGCCTGGGAGGACAAGAAGAAGATGGCCGATGCCATTACCAATCCCATGATCCAGGAGGCCTTTGACGTGGCCATGTCGGCCGGCGCCATCTCCGGAAAGGTGTCGGGAGCCGGCGGCGGCGGATTTATCATGCTCATGGTGCCGCCCACCAGACGGGTGGCCGTGAAGGAAGCGCTGTCTAAACTTCCAGGCAAGGTGGTTCCGTTCCAGTTCACCCAGAAAGGCGCCGTAGCATGGAAGTTATAGTCCTTGCAGGCGGCCTGGGAACCCGCCTCCGCTCCGTAGTGGCCGATACGCCCAAGTGCCTGGCGCCGGTGGGCGACAAGCCGTTTTTGGGCTGGCTGCTGGAGTGGCTGGAGCTGTATGAGGTGAGCCATGTGGTGTTTTCGGTGGGCTATCTGAAGGAACAGGTCATAGACTATGTCCAAAGCCGGGAATGGCCGTTTGCGTACGATTTTGCCGTAGAGGAAAGCCCGCTGGGAACAGGCGGGGGCATCCGCCTGGCGCTCGAGAAATGCCGTGAAAAACAGGTGTTTGTGGTAAACGGCGACACATTCTATCCCGTAGATCTAAACGCATTGCCTTTCTGCGGTCCGGTAACAGTGGCCCTAAAACCCATGCAGGACTTTGACCGCTACGGTGCCGTAGAGGTGTCTTCTGGGCTATCGGCATCTGCCAGGCCAGCGCCTGCAGAAATTTATTTTTTTGGACGGTGCCAAAAAAACCAATTTCCTGCAGGCAACGCAACGCCAACGCACGCAGATGCCGATGCTACGGCGGAGCACACCTCCGTCCCAACGCACGCAGATGCCTCCGCCGTCATGCCCGACCTGATCGGGCATCTCCTCATTACTGCCTTCCATGAAAAGCAGCCCTGCCGGAAGGGGCTTATCAACGGTGGGGTGTATGCCATTGACCGTAGTCTGCTGGACCTTTCGGGGCTGCCGGAGAAGTTTTCCTTTGAGAAAGATGTGCTGGAGCCGGGGGCGGCCAAGGGGCAGATTGGCGGCTGGGTGAGTGATGCGTATTTCATTGACATCGGCGTGCCGGAGGACTACGAGACGGCGCAGTGGGCCATCCCGGGTTGGTTTGCCGTCCGGAAGGCCTTCCAGGCCGTTTTGGCGGCCGATGCGGATACGCTGTTCCTGGACCGGGACGGTGTCCTTAACCGGCATCTGGAAGGGGATTACGTGAAATCCTGGCAGGAATGGGAATGGATGCCGGGCATCCTGGAGGCGCTGGCCAAATGGTCCCGGAAGTTCCGGTACATGGTGCTGGTAACCAATCAGCGCGGGGTGGGAAGGGGAGTCATGAGCGATGCGGAGCTGGGCCTGGTCCATGCCCGCATGCTGGAGGCCATAGACACCGCCGGCGGCCGCCTGGATTTGGTGCTTGTATGCACGGCTGTGGATGACGCGGACCCGCGCCGGAAGCCCAATACGGGGATGTTTCAGGAGGCATGCGCACTGCTGCCGGATATTGATCCGGCGCGCTGCATCATGGTGGGGGACTCTCCCAAGGATGCCTTATTCGCCGCCCGCTGCGGGATGGCTTTCGTGCAGGTTTAATCCTTTACAATCAAATACTTCCGTAGGAGTTCAATCTCTTCTGCGCTAAGCGGATCCACATCGGCGGAGTGCCGGGTGGTGGCCCAGTTGTACACCAGCTGGTTGATGTTGGTGACTTCCGGCCAGCCAAATTTGCGCAGATGGGTAATGGCCTCGTAAAGGATGTGCGTTTCCTCTTCGGTGGCTCTGAAGTTCCTTAGGCGGGTGTTGGTACGGGCAAAGGTGGTTAGCTCGTAATCCTTGGAAAGGTCGCTTTCGTTAACGCCCACAAGGGCCTCGATGAGGAAGGCCAGGGTGCCGGTACGGTCCGCTCCGCCGGCGCAGTGGAAATAGACGGGCTTGCCTTGTCCCAGATAGCCGATGATGGTCCGGATGGCCTGCTGATACAGTTCCTGGGTGTTGCCTGTGCCTCTTCCCAGGTTTTTCTCCACCGGGAACTTGAGGTAATCGGCCCCCTCGATGACTGCGCCCACATGGGCTTCGCTATCTTTGATGCCTCTAAGATCCAGGTCCAGGCCGATGCCAAGATCGTGCAGGAAGATGTTTTTCGCATCTTCCGTAATGCGACGGCTAAGGCGGGCGCCCCGGTAGATCTTGCCATAGGCAATGTGACCGCCGTCGGCCTTCCAGCCACCTAGGTCGCGGACATTCTCCGTAACGCCGTTAATCATGCGGAGCGGTCCCAGGGGAGTGACGTCGGCCTCTTTGAGGACGTTCCCATCGGCATCCAGCACTTTGTAATGGTATTGTTCCCCGGGGATGAGGTTGTAGATCTCTGCCGGCGAGGTGGGGCCCAGGATCTCTAGGGCATAGCCTGACGGACCGGAGACAAATACCCTGGCGGCGGCTCCTTCCCAGGAAAGGGTTACCGGAAGCGGCTTGTCATGGGCGCCATAGTCACTCCTATACTGCTTGGCAAAGGACAGGACATACGCCGTATCGGCCGAATAATCAATTTCTTCCAGGAATTTCCGGGTTCCGGGGTTCTCTATGTCGCACACTTCCTGTGCGCGAGCGAACAAACAGGCTGCCACAAGGGCTGCGGACAGTAAAAGAAGTCTTTTCATGTTCTATTCTTCCCCTTCCGGGAGAGGCTTTTTGGGGTTCTTGGGGATGCCCAGCTTCAAGAGCTGACGGGCGCTGGTAAGGATGGAATTGCCGCTGTCTCCAATCTTGGCCGATACTTTGTCGTACTCTTCCAGGGCGGCGTGAAGCTTGTCGCCCATGGCGGCGTGGGCCTTGGAGAAGTCGTACACGCGGTCCACCATGGTCTGGGCGGCTTTCATGATCTTTTCCTGGTTGCGGGCCTGGTCGTAATTGGTCCAGGCAATGCGGATCATCCGGAGGAAGGGCATGAGGGTCTCTTCCGTGGTGAGGAGCACCCCTTGCTGGTAGGCTTCCTGGAAGATGTTGGGGGCCATGGATTTGGCCAGCTGCAGGGCTCCGTAATTGGGGATGAACATAATAACATAGTCCAGGGTTTTGCAGCCTTCCCTTATATAATCCTGGTAGCGCTTGCCGGAGAGGTTCTTAATTTGCGTTCTGATGGCCAAAAGGTTCCTTTTGGCGGCATCTTCCTTCACGGCAGGGTCATCGGCCGCAAACCAGTCCGATAGGGCCTCCATGGACGTTTTAGCGTCCACAATCACTTCCGTGCGGTCCGGGTAATGGAGGATGTAGTCCGGACGCATGCGCTTGCCGCTGTCCTCGTTGAGGACTATGCTGCCCAGCTGGTCCCGGAGCGTTTCTTCCCGGTCAAAATCCCGGCCTTCCACCATGCCTTCGTTCAGGAGCATGTTGTAGAGGATTACCTCGCCCCAGGTGCCCGTCATCTTGTTCTGTCCCTTGAGGGCTTGAGCCAGGTTATCGGCCTTGGAGCCTATGCTGGCGGTCTGCTCCCGGAGGTTCTTCACTGCGTAGTCCATCACTTCCTTGATGGTGGCGGAGCCTTTGTTCTGGGCCTCTTTCTGCGCCTCAAAGGCTTCCTGCATGGTTTTGAGGTCCTTGCCCAAGGGGCCGGTGAGGTTCTTGAAGGTTTCCTCGGCCTTCTGCTGCAGGGCCTCTTCCCGCTGTTTGAGGAGCTTTTCCGTCTCGGCCGATAATTGGCTCTTCACAGCCTCCAGCTGTTGCTGGAAAGCTTCCTGCTGCATCTTCATGGCCTTTTCGTGACTGGCCGCATCGGCCTCCCGGAGTTCCCGGGCGGTCTTTAGCTCTGTCTCCGACACCAACAGGCGGTTCTCCAGGTTGTTGCAGGCCTTCACCTCATGCGAGCGCATCACCAGCCAGGTAATGACTATGGCCACCGCAATGAGCACCACGGCGGCCACAATCACAATATAAAGGACTTGAGAGGTCATTAGAAGAGTTTCTTGAAGAGTCCTTTGGCTACATCCTTAAGATCCGTGGCCTGCTGGGCGGTTTTCTGCGGCTTGGGGACATAGTTGTCCACGTAGAAGTTCACGTTGATCCAGCCGTCGTAGCAGGCGTCCGTGCGGTTGAAGGCATAGCATACGCCGTCAATCATCTTGAAATACGTATCTGCATTCAGGTCCAGGGGATTGCTGCAGTGCATGGCCGTGAAGCCAGCCGCGCGTAGCTTGTTCATGTACAGCTCAATGAGGTAGGGGCGACCCTTGAGGGAGAAACGCCAGGCGGGATGACCGTTAACGGGGGTTTGCTCTTCCAGTTCAAACTCGCTTCCACCCACGTCCCAGATGGGGTAGTTGCCCAAATTCTCATCCCAGTTCTCGAAGATGGCTTTTTCGGCCGCTTTCTTGGCGGCGGCTTCCTCTTCGGCTTCTTTCTTGGCCTGGGGCACTGCGCCGGAGAACATCATGCCAAGGCCCTTGAGTGCCTGAGCGGCCTGTTTGGCCTGCTCCTGCTGCTCCGGAGTAAGCTCCTGTTTCTGAGCGCCTTCTGCGGCCTCTGCAACATCAGCGGCGGCCTTGTCCATGGCGGCGGTGCTTTCTGCAACGGCCTGCTCCGTCTTATCGGCCAGTTTATCGATGGCTTCGGCCTGCTTCTGGGCCAAACGCTCTGCGGCGGGGGTAACGGCCTTTTCCACGGCCTGTCCCACCACTTTTCCAATGCTGTCGCTCACAGCTCCGGAAAGAATGTCTTTGAAAAGTCCCATATTAGTCTTAGTTTGTTTTTGGTATTTCTCTTATAACCAGGTGGATATCCTTCTTGGTGGGCTTGTCCGTGAAATAGGTTACTTCCCAGGTGCAGCCGTTCTTGATGCTCATGCCGCCGCCGGATCCGTTGCCCACCGTCTTGTAAAGGAAATTGTATTCTTTATCCACATAATAGTCTTTCTCCGTGTGCACGTGCTGGGTAAGGATGTCCTCGTCCTTTTCCGTGTGGATGATGGCCACCGGGCGCCCGCTGATGGTGGTTTCCTTCTGCGCGCGGGAAATGTCCGGATGACTGCCCAGAATGGCGTTGAAGGTGTTTCCTACGTCCGTAAACTGATGACGGAGGTACTTGTGGGCGTCGCCTTCCTTCTTGTTGCTCCGCATCTTGATACCGGACAGATAGTAGGTAAAGGTGCGGGTCCCGTCTTCGTGAAATTCCAGCACGGAGTCTTCCGCCGCCTGCCCGGGTTTGTGCAGATATACCTTATTGCCGATGCGGGTATAATACATGGTGAAATCTCCCGCCTTGTAGTGCTGGGCTCCCACGTACTGATGATAGGTGAAGGAGAGGGCAAAGTCGTGGTCGTACCACTCGTCCGGGGCCTGCGGCTCCGCCACGGGCTCTTCCTCCGGCTCTTCCTCAATCTCTTCTGGCTCAAGCGCTTCCTCTACGCTGGTGGTGTCAATCCAGCCCTTCTCCACGGCCTTTTCGGCCAGCTCCTTTAATCCCCCCAGGATCTTACCCAAAGAAGCCAGCGGGTCATCTTCGTCCAGCGTGACCTCTTCGGCCTGTTCCTCCTCCGGAACAGGCTCCGGCACCTCCCGTTTCCCACTGATCCAGTTGCAGGAAACTGCACAGAGCATACACAGTATGAAAAGTAAACGTCTCATTTCTACAAATATAGTATTTTTTTCCGTGTTGACATCAATAGTGGTATGGAAAGGCGTTTTTCTGTCTACACGGCAGCGGCAGTGATGGCGCGGGCCACCACGTAGCCGGTGCTCCAGGCGGCCTGGAGGTTGAAACCGCCCGTAATGGCGTCTATGTCAAGCACCTCTCCGGCAAAGTACAGACCCGGATGGCGCTTACACTCCAGCGTGCTGGGGTCTATGTTGGAAAGCGCCACACCGCCGGCGGTCACAAACTCCTCGCGGAATTTGCTTTTGCCGGCCAGGGGATAGCTGTCCGCCGTAAGGGTAGCCGTAAGACGGTTTAGCCCCTTGGAGCCCAGCTCTGCCCAGCGGATATCCTTCCGAAGCCCCGCCTTGTCCAGCAGATGGCTCCAAAGCCGAGCCTGCAGGATGTGCGTGCTGGAAACCTGCTTTTGAGGGCTCTTCAGGGCCGATTCCTGCAGCAGCGCCCGCACCTCATTCTCGTTGGCACTAAGCCAATTGATGCTAAGCGTACCCTTGTAGCCCGTCTCCGCCAAATGCCTTGCCGCATGCGATGACAGCTTCAGCGTAGCCGGCCCGCTGAGCCCCCAGTCCGTGATAAGCAGGGGGCCGCTGGCCTTGAAAGGCGTCCCTTGCAGGCCGATGCTTGCCTCAACCACCAACCCCATCAAACTCCTGAGCCCCGGGTCCGGCACCGTGAATGTAAAAAGTGACGGCACTGGCGGCACCAGCTCCAACTCCAGCCCCTCCAAAAACGGCAGCCCCTTAGCCGCCCCGCCCGTTGTAACCACCACAAAGTCAAAGGCTTCTCCGTTAACTTGGAGAGCTTTGGGCATGGAGGCGGAGCATACCTCCGTCCCTTTCGCCGCGGCATCTGCGTGCGTTAGGTTTTCCGAAGCCGTCAGCCCTGCAACAACCGTCGAAGTTACCGGTGTGTTCAAGCGTAGGTCTGCGCCTTTCATGCCTTTTAGCAGGCATCGTACTATGTCCATGGCGTCCTGGCTTTCCGGGAACCAGCAATGATCGGCCTGCAGCGTGCAGGGCACCCCTTCGGCCGTGAACCAGCGGATGGTGTCCTCCTGCGAGAACGCCTTCAGCGCCCTTTTCATCACCCTTTCTCCCCTTGGATAGGCTTCCGCCAGCGAGCGTATGCCCTGGAAGTCATTGGTCAGGTTGCATCGGCCTCCTCCCGTTATGGCCACCTTTGCCAGCGCCTTCGGTCCTGCCTCAAACACCGTTACAGCCAGCTCCGGCGCCATCCTCCTAAGTTGAACGGCGCAAAAACACCCGGCAGCCCCGGCCCCTATGACAGCTACCCGCTTCATCACATACAAAGATAACAATCTTAGTCAAGAAAACAGCCTTAAACGTGACTAAGATCGTCAGTGCTGACAATCTTGGTCAAGAAAACGGGTCAAAACGTGACTTAGGCCGTCAGGGAGTGAGGCGGTGGGCGCGAAGCTCCCGGGCTAGGGCGCGGTGTCCCGGGCAGACGAACTCCAGCAGCGCGTGGAACTCCCGGCCGTGGTTCAGATAGCGAAGATGGCAGAGCTCGTGCAACATCACATAGTCCTGTAACTCAGACGGCAATTCCACCAGCCGCAGATTCAGATTGATGTTGCCCAGGGAACTGCAGCTTCCCCAGTTACTTATGTTATTCTTGATGAATACTTTATTGTACTTGAAGCCATGCTGGGCAGCCAGTTCCGCCAGCCTGGGCGGCAGCTCCTTTTTGGCCTGGGCACGCAAACTCTCCACCCGCGCGTTCACAGGTGCCTTGCGGGGTTTTCTTCTTCTTGCTACAAGGGTGAATAAACGACCCGTGAAAGGGTTTAGGAAGAGCCTAGTCATCGTCCTCCTCCGGCAGCACAATCTGCTTGTACTGGTTCTTGCGCTTGAGCCAACGTTCCCTGGCGTACTGCTGCATGTCCGTGATGGTGTCGTTCTCGTCTATGATTTCCATTCCCAGGATGGTTTCCATGATGTCTTCCAGCGTAATGATGCCCTGGAAGCAGCCATAATCGTCTATGATGATGGCCATCTGGTCTTTGGTCTTGAGGAGGCTCTCCCAGATGTCCGAAACCGTGGTTTCCTCGTGGAAGGCCGCAATCTTGCGCTTGATGGTCCTCAGGCGCATATCGAACTTGTCTTCGGCCAGGTTTTCCAGCACATCGTAGCGCAGGATGTATCCGGTGATGAACTCCGGGGAATCGGCATACACGGGGATGCGGGAATTGTGGGAAAGCTCCTCCTGCTTGTAGAACTGCTTGAGCGTCATGCTTTCCGGGGCGATGGCGGCCACCACGCGCGGAGTCATAACGTCGTATGCCTTGATGTCGTCCAGCTTGATGATGTTCTGGATAACCTTGTTCTCGCTGTTGTCCAGCACGCCTTCTTCCTCGCCGATATTGGCCATGGCGCTCACTTCCTCGCGGGAAATGCCGATGTCCGGATCCTCGTCCGAAATGCTGTTGTGGAGCTTGTCTATAATCCACACCAGCGGGTACAGCAGGTATACCAGGAACTGCATGATGCGGGAGAGCCACATGAGGTCCTTCCAGTGGGAGGTGCCGATGGTCTTGGGCACAATCTCCGAAAATACCAGGATGAGGACCGTCATCACGGCGCTCACAATGCCGAACCAGTGGTCTCCGGTGAGGAGGGTGGCCTGATGGCCCACCGCCGCGGCGCCCAGGGTGTTGGCTATGGTATTGAGCGAGAGGATGGCGCTGAGGGGCTTGTCCGGATCCTGCTTGAATTTCATCATCAGGGCCGCGTTCTTGTCTCCCTCGTCCTCTTTCATGGTTATATAAGAGATGGGAGTGGACATGAGCACCGATTCCAGCAGCGAGCAGAGGAAGGAGATGCCCATGGTGAGCAGAAGATATAGTACTAGTAGGCCCATTTGCAATATTTAACTTACAAAAGTAAAGAAAATTCCATAAATTTGCACTATGAAGAAAGAACAAATACTAATCCGCATCTCTGGAAAGGACCGTATTGGGCTCACTGCGGATATTATGGCCATCCTGGCTAAATACGACGCACAGATCCTGGATATAGGTCAGGCCGATATTCACAGCACGCTCACGCTGGGTATCCTCATCCGCATAGATGAGGAAAGCTCCGGCCAGGTGATGAAGGAACTGCTTTTCAAAATCACGGAACTGGGCAGCATCAGCATCGGCTTTGCACCTGTCTCGGACGAGGATTACGAGGCCTGGGCCGGGAGGCAGGGGAGGAACCGCTATATCCTTACGGTCATCGCCCGCAGCCTCAGTGCCGAACAGATTCACGCCGCCACCCAGATAATATCGGCCCACGGGCTCAACATAGATGCCATCCGTCGCCTCACGGGCCGGATGAGCATCATGCACCCGGAGAAGAATGTCCGTGCCTGCGTGGAGTTCTCCGTCCGCGGCTTTTTGTCGGCCGAGGATAAAAAGGCCATGCAGAAGGACCTGATGGCCATGGGTACGGAAGCCGGTATAGACTTCTCTTTCCAGAAGGACGATATGTACCGCCGCATGCGCCGCCTCATCTGCTTCGATATGGACTCCACCCTTATCCAGGCCGAGTGCATAGACGAGCTTGCCCGCCGCCACGGGGTGTACGACAAGGTGGCCGCCATCACGGAACGGGCCATGCGCGGAGAGATAGATTTCAAGGAAAGCTTCACCCAAAGAGTCGCTTTACTTAAGGGCTTGGATATATCTGTAATGCAGGACATTGCAGAACACCTGCCCATCACGGAAGGAACGGACCGCCTCATGTCCGTACTCAAGACCTGCGGCTACAAGATTGCCATCCTGAGCGGTGGCTTCACCTTCTTCGGGGAGTACCTCCAGCGCAAATACGGCATCGACTACGTGTATGCAAATGAACTGGAAGTGGACGAAGACGGCAAGCTCACGGGCCGATATGTGGGCGAGGTGGTGGACGGCCGCCGGAAGGCCGATCTGCTTAAGCTCATAGCCCAGACGGAAAAGGTGAACCTGGCACAGACCATCGCCGTGGGCGACGGCGCCAACGACCTCCCCATGCTCAACGAAGCCGGCCTGGGCATCGCCTTCCACGCCAAGCCGCGCGTAAAGGAAAGCGCCCGACAGAGCATCAGCACCATCGGCCTGGACGGTGTGCTGTACTTTATCGGCTTCAAGGACAGCCAGTTGGGAGAGCAGGGGAAGATGTAACTTAAACGCTATCTAGCAACAATTCGAACAGGCGGGGCTTGGCATAGCGGTCAAGCTCCGCTTCCCATATCCAGATATACCCTTCCGGCAATTGCGGCCTTTCAGAAGGCTCCCACATGTAGAAATCCACAATAAGCGTCCGGTGCGTCAGCTGATGCTTGACGCCGCTACGTAAAAGTGTTGGGGCGGAGCACACCTCCGTCCCCTCTATCACCAGCGGTTCCCAAAGGCCTTTCCAGATGTCTTTTTCACCACGTTTGCGTATGGCCGTCTGGCCATGGAAACGAACATAGATATAGGAGAAATGCCGTTCCTGCACCGCTGCAGCGGGCTTTTTCATCGGGAGAATCCCCACCCTGCCCGTCCGGAACGCATTGCAGGAAGCCTGCAAAGGACAGGTTAGACAGTCCGGATTTGCCGGTGTGCACTGAAGCGCACCAAAGTCCATCATGCCCTGGTTGAAGGCGGCTGAATCGGCCGGTAATAACTTCTGAGCTACGGTAGTGAATTCCTTTTTGGCTACCGTGGTTCCAACCGGTGTTTCTATCCCAAAATGCCTGGCCAATACCCTGTATACATTCCCGTCCACCACGGCGGCGGGCAGGCCGAAACAGATGGATCCTATGGCAGCAGCCGTGTAGTCGCCTACGCCTTTCAGACTCCGGATTCCTTCCAATGTTTCCGGAAATCCCCCCAGTTCCACTATCTGTTTGGCCGCTGTATGAAGATTTCTGGCCCGGGAATAATAGCCCAAACCCTCCCATAGTCTAAGGACTTCATCTTCAGATGCTTCCGCCAGGGACTCCGCCGTAGGGAAACGCTCCATGAAAGCATGCCAGTAGGCCGTTCCCTGGGCGATGCGGGTTTGCTGCAGGATGATCTCGCTTAGCCACACGGCATACGGATCCCTGGTCCTTCGCCAGGGAAGGTCCCGGCCGTTTTCGGCATACCAGTGGAGGATTGTCTGGGTAAAAGCGTTCATAGACACAAAAATAAGGAAAAAATCGTATTTTTGTATCATGGAAAAACCTGTACTGCTGCTGGGGGCCACTGGGCTGCTGGGGCGGAATGTCCTGAATCTGCTATTGGAGAAGGGCATTCTGGTCAGGGCGCTCGTGAGGTCAACCCTGCAAGTAGACGGTTTGGATGTGGTGAAGGGGAGTGTGCTGGACAAGGGGACGCTGCTGCAGGCGGCCGATGGTTGCCGTGCTATCCTTAACTGCGCCGGAACCACGGACATGACCTTACCCCGCGTGGAGGACTTCTATCCCATGAACCGGGACCTCCCGGTCCTGCTTTCAGAGGTTATACTGGAGAAGGATATTCCCGTTCTGATACATGTAAGTACCGCCAATACAATTGCTTCCGGGACTGAGGAGCATCTGTCCGACGAATCCGCTCCCATCGGAGAGCTGTATGGTCGTTCTCCCTATGCCCTTAGCAAAAAGGCCGGGGAGGAGGCATTGGAAGCCTTTGCAAAGGCCCATCCGGAAAAGCGGATTGTGGTGGCCAATCCGGGCTTCCTGGTGGGGGCTTTTGATGCAAAGCCTTCATCCGGACAGCTGCTTCTGGCAGGCTGGCGCAAGCCCCTGATGCTGGGTCCGCGGGGAGGCAAGAGTTTCCTTCACGTGCGGGATGCCGCCACGGCCCTTGTGAATGCCTTGGAGAAAGGGGAGGGCCGATACCTCCTCACCGGAGAGTCTCTGTCCCTGAGGGACTTTTATGCCCTGCAGGCGCAGGTTTGCGGGTACAGGCAGCGCTACCTCTGCCTGTCGGACGGCCTGGTTCACCTGACAGGTTGGTTGGGGGACCTCCTTATGAAACTGGGCTGCAAGGTTTCCTTCTATTCCCACAATGTTAATCAGCTGCTGGTGGAGGAGTGGTATGACTGCTCCCGGGCCAGAAATGAGTTATGTTTACCGCAAACGCCTGTATCAGAGGCGATTGCGGATTTCTTTAGATGGAGAGAATCCCAATGAGAGTGATTATTATAGGGGCCGGCATTTCCGGCCTGATATCGGCCGTTTATGCCCGCCGGTCGGGCTTTGAAACACTGGTGCTGGAGAAGGCGGCCAACCCCGGCGGCGTATCCACCAGCTGGAAAAGGAAGGGCTACTCGATGGAGGGGGGTATCCACTGGCTCATCGGCACGGCTCCCGATAACCCGCTCCACGAAATATGGAAAGAGACCGGTGCACTCCAGGAGAACAATCCGGTTTACGTTAAAGACCCCATTTATACCCTGATGGACGGGAAAGGGGAGCCCATAGAACTGTTCCGGGACCTTAAGAAACTGGGCAACGGAGCGGGCCTCAGGCGCCTTCGTTTTTTCGTATCCTGCTTCCGGCATTTCCATACGCCCATCCAGGATCTTCCGGGCTTGAAATGTCGGAATCCGCGCCGTTTCAACCCGTGGGAATACGTTCAGATGCTGCCGGCTGTACTGCTTACGCCATACCTCATGCTCATATCGGGTTACAGGCTTCTTAAGCCCGTGAAGGACAAACGTTTGCGGGATCTCCTGTATGCCGTGTGCGACCCGGAAGTGAATGCGCTTTCCTACGTATACACTCTCAGCACCTTTGCCATGAAAGGGGAGAGCGGTTACCCGGATGGCGGATCAATCCGCATGGCGCAGAATATTGCCGATACCGTTACCTCCCTGGGCGGCGAAATCCGCTACCGTACCCCGGCCGAAACCATCCGGGAACTGCCGGACGGAAGCTATGCGGTAAAAACCGCCACGGAGGAGCTTCGGGCCGATGCCGTGATAGTAACCATGGATGCCCGCAAGGCCATTGACAAACTGTTCCAGGAGCCCCTGCAGGACCGCTGGGCCCGAGTGATGCGCAAGAAGATCCTGGCCGAGCACTGCATGTTCCTGGGCCTTGGTGTGAAGGCCAATCTGCAGGCCTACCCGCGGAGCATGCAGATGATCTTCGATCCGCCGCTGGAGGCCGCCGGCCGCAGTTACAACTTCCTCATAGTAAATAACTATTCCAAGAATACGGATTATGCTCCGGAAGGCTGCACGGTGATCACTTCGCTACTGGGCGGCTGGTCCTATGGCTACTGGCTGGCAGCCAAGGAGGACGGAAGCTACAATGAGAAGAAAGAAGCCGTGATCCAGGCTTTCATAGAGCGGGTTAAACGCTATATTCCTGAGATTGAGGGAAATATAGAAGTGACCGATCTGGCCACTCCGCTCACCTACGAGCGCTATTGCGATACCTTCGAAGGCAGTTACATGACTCACTGGATGCCCGGAAAGGCCGTCCACAACGCTCCGTCCCGTTATAAGAAGGGCCTCTACTTCGCCGGACAGCGTACCGCCTATTCGGGCGGACTGCCTCCGGCCGCCGTATCGGCCCGGAAAGCCGTACAGCATCTGTGCCGGGATTTTGACGTGGAGTTTGTTAACCGATAAACCGCAATAGGGCTTCGTAGACCCGCTGGACAGGGAAGCCCACCACATTGAAATAGGAGCCTTCTATGCGGGTGATGCCCGCATGGCCGATCCATTCCTGGATGGCATAGGCCCCGGCCTTGTCAAAAGGCTTGTAAGTATCTACGTAATAAGTGATTTCCTCATCCGATAGGGCCTTGAACCACACCTCGGTGGTAACGTCAAAGGTCTCCTGTCTTTGGGTGCTCCGGAGGGTGACGGCGGTGGTCACGTGATGCTCCCTTCCGGAGAGGTCCCGGAGCATGCGGATGGCGTCTTCCCGGTCCTTGGGTTTTCCCAGGATTTCTCCGGGCCTGTTGCCGTCCGGAGGAAGGATGACCATGGTGTCCGCGGTGATGAGGATTTCCTTCTCTTTCAGGGGCCGATGGAAGCCCAGGGACTTGCCTTCGGACATGAGGCGGGGCACCTGGTCGTAGGGGATTTCCGGGCCGAAGTGTTCCTGGAAGTTATTGCCTGTATCTACTTCAAAATCAATATCAAGCCCTTTCAGCAGCTCCCGCCGTCTGGGGGAGTTGCTGCCCAGGATAATCTGCCATCCGTTAAGGTTCATCGGCCTAAAACTTTTGCTTGTATACAACCGGGTCGAAGACCCATTTACCCTGCTTCTTGAGGGTCTTTTCTATGGCTTCCCGGAGGCAGCCTTTTCCGCCGGGAGCTTCTGTTATCCAATCGGCCGCTTTCTGGGCTTCGGGAACTGCATCGGCGGGGCAGACGGCGCAGCCGCAGGCCTGCATCACTTCCACGTCCGGGATATCGTCCCCAAAGTACATCACCTCTTCCGGCTGCAGGTTATAGCGCTCGCAGAACTGGCGGAATTCCACCATTTTGTCACGGCAGTGAAGGAACACGTCCTCCGGCTTTATTCCGCTGGCAATCATGCGTTTCCGGATGCTTTCCGAACTGCCGCCGGTAATGACGGCCACATGGTAGCCGTTCATGCAGGCCATGCGGATGGCAAAGCCGTCCTTGGCATCGTAGAGTCTGAGGAAGTCTCCGTCCGGCATGCACAGAAGGGTTCCTTCCGTGGCCACCCCGTCAATGTCAAAGGCGAAGGCCTTTATCTTCTTAAGATCCATGCCTTAGGATTTGTTGCCGCCGCCCAGAGGGCCGAAGTCATTCAGATTGAAGGTTGTGCCAGGCTGGGGCCCTTTGCCGCCCGTGAGGTCGATTACGCCGTTCTGTGCCTCGTACTTGGAAATGTTGTCAAAGAGGGCGTTCATAAGGCGTTTTGCGTGCTCCGGGGTCATGATGATGCGGTCTCCGATGAGGGCCTTGGGCAGGCCGGGGAGGGTGGCTGCAAAGTCAATGATGAATTCGCTCCGGGAGTGGGAGATGATGGCCAGGTTGGAATAGGAAACCTTGGTAATCTGGGGATTCAGTTCCAGGCTCAGCTGGTTCTGCGGCTTGGGCTGGTTATTGTTATTGTCCATATTCTACGTTTTTGCTTCGCAAAGTTAACGGAAAAACATAAAATTCGCAAAAACCAAATATAGCCATATCCATCCAATGCTCTTTTTTTTGCCGAACGCCTGCGGGGAAGGGGCTTCGGCCGGTACGCTCCTGCGGAGCTATCCCTCCCACTCGGTTTGCGGCTTACGCCGCCTCCGGTGGGCCCCTCCCGTTCACGAAGCCACGGGCGGCTACGCCGTCCGAAACCCCTTCCCCATCCGGCTAATGTTCGGCAAAAAAATGTAATTTCGCTTGTAACTATTTTGGTAATTACGGTAATTCTTTGTATATTTGCAAAAAGAACTGAAGGATGAAAGTGTTGATGTCAGATGATCTAAGTGAACTGTACTTGACGGGGAAGAATAAGACCTATAGTGAGGTGGGAAAGAACCGGGAACTGTACAGAGGCTTCGTCCGTGCGGTCAACACAATGATGGCGGCAGATAATGTAGAACAACTGAAAGGGTTCAGCTATCTTCATTATGAGCAGCTGCGTTATCAGTATTCCGGAATATCTTCCGTGAGGCTGTCCAACCGGTATGTTCACAGGCTGCTGTTTACGGAGTTGGAAGAGGAGCTAAGAGTGGATTTGATAGAAATAGACAAGACACATTATGGAAACAAAAAATGACGGCTACAGCTTGATGAATGGTCTTTCTCCCGCAATCCCGGTGCATCCGGGAAGCATACTGGGGGAAGAGCTGAAGGCCAGAGGAATTAGGCAGAAAGACTTTGCCCAGCAGATTGGAATGCAGGCAACGCATTTAAGCGCCATCATCAATGGCGCAAGGAATATTACACCCGCACTGGCAGATAAAATTGCCGGGGGACTCACAGAGATTCCCTCATCCATCTGGGTGCATCTGCAAGAGCAATACAACGCGGATACCCAGCGTAAGAAAATCCATACCAATTTGCTGGTTTCCGGTTATCTGGGAAAGGCAGAACCCGTTGCCGCCCTGGCAGAACCGGCAGGGGAGTATGGTAGAAAAGTTACCTGCCAACTTACCATTCCGGCCGGAGACCTGGCCATGTTGGAATGCCTGGCGTCCCGCCTGGGCTGGGAGGCGGAGCCCCTTGCAACTGAAACAAAAAAGAAGTAAATTTGTAAAATTTATGAGATTCCCGGTCGAGCCGGGAATGACGAAGAGAAAGACGAAAAGAAAACAGATTTATGAAAGAGTTAGCTGCTAAATACAGTGCTAAGGAAGTGGAAGACAAGTGGTATGCGTACTGGCAGGACCACAAGTGTTTCCACAGCGAGCCCAATGAGAAGGAACCCTATACCATAGTGATCCCGCCGCCCAACGTTACGGGCATCCTCCATATGGGCCATGTCCTCAACAACACGTTGAACGACGTGCTCATCCGCAAAGCCCGCATGGACGGGAAGAACGCCTGCTGGGTTCCGGGCACAGACCACGCCTCCATTGCCACGGAAAGCAAGGTTGTGGCCAAGCTCAAGTCCATGGGCATCTCCAAGGAGGAGATCGGCCGGGAAGAGTTCCTCAAGCACGCCTGGGAGTGGAAGGAAGAGCATGGCGGCATTATCCTGCAGCAGCTCCGGAAACTGGGTTGTTCCTGCGACTGGGACCGTACCCGCTTTACCATGGAACCGGCTCTCAGTGAGGCGGTTATCAATACCTTTGTGTATTTCTACAAGAAGGGTTGGATCTACAAGGGCGTACGTATGGTTAACTGGGATCCGGAGGCCCTCACTGCTGTTTCCGACGACGAGGTTATCCACAAGGACACCCAGAGCCATTTCTATCATCTGAAATACTTCATTTCCGACGGCAACGGCAATCCCACGGACAAGTACCTGGTAATTGCCACCACCCGTCCGGAGACCATCATGGCCGATGCCGCCATCTGCGTTAATCCCAAGGACGAGCGTCATTTCTGGCTCAAGGGCAAGAAGGTGCTCATTCCGCTAATCAATCGGGAAATCCCTGTTATTGAGGACGATTATGTGGAGATGGACTTTGGTACCGGCTGCCTCAAAGTGACGCCCGCACACGATGTTCACGACTATGAGATCGGCCTCCGGCACAACCTCCCGGTCCTGGAAATCATCGACGACCATGGCCGCCTGAACGAGAAAGCACAGATCCTGGTAGGTGAGGACCGCTTTGTGGCCCGCAAGAAGATTGTCAAGATGCTGGAAGAAGCCGGCAATCTCCTGAAGGTGGAAGATTACACCTCTCCCGTGGGTTACAGTGAGCGTACGGACGCTGTCATTGAGCCCAAGCTCAGCGCCCAATGGTTCCTCAAGATGGACCAGCTGGCCAAGATGGCCCTGGAAACCGTGGAATGCGGCCGCACCCGCTTCATTCCGGAGAAATACGTGAACACCTACCGCCACTGGATGGAGAACGCCCGCGACTGGTGCATCTCCCGCCAGCTCTGGTGGGGCCAGCGTATCCCGGCCTATTACCTGCCGGACGGCTCTTACGTGGTGGAGGCAACAGCTGAAGCTGCACTTAAGGCTGCACAGGCTATCAACCCTTCCATCAAGGCCGAAGACCTCCGGCAGGACGAGGATGTACTGGACACCTGGTTCAGCTCCTGGCTCTGGCCCATCTCCGTCTTTGACCCGGAAATGCCCGGTCATCCGGACCACAAGCCCAATGCCGATCTGGCGTACTATTATCCCACCAACGACCTGGTGACCGGCCCGGATATCATCTTCTTCTGGGTGGCCCGTATGATTATGGCCGGTGAGGAGTTCATGGGCAAGGAACCCTTCTCCAACGTGTATTTCACCGGCATCGTGCGGGACAAGATCGGCCGCAAGATGAGTAAGACCCTGGGCAACAGCCCCAATCCGCTGGACCTGATTGAGAATTACGGCGCAGACGCCGTCCGTATCGGCATGCTGCTTTGCTCCAGCGCCGGCAACGATATCTTCTACGATGAGGCCCAGATCAAGCAGGGCGCTGCGTTCTGCAACAAGATCTGGAACAGCTACCGCCTGGTGAAAGGTTTCCAGGTGGCCGATATTCCCCAGACGGAATCCCAGAAGGTGGCCGTGGAATGGTTCCGCGCCAAGCTTTCGGAAACCATCGGCACGGTGGAAGACCATTACAGCAAATTCCGCATCTCGGATGCCCTCATGACCATTTACAAACTCTTCTGGGACGACTACTGCTCGGCCTATCTGGAGGCCATCAAGCCTGCTTTCGGCCAGCCTGTGGATCCGGAGACCCAGAAGGCCACCCTGGGCTTCTTTGAGGCCCTCCTCAAGCTCATTCACCCGGTGATGCCTTTCATTACGGAAGAACTGTGGCAGGACCTGGCAGAGCGCAAGGAAGGGGAGACCATCATGTATGCACCCACGCCTAAGGCCGAGCCGTATGATACGGCCGTGCTGGACAACTTTGCCCTGGCCATGGAGACGGTAAACGGTGTCCGCGGCATCCGCAATCAGCGGAACATCGGCCCCAAGGAAGCGCTTTCGCTTAAGATCAAGGCCGGCTCTTTCCCCTGCATCCCGCTCATCGAAAAGATGGCCGGTGTAAAGGTGGAACTGGTGCAGGATCTGGGCGACGGGCAGGGGGCTGCCTTCCTGGTCCGCACCACGGAAATGGGCATTCCGCTCACCGGTATGGTGAACGTTGAGGAAGAGATTGAAAAAGCACAAAAGGACCTGGAATACCAGCAGAAATTCCTGGCCGGCATCCGCGGAAAACTGTCCAACGAGCGCTTTGTGAACAACGCTCCGGCCGCCGTCATTGAAAACGAGCGCAAAAAGGAGGCCGATACCCTTTCCAGGATAGAAACGCTGGAAGCAAAACTCAAGCAGCTTAAAGAGAGCAAATAAAACAAATTTGTTTATACTGATAACATTTTTGTTATGGCAATATTCAAGGCTACATTCCCGGTAAGGTACTACGAAACGGACCAGATGGCGGTGGTTCACCACTCCAACTATATCCGTTACTTCGAGATTGCCCGGGACGAGATGATGGTCACCCTGGGTTTCCCTATTGAAAAGTGCGAAAGTGAGCTGGGCGTGCTGGTTCCCATCGTCTCCGTGGAGTGCCATTTCCGGCACCCGGCCCGGATGGGGGATGTGCTCACGGCAACGGCCGAGGTGAACAAGGTTCCCATGGCCAAGATGTTCATCAAGCAGGCTGTCTACAACCAGGACGGTGTGCTTTGTGCGGAAGGCCTGGTGGTGCTGGGCTTCCTGAACAAGGAGACCTTCATGCCCACCCGCTGCCCGGAGGAAATATGCAATTTGTTTGAAAAATACATTAATGCCTTATAGTATGATTTACCCGTTGATAATGCTCGGAACCTGGGAGATTGTGGCCATAGTGGCCGTGGTGCTGCTGCTTTTCGGCGGCCGCAAGATTCCCGAACTCATGAAGGGACTCGGCAAGGGCGTCAAGGAATTCAAGGAAGGGATGAACGAGGTGGAGAAGGAGATCAAGGCCGACGACCAGCCCCAGAAAGAGGAGTATTCCAAGGAAGAGAAGTAAGGTGGCGGGGAAGGACGAAGAAATGTCCTTCTGGGACCATCTGGAGGCGCTGAGGGGAACCCTGTTCCGCTCGGTGCTGGCCGTGGTGGCGCTCTCGCTTATCTTTCTGGCCATTCCCAAACCGCTGTTCCAGGCGGTTTTCTGGCCCACCCGGGCCGATTTCCCGCTCTACCGCCTTCCGGGGGTGGATTTCTCCATGGACCTCATAAACATTGAGTTATCTGCCCAGTTTTTCTTTTACCTGAAGGTGGCCGTCCTGTGCGGCCTGGTGCTGGCGTTTCCCTATGTGATCTGGGAAATCTGGAAGTTTGTGTCTCCGGCCCTGTACGAGAAGGAGAAGAAGGCGGTAAAAAAGGCCTTCTTGCTCTCTTCCGGGCTGTTTTACCTGGGTGTGACCGTTGGGTATTTCGTGGTGCTTCCGGTGTGCCTCATGTTCTTTGTGAACTTCTCCGTGAGCGACGCCATAGTGAACACCATCTCCCTCAGCTCCTATATGTCGCTGTTCACCTCCATGGTGTTTCTGATAGGGCTCCTGTTCGAATTCCCTACGGTGATCCTGGTGCTTTCAAGCCTTGGAATCGTGGACCGCAGCAAGCTAAAGCACTGGCGCAAATACGCCTTTGTAATTGTCTTGATATTAGCGGCTTTCATTACGCCAAGCGACCCTTTCTCCATGTTTGTCCTGGCCATCCCGCTGTACGGACTCTTTGAGCTTTCCATCCTGCTTTGCCGCAAAGCCGTCCCTGCCGAATGATCTCCCTTAACAATATAATGGTGGCCTTCGGCAGTTTCACCCTGCTGGACGATGTGAGTTTCCATATCTCCGACGGGGACAAGATCGGCCTGGTGGGAAAGAACGGTGCGGGCAAATCCACCCTCATGAAGCTCATTACGGGGGAGCAGGCACCCACATCGGGTTCCGTTGCCCTGCCGTCCGGAATCCGGATCGGCTATCTTCCTCAGATCATGGAGCACCACCGGGGCCGTACGGTACTGGAAGAGGTCCTCACCGTCTTTGATTCCATCCATGAGATGGAGCGGGAGATGGAGCGGATTACCGCCCAACTGGGGGAGAGAAGCGACTATGAATCGGCCTTTTACGCGGCGCTCATTGCCCGTCTGAACGAGCTGAACGACGCTCTGGCGCTGGACAGTGGGGAGTCGCCCCGCGCCCGCGCCCAGAAGGTCCTTTCCGGCCTGGGATTCCGGGAAGACGAGCTGGAGCGGAAGACCGAAACCTTCAGCCAGGGCTGGAACATGCGCATTGAGCTGGCCAAGATCCTTTTGGCGTCGCCGGATGTACTGCTCCTGGACGAGCCCACCAACCACCTGGACATTGAATCCATCGAATGGTTCGAGGATTACCTCAAGGCCTTCCGGGGCAGTGTGTTGCTGGTTTCCCACGACCGAAAGTTCCTGGACAATGTGACGGGCCGCACGGTGGAGATCCTCCTTGGGCACATTCATGACTATAAAGTACCCTACAGTCAATATGTTACCCTGCGGGCCGAAAGGATGGCCCAGCAGACGGCCGCCTATGAGAACCAGCAGCGCATGATAGAGAAGACGGAAGACTTCATCAACCGCTTTCGCTACAAACCTACCAAGAGCAACCAGGTGCAGTCCCGCATCAAGGCCCTTGAGAAGCTGGAACGCATAGAGATTGACGAGACCGACAACGCCCGCCTGACCCTCAAATTCCCGCCCGCCCAGCGCGCTGGAGACGTGGTTTTCAAGGGAACTGACCTTACGGTGGGTTATCCCCAGAAGGTGGTTTTCCGGGATGCCAACGTGGAGATCAAGCGCGGGGAGAAGGTGGCCCTCATCGGCCGGAACGGGGAAGGAAAGACCACACTCATGCGTGTGATCATGGGCGAACTGGAGCCCATGGAAGGGGAGGCCCGGGTGGGTCACAACGTCAGCATCGGCTATTACGCGCAGAACCAGGAAGAGGTCCTGGACCCTTCCGAGACGGTTTTCGGTACGCTGGACCGTATTGCCGTGGGGGATGTGAGAACCAAACTCCGGGACATCCTGGGGGCATTCCTGTTCAAGGGAGAGGACATTGACAAGCGGGTTTCTGTGCTCAGCGGCGGGGAACGCGCCCGGCTGGGCATGGCCAAGCTCATGCTTTCCTCCCACAACGTGCTGGCGCTGGACGAACCCACCAACCATATGGATATCCGCTCCAAGGATGTGCTCAAACAGGCCCTGATGGCCTTTGACGGCACATTAATTGTTGTTTCTCACGACCGTGACTTCCTGGACGGCCTGGTGGACAAGCTGTACGAATTTAGGGACGGCAAGGTGAAGGAGCACCTTGGCAGCGTGGCCGATTTCCTGCGCCGGCGGAAGCTGGAAAGCCTGGCGGAACTGGAGCGGAAGGAGGCTGCAGCGCCCGTGAAGCCGGAGCTTGAGGAAAAGAAGGCATCGGCCCAACAGCAGTTCCAGGCCCAGAAGGCCCTTTCCAAGGAGCAGCGGAAGGTGAAAAGCCGGGTTAACTGGCTGGAGAAGGAGATTGCCTCCCACGAGGCCCGGATGGCGGAGATAGAGAAGGTGCTGGGCAATCCCGGACCCAAGGACGACATCATGGACCTTACGGCCGAATACCTGAACCTGAAACGGGACATGGATGCCTATACGGAAGAATGGGCCACCCTGTCCGAACAATTGGAGAATTAATAACAATATAATTTGAAAACCATGATTAATAACACTTTTAAGGCAGTTATTGCAATTATTGCTTTAAGTTTGTTCACCCTGGGTGCAGCCGCCCAGAGCGGCTCCCAGCTGCAGGAGAAGACCTACCCGGTGGGCGAGTTCCGCTCCCTTAACGTTTCCGGAGACTTTGAGGTTACCCTTTCCAAGGGAGATTATAGCGCCAAGGTTACCGTGGACCAGGTCCTGGCCGATTACGTAGACGTATACGTCCGCACCGGCGTGCTGTATATCAAGTACAACGAGAAAGATGTTCCCAAGGAGGTCAAGAAGGATCTGAAGGGGAAGAAAGCCCCCGAGCAGGTGTTCCGCGCCGTGGTCTATGCCCCTCAGCTTGCTGGGATTGAATTGCAGGACAATGTGGTGCTCACGGGTGTAGACGAGTTCTCCGCCACGGATTTCACCCTTAAACTGGAAGACAAGGCCCAGCTCAAGAACCTCTCCATTACGGCTTCATCGGCCCTGGTAACCCTGAATGACAAGAGCCAGGCCACCCTTATTCTCACCGTTAACAACGACATTGAACTGGATGTGGACGGTTCCAGCGTCCTCCGTGCCACCGTGGACGGCAGGAAGCTTACGGTTAAGGCCGGCGGAAGCGCCAAGGCAACGGTGGATGCTACTGCAGAGGCGGTTTCCGTAGATGCCGGCAATAGAGCCGAACTTACCCTTAGCGGCAAGGCCGATTCCCTTTCGGCCAAGGGCGACCGCAACATGAAGGTGGATGCCCGCGCTCTGAAGGTGCCCAAGGCGGAAGCCAAACTCTCCGGCGGTGAACTCACCGTGAAGGTGGAAAACACCCTGGATGTGGACCTTAGCGGCGGTGCAGAACTGTACTTTGACGGCAATCCGGAGATGAAGGTCCGCCGCGTTGTGAAATCCACCCTGGCTCCTGTTTCCGAGAAGAAATAAGCCCATGTACGATTCCCATATGGATACGCCCTCGCAGCTTCTGAGGCTGCGGGATCCCGGCCTGGACAATGCCTATGCCCAGGTGGATTTCCCCAAACTCCGCCGCGGGGGCGTGGACGGGGCGTTCTTTGCCCTTTACACGCCCGCGGAGATGGCGCCGGACGCTGCCACCCGCTACGCCCTGCAGATGCTGTCGGCCACTTATGATGCCGTAGAAGCCCATCCGGGGGAGGTTTCTCTTGCCTTCTCTCCGCAGGATGCCGTTAAAGCCCGCAAAAACGGCCTTATTTCCATTTTCCTGGGTATGGAGAATGCAAGTCCCATCCAGGAGTCGTTGGCGCTTTTAAGGACGTTTTATCGCATGGGCGTGCGATACCTTACTTTAACGCATAACGGCGACAATGCCGTGGCCGACAGTGCCGCTGAAGGAAAACGCTGGGGCGGACTGAGCCCTTTCGGCCGGGAAGTGGTGGCGGAAATGAACCGCCTGGGCATGATGGTGGATCTTTCCCATGCTGCCGACAGCACCTTCTGGGATTGCATAAAGCTTTCCCGGGCGCCTATTGTGGCCACCCATTCCTGCTGCCGCGCCCTCTGCGGGCACCGCCGGAACCTTACCGACGAAATGCTGCAGGCGCTGGGAGAGAGCGACGGCTATGTGGGCATCAATTTCTACCCGGCCTTCCTGTCCGATGATTTTGGGAAGGACCCCGCCGATGCCGCCCTCCTGGATGAGGCCGATGCCGTGGAGACCGCCTTCAACCGGAACCCTGCCGATCCGTCGCTGGCGGAGGCCTGGCACCGGATGCAGGACCGCCTCAAAGAACTGCCCCGACCGGGTGTCAAGGAGATAGTGGACCATGTGGACCATGCCGTCCGTCTGGCCGGTATTGACCACGTTGGACTGGGCTCCGATTACGACGGAATCCTGGTGGCTCCGAAGGGGATGGACGACGTCTCCCGGATAGGCTGCGTGGCACGGGAAATGGCCCGAAGAGGGTACTCCTCCAAGGACATTGAGAAGGTTACAGGTAAAAATCTCATGGATGTGTTCCGGCGAGTGATAAAAGCCGCCGAATCAATGTGTTAAGTTGTAAACACCTTTAAATGTAACAAAGTTGTTATCGCGTTTAACAACTTTGTTATTTTTATTCATTCTCAGCGATTTAAGTCCGCTAAAACAAAACGGCGTAAAAAGTCTAAAGCAGAGGCCGCAAAGCGTTCAATATTGCGCTTTCTGTCGTGCCGGAACTGGTAGCGGACGGTCTGGGTTCCATGGGGTCCGGCGGCTCCGATCCATACGGTTCCAACCGGATTGTTCTCGTCTCCGGAGGGACCGGCCAGACCGGTGGTGGCCACGGAATAATCACTGCCTGTAAGACGCCTTACACCCTCTGCCATGGCGGCCGCCACTTCGCTGCTAACCACCCCGTGCTCCTTAATAATATCGGCCGGTACGCCCAGCACCTTTTCCTTTACGGAAATGGCATAGGAGGTCACTGAACCCAGGAAATAATTGGAAGATCCGGGCACGGAAGTGAGCAGATGGGCAATCTCTCCGCCCGTGCAGGATTCTGCGGCCGATACCGTGAGGCCATGGGCCTTGAAGATCTCTCCCAGGGCTTCCTCCAGGGTGGAGTCTCCGTCGGCATATACCTTGTCTCCAAGGATGGCTTTGAGCCGGGTAAGTTGCTCTTCCGTCCGGGCTTTTTGTTCAGCTTCATCTCCACTATAGATGGAAAGGCGTAAACGAATGCCGGTGAGGGGATTAGGTAAATATGCAAGATGCATGTCTTCCGGCAGGGCATCCTCCCAGGGGGCAATGAGCTCAGAGAGGGCACTTTCCGCTATTCCGTACACCATGATGTTCCTGTGATAGATGTGGGTGAGGGACTGGTGGGCGCGGATGTCTTCCACCACGGCGGGGATGGCGCTAACGGCCTCATGGGGAACCCCCGGAAGGGCATACAGCGTGCCGCCGCAGATGTTCCGGAAGACCATAATTGGCGCCGTACCAACTTGATTCACAATTACTTCTGCCTTGTCCGGCACCAGGGCCTGCGCGCGATTGTTGGGTAGCATGTCCAGCCCCCGGAAAGCCAGGATCTTCTGGATCATCTCCAGCTGACCGGCGTGCTCTACGTAGCCTTTGCTGCCGGAGAGTTCTGCCAGGACACCCTTGGTTATATCGTCCTTTGTGGGACCCAGGCCGCCGGTTGTAATAACTATGGTGCTGCGGGACAGCTCTTTACGAAGCGTTTGGGTAATGTCTTCCTTATTGTCTCCAATGGATACCATCCGGGTTACACGTACGCCGGCTTCTTCCAGGGCCACGGCAAGATGCGAAGAATTGGTGTCCACCACCTGGCCGATGAGAATCTCGTCCCCGATGGTGCAGATACAGGCGTTAATCATGGTTTTTGGCGTCTTTTTCCAGGGTTTTGAGCAGTTTTAAGGCCACAGGAGGGCGAACGTCCATCTCTATGAGGGAAGCGCCGTCCTGCAGCATTTGAGCCGCTTCTTCCGGCGTGGACGCGCATCCCATTACGGGCAGCCTGTTTTGGGTGATTTCCAGAACCTGGCGCACCGTACCGCTGCCTGTTGCCACCACGCCGTTGATGCCGGAAAGCTGGCAATAGGACAGGATGGAATGCATTTCCTCCGGGGTAAGGCCCATGGGAAGGCGCAGGTAAATGGGGGTTAACTGCTCGTAACAAAGCCGCAAATTAAGTAGCTCGTCCAGCAGGACGGGGATGTCCGGCACGTCCGGGGAATCTATGCCGCCGTTGCTGTTGGTGTCCACAATGAGGATATCGGCAAAATCGTATGCCAGGGAGAAGGAGCGCTCAATGTTCTTGTTAAGGTTTACGGCCAGCAGAATGTCCTGTCCGTGGCGCTGCTGCGCCAGACGCTGGATCCACTCCATAATGTGGTCCTGGTCCGGTGTGAGCGTTAAAAAACCCACTCCCAGGCCCGCCAGAGGACGGATTCTAACCGAATCTCCCTTGCGGAAAAGACCCACTGGATTGCGGAAACGAAGACCGGAAACCTCTTTTTCCAGGCCTTTGAAGTGTGGTTTGAACAGTGACATTACTCCTTATATTATTGCTTTCTGCAAATATAAGAAATAATTAGGCAGGATGATATTCCTGGAAGGTATTGTCCTTGTAGAAAACCAGGATATGGCTTATTTCACGGGCCTCATGGGCAGTTTCCACCTCTTCTGAAAGCTCAAAAAAGCCTGCCTCCTGCGGCAGGGAAGGCTCTTCCGCGCCGTCTTTGTACATTTTTCCCTTGCCGGTGAACAGCCAGTCCAGGTTCAAATTGGGGTAGTGGAGCAGCAGACTCTCCATAAAATCGTATCCCGGCTTGTTGCGTCCGGAGAGAATATGGGAGACACTTCCGCGCGCCACGTTCAAAATATCCGCAAATTGGGATTGCGTGATGTTTTCTGCCTGCAAAAACTGCAATAAACGCCGATTCATAATTTTAAACTTTTCCGTCACAAAAGTAAAAACAAAAAACGGAAAAAGCAAATCCCGGGTATGTCGCTTTGTAAACAGAATATGGGAGAAAAGGGTGGTTTTTACTTATATTATCACATTAGTTAGATGCGGATTAATTTCTGATTTATAATATATTAATTATAAATTTTCTGCTTGTTTTGATGACTTTTTCGGTAGAAATGGCTCCAATGCCGAAAATTATTTAAGTAATACTTTCTATACAAGTTATAAATAACTGATTTTACGTTATATATGAAATTATAGAAAACAGAGTAAATTTCCAGAAAAAATTTTAGCAAATCGGTGTTTAAAAATCTGAATTTGCGCCAAAAAGTATACAACTCTATACGAAATAATTGTAAATACTATTTCATTTTTGTAAAATTCTTCGCGGCTGATTTGAGCTTTTTTGCCGTTATTGCGGATTCTCCGATAGATTGTGTAACTTTGCGTCAAATTTTGAATTCTCATGATACCGGAAATTCATATTGAAGACTACAATTATGGCCTGGAGGACTCCAGGATTGCGAAATACCCTCTTCCGGAGCGGGATGCATCCAAGCTGCTGCATTACAAGAACGGAAAGGTCTGTGAATACGTTTTCCGGGATTTGCCAGATCTGCTTCCCGCCAATGCCCTTATGGTGTTCAACGACACCAAGGTGGTGCCTGCGCGCCTGCATTTTCAGCGGGAGACCGGCGCTCATATTGAGATTTTCTGTCTGGAACCTGTTACGCCGCCAGAGTATAATACGGCTTTTGCCGCTTCGGAGGAGACCACCTGGAAATGCGTTATCGGCAATGCCAAAAAGTGGAAGGAGGATATCCTTTCCCTTTATAATCCGGACGGTGATGCCGATGTCAAGGCCATGGATCTCCGTGCGGAACTCCTCAGCCGGGACGGCCAGACCGGCCGCGTCCGTTTCTTCTGGAAAGACGGTTCTCCCTTCTCCCGCGTTCTGGAGAGGTGTGGAACCATTCCCATCCCGCCCTATTTAAACCGCGAATCGGAGCAGATTGATGCCGAAAGGTATCAAACCCTATACGCCAAGTTCCGGGGCTCTGTAGCGGCTCCTACGGCCGGTTTGCACTTTACACAGGCGGTCCTTGACCGGATCCGGGAAAAGGGGATCCTGGAGGAAACCGTGTGCCTGCACGTGGGCGCCGGAACTTTCCTGCCGGTAAAGAGTTCTCTGGTTAGCGAACATCCCATGCACCGGGAGCCTTTCGTGGTGTCCCGGAAACTGCTGGAAGAGTTGAAGGCGGGGAATCGACCTGTGGTGGCGGTGGGAACCACCTCCGTCCGCACCCTGGAATCCCTCTATTATGTGGGCGTAAGCTGCCTGGAGACGGGAAAGCCGGCCGATGTGGACCAGTGGGCCCCTTACACGCGGGAGTACCCTTACAGCACGGAAGAGGCCCTGGGGGCCATCCTGGACTGGATGGACCGCAGCGGGGAGGACAGGCTCACCGTGGGTACGCGCATTATCATTGTCCCGGGATTCCGTTTCCGTCTGGTGGAGAAGCTGGTAACCAACTTCCATCAGCCGGAAAGCACCCTGATTCTGCTGGTATCGGCCTTTGTTAACGGAGACTGGCGCACCATATACGACTTTGCCCTTTCCAATGACTTCCGTTTCCTCAGCTACGGAGACAGTTCCCTTCTTGAGCGTCCGGAGGCCTGAAATCCTTGGGGAAGTGGAATAATTTTTGTAGCTTTGTAGTTCCAAATTGTAACGCAGTTATGGATCAGACAGAATTCACGGACATCGCCCCATTTAACGACGAAGAAGCATCTGCGGCATTGGCCCGGGTGGCCAATCATCCCAATGTTCCTTGGATTTCCAAGGTCATCTTTCCGGACCAGCCGGAAACGGCGCTGGCCGATATCCTCCGCAGTCTCCATACGGTGGACGAATTTCAGGATGCCGTCATGTGCCATGCCATTGAGTGGGTAATCTCCAATACGGTCCATAATTTTTCCTACGACGGTATTTCCAAGGTCCAGAATACGGATAAGAAGTACCTCTTTATCTCCAACCACCGGGACATCATCCTGGATCCTGCGTTCATGCAGATTATCCTGCACCGGAACCAGCTGCCGTATACGCAGATAGCGGTGGGGGACAACCTGCTCAAGCATAAGACGGTGGAACTGCTCATCCGCTCCAACCGCATGATCAAGGTTATCCGCGGCATATCGGCCCGGGAACTCTATCTGTCTTCCCAGCTGCTGTCCAAGTACATCCGGGAAACCATCACCTCCGGACAAAGCTCGGTATGGATTGCCCAGCGCCAGGGCCGCACCAAGGACGGCAATGACGTAACGGAGCAGGGCCTCCTCAAGATGTTCGACATGAGCGGCACCCAGGACTTTGTGCAGAACTTCATGGAGCTCAACCTGGTCCCGCTAAGCATTTCCTACGAATATGAGCCGTGCGATATCCTCAAGGCCCGGGAAATGCTCATTTCCCGCACGCAGAAGTATGTGAAAGGGGAGAATGAAGACCTCCAGAGCATCGTTCAGGGCATCCGCCAGTACAAGGGCAACGTCCATATCAACATTGGGGATGCGTTAACGGAAGAGGAAATCCGGGAAGCATCCTTCTGCGACAAGAACGACCGCTACCAGCAGATCCGCCATGCGGTGGACCGCCGGGTAATCAGCGGCTATCAGCTTTGGAAGACCAATTACATGGCCTATGACCTGGTGGACGGTGGGAACAAATATGCCACTGAATACACGCCGGAAGAGCTGGAAGGCTTCAAGGCATATATTGAAAAGCAATTGGGAACTGTGGAGCCGGAGCTTAACCGGGAAGACCTCCGGGACATTCTGCTTCACATCTACAGCAATCCCGTCCTCTCCAAGGAGAATCTTGCTGTTTAGTCTTTCTTTACGTGAACGTCCAGCTGAGGGAAGGGGAAGTGGATTCCGTACTTCTCCGGTAACTGCGTGTATACCTGTTCGTTGAGCCAGAAATACGCCTCCCAGTAATCCGAGGCCTTTACCCAGGCCCTTACAATGAAATCCACACAGCTGTTGTCCAGCATCTGGACGGCCACAAAGGGATCCTTTGCACCCTTGGTCTCTTCATTGAGGAACAGCGGATTCTCTGCAACAATGGCCAGTAACGCCTCTTTGGCCTTGGTGGCGTCTGTTCCGTAAGGGAGACATACCTTAAGGTCCACCCGGCGAAGGGGATGGGCCGTGATGTTGGCGATGTTTCCGTTGGACAGGGCGCCGTTGGGAAGGACTATGAGCCGGTTGTCCGTAGTCTTGAGTTTGGTGCTAACGATATTCACTTCTGTTACAAAGCCGGAAAAGCCCTGCGCCTCAATGAAATCTCCCACCTTGAAGGGCTTGAAGATGAGCAGCATAAGCCCGCCTGCAAAATTCTGGACCGTGCCGCTGAGGGCCATGCCGATGGCCATGCCGCCGGCTGCCAGCAGGGCTGCCAGCGAGGTGGTGTTCACACCCAGGGCGCTTACGGTGAGGACGATGAGCAGCACCCACATGCTTATGGTAATGAGGCTGAACAGGAAGGAGGCCAGCGTGGGCTCCGTCTTGCGCCGCTCGAAATGCCGGCGGAGCAGTTTCCTTATCAGGCTGATGACCCATGCGCCGATGATATAGATAACCAGGGCCGCCAGCACCTTGAGGCCGAAATTGATGGCACTTTGGGTGAGGCTGGTAACCACCTCACGGGAAGAGCCTTGCTTGGCCGCCTCAATGAGTTCCACGGTTTTGATGGCCAGGGTATCTACGGAGATCTTGCTGGCTTTCTCTATGATTTCGGGGGGAACCGTATTGGTTTGCAACAGATGGATTAGCATGGTGAGTCTGGATTAAAGTTGGATGATGAGCCAGGCCATGTACGCCGCCCAGATGAGAAGGAACAGGACGCCGTCCAGCCGGTCCAGCAGGTCCCGTTTTCCCACATAGCAGCAGGTGAAAAGGGCCACGGCACTTGCCAGGAGGGCCCCCAGGTCCACATAGCCGATGCCGGTGAAGGAGAGGGGATGGATAAGGGCCGATCCGCCCAGGATGAGCAGGATGTTGAAGACGTTGGAGCCGATGATGTTGCCCAGCGCCAGCTGTCCTTTCTTTTTGACGGCGGCGGCCACGCAGGTGGCCAGCTCCGGCATGGAGGTACCGCCCGCCAGGATGGTGATGGCTATGAATTTGTCGCTCACGCCCAGCCGCTGGGCAATGTCCGTGGCGGAATTCACAAACAGTTTTCCACCGAAGATGAGTCCGGCGATGCCGCCTACGATGAAGAGGGCCGCCAGCCACAGAGGGTGCTCCTTGGCCGGTGCCGATTCTTCCGGAAGGCTTTCCTGCTGGCGGAAACTGCTCCACATGTACAGGAGGAAGCAGGCGATGAGGATGCCGCCGTCAATCTGGCTGAGGCCGTCCGTCCCAAAGCCGAAAAGGGTCTTTTCCAGCCCCAGGAGTATGAGCAGCACCGTTATGAGGATATTTACGGGGATATCCCGCTTCTTGTTGGCCTTGGTAATGCCCATGGGCAGTATAATGGCCGTAATGCCCAGGATGAGGAGCGTGTTGAAGATGTTGGATCCCACTACATTGCCCATGGCGATATCGGCATTTCCCTGGGCGGCGCCGATGAAGCTTACAACCATTTCCGGCGCCGATGTGCCCATTCCGACGATGGTGAGGCCGATAACGAACTCACTGAGGCCGAAGCGCCGGGCGATGCCCGAGGCTCCGTCCACCAGGTAGTCGGCCCCAAATACCACCAGTGCCAGACCCACCAGAAGCAACAATATAGAAATCCACATAGACACTGTTAACTTTTGCTCTGCAAAAATAGCAATTCTGTGTGGAATTGCCTATATTTGTTAAATGAAAATCTTCCAGCATATCCGTATTCCCGCGGTATGGGCCGTGGTGGTGGCTGTGCTGGCTGTTTCCTCCTGTGAGGACCCCAGGGAGGAAGAGGCCAAGTTCCTGGTGAACCGGCAAACGCAGGATTCCACTTTTGAGCTTGCCCCGGAAGGAGGGGATTTCCCGCTCTATGTGGAGTGTGATGCAGAGTGGAATTATACGTTCAAGACCCAAGTCAACTGGCTTTCCGTTAAGAATCAGCAGGTGAATTCCAATTCCTGGATGCTCACCCTAACCGCTCCGGAGCATTCCGGTAATACCCCCCGTTCCGTGGTGCTGGTCTTCACTTCCGGAGAGCGGGTGCGGGAGGTTACGGTGCAGCAGACTCCGGAAGATCCCATTATCCAGGTTACCGTTCCCGGCGCCTATGGCGTTGACGGGGGAGACCGGGTGTATGAACGCTCGCTAACCCAGATCAGCCGCCTCACGGACGGGGACCGCTTTTATTTTTCCCTCTTGTATCCGGCCGATGTGAGGGCTGTGACGGTGTCTGTTCCGTCGGCCCTGGAGGCGGGTACAAGCGTTCCTCTTGGCTATAAGGTGGTGGAGAAAGACCGCACGCTGGTAATGACGGAGTATACCGCCGCTAAGGTCCTTAAAATCAAGGAGCCTTATGTGTGGCTCAAAGTGAGTGATACGGTCTATTTTGTGATAAAGAAGTAGGGGATGCGGCGTCTGGCAGTGCTAATATCGGCTTTGTTCGTGGCTCTGGAAATGGCTGCGCTTCCGGCGCGTCCCGGTGTCATAAAGTACGTTCAGCCAGATGGTTCCACCCTGGAGATAGTCTTGCATGGAGACGAATGGGGACATTGGGTCACGGACCGGGAAGGCCGGCTGCTGGACCAGGATGCCCAGGGCTTCTATCGTTTATCGGCCCGCAGCCTTCCCCGCATCAGACGTAAGATTGCAGAGCAGGGAAGGACCCTGCGCCAGCGGATGTCGGCGGTTCGCCGATCGGCCGCAGAATCCCCGGATCTCACCCACGGTACGCACCGGGTCCTGGTGCTGCTGGTGGAATTCCCGGACCGCTCCTTCAGCATATCGGCCCCTCATTCCACTTTTACCAGTATACTGGACCAGAAGGGGTATGATCTGGGCGGCGCCACAGGCTCTGTCTGGGATTTCTTCAATGACAATTCCAGGGGACAGTACAATCCGGAATTTGACGTTTACGGGCCGGTGAAGCTGTCCAAGAATATGGCCTCGTATGGCAAAAATGACCAGGAAACGGGCCGGGACCTATTCCCGGGCCCGGAACTGGCGCTGGTGGAAGCGGCCTCCCTGCTGGACGATACGGTGGATTTCTCCCGATACGATGAGGACGGGGACGGCACCGTGGATATGATACTCTTCTACTATGCCGGTTACGACGAAGCGGAGGGCGGTCCGGCCGATGCCATCTGGTCCCACCAGTGGAATGTGCAGTACTCCTCCAGTGTACAGGCCAGAAACACGGAACTGGACGGAGTGAAACTGGGCTCCTATTTCTGCACCTCGGAGCTGCAGGGGAACAGTGGTAAGGTAATGGGAGGCATTGGAGGCACCGTGCATGAGTTCAGCCACCATCTGGGCCTGCCGGACTTCTACGATACCGATGATACGGAAAACGGCTACACCACCGGTCTGTATTTCTTTTCCACCATGTGTTATGGTCTGTATAACAACAACTCTCATACGCCGCCTTCCTTTAATCTGGAAGAATTGCAACTCCTGGGATGGGCACCGGAAGATGCCGTAGTGGAACTTCCGGATGGGGATGTAAGCCTTAAGGGAGTAGGTGAGAGCGGGAAGGGCTATCGCATTTCCACCAGCACGGAAGGGGAGTATTTCCTCCTGGAGTGCCGGGACGGTTCCCGCTGGGATGCTCCGCTGCCGCAGGGCCTGGCCCTTTATCATGTGGATAAGTCCAAGCGTATTATCCAAAAGACATATACCGCTGCCGATCTGTGGAATTTCTGGCGGTATACCAACAGCCTCAACAACAGTGGAAGCCATCCCTGTTTTTATATTGTTCCTTCCACTGAGCCCACATCCTATGACTTCAGGGGCGGTATAGAGGGCGTCCTGTTCCCGGGCAGTGGGAAAGTGACGGCCTTCCAGCCCATCGACTGGGAGGGCGTTCCCACGGCGCAACAGATTACCGGCGTCCGTTATTCCGGCGGAACCGTCTCACTCACAGCTCGTTTCGATGCGGGCAAGAGTATCAACGGCCTGGTGGTGGATGTCGCCGGCGATCCTTTGCCGGGCGTCACCGTGAGGGTGGATGCCGCTGGACCGTCGGCCGTTACGGACCAGGCGGGAGCCTTCTTCATCGGCATGGATTCGTATGAGGCGGAGACGGAGGTGGACGTTACGGCGGAAAAGGCGGGATATGTTTCCAAGACCCTTACCATCCTCCTCAAGGAGACGGGCAACAACCTGTATATGATGCTCCGGAAGGAAGGGGAACCGGAGATCACCACCCTGGACAAGTCGGATCCTTCGGCCCAGCTCATGGCGTATTCGGCCAGCGGGAACAGCCTCATGGGGGCCGTGCGCTTTACCGCCGAAGAACTGGCGCCCTATGTGGACCAGCGACTTTCCACCGTAACCTTCTATCCGGTTGTGTATAAGGCCGATGCAATAATTGTTATTGTAGAGTCCGGCGGGCAGCGCCTCCTGAACCACGTGGTGAAGAATCCGGCGTATGCCGGCTGGAACACCGTGGATATCAGCGAGTACGATCTGCGGGTACCCTCCGGTGAGGATGTGTATATCGGCTATGCCGTCAGGGGAGGAGATTATGAGCATCCGCTGTCATGCCGCCTCAGCGCCCGGGAAGACCCTACGGAGAGCTATTACGCCACTTACAGTGCCACGCCTGTGAAATGGACCCCCATGAAAAAGTACGACCTGGCCCTTTCCGCCACGGTAAGCGAGGTGCAGGTTCCCACGGCCCTGTCGGATATCGGCTTCCATTCCATAGACCCCGGCAGCGGCACGTACAAGGCTGGAAATACCTTCAAACTTCGCCTTAAGGAGGCCCATTCCCGGAAGCCGTCCTCTGTTTCCTGGTATTATGACGGAGCCCCGGTGAGCGAATCCTCCGTGCAGCTTACCGCCGGTGTGCATACGGTGGAAGCCCGCCTCAGTTATGAGAGTGGGGCGGCGGAAGTGTTGGAAATGGAAATTGAGGTGAAGTAATTACTTCCTTTTTAATGCCACAACATTCTCCACATGCATGGTGTGGGGGAACATGTCCACAGGCTGGACGGCCGTAATCACGTATTTCTCACACAGGATGGCCAGGTCCCGGGCCTGGGAGGCCGGGTTGCAGCTAACGTATACCATCCGGTCCGGTTCCGCGTTAAGGATCACCTTGGCCACGTCCGGGTGGATGCCGGCGCGGGGCGGGTCCAGGATAATGACATCGGGCCGTCCGTGGGCGGCGACAAAGGCGTCGTCCAGCACGTCTTTCATGTCTCCGGCAAAGAACTCGCAGTTGGTGATCCCATTGGCATCGGCATTGGCCCGGGCATCTTCGATGGCTTCCGGAACATACTCAATGCCAAATACTTTAGCAGCTTTCCGGCTCACGAACTGGGCTATGGTGCCGGTGCCGGTATAGAGGTCATAGACCACCTCGTTTCCCGTTAGGGCGGCGAATTCCCGGGCCACGCTGTAAAGCCGGTACGCCTGGCGGGAATTGGTCTGGTAGAAGGACTTGGGTCCAATCTTGAAACGGAGGCCCTCCATCTCCTCGTAAATGGCCTCCTGCCCCTTGTAGAGGATGGGGGACTGGTCGCCGATGGAATCGTTTAGCTTCTCGTTGATTACGTAGTAAAGGCTGGTGATTTGCGGGAAGGCGGCGCTTACGGCGTCCAACAGGGCTTCCCGCTTGACCTTTGCGTCTTGGGCAAAGCAGAGGATAAGCATTACCTCGCCTTTTTCCGTAGTACGCACAAACATGTTCCGGAAGAGGCCGCGGTTTTCCCGGATGTTGTAAAACTCCAGACCGTTTTCCAGGCAGAAACGCTTGATAAAGAGGCGGATAGCGTTGGACGGCTCCGGCTGCAGCCAGCAATTCTTAATGTCCAGGACTTTGTCAAAGAACTTGCCCACATGGAAGCCCAGGCCTTCCCAGTCCGTAACGGCCTCCGGCTTCTCTCCGCTTAGCAGCCAACGCTTACTGGAAGCGCTGAATTCCAGCTTGTTACGGTAGAATTGCGTCTTTTCCGAGGGCAAGGTAGGGCGGATTTCCGGCACGTCCAGATGGCCGATCCTCACCAGCTGGTCCTCCACCTGCTGCCGCTTGGCTTCCAGCTGCATGGCGTAGGGGAGGGGCTGCCACCGGCAGCCACCGCATACGCCAAAGTGCTCACAGAAGGGTTCCAACCGGTTGGGAGAAGGCTTTACAATGCGCTTGATAAAGCCTTCCATATAGTTCTTTTTCTTCTTGTATACCTGGATGTCCACCACATCGCCGGGAACGGCGAAATCTACAAAAACCACCATTCCGTCCACGTGGGAGAGGGCTTTCCCCTCGGCGGCGACGGCTTCGATGGTTACATTCTCCAGAAGCAGGTCTATTCTTTTTCTTGACATTTGCGGGATTCTTTAATCGCAGTCTTTCCCGTCCAGAAGGGCCAGCCAGGCATAGAAGGCAGGGAAGGCGAAAAGGACGGCGACTGTAAGGGGGAGTGCAGCCCACCAGGGGAAGGTGCAGAAGAAGACAATGCCCCAGAATATTAGCAGGACAGGTAATCCGAACATCCGCACAAGGAAGCGGATGGAATTGCTGAAGGCCTTGTCTTTCAGTTTCTTACATACATAATCGGCCAGCTGGGGCAGGGGGAGGGAGAGGAGCACCGCCAAAAGGAAAAGGGGGAAGGTGAGAAGGCCGATGAACAGTTTCCAGCCATAGGGCATGCGCTTTCTTTCGGCCTTGATCTTTGCCCAGGCGGCGGGGTAGGTTTCGTCGTCCGGGAGATAGAGGATCTGCTCCTTGATTCCCTGGAATATCTTGTCCTGCAAGAGTTTGCACATATCTCCGGGCAGCGTGTCCGGATGCTCTTCCACCACGGCGTTAACGTCTATGGGAGTCCCGAAGGATACCTGGCAAGTGGTGGTGTAGTGCGTCCAGTCCCCGTATTCGATGCCTACGGGGACCAGCCAGGTCTTTCTGGCCGCTGCGCTTTCCAGCGCTATGCGGGCCAAGCCTTTCCGTATGGGTTGCAGGGAGTGCATCTGCCGATGGGTTCCTTCGCCGAAAAGACACACCGGAAGGCCCCGGGAGAGGCATTCTTCAAAATCGGCAAAGGTTTCGTGGTTGTTGGAAACTTCCCGGATGCCGTCCCGGATGCGGCTGATGGGAAGGACGCCCGTCATGCGCACGAACCAGTTCACCGCCGGCTTTTTGAAGACATCTTGCCGGGCCCCGAAGACCACGCGTTTGGGGATCAGGGGCAGTAACACCAGCGGGTCAATAAGGCAGTTGGTGTGGTTGGGGCACAGGATAACGGCCCCGTCCTGCGGCAGCGAGCCGCGTTTTTTAAGGGAGAGGAGGGAAGTGCGGATGAGCCAATTGACATATGGCCGCATGATCCGGTAACTCCAATGGCTTTCCCAGGCCCTAGGCGCACGCATCTTTACGGGTACGGTTAAAGATGGTGGCTACGGTGAGGCCGGAGATGATGTGCCAGATGCCCCACCAGGCGGTAATGACCAGCATGCCTCCGTGCGGCGGGAAACCGGCGAAAATGCTGGTTCCCAGCATGAGGGCCAGTCCCAGGCCGGAATTCTGGATGCCCGTCTCAATGGTGAGCGTACGGCGGTCTTTCCAGGGGAGTTTGGCCACGGTTGCCGTGGTAAAGCCCAGGGTGAGGGCCAGCAGGTTGTGGATGAGTACCACCACGAAGATATACTTGATGCACTGGAGGAATGCGTTGATGTTGCCGCTGAAGGCCAGGACCACCATGGCGATGAAAATCACTATTGAGAGCCACTGGAGGGGCTTTTTGAGGGCATTGGCCACCTTGGGAAGGAATTTGCTGGTGAAGATGCCCAGAACCAGCGGAATACCCAGCAGGATGAAGATGGTCTTGAAGACTTCCCAGAGCGGAATTACCAGGGTGGGCACTGCGTGGGCAACATTGGCGGTGTGAACATAAATGTTACCCCAGAGCCAGAAATTGAGCGGGGTCATGAACACGGCAAGAGCTGTGGAAATAGCTGTAAGTGAAACAGATAGCTCAATATTAGCCTTTCCCAGCGAAGACATGAAGTTGGAGATGTTTCCGCCCGGGCAGGCGGCCACCAGGATCATGCCGAGACCCATCATGGGCGAAATCCAGCCGGAGAGCAGGATGGCCAGCAGACAGGTGAACGCAGGAAGCAGGATTAGCTGGCATACTGCGCCCAGTATTACGGATTTGGGTTTCTTGAAGACTTCTATAAAAATACCCGGCTTGATTCCCAGCGCAACGCCGTACATGACGAAAGCCAGGATAATGTTGATGGTATTCATGCCACCGGCATTCAGATTCACCTCGATGCTGTCTATGGTGGCTGCAATTTCTGGACTCATATTGATGGTTTAGTTTCAGTTGTCAAATATAAGCAATTTTTTCCAATCTTGTTCTTTTCCGGGCAGGGGACGTGTTTACGCATCTATTAGTTAACATAATATCAATTGTGTAACAATTGCGCTTTCGGCCGTGAAATCGCATAAAAGCATATTAATAGGTTGCTTTTCTAAAAGAAATCGCTATATTTGCATAGTTTAGGACGTAAATTTTAATTCTAATCTGATATGAAAAAAATTCTCGTACTTGTTTTTGCTGCAGCAATCCTTGCTGCTCCCCGTGCTCAGGCCCAGGACAGTATGATGTTCAATCACATGGCTTTGGGTGTGACCTTGGGTGTAGACGGTCTTGGTTTGGACCTTGCTTTTCCTCTTGGCAATACCATCCAGCTTCGCGGCGGTTATGGTATTGATCCGTATGGTTCCCTCATTCCTGTAACCGCCAATTTGGATCTGGGTACCATTGAAGGCAGGAATCTTAACAACATTCCCGTATCGGCCAAAGTATGGAGTTCCGGTACCGGCCATCTGCTGTTTGACTTCTTCCTTTCCAAGAAAGGCGGCTTCCATTTCTCTGCAGGTGCCTTTGCCAATAATGGTAAGCTCCTCTCCGTTGCGGCCGATTTAAGCAAGGTGCTGGACCCGGAAGACTGGGCTAAGGTTTCCGTCAACGGCGTTTCCACGGATAAGAAAGGTACGGCGTATGTGGATGTAAAGCACTGGGCTGTAATGCCTTATCTGGGCCTTGGCTTCGGTCGTGCCCTCAATCCGGAGAAAACATTCAACTTTGTCTTTGACATGGGCCTCATGCTGTGGGGCAGCCCGGAGATTCAGAGCCGCAAATACACCATGGCCTCCAATTACGAACAATATGAGACTGCTGCCATTACGGCAGAGTCCATGGGATTGAAGGAAGGAGATCAGGCTGCCAAGCTCCTGAATCTGGTTTCCGAGATTCCGGTTTGCCCGTACATCCGCTTTGGCTTCTATTTCAAGCTTTTCTAGTGTAAACAATTAATTATCAATAATTTTGCAAACTATGAAAAAGAATTTGCTTGTATTAGCTGCTTTATCCGTAGTAGCACTCCCCTTCCTCTTCTCCTGCGGTAAACCCAATGATCCGGATAAGCCTGCAGAGACTGTTGTAATGCAGGATCCGCCCACCAAGGACGCGGCCCTCTTGATTGAGTTCCACGAGGACAAACCCTTGCCCAAGTATGCAGACAATCAGGGTGAATATGAGGTTCTCTCCATAGAATTTACGGAGTCCAACCGTTACATTATCAAACGCCGGGTAATTGAGACCAAGGCCAAAGTTGGTGATATTCAAACCGTTGTTGGTAGTTATACGGAAAGTAACGGCAATTACAACTGCCCGGGATTCGGCTCTGTTAATGTTTCCGGTTCCGGCAGCAACGCCAATGTGAACGTGAAGCCGGAAGGTGGTAATGAGTTCAATGGTAATGCCAATGTAAAGGACACTCCGGAGGGCTCCAGCCAGGACCAGAAAAATGCCGACCGTAACTGGAAGATTGCAAGCACGACGTTGGAAGTAAACGGTGACGGAGTGCGTTTCTCGCGTGATTTCGAAGGCTGTGACCTCCATGAAATGGCCGACTTCGCCAAGCGGAACAAAGCCAATGTAGATCCCGACAAGTTTGTTGGTTATAAGGTGGTGGAATTCATTTTCACCGGCAATGGAACCTTCGTCATCAACTTTACGGGGCCTAATGCTCCTGCCATCGAGGGCACCTATAAGATTAATGAGTCCTCCAAGACCATCAACTTCACACTGCAGGGTGATAATCCTTTCTTCAGCGGCAGCATTCCCGGTACCTATGAGTATTCGGCCGAAAAGAAGATGATCCTGGTCCTTAAAGCCAGCATCAAGGGTTATAACGGCAGCATGACATTCATCATGAGCCAGAACTAGGAGAGGTTCCCCTCCCCTGCTCTATATACGGCCTCCGGAAAACCGGGGGCCGTATTTGTTTAGAGCGGAAAAATTAGTATTTTTGCAATACTGTATTAAAACCCAGCTAGTATGCCAATTACCGTCAAGACTGTCCGGACGCGTGCGGAACTCCGTGCGTTCGTGAAGTTTCCCCTGAAGCTTTATAAAGACTGTCCCTATTATGTTCCCGGCCTGTATATGGACGAAATGGGGACCCTTGATCCGGACAAGAATCCCATGGGCAAATACTCCAAGTTTGAACGTTTCCTTGCCTACAGGGATGGGAAGATTGTGGGCCGTGTGGCCGCCATCATCAACGAGATTGCCAACCGGGATTGGAAGCATGCCGAAGTGCGTTTTGGCTGGATAGACTTTATAGACGATAAAGAGGTTTCCAAAGCCCTTCTGGAAGCTGTTATCGCTTTTGGAAAGAAGCATGGCATGACCACCGTCACGGGGCCCCTGGGCTTCACGGATTTTGACAGTGAAGGTTGTGTGATAGAGGGCTTTGACGATATCTCCTCCTTTGCCCTCAAATTCAATTATCCCTATTACGGTGAGCATTTTGAGGCACTGGGGTTCGGGAAGGTGAATGACTGGCTGGAATACAGGATTTATATGCCGGAGAAGGTACCGGAGAAGCTTTCCAGAGCCGCCTCGCTGCTGCTGGAGCGCTATAACCTGCATATCCGCAAGATTACGAAGAAAGAGGTCCGGGAAGAGCATTACGGCCAGAAAATCTTTGACCTCGTGAACCGGACGTATTGTGAACTCTTCGACTTCACGGTGCTGCCGGAGGACGTAATGGACCATTATGTGAACAACTTCCTGGGGCTGATGGATTTCAATTACGTTACGCTAATAGAGGATGCCGCCGGCAAGATGGTGGCCCTGGCCGCCGTCATGCCTTCCATCGCCCATGCGGTCCAGAAAGGCCGGGGGTACCTCTTCCCGCTGGGTTGGTGGTACCTGGTTAAGTCCATGTACATCAAGCACGAGGATGCAATGGAAATGCTTTTTATAGCCGTGGATCCGGAATACCGGAACCGGGGTATCCATTCCATCCTGTTCAATGAACTTATCCCCAAACTGATAGAAGGCGGATTCAAATACGGGGAATCCAACGCGGAGATGGAATCCAACAACAAGGTCCAGAATATCTGGAACCTGTTCGAAAAAGAGTTTAAACGCCGCCGCCGCGTGTTTTCAAAAGAGATTTAAATGAGTGCTTCTTCCGTAATGCTGCCTCCGCTTCCGGAGCGGATGCGCCCCTCTTCGCTGGACCAGTATGTGGGCCAGCGCCATCTGGTGGGCGAAGGCTGCATCCTGCGGAAAATGATAGAAAGCGGGAATCTCAGTTCCTTCATCCTTTGGGGTCCTCCGGGCGTGGGTAAAACCACTCTGGCGCACATCATAGCCCAAACGCTGGATAGAGACTTCTTTACTCTATCGGCCGTTACCGCGGGCGTGAAAGAAGTGCGGGAGGTGTTCGATAAGGCCAAGGGAAACTCCCTGTTCAAGCAGAAAGGCGCCCCCATCCTCTTCATTGACGAAATCCACCGTTTCAACAAGGCGCAGCAGGATGCCCTGTTGGGAGCCGTGGAAAACGGCACCATCGTGCTGGTGGGCGCCACCACGGAAAACCCGTCCTTCGAGGTTATCACTCCCCTGCTTTCCCGCTGCCAGGTCTTTGTACTCAAACCCCTGGACAAGGCCGATTTGCAGGTCCTCCTGGACCGTGCGCTAACGGAAGATGTGCTGCTTAAGGAGAAAGAGATTAAAGTGGAGGAAACGGAGGCTCTTATGCGTTACAGCGGCGGAGACGCCCGCAAGTTGCTTAACGTACTGGAGATGGTTGTAGATGCCCAGGCGGGCCGATCCCCCATCGTTGTGAATAATGCCGTGGTTACGGAGAGCATCCAGGAAAACATGGCCATCTACGACAAGGACGGGGAGATGCACTACGATATCATATCGGCCTTTATCAAGAGCATCCGCGGGAGCGATCCCAACGCCGCCATTTACTGGCTGGCGCGGATGATAGACGGCGGAGAGGATCCCCTGTTCATAGCCCGGCGGCTGTGCCTCAGCGCCTCGGAAGACGTGGGGCTTGCCAATCCCAATGCCCTGCTGCTGGCCAATGCCTGCTTTGAGGTGGTGTCCAAGATAGGGATGCCGGAAGGCCGGATTCCGCTGGCGGAAACAACTGTGTATCTGGCGTCAAGCCCCAAGAGCAACGCCTCCTATATGGCCCTGGAGAACGCCCTGGCCGAGGTGAAGCGCTCCGGCAACCAGCCTGTCCCCCTACCCATCCGGAATGCCCCCACGCAACTCATGAAGGAGCTCAATTACAGCGACGGCTACAAGTATGCCCACGACTATCCGGGCCACTTTGTAGATATGGAATTCCTGCCGGAAGCCCTCAAGGGCACAGTCTTCTACGAACCGGCCCCCAACAAGCACGAAAACGTTCTCCGCGCTTATCTCGAGGCCTGCTGGCCCAAATATTATAGGAAAGGTTGAATCGAAGGTATTAGGCGCCGGAGGCGCCCGGGGGTGCATATAAAGGGGGCAGAGCCCCCTTAAGATCATTTCTTATACTTTTGGAGGAGGAATCCCTTCGTCAGAAGGGATATCCTACTCCGAAATGGATGGCATAATTTCCCTTAAACCATAGATCCGGGCCAATCCAGCGGTCTCCTGCACTTCGTCCGGGGTCGTGTACCCGGAAGCCGGCGTCCAGGCGTACCAGCAGGAAATCCAGGTTCACGCGGATACCCAGGCCCCAGTCCAGGGCCGTGGACTCCGGCAGGTTCCTGAAATGGAATTCTCCAAGGTATTCTCCCTCCAGCATTACATCGTGAGTGGGCATATCCCACACATTGCCTGCGTCCACGAACAGGGCGCCTTCCAGCTTCCAGATTAACGGGAAACGGTATTCCACATTGGCTTCCAGCTTCATCTCACCCACCTGGCTGGGAATGGCAAACAAATCTGAATACGTTATTGCATTACCCGGTCCCAGGGCGCGGGCCTGCCAGCCTCGCATGGAATTGGCGCCGCCAACATAAAACTGCTTTTCAAACGGGATATTGGAAGAGTTGCCGTAGGCATATCCCGCTCCGGCCAGGAAACGGTATGCAAAGGCCTGTTTGTCCTGCTTGCCAAAACGGATGGTACGGCCGATCTTGACTTCACCCTTTATATACTGTGAATACTCCGTCTCCCAAATGGTGTGGTGGTGGTATTCGTTTTCCGGCATCCAGCGGTTGAAAAGGCTTAACAGGTTGCCGGAAATGTCGAAATCAAACTGGTAATAATGGTATGATTTGAGGGGTACCGCCGAATTGTCCGTGGTATAATACAAGGTTCCGCCCACGCCCAGGTCGAAGTGGTCCATATAGGCGAAGAACAGGAACGGGTTCTTGGTAAGGAGGTTGAGGATGAAGTCATCGTTATAGTCGAAAAGCCTGGCCACATTGGCCTGGAAGGGCGCAAACTGGTAATAGAAGTTGTTCCCTATCTTGCCGGAATATGCCAGCGAAGTGGAAATGAGGGTTCGCCGATATTCCGGGCGGTCCTGGTAGCTGAAGGAGGCGTTGAAAATGGTATGGGGCATGTTGGGCCCCTTGAAAAGCCTGCTGGGAAGTCCCAGGAACTGCGGGAAGCGCAGGCTGGTGGTTACGGTGAATTCCGTGGAGTAAGTGTCCTTGTCCTTGGGCTTGAACTGGAAATTGCCCTTTAGGCCCAGCTGAAGCAGTTCTCCTCCATGGAAAAGATTCCTATGGTAATAGTTGATCTGGGGAGAAACGCCGATGAGGCCGGTGGAGTTCACGGAGGCTTCCAGGTTGTTCTTGAATCCCTGCAGGTCCGAATTCTGAAGGGTTATGGCAGCATCCACCCTGTTGTCCGAGACCGGATTCATGGCGATGTTCACGCCGGAGAGCATGGTGAGGTTGGAAAGCCGGCTGTAGGCGGTGTTGATATTCCTTTCGTCATAGAGCTGGCCCGGGGCAATGGTGTTGCGGCTTTCCAGCACGCTGGGACGGATTTTAACCCGTTCCGGATACGCGATGGTAACATCCCCTATATAGAACTTTTTATGCTCTTTGGCGGCTTCCGGAGCGTCTCCCATGGCATAGTCCCGGATGAACATCTTGAGCTTGGCATTCCCGTCTCCCGCAAGGGTATCGGCCTCAAAGGCATAATAGCTCTTGGTGAAGCCGAAGTAGCCTTTTGTGCGGAAGTACTGGGCCGACCGGTCCGCCTCCGTTTCCAGGTTGGCGGCCGACAGGTACTGCCCCGTTTTGATGGTGCTGTTCTTCTGATCATCGGCGAAGTCCTGGGCGAAGGTTCCGTAGTCCGGAACTTCATAGTCTATCTCGCTGATTTTGTAGCGTTTCCCCAGGGACACGTAATAATTTACATCCACCTTTCGGCCGTGTACCTCCACCAGGCTTTCCACCTCCGATCCGTAATAGCCGATGTATTGAAGGTAATTCTTAATGTTGTCTATGCTGGCGTCCACCTGGGAGGCGTCGTATACCACGGGCGCTATACCCACGTTGCGGAAGAACTGGGCCATCTTGGTATCCTTGGTACCGCCCCAGTTATACACGGACAGCAACGGGTTGAAGCCCAGGATGGTGCTGTTGGGTTTCTGCGTGATATAGGAGGTAAGGGCCGATGCGTTGAACTTGGAATCGTTCACCTTGACGGAATTCTTCCGGAGCATGAATTCCCCGTCCCGGAGGGAACGGGTTGTACTGCATCCCGCAAGAAGCAGGACCGACAGAAAAAGAAATATGTATTTCTTTCGATTCATTCTTACAAAAATAATATTTTCTCCTTATATTTGCACACTTTTATACCTGATTTAACTCTGATTTTGTGATGTAGAGCCCGCAGGGCGTTTAAACTTTAACGAAGTTAAAGATGAAAAATAAGTACATCGACCTTATCGAACAGACGTTCGATTTCCCGCAGGACGAATTCATGGTGGTGGACGGTAACCTCATGTTTAACGACATAGACCTGATGGAGATTATCGAAAAGTACGGTACACCGCTGAAAATCACCTATCTTCCCAAGATTTCCCAGCAAATCCAGCGAGCCAAGCGTCTGTTCAAGGTGGCCATGGCCAAGGCCGACTACCAGGGCGAGTACCACTACAGCTACTGCACCAAGAGTTC
>CAMHKD010000016.1:0-40200 GCA_946185645.1 uncultured Bacteroidales bacterium
ATATGGCTCCGCGCCTGAGGATGACGGCGGTGTATGCCATCTCCCAGAGCAACAATGGCCGTGTGGTAAATACCTGCAACCTTTCGGAAGACTGGGTGGGTTACAGTACCCGCTACGGAGACGCCGCGGGAGACTTTTCACCCCTGGGCGGCCTAACGGTGCAGGAAGTGCTGGCCATCGGCACGGAGTTGGGACTGCCGGATAACCTGGTCCACAAAACCCCTTCCGACGGCCTCTGCGGCAAGACGGACGAAGATAATCTGGGCTTTACTTATGCGGTTCTGGACAAGTACATCCGCACCGGTGTGTGTGAAGATGAAGCCACCAAGGCCCTCATAGACCGCAAGCACGTAATGAACTTGTTCAAACTCAAGCCCATTCCACATTTCGATCCGGAAATATAGGTTTCTATTTTGCCCGGGTGTACACCTGTATGGGGCAGCCTTCAAAGTCGAAGTGTTCGCGGAGCTTGTTCTCCAGGAAACGCTTGTAAGGGTCCTTCACCCACTGGGGCAGGTTGCAGAAGAAGGCAAACTGCGGGGTGCGGGTGGGAAGCTGGGTTACATACTTGATCTTGATGTACTTACCCTTCCATGCCGGCGGCGGATAGTTCTCAATTTCCGGCAGCATGGCGTCGTTGAGGGCCGATGTGGGAATCTTCCGGGACATGTTCTCCGCCACATGGGCGGCGGCGTCCAGCACGTCCAGGATGCGCTGTTTGTTGAGGACGGAGGTGAAGATGACCGGGATGTCGTTGAACGGGGCCAGGCGGGCCTTGAGGGCCTCCGTATAGTCCCGCATGGTGTTGGATTCCTTCTCAAAGAGGTCCCATTTGTTCACCACTATCACGCAGCCTTTCCGGTTCTTCTGGATAATGTTGAAGATGTTCATGTCCTGCGCCTCCATGCCCAGGGTGGCATCTATCATGAGAATGCACACGTCCGAATGCTCAATGGTGCGCATGGCACGGAGGACGGAGTAGAATTCCAAATCTTCCGTCACCTTGGCCCGCTTGCGCATGCCGGCGGTGTCCACGATCATGAACTCGTGGCCGAATTTGTTGTAATAGGTGGAAATGGAATCCCGCGTGGTGCCGGCAACGGGTGTAACGATATTGCGTTCCTCCCCAAGCAGGGCATTGGTGAGGGAGCTCTTTCCCACATTGGGACGGCCCACGATGGCAATGTGCGGTAGATCGGCATGGTCATCATCGGCCTTGTTATCCTCCGGCAGGACCTTGAGAATCTCGTCCAGGAGGTCTCCGGTGCCGCTGCCGTTGGCGGCCGATATGCTCCACACCTCTCCCAGGCCCAGCCCGTAGAAGTCGAAGGCGTCGTACATCTTTTCTCCGCTGTCCACCTTGTTCACGCAGAGCACCACAGGCTTTTTGGAGCGGCGCAGCAGGTCTGCGATCTCCGCATCGTAGTCCGTGATGCCGGTGGCGGCCTCGCACATGAAGAGGATTACATCGGCCTCCTCGATGGCAATGACCACCTGACGGCGGATAGCGTCTTCAAATACATCGTCACTGTTGGAGGTATAGCCGCCCGTATCCACCACCGAGAACTCCCGGCCGTTCCATTCGCACTTGCCGTAATGCCGGTCACGGGTGACGCCGGCTGTCTCGTCCACAATGGCCTGGCGCATTCCCACCAGGCGGTTAAAAAGGGTGCTTTTTCCTACGTTCGGTCTCCCGACTATCGCTACAAGGGCCATAATAATAATAACATTTTACGGTGCAAAGATACACAAATCTTCGTTAAAGACGGGACTTTCTATGCCGAAGAAACGAAGTACGCTGTGATAGACATAGTGCTGACCCACTTCCGGCAAGTCTTTATACTGCAGGGACTTGTCCGATGACCACACCAGCATGGGAATCTCCACTTGCTCCTTGGGAGCCATGGAATAAGGCAGGCCGTGCATATAGACGTTGTTCTCACCCAGGGACTCTCCGTGGTCCGAGATAAAGAGCAGGCAGGTTCGGCGGTCCGGGAAACTCCGGAGCACTTCAATGACCTGATGAACCAGCCAGTCCGTATAGACTATGGTATTGTCGTACGCGTTATCCAGTTCCTCCCGGGTGGTCTTGGACATCTCCGCGGTGTTGCAAACAGGCGTAAATACCTCAAATTCCGGCGGATAATTGGTGTTGTAAGAGGGGCCGTGGCTGGTATACGCATGGATAACCACAAACACCTTGGTGCTGTCGCTGCCTGCAATATCCTCCCGGAGGCCTTCCAGCAGGAGGCCGTCGTAGCGGGCATCGGCCTGGGGATAGCGTTCCTTCAACTGGTCGGCGGTATAATAGTTGGCGGTATGTACCGGGGGTTCGCCCCAGTTGCAGGTTCTCCACCACACGTCCACGCCCGTCCGCTGCAGGTAGTTGGGCAGGATCTCGTACAGTTTAGGGTCTTCCTCCGGTTCCAGGATGGCCTTTACGCCGGCGATGGTATAAGTGGCCGATGAAACGGCATTATAGGCCTTCACGCTGTCGGCCGCGGTGTAGCGGTTGGTCTCCCGGGGATATCCCAACAGGGAGAAACGGTCCCGCCGGACCGATTCGCCGATGAACAGCACACACACGTCCCGGCTGTCCGACACGGCTGTGGCATCCGGCAACAGAATCTCTTTCTGGTTTCTCTGCCGCTCGTTCTGAAAATGGCGGACAGAGTTTACAATATAGGACCAGGGCGCAACGAGACCGCCCAGCTCCGTGGAATGGCGGTCCACCCACGGCCAATTCTTCATATTGCCGAAAACGGCCGCCAGGATCACTCCCAGCGCAATACCCACGCTTCCCAGCATGCGCTTCCAGGAACCATATTCCACCTTCCGGGCAATCGCATAGATGGCAGGCAGTATCCCAAAGAAGAACATATAGGCGAACAGTTCCCAGGAGAAAAAGCCTTCAACCTCCGAAACCCGGGTATTTAACGCAGCGCTCATTAACTCGTCCGTGACCAGGACGTTGAATTTGGCTACGCCGATGAGCATGACCGCATCGGCCAGAAAGGTGAGCGCAATGAGGCATTTTCCCACGAAACGGCCCAGCCAGGCCAATAGGTAATACAGCAGAAAATTCAATCCCAACATCACCAGAACGGCCATTCCCACCAGCATCACGCTGTTGAAACCGCCTTCCAGATGACGCGACATATGTGTAAAGAAAGGAATGTGAAAAGCCACCAGCGTGAAAAGGCTGAGGACCAGACTGTATGTAGATAACTTTATTTTCTTCTTGAAGAACATATCCGTCTAAATGTGACTGACCTTGGAATGAGGCACAATAACTTGCAACATCCTGGGCTGCACCTCAAGGTCAAATTCCGTCCCCGCATCGAAGGGGCTGCCGTCGTAGTGCACGGCCCCTGCTCCGCTGCGGCTGATATGAAACTGCGAACCGCTGAAATGAAGGAAATGCTTGCTGGTTGGAGCGCGGCCGGTCATGAGGCGGGTGGCCAGGTCCGGAATCTCCAGCGTGGAGAAAGGATTCACCACCACCACATCCAACAGACCGTCCCGAAGGGAGGCCATGGGGGCGATACGGGCCTGATTGCCCCACTGATTGGCATTGGCCACGGTCACGAACACCGCTTTCCCCGCCCAGAGTTCCCCCTTGGGCGACGAGATGCGATAATCGGCCAGGGCGTGCTGCTGCCACTCCTCCCAGGCCAGGGAAATGTAGCGCGGAAGTCCCCGCCGGGTGGAACGGGCGAATTCCATGCTCACCCGGGCGTCCAGGCCGAAACCGGCCGTGCAGAAGAAGGGCTCCCCGTTCATTCGGGCCACGTCGATGGACACCACGTTACCCTGGTTGAGCGTTTGGATGGCCTGCGCCGGCGTGCGGCTGATACCCAGATGCAGGGCCAGGCCGTCTCCGCTGCCGCAGGGGATGATTCCCAGGGTTTTTCCGCTTCCCACCAGGCCCCGGGCCACCTCGTTCACGGTTCCGTCTCCGCCGACCGCCACCACAATTCCACCACGGCATTCCCGGGCCAGATCCTCCGCTTCCATGGGCCTGGAAGTGAACAGCACCTCCGGCTGGTATAGGGAGAAATCCAGGTACTTCACAATGGCGGAGAGTACCTGCGACTTGTCATTCAGCCCGGAGATGGGGTTAACTATGAAGCTGATCTTGCGGGGCATATCATTTCCTTAAGGCACAGGAGGCACAGGCCTCCGATTCGTTGCCGCTGCAGATTCCCTTTCCTTTCTTTTGGGAGGCCAGCATTTCCATTTCCTCCTGTTTGGCGCATTTGATTCCCCGCTTCTGCATTTCCGGATTGGTGGATATCTCTCCGTTGGGGAAAGGCCGACGGAAAAAGAAGATATTCACGCCCAGCAGAATAACGGCCAGGCCCACGAAAATGATGGCTGCGAGGAAGGTTTTCACTATAGCGGGAACTCTGAGGAGATGGGTTGGTAATTGTACACGCGGAGCATCATGCGGGCGAAGGTTTCCGCCATGGAGACCACGCGGAATTTGCCCTGGAGTTCCTTCTTGGCAGGATCCAGCGGAATGGTATCCGTTACATAAACCTCCGTGAGGGCGCTCTTGTCTATGCGCTCATAGGCCGGACCGGAAAGAACCGGATGGGTGGCAAAGGCGCGGACACTGTTGGCGCCGCGGCTAAGGAGCACATTGGCAGCCTCCGTAAGGGTACCTGCCGTATCAATGATGTCGTCAATGATAACGATGTCACGGCCTTCCACCTCGCCGATGGGCACTATCTTCTCCACCACATTGGCCCTTGCACGGGTCTTGTGGCAGATCACCACGGGCGTGTGCAGGTGTTTGGCATATGCGTTCACGCGCTTGGCGCCGCCCATGTCCGGGGCCGCCAGCGTGAGGGTGTCCTTGAACTGCTTCTGGAGCTTCTTGAGGATGAAAAGGAAGTCGTAGCTGGCATAAAGGTGGTTCACCGGGAAGTCAAAGAAGCCCTGGATCTGATCTGCGTGCAAGTCGCAGGTCATGAGGGCGTCCGTACCGGCCACCTTGAGCATATTGGCCACCAGCTTGGCGCCGATGGATACGCGCGGCTTGTCCTTACGGTCCTGCCGGGCCCAGCCATAATACGGGATAACGGCAATGACCTTGTTGGACGATGCACGTTTGGCGGCATCGATGGTGAGCAGGAGCTCCATGAGGTTGTCCGTGGGCGGGAATGTGGACTGGATGATGAAGCAGGTGGCTCCGCGCACACTCTCCGAGAAAGACGGCTGGAATTCACCGTCGCTGAAACGGGCACATTCCAGGCCGCCCAGGACCACGTCCGGATCCTCCGGGTCCTTCATACGGTTCATGGCCTCTACGACCTTTTCGGCAAAATAACGGCTTGCCTCGCAGGAAAACACCGCCAGGCGGTGCTTATGGACATCATTTATCATAAGTTAGAGAGAATAGATCCAATATAATCCAGTATTTCTTCCTTTCCCTGGCCGGTAACCGAGGAAGACACAAAGCAGGGCGGCAGTTCCTCCCAGTCCACCAGCAGGCGCTCCTTGTTCTCCTCCACCTGGTTCTGAAGGGCCGATGTCCCCTGCTTATCGGCCTTGGTAAAGATGAGGCCGAAGGGAATGCCCTTCTCCCCCAGTTCCGAGATGAAGCGGAGGTCCACCTCCTGCATGGGATGGCGGCTGTCTATGAGCACCATTAACATCACCAGCTCTTCCGAGTGGTTGATGTAATCCCAGATAATGTGGCGGAGCCGTGCCCGGTCCTTGTCCGGGAGTTTGGCATAGCCGTATCCGGGAAGATCCACCAGATACCACTTGTCGTTGATGAGGAAATGGTTCACCAACTGGGTTTTACCGGGAGTCTGGGAAGTCTTTGCCAACTTGCCGTTTCCCGTGAGCATGTTGATGAGGGAGCTCTTTCCCACATTGCTCCGGCCGATAAATGCGAATTCCGGCATCCGCAGCTGGGGTTTCTGCCCCACCCGCGTGCTGCTGCCTGCAAAAACGGCCTTTGTAACCTTCATAACCTTCCTTAGGGTTTCAGCACACAAAGGTACGAAATCTTAAACGATTTTCCTATCTTTGTAACCATGGAACAAGACGAAAAATTCATGCGCGAGGCGCTTGGTGAAGCCAAGGCTTCCGCAGCGGCTGGAGAGATCCCCATCGGAGCCGTTGTAGTGTGGAAAGGAAGGATCATCGGCCGGGGGCACAACATGACCGAAAGGCTGCACGACACCACCGCCCACGCGGAGATGATAGCCATCACTTCAGCCACGGAAGCCATGGGCGGGAAGTATCTGAACGACTGCACTTTGTACGTTACGGTGGAGCCCTGTCCCATGTGCGCCGGCGCCCTGGCCTGGTCCCAGATGGGCCGGATTGTGTATGGCGCCCCGGATCCCCGGCGGGGCTATTCGCTCTTCTCCCCTTCCCTTCTCCACCCGCGGACGGAAGTGACCGCCGGCGTGCTGGGAGAGGAATGTTCCAATCTCATGCTGGAATTCTTTAAAAACAAACGATAGTATGAAAGGCGTAGTAATATTTCTTGCCGACGGCTTCGAGGACATGGAAGCCCTGGGCACCCGCGATGTCCTTATCCGCGGCGGCATCCCCGTCCAGACCGTCTCCATCGCAGACGACTATACGGCGGAGAGTTCCCACGGGGTAACCGTCTTTGCCGACACCTCCCGCTCGGACTTTGAACCGGAAGAGGACGGCACCGATGAAAAGGACGTGATGATCTTCCCGGGCGGCATGCCGGGCTCCAAGAATCTGGCCGAAGACCGGGAGCTGATGGATCTCATGAAACGGCATTATGCCGACGGAGGCGCCGTGGCGGCCATCTGTGCCGCTCCGGGCCTGGTATTGTCCCAGCTGGACGGCCTGGAAGGCAAGAAATTCACCTGCTTCGAGGGCTTCCAGGACCCGCTAATTGCCAAGGGAGCCGTCTATACGCCGGAAAGCACCGTGACGGACGGCCGCATCATCACCGGTCGCGGCGCAGGACACGCGGTGAATTTCGGCCTGGCCATCCTCCGCTATCTGAAGGGGGATGAGGCCGCCGAAAAAGTGAAAGGCGGGCTGATGCTTTAACGGATAACCATCCGCTCTATCCGGCGGGGCACCGAAGAAAGAATCTCGTACGGGATGGTGCCCAGGATGCTGGCCAGTTCCTCTACCGTGGGGTCTTCCCCAAAGACGGTGACGGTGTCTCCCACCGCCGCGGGAACGCCCGTGACATCCAGCATGCACATGTCCATGCAGATATTGCCGATGGTGGGAACCCGCTGACCGTTAAGGGAGAAAGAGGCTGCGCCGCGGCCCAGATGCCGGTCAATTCCATCGGCATACCCAACAGGGATGGTGGCAATGACGGTGCCTTCCTTGGCCCGGCCCCATCGGCCGTAGCCCACAGTATCTCCAGGTCCCAATTGCTTAACTTGCAGCACCTTGCATTTGAGGGAAGCAACCGGAGTGAGCTTCTTTCCAGGCACGGCGCTTACCCCATAGATGCCGATTCCCAGGCGCACCATATCCATCTGGTACTGCGGGAATCTTTCTATGCCGGCCGAATTGAGGATATGGCGCATGGGCATGTAGCCGATACCGTCGGAGAGGGCCTGCGCATTCTTCTGGAAAAGCTCTATCTGGCCCAGGGTGAAGGCGTCCTGGTCCGGGTCTTCCGCCACGCAAAGATGCGAGAAGACGGACTTGACCTTTACTTCCGGCGTTTCCTTAAGATAATCAATTAGTTCCGGCAGTTCTCCCGTCATGAAGCCCAGGCGGTGCATGCCTGTGTCCAACTTGATGTGGATGGGATAATCCTTGAGGTCCAGCTCCCGGAGCTGCTCCACGAAGGCCCGTAGGGAATACAGGTTGGGAATGCTGGGTTCCAGACGAGTCTCTATGATTTCCGGATAGAAGTCCGTTCCGGCGGTGAGCACTATAATAGGGAGGGAAATACCGTTTCTGCGCAGCTCCAGGCCCTCTACGGGGTATGCCACGGCCAGATAGTCCGCCCCGGCGCGCTGCATCATGGCGCCGAACTCCACCGCTCCATGGCCGTACGCATTGGCCTTGACGAGAACCAGCAGTTTCGTCTGGGGCTCCAGCAGGGAGCGGAAGTATTTGTAATTCTCCAGTGTGGCCTTGAGGTTAAGTTCCAAACGGGAGAAATCGTCCGGGCGCATCATATCTCTACGGTTTCCAAATGCAAAATTAACATTTCCCACTGACTTTTTCCCATAAAATGTGTATTTTTGTGCTATGGTACTGTCTAATCAAATGATCTGGATCATCATGATTGCGGTCATGGTACTCAGCATGATCATCCAGGGCGTGCTCAAGAGCCGCTTCAGCAAATATTCGGAAGTTCCCCTTTCCATGACCGGGGCGGAGGTAGCCAGCCGCATGCTCCAGGCCCATGGTATCCGGGATGTACAGATTGTCTCCATCCAGGGTAAGCTTACGGACCATTACGACCCTACAACCCGCACCGTAAACCTTAGCGAGGAGGTGTATTTCGGCCGGTCGGTGGCCGCCGCCGCTGTGGCTGCGCACGAATGCGGCCACGTGATCCAGCACAGCACCGGCTATGCCCCCCTGAAACTGCGCACGGCGCTGGTTCCGGTGGTCACTTTCTCCAACAGCATTGTCTCCTGGGTGCTGCTGGCCGGGGTCATTTTCATCAACGTGTTCCCGTCCCTTCTTTGGATTGGTATCGGCCTGTTTGCCCTTACCACCCTTTTCAGCTTCGTTACCCTGCCGGTAGAAATCAACGCCAGTTCCCGCGCTGTCAAATGGCTGGACAATACGGGGATTGTGAGCTATGAGACCAAGCCCATGGCCGTGGACGCCCTCCGCTGGGCAGCATACACTTATGTAATTGCCGCCCTGGGCTCGCTGGCCACGCTCCTCTATTACATCTCCCTCTCCGGCCGGAGGAACTAAAACATTGGTATTTCTGGAAAAAGTAGTATCTTTGCACCCCGGTATTGAACTGTGGTGTAATGGTAGCACTAGGGATTTTGGTTCCCTCAGTCAGCGTTCGAATCGCTGCAGTTCAACTAATCCAATCAGAATAATGTAGGATGGTTCTCTTCCAGTTCGGAGAGAACCTTGTCCATTATGGCCTCCCTGAAAAGGGCGCTCTTGGTGTGCACCTGGAAACGCTTGCAGTATTCGTCTATGGCGGCCATCTCGCTGTCGTTGAAAAGAAGCACGTAACGATTGCGCCGCAGGAGCATCTGCTTCTGCTTTTCCAAGTAGGCGGGATCTACGCCGGGAATGTGGTTTCTGCGGGCCATGGGTGCAAAGGTACTAAAAAAGTAGCACATACCGCCGTTGGACGGTACCGTCGGGCGCAAGTTCCAAGACAAAAGGCAGGGCCGACAAATCAAAAGTATCCAATAGCTGGGTGGCCTTTTCCTGGTCATCGGAAAAGAGGGCGTCCATGTCCACCAGTAACACCCGCACCTTGCGGTCCTTCTTTACCAGGGAGTCCACGGCGGCCAGGGTTTCCTTGCAGGAGGAGCAGCCCGGGGAATAGAAAACCACATAGGCAGGATTGCCCTTCAGCTTCCGGAGGGAGAAGATTCCCTCCCTGGTTCCCCGTACAAAGAGACAGCCTTTCCGGCGGAGGGTTCCGGGCACCTGAACATCCGGCACCAGGGAGCCCACGGGGCTGCGGGAGCTGAAATCCAGCATCAGATCGGCCAGGGAAAGAATCTGAGCCTTGTCTTCCGGGGTATTCCAGATTTCTCCGGGACGGATGTACTTTTCCACAAACGGGCCGATGGCTTCCCTGTACGCCTCCCCCCGCTGCGAGGAGAGGAAATACAGCAGGTCCCCGGCGGTTTGCTTGAAGGCCTGTACCTTGCCTTCCCCCAGGGTCCGGGAGGCCAGATAATCGGCCATCTCCAAGATACCGGCCGTGGAAAGAGTGTCTCCGAAAGAGGCGAACAGCCGGCTGTAACGTTCCATCTGGTCCGGCTCTCCGTAGACATAGGGTTTAACGGAGAACTCCTTTTCCAGCAGCATCTTGAGCGCCGGCGTATCCAGACCCCGTCCCAGGATTTCTCCCTGCGGGCCGATGAGGAACAGCTTGGGGGTTTGCAGTACGCCGTACTGGATTTGCCAGTCGCTCTCATGCTCCGGATCCCAGAGATGGATGGCGCCGGGAAGGTTCTCCCTGTATTTTTCCCAGTCTTCGGCCTGGTCTCCCACATTCACCGCATAGACGGTGAGGGGGAACTGGCCTTCGTCCATCAATTGCCTGAGGCGCGGGGTTTCCAGCTTGCAGGTGGAGCAGGAGGTGTCGTAGAAATAAATGACGCTGTAACCCGCTGCAGCAGGGATTTTTGCTTCTTTCCCGGCGATATCCTTAAGGGTGATGGACGGCGCAGGCATGCCGATGAGGGAGTTCTTATTGAACATCACGTATACCTGGGCGTTCAGAAGGTCTCCGTCGGAATGCATGGGGATGGCGCCGGAAAGGAACCATTTTTCGGCCACATGGACGGCCACGGCCTCGTCCCCCATAATCTTGGACTGGAGGTAATGGTCATAGATTTTGAGCGCTATGTACTGCCGCACCAGGGAGTCCTGGCTGGATTCTATGAGAAAGTCGCATTCCGCATTCTGCACCGCAGCGCTCTCCCCCGCCAGGGCGGCGAAGTATTCCTCCAGTTTGGCGCCCAATTCATCGTAGGACTGGGCCCGGAGGCCGATGGAAAGCAGGCAGACCGCCAGCAGTGCAAGGAACTTTCTCATAGCTTTACGCCCTCTGGAATAAAGGCCGAATAGTCTCCCCCGTGCTTGAGGATGTCCCTCACGGCCGAAGAGCTGATATGGGCGAATTCCTGAGCCGTGGGGATGATGATGGTTTCAATCTCCGGAGCCAGGCGGCGGTTGGCATCGGCAATGGAGCGTTCCGTCTCAAAGTCTATCATGTTCCGCACGCCGCGCACCACGTGTTTGATGCCCAGCTCACGGCAGGTGTCTATGGTAAGGTTGTCGTATTGGATTACCGACACGCCCGGAATACCAGCCGTGGCCTGGTAAATGATGTCCAGGCGCTTTTCCATGGAGAAAAAGCCGCGTTTGTCCTGGTTGATACCCACGGCCACCACCACTTCGTCAAACATGGTGAGGGCGCGCTTGAGGATATTCAGATGGCCGGCTGTAAACGGATCGAAGGAGCCGGGAAACAGAGCTTTGGTTTTCATAACTGCCAGTCTATGGGTGTTTTACCCTCTGATACTAGGATTTGGTTGGTCTTGGAGAAATGGCGGCAGCCAAAGAAGGCGCCGCGGGCAAGGGGCGAAGGATGCGCCGCCAGGAGCACATGGTGGCGGGAGGAATCTATGAGCGCCGCCTTTTCGGCCGCAAAACGGCCCCAGAGCAGGAATACGATGCCTTCCCTGTTTTCCGAAAGGTAACGGATAACGGCGTCCGTGAACTCCTGCCAGCCGGCTCGGCTGTGGGAGGTGGGCTGCCCCGCCTGAACGGTAAGGACCGCGTTGAGAAGGAGTACGCCCTGGCGGGCCCATTTTTCCAGATTGGGCCGGCCGCTCATCCTGATGCCCAGGTCCGTCTCTACCTCCTGGAAGATGTTCCGGAGCGAGGGTGGGGCTGGGACACCGTCCGGCACGGAGAAGGAAAGGCCCATGGCCTGGCCCGGTCCGTGATACGGATCCTGACCCAGGATAACCACCTTCACCTGATCCACCGGAGTAAGTTCAAAGGCGCGGAAAATCTGGCTTCCGGGCGGGTAGATCACCTTTCCGGCGGCTTTCTCACCATGAAGAAAACGCACCAGCTCTGCGAAATACGGTTTCTCGAATTCGCCAGCGAGTGCGTTTTTCCAGGATTGTTCTATCTTAACGTCCATTGTCTAAAAAATGTAGTCGATTACATCGGCTATCGTTTTCACATAGACAAAGATAAGACCTTTTATGTAAATTTCCTTGATATCTTCCACATCTTTCCGGTTTTCTTCGGAAATGACTATGGTGTGCACCCCCGCCCGCTTGGCCGCCAGGATCTTCTCCTTGATGCCGCCAACCGGGAGCACACGGCCCCTGAGGGTCATTTCTCCCGTCATGGCAATACCTTCCTTCACGGCCTGTCCGCGCAGGGCGCTTACCATGGAGCTGACCATGGTGATGCCGGCCGAAGGACCGTCTTTAGGCACGGCGCCTTCCGGAACGTGCAGATGGATGTCTTTCTCCATGAACTGTTCCGTGGTGATGCCGGCCAGCTCCGGATTGGCCTTGATGTACTGCCAGGCTATCTGGGCGCTCTCTTTCATCACATCGCCCAGGTTTCCTGTCATGGACAGGTTGCCCTTGCCCTTGGAAACGGAACTTTCCACAAAGAGGATCTCTCCGCCCATCTCCGTCCAGGCCAGGCCGGTGACCACACCGGGACCTTCGTTGCCCTTGATGGTATCATGGTAGGAAGTGGGCAGGCCCAGGTATTCCTTGAGGTGCTCCTTCTTTATAACGGCAGGATATTCCTGATTGAGAGCTATCTTCTTGGCCGTTACGCGTGCAATCTTGGCAATCTGCTTCTCCAGGCCGCGCACGCCGGATTCGTGGGTGTACTGGTCTATGATTTCCTGCAGGGCCTCGTCTTCAATGGACAGGCCGTCCTCCAGCAGGCCATGCTCCTTGAGCTGCTTGGGGATAAGGTAATTGTGGGCGATCTGCAGCTTCTCTTCGGCCAGATAACCTGTTACGTTGATGAGCTCCATACGGTCCTTGAGGGCCGGCTGGATGGAGCCGATACCGTTGGCCGTGGTGATGAACAGCACGTGCGAAAGGTCATAATCCACGTCCAGGTAATTGTCGTGGAAGGTATTGTTCTGCTCCGGGTCCAGGGCTTCCAGCAGGGCGCTGGAGGGGTCTCCCTTGAAGTCGCTGGCCAGCTTGTCAATCTCGTCCAGCACAATGACCGGATTGGAGGTGCCGGCCCGCTGGATGCCGTTGAGGATGCGGCCCGGAAGGGCGCCCACGTAGGTTTTGCGGTGCCCGCGGATTTCGGCCTCGTCGTGCATGCCGCCCAGGGAAATCCTCACGTACTTGCGTCCCAGCGCCCGCGCCACGGACTTGCCCAGCGAGGTTTTACCCACACCGGGAGGGCCCCACAGGCACAGGATGGGAGACTTCATGTTGCCCTTGAGCTTAAGGACGGCCAGGTACTCTATGATACGCTCCTTCACCGTTTCCAGGCCGAAATGGTCTTCGTCCAGCACGTCCTGCGCGTGCTTGAGGTCCAGGTTGTCTTCCGACATCTCTCCCCACGGCAGGTCCAGCATGAACTGCAGGAAGGTGAGCTGGATGCTGTAGTCCGGGGAAGAGGGGTTGAACTTCTCCAGCTTGGCCATTTCCTTGTCGAAGATGGCCCTTACCTCCGGGCTCCACTTCTTCTCATCGGCCTTGCGGCGCATTTTCTCAAATTCCTCCCCTTCGTCCATGCCCAGTTCCTCCTGGATGGTACGGAGCTGGTTGTTCAGGTAATATTCCCGCTGCTGCTGGTCTATGTCCGTCTTTACCTTCTGGTTAATCTCCTGCTTGATCTGGAGCAGCTGGGTTTGGGTGTCCAGCACCTTCAGGAGGGCCATTCCGCGCTCATGGATGTCCAGGATGGACAGGAGATTCACCCGCTCCTGGAAATTCTCCACCTCTATGGTGGTGGCGATGAAATTAACCAGGAAGTGGAAATTGTCTATGGACATGAGAGCTCCCATGGCCTCCTTGGGAGCGAAGGAAGAGGATTTCACCACCGTCCCCGCCCTGTCCTTGAGGGCATCGGCCAATACGCGTGTCTCGCGTTCGTCCATTTCCGGCATTGTCTCTTCCAGATAGCGGGCCCGGCCCAGCAGGTAAGGCTCCCTGGTGATAATGCTCTCCAGCGACAGGATGCGCATGCCCTGCAGGATGGCAGTGACGGAGCCATCCGGCATTTCCAGGGTCTTGAGCACTTTGCAGAGGGTGCCGAAACGGTTAAGATCGGCCTCTCCAGGGTCCTCTACGGCCACATCCAGCTGCGGAACCGCGCCCAGCCAGCCGCCTCCGGACTCCACGTCTCCAACCAGACGGATGGACTTTTCACGGCCCACCGTTACCGGGAAAACCGTTCCGGGAAAGATGACGGCGTTGCGGAGGGCCAGGATGGGAAGGGCTTCCGGGAGCTCCTTCTCGTCCACCTTCGTAGACACCGCTTCGCCCATGACGGGCATAATATTTACTTCCACCCCAGCGGGGGAAAACATTCCGTTGAATTCGTTAACCTTCATATATAATAGGGGGACAATATCCCCTTTCTGCCAATTTGTCAGTTCTTAGGGGGACAAGGGTCCGGCACACTATATTGTCAATCTCCGTGCCAAGCTCTGGAAATGAGTTAAGTGCTTAATTATTTGGCAGGTTTTTATGTTTATTATTTTGCGGATTGGAAAATTCTTCCTAAATTTGTGCCCGCTTTTAGGAAAGAAAAACAGAACTAAAATTAATACTATTATGACTAAGGCAGAAATTGTTAACGAAGTGGCAAAAACCACCGGTATTGAGAAAGTACAGGTATTGGCTGTTGTTGAGGAATTCACCAAAGTAGTGAAGGGTTCCATCATTGCTGGCAACCCGGTGTATCTCCGTGGTTTCGGTAGCTTCATCATCAAGCACCGCGCCCAGAAGGCCGCCCGCAATATCACCCGCAAGACCACCATGACCATCCCGGCACACGACATCCCGGCTTTCAAACCGGCCAAGAGCTTCGTCAACGCCGTTAAAGAGAAATAACTTATTAATCATCCATCATTATTATGCCCAACGGTAAGAAGCATAAACGACACAAGATGGCAACGCACAAGCGCAAAAAGCGCTTGCGCAAGAACCGTCACAAGAAGAAGTAATCAAGTCTTCTTCTAGAAACAAAGGGCTTGCGAATTACGCAGGCCCTTCCTGTAAAACCTTATTCCAATGGAGTCTGAGAAACCGGACAAGGATCTGATTGTTGACGTTACGTCAACGGAGGTACATATCGCCCTGATGGAAAATCACCGGCTGATAGAGTACAACACGGAGTCCAGCACTGGGAACAAGTTCACCGTAGGAGACGTTTACCTGGGAAAGGTAAAGAAGATTCTCCCGAACCTCAATGCTGCCTTTGTGGATATCGGAGACAAGAAGGAAGCCTTCATCCACTATCTGGACCTGGGACTTTATTTCCCCGCTTTTGATCAGTTTGTGCGGGAATCCAACGGCAATACCAATCTCAAGGATTTGTATTCCAGGATTAAAATAGGAGACGCCCTCCCCAAGGAAGGCCGAATCGAAGAGATTCTCCGCCCCGGACAAATGATCATCGCCCAGATTGTGAAAGAGCCCATCTCCACAAAGGGATCGCGACTGACAGCAGAGATTTCATTGGCAGGACGAAACATCGTACTTCTCCCCTTCACGGAAAAAGTATCCATCTCGCAGAAGATTGCCTCGAAGGAAGAGAAACGTAGACTGGAAACCCTGGTAAGGAGTATCCTCCCCGTCAATTACGGCGCCATCATCCGCACCGCTGCGGAAGGCAAGAATGCCGCAACGCTGGTGGGCGAGACGGAGGCCCTCATAGAAAAGTGGGAGAACTCCTGGAAAAAGATTGCCAAGGACAAGACCGTAAAGCTGCTCTTTACGGAGTACAGCAAAACGACAACCGTGTTGAGGGACCTCCTCAACGACTCGTTCTCCAACATCTGGATCAATGACGAACGGGTGGCCGAAGAAGCGCGGAAGTACGTTTCACTGATTTCCCCGGAGCAGGAAAAGATTGTCCACCTGTACGAAGGCAAACAGCCCATTTACGACCATTTCGAGGTCACCCGTCAGATCAAGGGCTCTTTCGGCAAGGTGGTTCCCATGCGGCAGGGGTCCTATCTGGTAATTGAAACCACGGAAGCGCTGAACGTCATCGACGTAAACAGCGGCATTCGAACCAAAACCGCCGACCAGGAGGAGAACTCCTTCGAGGTGAACAAGATTGCCGCAGAAGAGATTGCACGTCAGCTCAGGCTCAGGGATATGGGAGGCATTGTGATTGTGGACTTCATAGACATGGAATCCAACGAACACAAGAACGCCCTGTTCAAGTACATGCAGGAGCTGATGGAAGACGACCGGGCCAAGCACAATGTGCTGCCGCTCACCAAGTTCGGGCTAATGCAGATTACCCGGCAGCGGATCCGGCCTGTCACGGAAATCAACACGTCGGAGCAGTGTCCCGTGTGCCACGGCACCGGCAAGATTCACTCCAGCGTGGTTATCGATGAGGAAATTGAGCGCAAGATAGCTTTCTATTCCATAGAAAAGGGTGTCCGGTCCATTGTACTGAAAACCAGCCCCATCCTGGGTGCATACCTTAAACGGGGACTGTTCAACTCCTTCCTGTCCAAGTGGCGCAAGCGCTACAAGATCAAACTGGAGATCCAGGAAAGTACGGACTACACCGTCCTGCAAAATGAATTGTACAACGAAAAGGGAGATAAGCTTGAATAGCTTACCTCCTTTTTTTTATTAGGGGGCATGCCCCCTAAAACCCCCGGGGCCTTTTCGCCTTTCCATCTTTTGCTTTCACAAAAGACACGGCCCGGCCCCGCGCCTGATGGCGCGCCATTACAGCAGCCAGGAACAAAAGGGAGAAGAGGAATACTGAGATTCGGCCCACGATATCTCCGTTGCGCACGAAGAAGGTCTGGTAAGTGGAAAGCTTCACCATCCCCTCCAATACCGTAGGCTCCCACCAGGGTGTACGTTCCAGGACACGACCGCAAGGATCGATGATGGCCGATACCCCCGTGTTGCCGCAACGCGCCACCCAGCGCCGAGTCTCAATGGCCCGCAGCCGGCTGTAATTGAAATGCTGCTTATAGCCGGGCGTATTCCCCCACCAAGCATCGTTGGTAATGACCGTAAGAAGCTGCGCCCCCTTCCGCACATATCCCGTGCAATATTCTCCATACACCGACTCATAGCACACAGCCGTGCCGATAGGAACCTTCCTGTCGGAGACGGGTACGTCTGCCGTAGCATCGGCCTTTGTATTGCCGGAGACAGGTGAGTATGCCGTAGCATCGGCATAATTCTTCGCGGAGGCATACTCACCTGTCTCCGGAATAGCCATAATAAGGCAGGATATCTCCTTCTGACCAACGTCTTTGGCCATCAGGTAATCCCCATGATTCAGCAGTTTCTCAAGCGGAATAAAGAACTTGGGATAAGGGGTAAGTTCCGTGCCCACCACCAGCTTGGACTTATGGAAAAGCTGGTACCGGGCCGATGTATCCGTAAGGATGGCCGAATTGTGCAGGAGGATCCAGAGCGTCTTTCCATCGGCCTCCTTGCCCATTTCGTAGGCGCAGGGATCCGGCTGGGAATAAGCGCGTACCGGCTCATAGGTGGATGCGCCGAAGATGAGCGTGGCCTGCGGATGGCGCTGCAGGAAGGCCTGGAAACGGAGGGACGTCTCGTGCCGGCCCACTTCATTGGTATAGACCCGGGAGGTGAAGGTTTCCGGCGCCAGAACCAGCGTGGGTTCAGCGGAAGACCAGTCGGCCTGCTCCAGCAGCGAAAGGAAACGCTTGTCCTGCTCCTCCCGCGAAAGGGACTGGAATTTCTCGTAAGGGTCGTAATTGGGCTGGCCGATAACCACTTTCAGTTCGGGACCGGAATCCTTGTAAGAAAGGCACCAGGACCAGACCATCGGCCCGAAAAGGGCCACGAAAGCACCAGCGAAGGCAGCCAGGCGGGCTTTCCCGTTCCAGCGGGCCATGCGACCGTCGGAGAGTGCTACCATAAGGCCGAAGAGGGAGAGGTTGCTAAGCCATACCCAGAGCGAACCGCCCAGATGGCCCAGCACCGAATACCACTGCACCAGCGAGGTGGTATCGGCAAAAGCGTTGCCCAACACCAGCCAGGGCCAGGAAATCTCCGCCACCGTAAGGTAATACTTTTCCCATGCAAGCCAGGCGGCGGCCAAAAAGATATACGGCAGCGCCCCGCCCAGGCGGCGTTTCACCCAGCGGAAGGTCCCGAAGATCAGCGACATCTGCAGGGCATTGGCCAGGATGGCAAAGACAGCGCCACCCACCGTAGCCTCCCCCACCCACCAGGTGGTAACGGCGTTCCAGAGCACGAAGGTGCCGTAATGCCACCACCAGAAGTGCTTCCTGCCCTCTTCGGCCGCCAGCCGCTCCATAATGAGCAGAGGCAAAAGGCCGATGAGCGCAGTCCAGCCCATGTGCGGCACCAGCCACGGCAGGCTCATCAGTACCACAAAGGCCAGCGAAAGGGCCGGGAATATGAGGGATGGCTTTCTCACAAGAACAAAGATATGAATTATTTTTCGTAACTTCGCAGAATACAAAACGATTCTGGAAGTATGGCACTCAAAGACAGATGGATTCTCAAGAATATCCTGGCAGCGGTGATTCTCCTGGTGGTACTGGTGGTGTTGGCCTCCATCGGCCTCAATGTGATTACCCGGCACGGGAAAACCGTAATTGCCCCGGATTTCACCAATCTCACCGTGGCAGAAGCGGAAAAGCTGGCCGCAGAGAGCCACGTGGGCGTGAAGGTGGTGGACTCCGTCTTTGTACGCAGGCTGGGTGCGGGCGTGGTATACCGCCAGCAGCCCAAGGCCGGCTCCACCGTGAAGAAAGGCCGCAGCATCTTCCTCACCATCAACTCTATAGTTCCCCGCAAGGTGGTTATGCCCAACCTGTACGGCTACTCCGTGATTGAAGCCAGGGCCGAACTCCAGAACCGGGGCCTGGACCTGGGAAAACTCAATTACATTAAGGATATCGCCACCAACAACGTGCTGGGACAGACCCTGAACGGCCGGGATGTGAAAGCCGGAGACCTGGTGGTGAGCGGTTCCCCCATAGACCTCACCGTGGGACTGGGCAATGAAGAGAGCACCACGGTAGTGCCCCGCCTCATCGGCATGAAGTATGTCCGCGCCGTGGATGTGCTGCACGACCGCTACCTGAACGTGGGCCGCGTCCGCTTTGACGAAGGCATCCAATCTTATGCCGATTCCGTGAACGCCGTGGTGTACCGGCAGGATGCCCTGGGCGCCTCCAAGACCCTGGGCACGGCCATCAACATCTACCTCACCCTGGACACCACCAAACTTCCCGCCCAATGATCCTACCGGACCGTGCCACGAAGGACTTCCCAGCCGCTCTGCAGAGCGGCCGGCCGGAGGCCGCGGGGGATAATAGGGGGCAGAGCCCCCTCAAAGAAGTAGGTGGGGAGGATGGTGGGTCAGATGAGATTGCCGGTCAAGCCGGCAATGACGAAATGTTCGATGTCGACGTCATGCCCGACACCGATCGGGCATCTTCAGACGAGATGTTTGAGCATTTCCGAATCGTCGCTGATAAGGGCCAGGAGCCTGTGCGTATAGACAAGTTCATTGCCTCGCACCAGGAGGACACCTCCCGGAGCCGGGTGCAGCAGGCCATCAAGATGGGCTATGTGCTGGTGAACGACGTTCCCGTAAAGGCCAACTACGTAGTCCGGCCTTGCGACGTGGTCAAGTTCGTTATGCCTTACGAGCGCCGCGGGCTGGAGATTCTCCCGGAAGACATTCCCCTGGATATTGTCTATGAAGACGAAGACGTGCTGGTGGTGAACAAGCCTGCCGGCATGGTGGTGCATCCCGGGCACGGCAACTACAACGGCACACTGGTGAATGCCCTCGCCTTCCATCTGGGCCTCAAGCAGGAGGCCGATGCCGAAGACGAGCGGATGGGCGTGCTGGTGCACCGCATTGACAAAGACACCTCCGGGCTTCTGGTGGTGGCCAAGAATCCCCCGGCCCAGCTGAACCTGGCCGACCAGTTCTTCGTCCATTCCATAGACCGCATCTACACGGCCGTGGTCTGGGGCAACCTGGCCCAGGACGAAGGCACCATCGAGGGGACCATCGGCCGGGATCCCAACGACCGCCTGCGCTTCAAGGTGTATGACGATCCGGAGAAAGGCAAATGGGCCGTTACGCACTGGAAAGTGCTGGAGCGCTACGGTTTCATTACCGTGGTGGAATGCCGCTTGGAAACCGGCCGTACCCACCAGATCCGCGTGCACATGGCCTCTATCGGCCATCCCCTTTTCAATGACGAGCGGTATGGCGGAGCGGAAATCCGCCAAGGCACCATCTACGCCAAGTATCGGCAGTTTATCCAGAACTGCTTTGCCCTGTGCCCCCGGCAGGCCCTGCACGCCAGGACCCTGGGTTTCACCCATCCCCGCACCGGCGAGCGCCTCTTCTTTGAGGTCCCCGTTCCAGCCGACATGTCCGCCCTCATAGAGAAATGGCGGAATTACACGCAGAACCTATAATCCTGATTTCCAGCTGATTAACAAAAGCTCCCTGTGACCGGAATCACAGGGAGCACATTCTAACTGGTTATTTATCAAGCATTTCGCTCTATTACATGGGACGGAATCCGCCGCCACCCATGCCGCCGCCGAAGCCGCCACGGCCACCGCCTCTGCCGCCACGGCCACCGCCCATGCCGCCGAACATTCCACGGCCGCCACCGAAGGTACCGAAGCGCCAGGAGAAGTTGAGCATGATGTAACGGCCCAGACGGGTCCGGTTGTTGGTTTCCTGGTAGTAGTTATCCGTGATGGTCACGTTCTGTGCACGGGACTGTCCCAGGATATCATAGGCTGCCAGGGAAATGGTTGCCTGACCCCGGAAGATGGTCTTGGAGATGGAGGCGTTCCAGATGAATTCGGAAGGCTGCTCCGTGGTGTAACCCCTATACCAGCGATAGTTGGCATCGGTGTTGATGCTGAGGCCGGTGTCGCCCACGGTCCACATGAAGGAACCGTTCACGGCGTTGTTCCAGGTAGCGGCCACGGCACTCTGCACGGTGTACCAGGGCTTGCGCACATTGGTACGGAAACCTACGCGGACCTCGATGTCGTCGGAGCGGTAAGTACCGGTGAAGTTCTCCATGAGGGTGAGGGTACGGGTCTCGTTGGCCAGGAAGTCCTTGGCCCACTGGTCCGGATTGTTCACGAAATAGAAGTCGTGGAAGGCCTCATAGTCGAAATACTCCCTTTCACCGTCCATCTTGAAGTAGTTGTCCATATCCAGATTTCCGTTTCCGATGTAGCTGCTGGTCATGCTGTAGTTGGCATTGATCATGTTGGAAATGGAGAAGTTGGACTTGGCGATGGGGGCGTTGATCATAATGGAACCGCCACCGTTGAAGGTGTTCTTGCCGTTCACCGGGAAGGAGTACTGACGGCCGCCCTCATCGTACCAGTTGGCATTGGAAATGGGGTTCTGGTTCATGCCGCCGTTCAGGTTGAAGCGGGCGGTGAAGAAGGTGGCCCGGTTGGAGTATTCCAGTTCCAGACGCATATTATGGTTGAAGTAAGGGGTCAGGTACGGGTTACCCAGGGACAGGGAAAGCGGGTTGGTGTTGTCCAGCACCGGATTCAGCTGGTTGGTAGAGGGCTGTCCGCTGCGGCCGTTGTAGTTCACGCGGATGTTGGCATTCTCGTTGAAGTCGTACTGCAGCATGGCCCGGGGAGCGAAGTTCCAGATGGTACCGGGATCATACTCCTTGCCGTTGGTGAGGTTGTACTGACGGGTGGGGATGGCCTGTGCACCCAGCTGGGCACGGATCCAGTCTTCCTGATACATGAAAGCAAGGCCGATGGTCTGGTTGAGGTTCTTGCTGACTACGTTGTTACTGTACGTATCGTTCTGCTTCTCGCCTGCAGGATTGTAGCCCATGGTAAGGTCACGGATTACGGAACTGCTGTTATAATCGTACGGGTTGCCGCTGTCAAAGGCCTTCTTGTCGGTAAGGGAGTTGCTCCAGTTAATCTGGTATCTTCCCTCCATATAGAAGTTGTTGCCCAGGGGTTCCGTGTACACCAGGCTGGCACCCAGGGTCTGGCTCTTCTGGACCTGGTCGATGCGCTGGTTCACCACATCCAAATTGCTTTTACCCATCATATAGGTATTGGTGAGCGACTGGTTGTAGCCGTCCATCCGGTTGTCCCGGATGTTCCAGTTGAAGTTGAGGGAGAGGGTACGTCCCGGCATGCCCAGGCGCTGGCGCAGGATACCGCGGCCGCTGAAGGTGAGGTTCTTGTTCACGCCGCTATTGAGGCTCCAGCTGTCATTGTTCTTGGTGTCATTACCGGCTCCATCCCGGCGCCAGGTGTCGGACATGGACCGCTGGATATAATCACCGCCGCCGAAGTTGAATTGCGGCTGGATCATGAGGGAAGTATTGTCCGAGAACTTGTGGTCCAGACGCATGGAGATGGAATGGCCCCAGGTATTCTGGTCGTTGTCACTGTTGGAGTTGGAAATGAGGGTATTGCCCTGGGCCACATAAGTCTCCTTATAGGAATCGGAGACGGAATTGTTCATGGAACCCTGGTACTGGTAGGGAACGGCCAGTTCCATATTGCCGTCGAACAGATCCATGGAAGCGTTGGCACCCAGCATCCAGGAAGTGGTGATGCCACCACCGCCGAAGCCGCCCATTCCGCCGCCTCCCATCATACCGCCGCCCATCATGCCGCCGCCTCCCATGCCGCCCATCATGCCACCCATCATGCCGCCGGAGAAGTTGTTGAAACCGACGCCACGGGGGCCGTTGCCGGCATTGGCCAGAACGGAGAGCTGGCTGTTATCGGTGAATCGGCCAACCATGCCGTTTGCCTGGAAACGCCAGTCGTTAAGGGAGTTATATTCGGACGGGATATCATGGCCACCACCGGCTACCAAGTTACCGAAGATACCGTTCATCATGCCCGGCTGTACGGTGAGGTCGATGATGGTTTCCTCGTTGCCGTCGTCAATGCCGGTGAATTCGGCCTGCTCACTCTTCTTCTTGATCACCTTCACCTTCTCCACCAGTTTGGCGGGGAGGTTGGAAGTGGCCACCTGAGGGTCGTCCAGGAAGAAGGTCTTGCCGTCGATGGTGATACGGGAAATGGTTTCACCGTTGGAGGTGATGGTACCGTCGTCGCCCACCTCGATGCCGGGGAGCTTACGGAGCAGGTCCACCAGCATGTTGTCGTCCGTAATCTTATAGGACGAGGCGTTATATTCCACCGTATCCTTCTTAATAATAATAGGGTTGCCCGTGGCAGAAACGGAAGCAGCATCCAGCTCCTCCTGATTGAGGTCCATCTTGATGGTACCCAGGTTCACGTCCTTCTCTTCTACAGTAAATTCCTGCGTATAAGGAAGATAGCCAAGGAGTTCGGCCTTAAGGACATACTTGCCTTTACGAACCTTCTCAAGGGTTACATTACCTTCGGCGTCACTCAGGGAGTACTTGGCCGATCCCCTTTCCGGGGTAATGGAAACCGTGGCGAAACCCACCGCCTCTCCGGTGATGGAGTCTGCCAGTTTCATGGTAACCTTGTAATTCTGGGCACTCAGTGCCAAGGCTGCAAACAGGCCGATAACGGCCAGGAAGATTTTTCTTACCATAAGTATCAATACCAAATCACGATGTTTTAGACGTATCGCTCTGGTAAAAGTTTAATAATATTTGTAAATATTTCGGAATTATTTTATCCGGTCCGGATTATCTTTCACGAACTGCTCCCATCCGGCCTTTCCCTTCACGGAAGCGAGCGGACTGGAAGTCTGGTAATGGTGGCAGAGGGCTATGGCCAGGGCATCCGTGGCGTCCAGGTGTTTGGACTCCAGAGAGACGTTCAGGGTCTTTTCCAGCATGAGCTGCACCTGCTCCTTGGAGGCGGCGCCGTTGCCCACGATGGCCTCCTTGGCCTTGCGGGGCGCATATTCCGTCACGGACTGCACGCCGTATTCCAGGGCGGCGATGATGGCGGCTCCCTGCGCCCGGCCCAGCTTGAGGACCACCTGCGCATTCTTCCCGTAGAAGGGGCTCTCGATGGCCAGTTCCGTGGGATGGTAGGATTTGCAGACTTCTGAGATGCAGTCGTAAATGGCGCGGAGCTTGGTGTAGGCATCGGCCTCTTTCCTGAGGTCCAGCACGCCCATGTCCACGTACTCCGGCTTTTTCCCGGATACACGGATGACCCCGAATCCCAGCAGCTGGGTTCCGGGGTCAATTCCAAGTATGATCTTATCCTTAGTCAATGCGGTCGAAGCCGGTGTAAGGACGGAGGCATTCGGGAATCTCAATGTACCCGTCCTTCTGGTTGTCTTCCAACAGGGCTGCCACCACACGCGGAAGGGCCAGCGAACTGCCGTTCAGGGTGTGGGCCAATTGCATCTTTCCGTCCTCGTCCTTGTAACGGCACTTGAGGCGGTTGGCCTGGTAGCTCTCGAAATTGGAAACGGAGGAAATCTCCAGCCAGCGGCCCTGCGCTGCGCTCCAAAGCTCGAAGTCGTAGGTAATGGCCGATGTAAAGCTCATGTCACCGCCGCAGAGGCGGAGGATGCGGTAGCGGAGTCCCAGTTCGTTCACCAGGCTCTCCACATGGGCCACCATCTCGTCCAGGGCTGCATAGCTGTTCTCCGGCTTCTCCACCCGCACGATCTCCACCTTGTCGAACTGGTGCAGGCGGTTAAGGCCGCGCACGTCCTTGCCGTAGGAACCGGCTTCCCGGCGGAAGCAGGGCGTATAGGCCGTGAGTTTCTGCGGGAACTGATCGGCCGAGAGGATCACGTCGCGGAAAATGTTGGTCACAGGGACTTCCGCCGTGGGAACCATGTAGAAATCGTCCAGGTTGGCGTGGTACATCTGGCCTTCCTTGTCCGGCAGCTGGCCGGTACCGAAGCCCGATGCAGCGTTCACCATCACAGGCGGCTCCACTTCCTTGTAGCCGGCCGCAGTGTTGCGGTCCAGGAAGTAGTTGATGAGGGCGCGCTGAAGCTTGGCACCCTTACCCTTATACACGGGGAAACCTGCGCCGGTGATCTTCACGCCCAGGTCGAAGTCGATGATATCGTACTTCTTGGCCAGTTCCCAGTGCGGGAGGGCGTTCTCCGGAAGCTTGGGTTCCTCGCCGCCCATCTTCACCACCAGGTTGTCCTCCGCACCCTTACCTTCCGGGACAATGTCGCACGGAATGTTGGGGAGCAGGACCAGTTGGTTCTGAAGTTCTTCAATGGTGGCATCGGCCTCCTTGAGGAGGGCATTGGAGCGTTCCTTGAGGGTGGCCACTTCGGCCTTGGCGGCTTCCGCTTCGGCCTTCTTGCCTTCTTTCATGAGCTGGCCGATGGCGGCTGCAGCCTTCTTCTGCTGGCCCAGGAGGGCATCACTCTCCGTCTGGAGAGCTTTGCGCTTGTCATCCAGGGCGATAACCTTTTCGACGATTTCCTTTGCGTCGAAGTTTTTAACGGCGAGTCTCCGGATTACAAAATCCGGAGACTCGCGTAAAAGTTTTAATGTAAGCATGTCTTAGTTCTCAAAAGGAAGAACAGAAACATAAGACTTGTTTTCACGCTTGCGGGTGAACTTCACAGTGCCGTCGATAAGAGCGTAGAGGGTGTGATCTTTACCCATACCTACATTCAGACCCGGGTTGTGAGCGGTACCCCTCTGGCGTACGATGATGTTACCGGCCTTTACGACTTCTTCGCCGAACTTCTTGATACCAAGCCGCTTGGAATGCGACTCACGACCGTTCTTGGAACTGGATTGACCTTTCTTGTGTGCCATAATCTTTCAGTCTTTAAAAGTTAAGCGATAGCGTCGATGTGGATCTTGGTGAGCTTCTGGCGATGGCCGTTGAGCGTCTGGAATCCCTTGCGACGGATTTTCTTGAATACAAGCACCTTCTTGGCTTTGGCATCGTCGTCCACGACGGTGGCCTTTACCATAGCGCCTTCTACATACGGAGTACCAACGGTAACGGAACCCTCATTGTCCACGAGGAGGACCTTGTTGAACTCTACAGCTTCTCCGTTCTTGGCCTGGAGCCTGTTTACGAAGATGTCCATTCCAGCTTCTACCTTAAACTGCTGGCTTGCAATGTCTACAATAGCGTACATGCTATAAAAACTTATTAAAAGTTTTGGGCCGTAAGCGCCTGCCCCTACTGGCAGGTCTTCTGGAGCTTAGCGGTCATCTCAAAATTTGGGACTGCAAAGATACGGATTTTTTATTAATCTGCAAGCATTTCCAAAAACTTTTCCATGCCTTTGGTGGCCACGTCCTGGATCATGGTAACACGGGCGTCCGAAATGGGCACGGGCTTGGGGTCGATCACGTAGATGGGCGTGTTGATGGAAGCATAGCGGTACAGCCCGGCGGCGGGATATACCTGCAGGGAGGTGCCCACAATCAGGAGGATATCGGCCTTCTCCACCAGGACAATGGCCTTTTCTATGTTGGGCACGGCCTCGCCGAAGAAGACAATGTGCGGACGGAGCTGGCTGCCGTTGGGTGCCATGTCGCCCAGTACTACGGGCCGATAACCCACGTCTATCACCTCCGCCTCGGAGGCCGTCCGGTCATAGATGCCGTTTTCCGGACGCACCTTGGTGAGTTCCCCGTGCAGGTGCAGCACCCGCGTGGAACCGGCCCTTTCGTGCAGGTTGTCCACATTCTGGGTGATTACGTCCACATCGTACTCCTTCTCCAGGCCGGCAATGGCAAGGTGGGCGGCGTTGGGTTTGGCCTCCTTGAGCTGGGCGCGGCGCTGATTGTAAAAATCCAGCACCAGTTTCCGGTTCCGGTACCAGCCCTCGATGGACGCCACGTCGTTCACGTCGTACTGCTCCCAGAGGCCACCCGTATCGCGGAAGGTGGCAAAACCGCTTTCGGCGCTCACGCCCGCGCCGGTTAGGACTGCTATTCTCTTTTTCATTCTTTTACCTCAAAAAAGTATTTCTTTACCCAGTATTCGAAGAGCGGATCTATGATCACGGGATTATCGGCCTCGTCAAAGCAGAGGATTTCCTTCTTCATGAGGGCGTCCTTCACCCGCTTTACATTGGCCGATGAGTTGAGCCCATAGCGGCGGATTACCTCGGCCGAGCTGAAGCGCGTAACGCCGTCCACCGTGGCCCGAAGCATGTTCACCTGGTGCGTTGTGAGGCCGCCCATCATTTCCATGAAACGGGGTTCGTGGATGGTAATCAGGGCTCCCAGCGCATCCACCAGCACGGGTTCCATAATGTATCCGCGCGTCATGGAGTCGCAGATGGCGGAGAAATGGTTGATATACCAAAGATGCCCCCGGAACAGCCGGCAGGCCCCTTCCATGAGGTTAGCGTCCAGCACCTTACCCCCGGAAAGGAAGCCCCGGATCACGTGGGAGGCCATTTCGCTCTCCTCCACGGGAGACAGGCGCACCCGCTCCACCTGCCGGTGGAAAAGGAGACTGCTCTCGAAGATGGAGCGCATGGCATTCACGGCCGATCCGGACAGGATGAAGGAGAACTGCTTCTCTCCCGCTTCCCGGGCGGCGCGGAGCGTGGCGTCCAGCGGACGCAGCAACGCATCCGGATTATCCTGATACAGGACGCACTGGAATTCGTCAATGATGAGGATGAGCCGTTCCCCCCTATCCTTTGCCAGGCGGAAAGGGAAACGGAGCATGGCTTTCACATCCTCCGCATCCAGCTCCCATCCGGCCGATATCACCTGGTCCCTGTCGGCAAAAGCCGTAGGGTCGAAGACAAAGTGGGTACCGGAGAGATACTGCTTTACCACGGCGGCGTATTCCACCGGGGTGGAAGCCACCATCCGCACCACCGTAGAGCCCATCCGGAGCAGGAAGTCTTCCAGCGTACGGATGTTGAGGGCCGATAACTGCCCCACCGTGAAGGGCTTTCCCGCCATGCGCATGGACAGCAGGGCCTGCTGCACCAGCGAAGTCTTTCCGGTCTTGGGCGGTTCGTACATCACCACGTGCTCCCCCTGGGAAAGGAGGTTCCCCAGGAGGGTCACGTCATTCTTCCGGCCGACAAAGTTCTTGCCGGTCACATATTGGGAATAAGGGAAAGGAGTATCCATTATTCAGCGTCCGTTACGGGAATGGCAGGGACTTCCTCAATGGGAACGGCCACTTCCACCACCGGTTCTTCGGGTCGATATTTGGGCAGCGGGCTGCGGAAGCATTCACCCAGCGGGAGCAGCACGTTCAGGAGCCACAGCACCAGGCATGTGACCACCACCACGCCGAAGAAGGACCACCAGAAGCAGCGGCGGCGGGCCTTCCTGCGGGCCTCCGGATCCACTTCCGTGAGCTTGGGATATTCGGCCAGGGAGGTGAGCGTCTTGCCGAATTTCACGCTTACCAGCGAAGCGGCGTTCATGGCCCAGCCGTTGGCATTAAGCACCGGGCCCAGGTCTCTGTGACGGAGTTTCCGCCAGGCGATGAACACGGACGGCAGGGAGATGATGAGCATGATGACGGCAATGATGATGAGCCACTGCCACCAGGTGAGGGACTTGAGAACGGCAACCAGGCCCAGCAGGACACCGGAGACCGCGGCCACGGCGATGGTGATGCCGGCCACCTTGCCCACGTCGAAGCTGGGCTTCACGGCAGCGGCGGCATCGGCCCCCTTGCCGTCCGTGGCATTATCGGCCGCGGAGGTGAGGCTGCCCATGGACTTTTCGTTCTTGGCGGCGGCGTTCCTGTCCACCTTGTCGCTGATCCAGCGGGCGGCCTTCTTGTAAGGAGCCCAGAAGGCCTGGCGCAGGCTAAGCGGATTCTCCACGATGGAAGTGACCTTGGCGGTGTAGTCGTTGCCCTCCCTGTCATAGAACACGGCGTTCTTGCCTTCCCGGAGGCCGTCCACGTCACCGGCGGTGAGTACGGCGGCAATGTTGAAGGACTTGCCCAGCTTCTCGCTGGAGCAGGCGCAGTAAAGGATGTACATGCCGCTGAGGGAGGAGATCTCCGGGGCGGGGCCGTCCACCTTTACGCACAGGTCCGTGCTGCGCTGGTCTATATACAGGCGACCGGCCTGGAAAATAGCCTTGAAGTCCGGATCGTAGAAGTCCTTGAGGACCACATAGTTGTTGAGGAAACGATAGAAATCCTTGTACAGGCGCACCAGCTTGTCCACTTCCTCTATGCTAAGGGCGTTGGCTTCCTCCGCCTTGTCTTTCTCCAGCAGTTCCAGGAGCGCTGCCTTGCGGTCTTCCTTGAGGATGGTCTCCACGGCTTCCAGGCCCAGGGGCTCCACCTCGGCACCCTTCTTGGCTTCCATCCAGGCGGTGTAGGGAGCGAATTTGGCCACCAGGGCATTCCAATCTTCCTCGTTAATGCTAGCCTTCTTTTCCGGCAGGCACAGGGCGGCCATGGCGGCCACGGCGGCCTTCCAGGCGGGGTTCAGGCCTTCCTTGAGCGGCAGCAGGCCTTCCTTGCCGGGCTTGGCCAGCGGCTGGTCCGAAATCTTGGAAGAGGCATCGGCCAGGTTCCCCTCGATGGCGGCAATCTTCTCCACGGAAACGTCCACCGCTTCCGACGTGGCGGCGTCAAAGCCGATGAGTTTGCAGCGCATGAAATAATCGGCCACCTTTTCCTTGAGGGCCTCCACGGAGGCCAGGGCATCGGCGGTCTTGTCGCCAAACGGGAACACCTCCGGCGTACCGGCGGCCTTCCAGGCGGAATAGTCCGCGCAGGCAGTGTAGAATGCCTCCACGTGGTCCGTGGTTACGCCTTCAACCCCGCTGCGGTCCGTAGCGGAACCCACGCAGGTTGCAATATCGGTGATGAGCTTGGCCAGTGCTTCCTCCTTACCGGCCGATGCGGGGGTGATGATGCCGTCCCCGTTGAAAAGGGTTTCGGCAAATATTTTCACGTTGTCGGAAGTCTCCGCGAGCGAAATGCTGTCCTTCTCCAGCTTCAGGTTGGAAAGGATCTGTTTGGCCGATGACAGGAGCCGTGCACCGTCCGGGTCCTCCGTGTTGAAGTTATCGAACGGGATGGTGTCCTCTCCTTTCAGAAGGGTATCGGCATCCTTAATCACACGGGTGAGCCACTGCGCGGCGGATATTACCTCGTCCACGCGGATGTTGCCGTCTCCGTCGGCATCGATGTGCTTGAGGGAAGCCGGATCGAACTCCAGGCCGCCGGCGGGACAGCTGAGGACCGTCCACAGCTTGCGGTCCAGTTCTCCCAGGTGGCGGATGTCCTCTCCGTTACGGATCTGGATGCGGACGGCGCCGCCAACGGACGCAAATTGCCAGGGATAGGCATCGGGATTCTTCTTCTTTTTCATATCGGTAGGTTTTAATGTTGATTTCTGCGGAGGGATAACATTCTTGTTACTGCAAATGTAACAAATATATTTGAGAAATATTATTACTTTTGTACATTCTTATTGAGATACTATGAAGAAAAGATTCAAACTCCGTGTGCTGTACTTCCTCTTCCCCGTCCTGGCGGTCGTTGCATGCAATGAGTCGGAAAAGATACCGGAAGTGCTGAACCTTGTACCCGAAACCACAACGCTGGGTGCCCTGGATACGGGAGTTTCCGCCAAAGTGGAGTGCGACCTTAAACACTGGACCGTAGAATTGGAGGATCCCACCTGGGGCGAGGTGGAAATCCAGACTGTTACAAAAAAGGCCGGCGGAACCCTCGTTTTCAGGGTGGGCGTGAATACGGCCGAAGAGTCCAGAAAGAATACCCTTATCCTGAAAGCCGGAAAAGGAGAGTATAGAAAAACCATTACGCAGAACGGCCTCAAGGCGTTTTTCCAGCCCCGTTCCCTTCAGCTTAGCGGAACGGCGGAATCGGCCATCTCCTTCAAGGCTCCCTCCTCCTGGACGGCGGAGATAACCCAGGGCGGTGAATGGTTTGAGCTCAAGACTCCTTCCGGATCCGCGGGGAATGCCACGCTGGCTGCGGTGGCCAAGGACCCCAACGAGGCTGTGGGCAGCCGGGAAGGATCCGTCTGCGTTACCATTAACGGCCATCAGCTGGAGATTCCTGTTGTGCAGGGGCAGAAAGACGTAATCCTGTCCGGGGACACAGACCTCTCCTACTCTTTTGAAGGGCGGCAGTTTACGGTCCGGACCCGGTACAATGTGGATTACGAGATTTCCGTTCCGGCAAAATGGATCAGACGCGTCACCACCAAGGCACCGCTTTATGAGAAGGAGGAAACCTTCCTCTTGGAAGAAAACGAAGATCCAGAGGCCCGCACCGGTACCATCAGCTTCACCAGCAGCGGCCATCCGGACGCTTCACTCACGGTCACAGTTTCTCAGGGCGGGAAGGATCCCATCCTTAAGAACACCAAACCCGGCCTGTATGGCCTGGACGGCATGAACTATGTGCTGGGCGCCGATGGCTGGAACCAGAATTCCCGCAAGAAAGAGGCGGACGGCAGCCTGCGATACCGGCTCCTGAATGCCCAAAGTCTGTCGGTGGCCACCCTCTCCGGCATCCGGGAGGAAGCCTCGTGCAATCTTCACGTACTACTGCAGTCAAGGGACAAGACCCTGCTGGATAATGATTATCCGGCCAGCCTCATTTATACCAAAGACGGACTGGGATGGTTCAAGGTAAATGACCAGACCTTTTTTATCATCAACTTTTAATGGGAGGGCAGAACTATGAGAATCAGACACTTACTTAGCGCATTCGCCGCCCTCTTCATTTCATTGGCCGCAGGTGCCGTTCCGGCTAAACCCGGCCCCTTCCAGTATACCCAGCCGGATGGCAGCGTGGTTACGCTGGAGCGTCACGGAGACGAATTCCTCAACTGGACCACCCTTTACGGAACCCAGCGGGTGGTGGAATTGGACGAGAATGGCTTTTGGCGTCCGTCCCAGATCAGTGAAGCCAGCCGGGAAGCCGCAAGGCTGCGCCGGCAAACGGTGGGCGAGCAGCGACTCCAGATTCTTCACACCCGGAGCCGTTCCAACGTTTCCATGACCCAGGGAAGCCGGCACATCCCAGTATTCCTGGTGGAATTCCCGGACAAGAATTTTTCCGTTGAAAATCCTGCCGACAGTTTTTCGGCCATGCTCAACCAGCCTGGCTACAGCGGGAATGAAGGCACGGGATCCGTGCAAGACTACTTCATGGACAATTCCCACGGACGGTTCCAGCCCATATTTGACGTTTACGGGCCTGTGATGCTGCCTAATGAGATGGCGTACTACGGGAAAAACAGAAGCGGTCAAGGCACGGACATTCGGCCGGAACTGGCTCTGTTCGATGCCTGCGTTATTCTGGCCGATCAGGTGGATTTCTCTATCTACGACGCCGACGGGGACGGTTTTGTGGACATGACCCTTTTCTATTATGCCGGTTACAGTGAGGCCGAAGGCGCCTCTACTAACACCATCTGGCCTCACCAGTATACCGTTCAGGCTTCATCCAGCGACGAAGCCAGAAACACCAGGTTCAACGGAAAAAGGCTGGGGAATTACTTCTGCACGGCAGAGCTCAAAGGCACCCAAGGCACAAAACAATGTGGTATCGGCCCCACCTGCCATGAATTCTCCCACTCCCTGGGCCTTCCGGACTTCTATGACACAGATTATGAAAAGAACGGCGAGTGCGCGGGCTTAACCTCTTTCTCCCTCATGGACGGAGGGTGCTACCTGAACGAGAGCCGCACGCCGCCGTATCTCAATGCCGAGGAACGCATCATGCTTGGCTGGATGGCAGAAGAAGAGGTGCTGGATCTTACCAGCGGAACGGTTTCTTTTCCCGCCATCCAGAATAACGTGGCTTACATAAGCTATTGCAGCGTGGAAGGGGAATATTACCTGTACGAATGCCGGGACGCCAGCGGCTGGGACGCATATCTTCCTGAGGGAATGCTGATATATCATGCCGACAAATCCATGGACCACCGCGTTGGAAACACCACCGCCTATGACCTTTGGAACAATTGGCGGTATTCCAATGCCATCAACGCCTACGGAAATCATCCCTGTTTCTATGTAGTTCCCGCCGCAGATCCTAACAACTTCAATTACAAAGGATCACTTTCCCGATGGGTGTTCCCCGGCGCTTCAAACGTAAAGAGTTTTTCTCCTAAGGACTGGGATGGCAACTCCTGCGGAGTCTCGCTCAGCAGTATAAGCTATGCCGACGGAAAAGTGAGTTTTTCCGCCACGGTAGACAACACGCGCAGCATACGGGGCAAGATTGTCAACCCGGGCGGGAAGGCCCTTTCCGGTGTCCATATAATGGTCACAAAGGTAAACGCCCAGTCTGGCACGTCCATGCAAATCCCGTTAAGGATTGCCAGGAGAGCCCAGGAATTCAGCGCATACACAGATAAGGACGGCTGCTTTGAGATTGCCCTGGAAGGGTTCGACGAAGCATCCTGCCACCTTACCGCATCCCTGGAAGGCTATAACCCCTATGGAACGGACGTCAAATTGAGCAAACGCGGTCCCACGTCCATCAGCATCACGCTCTCCTATGTGGGCCAAACCCTATTCCAATATTATGACGAGGATTCCAAACTTTACCTTTGCGGGGACGGTGAATCCTCGTCACTTATGGCTTCCATCCGGATTCCGGCAGGCCAACTGCCGGCCGAAGGGGGTGAAGTGACCAATGTCAGTTTCCTGCCTTACTGGCCGGCCTCCGCCTATTACATTGTGATAGACTCCGGGAAGGACCGGGTTCTTACCTACAAGATACCCGACATTCCAGAAAAAGACCTGGGGACGATACTGACCGTGGATTTGAGTGATGTCGTCAACCACTTCCCTCCGGGAAAAGACCTTTACGTAGGGTATGCAATCCAGGATGCCCAAGTGGATGACAACGATTATATCGGCTTTCTCTTCCCCATTGCCGCGGGTACCACCAATACCTATGTGTCGGATTTCAGCCTGGATTCCAGCAAATGGGAATCATTGGATGATGAAGGTTATGCCCTGGTCATGAAGGCTTCCATCATTCCCTCCGGGGAGGATAAGCCCCTTTCTTTCGTCCAGATGGGCATCCCCGCCATTGCCGATCCCGGAAAGGGAAATTACACCGCCGGAGACGCGTTCCAGCTGCAGATGGAACTGCCGGAGGGCCTTTCCGCCTCCTCCTCGGAGTGGTACTATGACGGGAAAGAAATAAGCGGAGCCAAGAGTGTATCGCTCACCGCCGGGGCCCACACCGTCACAGCCGTGCTGCACTATGCCGACGGGAGTACGGAAACCTTTGATTTGGTGCTTAATGTAAATTAAATTTGGAGGGACGGGAATTATTACCTATCTTTGCACCCCAATTTAGAAAAAAGGAGGTGTAAAAGCATGATCATCGTTCCCATCAAAGAAGGCGAAAACATCGAGAGAGCTCTTAAGAAATTCAAGCGCAAGTTCGAAAAGACCGGCGCCGTTCGCGAGATGCGTTCCCGTAAGAACTTTGAAAAGCCTTCCGTGAAGAAGCGCATGGCTCTGCAGAAGGCTATCTACGTTCAGAAGCTTCGTCTCCAGGAAGAGCAGTAAGCCTTTAACACCTTATCATTATAACATCGGCCAGCCCATGAGGACCGGCCGATGTTTTTTTTATTGCCCAAGCAGCGCCCGCAGCTCCAGGGGCTTGTTGGTGGTGATGCAGTCCACCCCCAGGCCGATCAGATACTGCATATCATCTTTCCGGTCCACGGTCCAGGCGTTTACGCTCATGCCCAGCCTGTGGGCCCGGGCCACCCAGTCCGGATGCTCCCGGAATACGGAATAGTGGTAATCTATCCCGTTGATGCCGTCGGCATGGACCTCTTCGGGGGTTTTATCCCCATCCAGATACTGGACCGTAAATCCCGGAACCAGATGGGCTATACGTTTGCATGTCTCATAATCAAAAGAGATGAACATTACGCGGGAAGGGCTCCAGAGACCCTTTTCCTTCAGGATGCCGATACAGCGGTCCATCATGGCATCGGCCCGCTCCCGGCTGCGCTGCTTTTTGAATTCCAAAACCAGCATGGTGGAAGCGGACTTTGTCCCCTGATCCATATACTGCTCAAAGGTGGATATCGGTTCACCGTTAGACAGCGTGCCCCTTTGCAAAAGTCCGGGATAGGTTCCGGTCTGGATACCCATCCCACGGAACGAAGGGTCGTGATTCACTACAACCACATCGTCCGCGGTAATATGCACATCAAATTCACTCCCCCAGAATCCGTTGTCCTGGGCCGCCTTTAACGAGGCCAGCGAATTCTGCGCATTCCCGGCCGCCTCACACTGCCAGAAGCCCCGGTGCGCACAAATCTGCTGGGCAGGCAGCATCAGCGGAGAAAAAAGCAGAAACGCTAAAACAAAAAAAGGTTTAGTTCTCATATCTTACTGTATAAAAACAATGGAGGCGACCCTCACGGGCTGCCTCCATTATAGTATTAACTAACCAACTTAAAACTAACCTCGGTTAGTGTTAATGCAAGAGGCGTGCCAAACTTAAACGGATTGTTCGTGTTCCACCTCTGCGCGGGCCCTTTCCACACTCTTGGAACGCTTGAGCACAAAGCCCGAGCCCAGGTATTTGGTGCGCACATCTTCATCGGCCGCCAGCTCCTGCGGCGTACCGGCCTGCAGGATTACGCCCTCGTACAGCAGGTATGCCCGGTCCGTAATGGCCAGGGTTTCGCCTACATTGTGGTCCGTAATAATGACGCCGATGTTGCGGTATTTTAGTTTGGCAATAATGTACTGGATGTCTTCCACGGCAATGGGGTCCACGCCGGCGAACGGTTCGTCCAGGAGGATGAACTTGGGATCCACCGCCAGGGCGCGCGCAATTTCGCAGCGGCGTCGTTCACCGCCGGAGAGCTGGATACCCAGGGACTTGCGAACCTTGGAGAGATTGAACTCGTCTATAAGCTTTTCCATCCGCGCCAGGCGTTCCGCCTTGGTCATGCCCTGGGTGCTCTTGGAGAGTTCCATCACAGAAAGGATGTTGTCCTCCACGGACATCTTCCGGAACACGGAAGCCTCCTGCGGCAGATAACCCACCCCCAGCTGTGCCCGCTGGTACATGGGCAGTTTGGTGATTTCCGTGGAGTTGCCGTCCTCGTCGTCCAGGAAGATCCGGCCGCCGTTGGGCTTGATCTGGCCGGTAATCATGTAGAAGCTGGTGGTCTTTCCGGCGCCGTTGGGCCCCAGGAAGCCCACGATCTCTCCCTGTTCCACCTCCATGGAAACGCCCTTCACCACCGTGCGGACGCCGTATTTCTTAACCAGTTTTTCTGCTCTTAATTTCATAGATTCTTCGCTTCCATAGATTCTTCGCTTCGCTCAGAATGACAGTTTATTTGGTATCCAGACCCATATCGGCCACAAAGGCGCGGACCTCCGGGTTCTTTTCCATCAGGTCCTTGGCCTTTTCTTCCGGCATATAGGGCTTCTTTTCGCTTTCTTCCATAGGGGTGACCGAAACCACCACATTCACCTTGGAGCAGCCCAGCAACTCCCGGAGTTTCTTTTCCAGTTCCCGGAGCATCTTCTCCTCCACCCACTGCTTCTGGGCCTCGTTGATCACAAAGAATTCCACCTGTTTCACCCCGTTCTCTTCCGACAGCTGGATGTTCCCGCCGGAAAGCATGCTGGCAAGACGCGGTTTGGCGCTGTACTGCCCGGCCAGTTCCTTCCATTTAAGGCGCACCAGGTCGTCCTCCGGCAGGGCAGCTTCCTGCTGCACGGCCTCCACCGGCGCAGGTTCTTCCACCTTCTCCTCCATAATGGAATTGATGGAAAGGGCCGATCCGGTCTTAGCGGTACGCCGACGGGGGGCGGGAGCCTGAATCGCTCCGGAGGAAGATGCACTTCCCGTAGCATCGGCATAATTCTTCGCGGAGGGAAGTGCATCTTCCTTCGGAGCAGCAGGCCTCAGCTTTCCGGAGGAGGATGCCCTTTCCGTAGCATCGGCATAATTCTTAGCGGAGGAAAGGGCATCCTCCGCAGGAGTAGCAGGCATAAGCCGACTGAGCCGCATTAGGGCATACTCTATGTGCAGGCGGGGATTCACCGCCGCCTTATAGCCGGTTTCACAGGCCGTGGTGATGCCCAGAGCGTCGAAGAGGAACTGGGCGCTGCAGCGGGAAGCCTGGTTGGCATAGCGCTTCTTGAGCGAATCCGGCAGTTCCAGCAGCGGTTCCAGGCCGCCGGTCTTGGCAACCACCAGGTTGCGCAGGTGGCTGGACAGCGAACCCACGAAATGCAGGGCGTTGAAGCCCTTGGACAGAATCTCGTCAAACAGCAGGAAGGCGGAGCCGTAGTCTCCGGCAAGGAAATGATCCACCAGGCGGAAACTGTATTCGTAGTCCAGCACGTTCAGGTTCCGGATCACGTCTTCGTATTTCACATCCGTGCCGCAGAACGCCACCGTCTGGTCGAAGATGGTGAGGGCATCGCGCATGGCTCCATCGGCCTTGGAGGCTATCACGTGCAGGGATTCGTCGTCTATGGTAACGTTTTCCTTGGTGGCGATGGTGCGCAGGTTCCGCACCATGTCCGGGATGGAGATGCGGTTGAAGTCGTACGTCTGGCAGCGGCTGAGGATGGTGGGGAGGATCTTGTGCTTCTCCGTGGTGGCCAGGATGAAGATGGCGTGTGCCGGCGGCTCTTCCAGCGTCTTGAGGAAGGCGTTGAAGGCCGATTGGGAGAGCATATGCACCTCGTCTATGATATAGACGCTGTACTTTCCCACCTGCGGCGGCACCTGCACCTGCTCCATGAGGGCCTTGATGTCCTCCACCGAATTGTTGGAGGCGGCGTCCAGTTCATGGATGCAGTAGCTCCGTCCTTCCTGGAAGGAAACGCAGGATTCGCACTCCCCGCAGGGCTCCATGTCCGGCCCGGGATGGGCGCAGTTTATCATCTTGGCGAAAATACGGGCGGTAGTGGTCTTTCCCACGCCCCGCGGGCCGCAGAAAAGATATGCATGCGCCAGCTGTCCCCGCTTGATGGAATTGGACAGGGTCCGCGCAATGTTATCCTGGCCGATGAGGGTCCCGAAGGAGTCCGGTCTGTATTTTCTTGCCGATACGATGTACTGACTCATAAGTGTTTACTTTTCCAATTCCTGCAATGCCACGGTCACGGTGTTGTCCACCGGCATGTAGTATTTGTAGTATGCATTTTCTCCCAGCTTGGAGTAACGGGCCACCAGGGCCTGCAGCTGAGGAATCAGGTACGCCTTGGTCTTTTCCCATTCTTCCGCCGTTGCCGTGATGCCGTCTGTCTTGGACGCGAAGCTGCGGAAGGATCCCGCCACGTCCATATCCTTCAAGAATTGGTCCATATCCGGATATTTCTCAATGGAGAGGAGACGGTCCTTGTAGCGGTCGAAGATGGCCGATGCGAAACGCATCTGCGTGGCCTTCCGGTTGCACTGCTGATAGAAGCTGGTGGCACGGGTGGTGTCCATGGGGACGAACACGTCCGGCATGATACCGCCTCCGCCATACACTTCCCGCCCGTTCCGGGTGTGATGGATGTCCGATTTATCCAGCTTGACGCTGTCGGCATAGAAGATCTCGCCGGCGGTGTAGCGGTTGTAAATGTCGTATTCGTAGTTGTCGTAAGGCTTCTGGATGCACCGGCCGCTGGGGGTATAATAACGCGCCACGGTGAGCCGGAGGCCGGAATGGTCCGAGAAGTCGTATTCTTCCTGCACCAGGCCCTTCCCGAAGGAGCGTCGGCCTATGATCCTGCCCCTGTCGTTGTCCTGGATGGCGCCCGCCACAATTTCACTGGCCGATGCCGAATTCTCGCTAATGAGCACCGTTAGTCCCACGTCCTTGAGGCTCCCCTTTCCATCGGCCCGGAAGACTTCCCGAACCCGCTCACGGCCCTTAACATACAGGATAACATCTCCCCGCTCCAGGAAGTCGTTGCACAGAAGGAGCGCCTGGTCCAGGTAACCTCCGGTGTTGTCCCGGATGTCCAGGATAAGGTGCTGCATGCCGCGGTCCATGAGGTATTCCGCCGCTTCGTGGAACTCCTGGAAAGTGGTCCGGGAGAATTTGGCCAGGCGGATGTAACCCACCGCATCCTGGAGAATGAAGGAAGCGTCCACGCTGCGGACCGGGATCTTCCCGCGGATAATCTTGAAGGGAATCTCCTCCTTCCCGCGCTGGACCGTAATGGTGACCTTGGTCCCGGAAGGACCCTTCATCCGACGCACCATGCTGTCCTGCGGGAAGCGCACACCGGCAATAAGCTGGTCGTCCACCTTAAGGATCCGGTCCCCTACCAGGAGACCCGCCTTTTCCGACGGACCGCCGGCAATCACCTCCAGCACGATGGCCGTATCGTTGGGCACGTTGAACTGGATGCCGATGCCCTCGAAATTGCCGGCCAGGTCTTCCTGGGCGGCGGTGAGCTGCATGGGCGGCATATAGACCGAATGCGGGTCCAGTTTGGACAGGATTCCGGAAATGGCGGCATCCGTGATGCTTCCCTCGTCAATGGTATCCACATAATTCTTCTGCACCAGGTCCAGCATCAAGTTCACCTTGCTCCAGTCCTCGTTCTTTACGCGCACATAATGGCGGCTGTCACGGTACTTCACCACAGAAAGGGTCACCAGCACGCCGATGACCACTCCCAGAAGAACCTGGATCAGCTGAATGTATTTCTTTTGCATAGGCGCCGCTACTGGGATTGTTCCACTTCAATGCCCGCCCGGCGGAGGAGGTCCACGCCGTCCGTAAGGCGGTATTCGTCCCTGTACACAACCCGTTTGATGCCGGACTGGATAATGAGCTTGGCGCATTCCACGCAGGGGGAAGCCGTAACATACAGGGTGGCACCCTCCGAACTGTTGCCGGACTTGGCCACCTTGGTAATGGCATTGGCCTCCGCATGGAGGACATAGGGCTTGGTTACCCCGTTTTCGTCCTCGCAGATATTCTCAAAGCCCGACGGCGTTCCGTTGTAGCCGTCGGAGATGATCATCCGGTCCTTCACCAGCAGGGCCCCCACCTGCCTGCGCTTGCAGTAGGAATTGTGGGCCCAGATTTCGGCCATTTCCAGGTAACTGTGATCGAATTTCATACCTTATGTCCTCTGATACAGATAACGTTTGATGCTCTTCTTGGGAGTACGTTCAAAGTCCTCCGGCATGAGCTCTATCTTCTTGATCTGCGCATACTTGGGAAGTTCCTCGTTGATGGCGGGCAGCATTCCGATGATGCGCTTCTTGAAGTCGCTCCGGGTATAGCCGTCCAGTTCTCCCTGGTGCCAGTCCGGATAAATAAGGGCCGTGAGACCTCCGTCGTCCTCCACAACCAGGGAATCCACCACATAGTTGAAGTTGTTGATGGTGG
>CAMHKD010000017.1:0-33103 GCA_946185645.1 uncultured Bacteroidales bacterium
GCGCGGAGCAGACCCTGATAGAAGATGCTGGCAACCGGGCCGCGGGTATTGCGGCAGACTTCCTTGGCTTTCTCAATGCCACCTTCCTCAAGAGCCTTCTCTACATTGTCGAGAAGCTTGGTGGTGTTGGTCTTGGAGAAGGCCAGATACAGGATACGCTCGATAGCGAGGGCCATACCCAGGATCAAGCAGATGATGATGAGGGACATGAAGCCTGCACCACCTTCGATGAATTTGGTCTTCAGGGCCTGGTGGAGAGGAACTTCCTCACCGGAACCGGCGAAAAGGTCAATAACCTCTTCGGCGTCATCGGCAACCTGTTCCACAGCGGCGGGGGCTGCCTCTTCTTCCTGTGCAGAAGCGACGATGCTAGCAGTGAAAGTCATGAGACTGGCAACTGCCAAGAACATGAAAAACTTTTTCATAATCGTTTTTGAGTTGTTAGTTATAAATTGAATTAGTTGTTAGTATATTCACATATTCGGTCGTGCAAGTTAGCAATAAAAATTCAAAATGCCAAGGATTATTTGCTTATTTCGCCACAAAGGTCCTTTTCCAGCATGGTTTTTACCCAGTCGTTATTGTCGTTGCGCCCCATGAGGCAGAACAGTTTTCCAAGGGCCGCTTCGGTGGTGATGTCCACCCCGGAGAGCACCCCCGCGTGCTTGAGAGATGCACCCGTGGCATACAGGTCCATGTTCACAGTGCCTGATTTACATTGGGTTACGTTAAGAAGGATCTTTCCGCTGCCGGCGGCTTCCCTAAGGATATCCAGGAACCAGTCCCTGGACAGGGCGTTCCCGGAACCGTAGGTTTCCAGGATGCAGGCGCGGGTGAGAGGATCACAGACTACCGACCGCATCACCTGCGGCGTCATGCCGGGGTGCACCTTGAGGATGGAGACCCGGGTGTCCAGGCGGGTCTGCACCCGCAACTGGGCGTCCCAGTAGATGGGTTTGCGGATGAGGTCCGTATTGTAGCGGATGTTGATGCCGGCCTCGGCCAGGGGTGGACAGTTGGGGGAGGCGAAGGCGTTGAAGGCCTCGGCACTGTATTTGACGCAGCGGTTGCCCCTGAGCAGCTGCGAGTCAAAGCAAATGGCCACTTCCGGCACCCGCGCATGCCCTTTTTCGTCCTTGGCGGCGGCAATTTCAACGGCCGATATCAGGTTCTCTTTCCCGTCCGTACGGGGCACGCCGATGGGCAGCTGGCTCCCGGTAAAGATAACCGGCTTGGTGAGCCCTTCCAGCATGAAACTGAGCGTGGAGGCGCTGTAGGCCATGGTGTCCGTGCCGTGCAGGATCACAAAACCGTCGTACTCCTCGTAGCGGTCCCGGATAATCTCCGCCAGGGAAATCCACAGGGACGGCTCCACATCGGAAGAGTCAATGAGCGGATCGAAGGTGTAGGAGTCAATCCGGACGGCGAACTTATTCAGCTCCGGGACCTCCGCCTTGATCTGGCTGAAGTCGAAAGGTTTCAGGGTTCCGTCCATCGGGTCTTCCTTCATGCCGATGGTACCTCCGGTGTAAATGATTAATACAGAAGCACTCATATTGTCGTCATTCCCGGCTTGACCGGGAATCTCCTAAAGGTTAAACAGTTTTTCTGCGTTATTTGTGGTTATTTCTTCAATTTCCCGTATGTCCAGGCCTTTGACCTCGGCCACCTTGGCCGCGATCAGCGGCAGGTATGCGCTCTCGTTGCGCTGTCCGCGGTGCGGAACGGGTGCCAGGTAAGGGGCGTCTGTCTCCAGCAGGATCCTTTCCAGGGGAATGCGCTCCATGGTCCTGGCCAGCGAGGCGTTCTTGAAGGTGACAACCCCGCCGATGCCCACCGAGAACTCCCCGTACCGGTTGGCCCGCTCATAAACCTCATAGCTGGCGGTGAAGCAGTGGAGATTGCCCCGGATGTGCAGGTGTCGGCAATCGGCCAGAACCCCGAAAAGGTCCTCCCAGGCATCCCGGAGGTGGATATTCACCGGCAGATCCATCTTGGCCGCCAATTCCAGCTGCAGCCGCAGCACCTCCTTCTGTTCCTTCACGAACTCCAGCCCCTCATGATAGTCCAGGCCAATTTCCCCAATGGCCACGATACCCTTGTCCTTGTATGGCTCCAGCGCATCCAGCTCCTCGCGCCAGTTGGCGTCCACGGAGCCCGGGTACAGGCCCAGCATCTCATAGATGACGCCCGGGTGCCTGTCTCCAATCTCCCACATGGCCGGGCGCTCACGGGAGTCCACATCGGCCTGGATCATTTTGCCCACACCGGCCTCCAGCGCCCTGCGGACGGCTTCTTCGGCCTCCGGCAGCAGCCACTCATCGTAAAAATGGGTATGCGTGTCTATGAACATTCCAATCTACAAAGTTACGCAAATTTCCCGGCAATTGAACACCTTTGCAGCAGGTCCGTGGTAAGAAATCCGTCGGCCTCCAGCGTGCCGATCCCGGCGAGGACTTCCCCATAAGGCCGACGGACCACCCCCGCAAGCTCCCCGGGCGTAATGCCCCGTTGCTGCATCACGGCAAGGCCGATGCCCACCAGCGGCGACCCCGGGCCGTATTTCCGCGCCAGCAGGGCCTGCAGGACCTTTTCCGGCGGGTCTCCCGCCTGCGAGGTGACCCAGGAACCGCCGTCTCCCCGATGCCGGCGCGCCCCGCCCAGTCCCAGTGCATCTACCAGCTGCTCAGGAGAAGTAACGATCCGGGCCATCTCCGAAGCGATGAGAGAATTGCAGCCGGCGCTCCGGACATCGTCCAGCCGCCCCGGGACCGCAAACACATCCCGGCTGTACTCAACGGCGTATTTGGCCGTCATGAGCGACCCTCCTTTGGTCTTTGACTCAACCACCACCACCGCCGAAACCAACCCCGCAATAATCCGGTTCCGCCGCACAAAGTTCAATGCTACCGGCGATGTGTCCAGCGGATAATCCGTTAGAAGAGCACTTCCGGGGGTTCCTACCATCTCAGATGCCAGTTTTTCATGTTGCCAGGGATATACTGCATCGATTCCCGTGGCCATAACGCCGATGGTGGGAAGTCCGCAGTCCAGTGCTGTACGGTGCGCCACACCATCCGTCCCCAGGGCCAGACCACTCACAATAGAAGGCTGTACATGAGCTTCTGCAATGGCTTTTACCAATTTGGAGCACCATGCCTTCCCATAGGGACTCAAATCCCTGGTCCCAACAAAAGCCACCATCGGCCGCAGGCCGAAAACCTCGGTTGGAGAAGAAGACGCCTTCATGTACAGTCCCAGCGGCGGCCCCGGGCATTCTCGAAGGACAGCAGGATAATTGTCATCCAGGATGCTTATGAACCGACATCCCAATCCCTGCACCTTCTCCAACTCCTTCGCCGCCCAGTCCAACTGAGAAGGCACCAGTTGTGGCAATAATGTTGTAATTGCCGAAGCGGTTTTTGAGGTACAGTATGCCCTGTCCGTAGCATCGGCATAATTTTTCGCGGAGGAAAGGGCATACTGGGCCTCTTGCACGGGGGCTTCGGCGGCCAGTTTGCCGTCAAACAGCGCCAGGGCACTGCCGTTCTGTTCCATCAGGTCCAGGGCTAGATGTGGATGATAGCCAAAAATCTTATTCAAGGCGCACAGCGCCACGGTTTCGTCGTAAGTACTCATGCCGCCAAGATAAGGCGGAAAAACGAAAAACAGCACAATCGGTTGAATGATTGTACTGTTTTTTACGATTATTTATCGGTTTCAACCGATTCTACACAATCAGGAGGGCGTCTCCGTACGGGCCGAACTTATAGCCTTCCTCCAGGGCCACCTCGTAGGCGTGCATCACGCCCTTGTATCCGCCGAAGGCCGCCACGCACATGAGCATGGTGGACTGGGGCAGGTGGAAGTTGGAAACGATGGCATCCGGCACGGCGTACTGGTACGGCGGGAAGATGAACTTGTTGGTCCAGCCGTCAAAGGCGTTCACCTCGTGCGTGGTGGTTACATAGGTCTCCAGGCCCCGCATCACGGTGGTGCCCACGGCTACCACCTTCTTGCCGGTCCTTTTGGCCTTGTTGATCACATCGGCCGCCTCCTGGGTGATGATGAGGCGCTCGGAATCCATCCTGTGCTTGGAAAGGTCTTCCACGTCCACGGTACGGAACTGGCCGATGCCCATGTGCACCGTGATGAAGGTCTTTTCGATGTCCTTCAGGATCATGCGGTTGAACAGCTCCCGGCTGAAGTGCAGGCCGGCTGCGGGGGCGCTTACGGCACCCTCTTTGGCCGCAAAGATGGTCTGGTAGTTCTCCGAATCTTCCGGAGTCACCTTTTCCTTGACCCATTCGGGTACGTAGGGCTCTCCCAGGGCGAAAAGGGCCTCCTTGAAGTCCTCGTAGGAACCGTCGAAGAGGAAGCGCAGGGTACGGCCGCGGGAGGTGGTGTTGTCAATTACCTCGGCCACCAGGCTCTCATCCTCGCCGAAATAAAGCTTGTTGCCGATACGGATCTTGCGGGCCGGATCCACAATCACGTCCCACAGGCGCTGCTCCCGGTTCAGTTCCCTCAGAAGGAGCACCATGATATCGGCACCGGTCTTCTCTTTCTTGCCGTACAGGCGGGCCGGAAATACCTTGGTGTCGTTGAGAACGAACGTGTCTCCCTTGCCGAAATAGTCTATGATATCCTTGAATTGGCGGTGCTCCAGTTCTCCGGAGTCTTTGTGCAGGACCATCAGGCGTGCCTCATCCCTCCAGCGCGGAGGTTCCTGGGCGATGCGGTCCTTACTTAGGTCAAAATTGAATTGGGACAGTTTCATACACGTGAAAATGCGATACTCTTATAATACGGCGGATATCGGAAAAAAGTTTCACTACTTCTTTCCCATGGCATCCAGTTTGGCCTGGGCCGACATCCGGTCCACTTCCGTTTCGCCGTATTTGGCCATGAGGGTCAGGTATTTCTTTTCCATCTTGGTGTCCTTGGATGCACGGGCCGTGAGCAAGCCGTTCCGGATGGCGGTAATGTCCTCGGGATGCTTCTTGATCACGGCGTCGTACTGCTTTGCCGCCTTCTTGTAGTCCTTCTTCACCAGCCAGTAGGAACCGATATTGTTCATGAACAGCGGGTTGTTCTTGCTGTATTTGAGCAGGTGCTCGGAAAGCGACTTGAAGGCTTCGGCCGATGCATCCGATCCGATGCGGAAAATGGCGGCGCAGTAATCCTGCATGAAGGCGCAGAATTCCTCGTCGCCCACTTTCTCCACACCTTCGTACACCCAAGAGGGGTGACGGGTGAAGTGCTCGTCGGCAAGGGACTTGAGCTGCTGCAGGGCCATGTCCGGGCTTTCTTTTTCATAGGCCAGCGTGGCGTTGGTCTTCATGAAACGGTAGTCCAGTTTCCAGGATTTGGTGGCGATGGCCTGGTCAATCATCTGCAGGGCATCGGCAAAAAGGTCGTCGTCATACACCGTGTCCTCAAAGTAATTGTGCTTGACCCCCAGCGAATCCGTCATGGGAAGCAGGGGCGCGTTGCCCAGGTAGCGGTCCCGGTCCAGCTCAATCACCTGGCTGCTCTGGCTGCGCGCAAAGCAGAAGGCAAAACGGGCCAGCATCTGCTGGTCGTCCTCCGGATAGGCGGCCGCCCAGTTGTCCAGCAGCGTTTCCACGCCCACGCCGGTGGGCCCTACGCGGTCCACCAGATTGTTGTAGCGGCGCAGAAAGTCTTCCTTGGTGGTCTGTGCGGCGGCAAGGAGGGTGCCGCACAGAAGGACGCTGAGTATGAGTAATCTTTTCATCGGATATCCATTTTTATACGTTTGGCTTTGGGATACAGGTTGTTGCAGCGGGTCCCCAGGTTTTTGGCGGGGCCCAGGGGGAGGCCCTTGAAGCTGATGCAGAGCGGACCGATGGGCGCCTCCGGGGCCAGTTTCAGTGCATCTCCGTGCAAGTAGCGGAGGGCGGTTTCCCGGTCCACCTCCCAGGAGGGGAGATTGTCCACGGGTTCCACGGGACGTTCGGCCCGGAAGAGGGTGAAGGGGTCCGCTTTCCGGAGGGGCGTGAGGGATCCGCTTTTGCGGAGCACGGCGGCGTATTGGCCTTCCCCAGGCACCCGGCCCGGCAGCATCAGGTAACCGTGAGCCGTACGGACAGCGGGCTCCTGCGGCCCCAGGTTCAGGATTTCGGCTCCCAGTTCATCGGCGGCCCAGGCCACGGTTTCGTCGTTTTCCTTCCGGTTGAAGGTGCAGGTGGAAAAGAGCAAAAGGCCGCCTTCCTTGAGGACGGGCCAGATATCGGAAAGGATTCTCCGGGAGCGGGCGGTGCAGAAATCCACCGTTTCCGGAGACCAGTCTTCCACCGCTTTGGGGTCCTTGCGGAACATGCCTTCGCCGGAGCAGGGGACATCGGCCACTACCACGTCGAAGAGGGGCGCGCTGCCAAAGGCCGACGGATCCCGCGATACGATTCCCACGCGCTCGTCGCCCCAGGTGGCTACGTTGCTGCGGAGGACGGCATAGCGGCTTCTAATAACTTCGTTGGCAAGAAGCAGGGATTTCCCTCCGTCATGTTCCCGCAGCGACGCCGCCAGGTCCGTGGTTTTCCCGCCCGGAGCGGCGCAGAGATCCATGACGCACAGGCCTTCCTGAAGCGGGCCGATGAGCTGCCGGAACAGGTGTCCCACCATCATGGCCGATGTATCCTGCACATAGTACGCTCCGGCGTGGAAAAGCGGGTCCAACGTGAAGACGGGGCGCTCTTTGAGCAGATAGCCATAGGGACTCCAGGGTACCGGTGTGGCATCCGGGAAGGGACATTCGGTAAGTTTGGCGGGGTTCAGGCGGATGGATGCCGACGGTTCCGCCTCCAGCGCTTTCAGCGCCGTGGCGGCATCGGCCTCACCCACCGATTCCGTGAGGAGGTCTATGAAACGGGGGTCAAACATTGCTGCCCGGCCACATGTTGGGGTCGAAGCCTTCCGGCATCTTGCCGTTGGAGGCGTCCACCAGGCCGTCCACCACTTTGTCCAGGGCCTCTTTGATCTTGCCGGAGAGCATCATCTTCATCATGAGGTTCAGATCGGCCTCCGCCTTGATCCAGAAGTCCGTCTTGAAGGCGTCTTCCGCGGCGGGCTCGAAATGAATTTCTATATGGAAGGCAAACGGGGCGCCGTAGTCCACCAGCTCAATGCGGCTGTAGGGCACTCTCTGGTGCACTTTGACGCCAATGTTGAAGCCCTGTACGGTGGCGGTAAGGGTGTCGTAACTGGCCTGGATCATGCTCCTTTTGTCTTCCGGCAGCATGCGCTGGAAGTTCTGCAGATCCACCATGGACATATACAGCTCGTAGGGCTGACGGGAAACTATGCCGTGTTTGCTTTCGATTTCTGTCATAATTCGCTATCTTTGTGTTCGATTAGACGGACTGCAAAGTTAACAAAAATCATGCACAAAATCTATTTCGGCAAAAGGTGCATTATTATTTGCTCTCCTTCAGAGGAAGCGCTCATGGACGCCAACTCCGTGGAATTCCACGTGGGGGAGGTGCTGGACATCCATGCCCTGGTGCGGATGTTCGAGGTACAGGACAGCCTTTCCCGCATCTATATTCCCACGGAAGACATTGAGAAAACCTATCGGCGCATCTGCCAGGAATTCAAGGAAGTGAATGCCGCCGGAGGGCTGGTGAGCAACCGCCGCGGAGACTTCCTCCTCATCTCCAGAAGCGGCCTCTGGGACCTTCCCAAGGGCCATCAGGAGCCGGGAGAGGACATTGAAGTGTGCGCCATGCGGGAAGTGCAGGAAGAGACGGGAGTGGACCAGCTGGAGCTGCGCCGCCTCATCTGCGTCACGGATCACGTGTACTTCCGGGACAACCTGTGGCACCTCAAGCACACCTGGTGGTACGACATGCTTTACACGGATCCCACCAACCTGACGCCCCAGCGGGAGGAAGACATTTCCAAAGCCGCCTGGGTGGCAAAATCCTCTTTGCCGCCTTTCCTAAAAAATACTTATCCTTCCATCGTGGAGGTTTTCCGCGAGGCGCGGATCTAATCGGCCTTTACCGTAACGGCGGGGTCAATCTTGGAGACATACAGGGCGGGCAGCCAGAGCATGGCCAGAATGGCCAGGAAGGCCAGCACGTCGGCTGCCAGGATCCAGGGCAGGTTCACGTGCACCGGCACATAGGAAACGAAGTAATTGGCCGGGTCCAGAGGGATGAGATGCGTGGTGCCCTGAATGAGGCAGAAAAGCAGCGCCAGGGCGTTGCCGATGAGCATTCCCTTTAAAACCACGCCGGCTCCCACGCGTACGAATACCCCGCCCACTGCCTTGTTGTCCATGCCCATGGTCTTGAGCGTGCCGATGGTGGAGATGTTTCTAAGAAGCAGAATCAACAGGCCCGAAATCATGTTGAAACCGGCCACCACCGTCATGAGGATGAGGATGGTGAAAACGTTGAAATCCAACAGTTCCAGCCAGTCAAAGACCTGCGGATAGGCGCGGGGAGAGGCCGTGACATAAAGATTGTCCTCTTCCGGGGTGCCGCTGTTCAGCAGGCACACGCCCAGTTGGGCCGCCACCTTGTCCATAGTGGCGCGATCCCGGAAACGGTCGGCCACCTCCACTTCCAGGCAAGATACTTCATCGGCCTCCCAACCGTTCAGGCGCTGCAGGTCCTCCAGGTTGGCATAGACCATGAGATTGTCGTCCATCTCCACCAAGTCCCGGTGGACGGCGGTGATGCGGAATTTCCGCACCCGGACTTTTTCGCCGATGAAATATGTGGTGAGGTTGTCTCCCACGCCCAGCCCCATGATCCGGGACAGACGCTCCGGAATGGAGACGGTGAGGGAGGAATCCGGACGCTGGATGCCTTTCACCAGCACCCCGTGGATGCGGTCTCCGTCCTTAACCACGCCGCTGCGGAGCACGGCGGGACGGATGCCCTTAACGCCCGGGACGGAAAGGAGGGCGTCCTGAGAAGGAAGTTTAAGGGGCATGGAGGCCATTTCGCCCAGGGAACGGTCCTGGGGCTGGATGCGGATGTCGCCCACCATAGCCGCCACCCCGTCCCGTACGGCTGCACGGAAGCCGGAGGAGACGGCTACGGCGACGATCATCACGAAGAAACTGACGGCAATGGCCACTGACGCCAGTTTTCCTTGAAACGAAAGCTTCCGCGATATGAAGCGGGAAGCCTCCACTTACCAGATGTGGACGCGTTCCTCTTCCGGACGGAACATCTTGTCACCCTCGTGGATGTCGAAGGCGTCGAAGAAGGTCTGGAAGTTACGGACACTTACATTCACGCGGTTCACGGCCAGGGAGTGCACGTCCATGTTGGTGAGACGGGCCTTTTCCTCGTCGGTGATGTTCTGGGCCCAGATGGCGCCATAGCTCAGGTAGAAGCGCTGGGCACGGGTGAAGCCGTCAATCATGGGGTCCTTCTTGCCGGCCACGGCATTCTCCATGGCGGTGAAGGCGATGGACAGGCCACCGTGGTCGCCGATGTTCTCACCCAGGGTGTATCGGCCGTTGGCGTGTACGCCGGGCAGGATTTCCACCTCGTCGAACTGGGCGGCGAGCTTGTCTCCCAGGGCGTTGAACTTGGCCTTGTCCTCGTCGGTCCACCAGTTCACCATATTGCCCACTGCGTCGAACATGGAACCCTGGTCGTCAAAGCCGTGGGACATCTCGTGGCCGATGACCACGCCGATGCCGCCGTAGTTCACGGGCTCATCGGCCTCAGGATCGAAGAACGGCTTCTGCAGGATGGCTGCCGGGAAGCAGATTTCGTTGGTGGTGGGGTTGTAGTAGGCGTTCACCGTCTGCGGAGTCATGCCCCATTCGGTCTTGTCCGTGGGCTTGCCCAGCTTGTCCATGTTGTCCTTCACATACCAGGCGCTGGCGTTGCGGAGGTTCTCATAGTAGGTGTTTTCCGGATTGATGTCCAGGGAGCTGTAGTCCTTCCACTTGTCCGGATAGCCGATCTTCACGGTGAAGGCGGCCAGTTTTTCCTGGGCCTTGGCCTTGGTCTCGTCGCCCATCCATTCCAGCTGGTCGATGTGCTGGCCCAGGGCGGTACGGAGGTTCTCCACCAGGGTAACCATCTTCTGCTTGGAGCTTTCCGGGAAATAACGGTTCACATACATCTCACCCACGGCTTCTCCCAGGATGCCGTTGGGAACGCTCATGGCTCTCTTCCAACGCGGCTGCTGCTCCTGGGCACCGGCCATCTGGTGGGAGAAGAACTCCCAGGAGGCGGTGTAGAAGTCATCGGACAGGGCGCTGCACTGGCCGCTCACGAACTGGCAAAGGAGATAGGCCTTGAGGGTTTCCAGATCCGTCTTGCCGAAGAACTTGTTAAGGCCTTCAAAGTAAGAGGGCTGCTGGACGATGATCTTTTCCTGCGGAGCAATGCCGGCGGCGTCGCAAATCTTGTCGAAGCGGAGCTCCGGCCAGGACTTCACAATCTGCTCCGAAGACATGGGATTGTAGATCTTCTGCATGTTGCGGTTCTCTTCGCGGGTCCAGAAAATCTGGGCCATGGCATCCTCAACGTCCATATCCTTGGCAACCAGGGCTTCGGCATCGGCCACACCGGCCAGGTTCAAGGCTTTTACCAGGAAGGCCTGATAGCCGTCCTTCAGGGCCTTGTTGCTTTCCAGCAGGTAATAGTCACGGTCTCCCATACCCAGACCGCCCTGGCCCAGGTAAAGGACCTGCATGTCGCTGTTGGTAAGGTCGGCCTCTACGCCGGCGCCAAAGAAACCGCCTTCGCCGTAAAGGTTCATCTCGCCCAGCAGGGTGGCCAGTTCATCCTTGGACTGGACGGCCTGAATCTGGGCAATGTATTTCTGGATGGGCTGTGCACCCAGCTCGTTGCGGGTGGTGGAATCCAGGGCCATCTTATAGAGGTCCGAAATCTTCTGCTCTACGGTGCCGGGAACGGTCTCGGTGGTGGTCATGGCCTCGAAGAGGGCGTTCAGGTTCTCCTGAGCCTGCTCACGGAGGGCGTCAAAACTGCCGTAACGGGAGAATTCCGGACGGAGCGGGTTGTTTTTCTGCCATCCGCCGGTAGAATACTGGTAGAAGTCTTCCTTGGGGCTGGTGGTAGGATCCAGGTTGGCCATGTCCAGGGCCGGCGCTTTGCTCTTGGGAGCGCAGGCCGCAAGGGCCAGAAGGGTTGACATAAGCAATAAAGTCTTTTTCATATAAAAAATGGTTTTAATGATGTTCGCTTTTGAGGCAATTTGCAAATTTACACAAATCTCTGCATATTTGTGCAGATTAATACGTGTTTATGCGTAAGTGGGCTGCTCTCATAAGGGATTGGATGCTTCCCGGGGCCATTGTCCTGGGTACTTCCTTATATATTATTTACCACTTTTCACCGGGGTTGCATCCATACGGACCCCGGCTGCACCCGCTGGTGAGCGAGGGACAGCGGCTGGTAATTGCCATCCTGCTGTTTTTCCAGTTTGTAAAAATCTCTCCGCACGACCTGCGCATCACCCACTGGCATTTTAAGGCGCTGGCCATCCAGACGGGATTGTTCCTGGCCCTGGCGGCAGGCGTCATGCTCCTCCAGCCGGGCCACGTCCGCATGCTGTTGGAATGCGCCATGCTCTGCTTCATCTGTCCCACGGCCGCGGCGGCGGGCGTTATCACGGACCGCCTGGGCGGCACTCTTTCGGACACGGTCTCCTACGTGGTCATCATTAACGTGGCGGCCACCTTCCTCATTCCGCTGGTGATTCCGCTGGTGAATCCATCGGCCCAGATGGGCTTCTGGACCTATGTGGGGCACATTGCACTAAAGGTTTTCCCCATCCTTATCCTTCCCGGCCTGCTGGCCTGGCTCATCCGCTACACAACCCATAAGCTGCAGCGCACCCTCATGCGCTGGGCGTCCTATTCCTTCTACGTGTGGGGCGTGGGACTTACCCTGGCCATGATCCTGGCCACCCGGGCGCTGCTTCTGAGCGGCCTGGGCGCCTGGGCCATAGCCGGCATCGTGGGCGTTTCCATCCTCTGCTGCTTCGTGCAGTTCTTCTCCGGCCGCAGGATGGGCAAGGACCGTGAGGATAAGATCACAGCCGGCCAGGCCCTGGGCCAAAAGAACACAGGCTTCCTTATCTGGTTGGGATACAATTATTTAACGCCCGTCACATCCGTTGCCGGCGGGCTCTACGCCATCTGGCAGAACCTGTTCAACAGCTGGGAACTGTACCGGAAAGAGCATCCCGAACGGTCTTAGTCACGTTTTGGGCCAAAAACATGACCAAGAGAGGTCGTGTGGGGTTTAAAGCGGATAAAAACGGGTGTAGAAGGCGTAGATATTCAGCACATCTTCCACGTAAACTATGGTTTGGGTGCCCTTGAATCCGGGGACATCCGGAATCACTTTGAGCACGCTGTCCCAGCGGGTAGCGTCCACCCCTTTTTCGCGCGCCGTCTGGATGGTCTGAAGGATGCGGCCCTCGCCGGCGTTGTAGGCTGCCAGGGTGAATTTGATGCACTCGGTGGTATCGGCCGCGGCGGAGCTGAACATGTTCTGCAGGCGCTTGAGGTAGGTGGTTCCTACGGAGAGGTTTACGGACGGAATGAGCAGGGTGTCCGTGCTGTAGCGGCTACTCCTAATCTGCATGAGGCCGATGGCGCCCTTGTGCGAGTTGGCGTCCGGATGGAAGCGTGATTCGCGGAAAATAATGGCCGATAACAAACGCCAGTCCCAGCCGATGGATTCGGCATACTTCCGCACCAGCGGGTCGTAGCTGCTGATGGTGGTAAGATGGACGGGTTTTCCTTTCTGGTAGTCCCGCTGAATCTGGTGGAAGCGGGATTCGGAGGAGAGTTCCCCAATCCAGCGGTTCATGAGCATGAGGGCGTGGGATTCGTCCTTGCGCAGTACCCATACCGTACCGTCCGGGAAGGGGCGGGTGGCCACCAGGCCTTCCGGGAGGGAATCGGCCTGGACCGTTACAACCAGGTCTGCAGTGCCTTCCAGCAGGGAATCCAAATAGTTGGCATCATCGGCCGCTACTTCCAGGGTGGCCTCCAGGCCGTGGTCGCCGGTGAACTTCTGAACCAGGACCTCTTCCAGATTGGCCCCGGCCCAGGGAAGGATGCAGCGGAGGGTGTCTTCCGGACGTACGGCGCGGTCTCCCGAATGCTCCTTGCGCGGAATGAGCAGGAGCACCAGGACTGCCAGGACAATTAGCAGATACGTCTTATAGGAAGGTTTCATCGGTCGCCGCCTCCCATGCCCCGGAGGGCGCCGGAAAGACCTCCGCCGGAGGAGCCGCCGAAGCCGGAACTGCTGGCCCGTTCGGACAAAGTCTTCTGCTTGCCCAGCATGGGATAGAAGGGCCAGGAAATGCCGAATTTGAGGGTTGCCGGTGTCTGGATATAGTGGTGGGCGGTGAAGTAGTCGTGCCTTTCGGCCGGCCAGCCCTTGCCCAAGTTCTCCATTTTGAGGAAGACGCTAACCTTCTTCCACTGGAAGTTCACAAACACGTCAAAGACGGGGCAGTTGCCATACAGCTCTTCTTTCTGGTTCATGAAAACGCCCGCCACCGGATTGTAGGAAGGCGCATACCATTTGGTGGTATAGCGGGTGTTGGCGCCAATCTGCATGATCATGGTCTTGGGATCCACCACCACAAACTGCAGGAACCAGCGAAGGTTCAGGGCCAGGGTGGGTAACGGGAGCACGTCTTGGTTGGACGAGACCTGGAACAGGGCGCTGTTCTCCAGATGGACGGGGCCGAAGACAAAGTCCTTGCGCAGAGACGCCGACAGGACGCTCATCGGCACGGTATTCTGGCGCGCTATGCCCAGGGTGTCGTAGTAGATGTTATTGGCCAGCAGGGCGTAACCCACCGATGCGCTTAGCCTCCATTTGGGAATGTCTATAGAGCCGGTAACCCGGGTGGTGGAAACCTTGCCGAAATCATTCTCCCAACTGTAGTGGTTGGAATACAGGTGCTGTTCGTAAAAGCCCGGCTCTTTGAGTTTGGTCTCAAAGTGAGCGCCGATGGAAATAGGGCTGTTGGGCTGACGCCGGAAGGGGAACAGGTTGATCTTGGCATTGGCCTGCACGGTGAAGTCGTTGGCTTCATAACCGGCAAAATTGTAAAGCCCCATGGCATCCCATTCCAGGTACTTCTTGAGCCGGCCTTCCGCGCCCACATACGTATATAAGGTGTTCCAGCGCGCGTTCTCCGTTTTTTTGAGGTAGCCGCCCGGCTCAAAATGGTAGAAGGTCTGGTACCGGTCTCCTATGCCGCCTTCAATCTTGGAGACCACGGCGTCTTCCTTCCAAGGCTGCAGGCGCACGAAGATGCGGTTGTCCAGCCGCATGGCCCGCAGCGAGTCCGTACTCTTGTTGGGGTTGATGTTGTAGATTTCGTTATAGAAGGCCGACAGGTCCGACGTGGTCTCATCCACATACTTCTTGGAATAAACGGTGTATTCCGAGGAGGTGCCGATGAAACCGGTGGTAATGTCCGTGTTAAGGGAATCCGGCTTTACCCAGGTGGAGTCTCCCCGGTGGCGCAGCTTCTCAATGAAGTCGAACGGAATGCGGTAGCTCTGGTCGTAGAAGAAAGTGCGCTTGTTGTAGCGGTTGGAGGCCGCTGAGAGGTTCACCGTGATTTCCCGCACGTCCACCGTGGTATCCCGGATCCAGAAGTTGTCCACCACACCGCCGCTTTCCTGGCGGGTCATGCTGTTGAAAATCATGCCGCCGTGGGCCAGGTATTTCTTGCCCAGGTAGTTTCCTGTCACAAAATAGGTCCGGTTGTTGGTCTGTTCGTTCTGGAGGGTGCCTGCGCCGCCGTGCCGCTTCATTTCCAGGGAAATGTTAAGCGAAGGGAGGATGTTCTGGGTGGTGAATACCCGGTACGAATCGGCACTGAGCGTACTGCTGTTGAACAGGTTGCCGTAATACTCCAACTCCGTGTACGGAGTCTTGGTGTTGAACATGGGCAGGTTGTCGGCCGTATACGTCCAGGACTCATAGGGTGCATAGAAACTCACGGTCTCTTCCTGGTCCCTTTTGAAGAAGTTGTAGCTCTGGACGGCCGATCCGGGCATGCCCAGCCAGGTGGCGCCCACGTCCTGCCGCATGAACGGATAGTCGTAGAAATGGTAGTTGGCGGTGGTGTCCCATTCGAAGGTTTCCACCTTGTTGTTGTAACGGTTGTGCCGCCAGGACACCAGGCGCTTGTAGTACATGGAATCCGGCAGGAAGGCCGTTTCCAGGATGCGGGGCGTGTTTTCTATGATGCTGTCCCTCCTTGCCTTGATGGAGTCTTTCCGGTGGCGGATGGAATCCTGCCGGTGCATGAGGGCGGGAAGCTTGTAGTGCTCGTAGTCGTAACGCCTCTTTTCGCTCTTGGAAAGGCCGGCGTACCACTTTTCAAACGCTTCCTTGGCAACGGCGGTGGAATCGGCCAGATAGATGGAGTCAATCTGGGGCCACAGGAGCGAGTCTCCCGCCGCGATGAGTGAATCCACCACAATCCGGTGGGTGAGGGAGTCCTTGAGGGCAACAAACCACTGGTAGCGGAAAGGGTCCGTGAGGCGGAGGCTGTCCGGGACCTTCATGGTGTCCCGCGCCATGATCTTGGGTGTGGTGTCCGGCTTCTCTTCTTCGCCGAACAGGAAGAAGTCCTCTTCATCCGGCAGCGTGTCCCTCTGCGGCAAAGTGTCTTTGCGCACCAGGGTGTCCTGCTGCGCGATGGGGAACCACGCGTGCAGACGCGACGCACGGGAGATTTCCACGCCCAGCGTCTGCACCGCCACCACTCCCGTGATGGCTAATGGTACCAAGATGTCCGACCAAAACTTTGCCATAGTCTGCAAATATAATAAGAATTCATCAGAAATCAATTTTTGTCCCTTCAAGCGAAGCTTGGAAAACTTTTTTCAAAAATATTTCAAAAAATTTGGTACTTTGTGTTGCAAGGTATTGAAATTTTTTCATATCTTTGCATCGACAAATATTTTTGAAAAATGAAAAAGGTTACTAACGCTTGTATTGGTGGTAGATCATTTACCCTCGACGAAGATGCCTACGGCCGCCTGTCGGCCTATCTTGAGCACTTCCGTGCCCGTCTCACCGTACCCGAACTCCAAAAGGGAGAGGTGATGGACGAGATTGAGGGCCGGATTGCAGAACTGTTTTACCAGGAAGTGGGGGACGGTTCCCGCGTGGTTAGCCTCTCCCTGGTGGAAAAAGTTATTTCCACCCTGGGTATGCCGGACGGATCGGCCGAAACCGGTAACAACACCGGCGCCTCCTTCAGCACCTCAAGTGCGGAATCCGGGAAGGCTCCCAAGAAGCTGTACCGGGACAAGGACGAAAAGCGCCTGGGCGGCGTTTGCTCCGGCCTGTCGTGGTATTTCGACGTGGACGTAACCCTCATCCGGGTACTCATGCTCATCGCCCTCATCTGCGGCACTGCCGGATTCTGGGTGTATGTGATTCTTTGGATCGCGGTGCCTGCGGCCGATACGCCCGCCCGCAAGTGCGAGATGCGCGGCATCCCCGCTACGGCGGAGAACATGTCGCGTTTTGCCCGCAGCTCCCGTGAAGAATATAAAAAGTAAAGGATATGGAAAGCGCAACAGACAACGTCCGTTCCCAGATGCGGAAAGGAGTGCTGGAATACTGCATTCTCAGTATCCTCAGCCAGAAAGAAGCCTATGCCTCCAGCCTGCTGGAGGAACTCAAGGCCGCCAATATGCTGGTGGTGGAGGGGACCCTGTACCCGCTCCTCATCCGGCAGAAGAACCAGGGTCTGCTCTCTTACCGCTGGGAGGAATCCCCGCAAGGACCGCCCCGCAAATATTATGTAATCACCGATAAGGGCCGCGCCCAGCTGTCCGAGATGGACGCCGCCTGGCAGGAAATGGTAGAAAGTATAGCAGCATTAAGGAAATGAAAGAGGTAGAGAAAGTGAGCATCGGAGGCTATGCCTTCACGCTCGAAAAGGACGCCGCGGCGGAAGCCTCGCGCTATTTGACCGATCTGGAAGCCCATTATCTTAGCCAGCAGGGCGGAAAGGAAATCATGGAAGGCATAGAGGAGCGCATGGCGGAACTCCTGCTGGACAAGTGCGGCACTAACGGAGTGGCCACCCTGGCCGATATCCGTTCCATCATAGACATCATCGGCCGTCCGGAAAAGATTGAGGAGGAGGATCCGGAACCGGAGCAGGAGGAGAGACCCCGCCGCAAGCTGTTCCGGGACCAGGACAACAAGCAACTTGCAGGTGTCTGCAGCGGCCTGGCAACTTACCTGAATGTGGATGTGGTGTGGTTCCGCCTGGGTTTTGTGGTGCTTACGCTGGTCAACTTCTTTGCCGGATACCATACCGGAGTCTGGAGCCTCACCATTCCGGCTCTGTATCTGGTCCTCTGGATTGCCATGCCTGCCGCCCGCACGGCACAGGACCGCTGGGCCATGAAAGGCGACAACGGTACCCTGGACGATATAACCAGAAATGTCAAGAGTGGAATCCGTGAGATGGGAGATGCAGCCAATGAAGTTGTGAAGTCGGACGGTTTCAAGAAGGGCGGAAGATTCTTCCTGGTGCTCATCGGCCTGGTGCTCCTGATTGCCGGCACTTCCGGCCTGGCCTCCCTGTCGGTGCTGGGTATCAAGGGGAATGTTCTCTTCGGCACGCAGTACCTCAGTTTTCTGGATGAACTTTCCCTCCATTCACCGGTGGCCCTGGATATGCTGGCAACCCCCTGGGTGGTGGCTCTGGCAGCCCTTGCTGTAATTCTTCCCTTCGTGGGCATGCTCTACGGCGGCATCCAGCTCATCTTCGGCTTTAAATCGCCCTCCTGGCGCCCCGGGCTGGTGATTTTCATCCTTTGGCTCATAGTAATCATCGTCCTCCTGGTGCTGGGTTGCGCCACCATGATTTCCACGGAGATGATTTCAGTATAAGCAGTTATAGATTAGTTAGTTACATGAATACCCTGCTGTCAAAGTGCAGCAGGGTATTCTTATAAGCGCCTGACATACAGTATTATACGCAAAATCTACGAAATTTTATCGGATTTCTCCTAAAAAAATTAGGAGATTAAAAAATAATGCGTATATTTGCAGCAGAAACACTAGGCCATGAAGCAGAAACTTACAGAAAAAGAGGAGATGCTCATGAACATCTTCTGGGAGCACGGAACGCTGTTTATCCGTGATTTAATTACGTATATTCCGGAGCCCAAGCCCCATTACAATACGGTGGCCACCCTGGTCAAATTCCTGGAAGAGAAAGGGTTTGTAGAGCGTGAACCCATTGCCAACACTTTCCGTTACAAGGTAAAGACAACGGAGCGCCAGTACCGCGGCAGTTCCGTGGGAGAGATGGTAGCGCGCTACTATAATAACTCCTATGCCAGCCTGGTGTCCCAGTTCGTGGAAGAGGACAAGATGGACCTCCAGGAACTCAAGGACCTCATCGCCACCATTGAAAAGAAACAGAAATGAACGAGTTCTTATTATATATAGGTCGGAGCGGACTCTACCTGAGCCTGTTCTACGCTTTTTTCCTGCTGTTCATGCGCCATACCACGCTTTTCCGCTTTAACCGGATTGCGTTGCTGGCAGGATCGGCCCTGTGCCTGGTGCTTCCGCTGTTCAAGTTCCGCACGGTGGAAGCCGTCCTTGCGCAGGCGGGAGAACTCACCATGGTTTCCGCTTCGGAAGCTACGCTGCAGGAGTCTGTGGCCGCCGCCGCTTTCCCCTGGGCCACGGTGCTCGCAGGCCTTTATTTCCTGGGCCTGGCAGCAGTGCTAATGGCCATTCTTCTTTCCTCCGGGAAGATGCTGCGCCTTATGAGGCGGGGAAAGGCGGAAAAGCTGGAAGACTGCACGCTGGTGGTCTCCGAAGAGGATATCCCCTCGTTCAGCTGGGGCCGGAAGGTGATTATGAGCCGGAAGGACCTGGAACAGAATCCGGCCATCCTTACCCACGAACGGATGCACGTAAAGTGCCGCCACTCGCTGGATCTGCTGCTGTTCTCGGCATTCCAGCTCCTGTTCTGGTGGAATCCGCTGGTGTGGATCACCCGCACGGAACTCAAACTCCTACACGAGTATGAGGCCGATGAAGGAGTGCTTCAAAAAGGCATCGATGCAACACAATATCAATTACTTCTGGTGCGAAAATCCGTGGGTGAAGAACGCTTCACCCTGGCCAGCGGGTTCCAGCACACGAAACTTAAAAACCGAATTACAATGATGCTCAAGAATCCCACTGCGGGAGGCATGCGCTGGGCATACCTGGCTCTACTCCCCATCCTCTCACTGGCCATGTTCGCCTTTAACCCGGTCAAGGTTCACGCTGCAAGCGTGGATGAAGAAAACGGAACGCCCGTTATCCTGGAAGAGACGGCTATCTCTGTACCCCAGGACACCACACAATCGGTTCCCTTCCAGATGGTGGAAGTAAAACCCTCCTTCCGCGGCGGTGACGCCAACGAATTCTCCAAATGGGTGAACGAGACGCTGGTGTATCCGGCCGAAGCCAAAAAGGATACCATCCAGGGACGGGTTACCCTTCAGTTTATCGTTGATGTGGACGGTTCCATTGTAGATGCCAAGGTTATCAGGAGCGCCCATCCCCTGCTGGATGCCGAAGCCCTTCGGGTAGTATCCTCCTGCCCCGAGAAATGGTCTCCGGGCATGCAGGACGGGAAGCCCGTCCGGGTTCATTACGTCTTCCCCGTTATTTTCCAGCTCAAATAATGCGGAAACTCTGTGCTATCTTGCTGCTTGCTGTCTGCGTCCCGCTAGGGGCGCAGACGGGGACGCAGCGGGATTCGCTCCTTCAGGCCGCCCGCTCCCTCAAACAGCAGTACAAGTTTGACGCGGCGGCCGAAACCCTTTCCAGCATCTTAAGCCCCGGACAGATGGACGCCGAGGTGTTGGGAGAACTGGCCGACTGCCACTTCCAGTCCGGCAATTCGGAGGATGCATCGGCCCTCTATGGAATCCTGATGCAGATGGTTCCGGAGCACGCCGGCTACCGGATGCGATATATGACCCTGGCGTACCGGGGCAAAGCGTATCCGGATGTGGTGGAGACGGGCCGGGAATTGCTGCAACGGGATTCCCTGTTGCCGGCGCTCACGTTGGTGGGAGATGCCTTCGGCCAGATGAATGAACCGGATTCGGCCCTGGCGTATTATCAGGCGGCCCTGCGCCGGCAGCCGGAAAAACCAACGCTGGTGGTAAAGGCGGCCGACGTCCTGCTCCGGCAGAAAGAATACCGCGAGGCGCTCAACCTCACTACGGATTTCCTGAAGCTGGATCCTACTTCCGTTCCCGTGCGGCAGCTGCAGGGGATGGCGCATTTCCTGATGGAGCACTATGCCCAGTCGGCCAGTGTATTCCAGGCGCTGGTGGACGACGGGGACGACAGCTATGCCACCCATTATTATCTCGGGCACAGCTACAAGGAGATCAAGCAGTCCTATTATGCCCTGCCGGAACTTAAGGCAGCCTGGCAGAAGGATTCCAGTAGCGTGGCCCTGGCGTTGGATATCGGCACGGAATCGGCAAAATTCCACCGGGACTGGGATACGGATGTGCTTCCCTGGTTTGACAAGGCGCAGAACCTTCTGAAGGAATCCGAGAACCAGCTGTATTATGTCCACAAGGACAGGGGCGATGCGTACTTTGAAATGGCGGAATGGAAAAAGGCTGCTTCAGAATACCGTTCGGCCCAGGTCTATAAGCCCAATTTTATCAACACTTATCCCCGCCTGGCTTTCTGTCTGGAAAGACTCGGAGATTCCAAGAGCGCCCTCCAGTGGTATCAGCGCTACTTGGACGCAGCCAAGCCCGGAGACCAGTGGTACGACTATGCCACCCAGGCCGCCACGGATCTCAAGGCCAAGTTGTTTATGGAAGAGTAGTTTCGCTTAACAAGCTGACCGACAGACACTTATAAGAATACCCTGCTGTCAAAGTGCAGCAGGGTATTCGCGTAACTAATTGGTTGTCTATTTGTTAAGGTATTCTGCTACCTCAATGGCCGCCAGGCACAGCAGCACATATTGCGGAGCGGTGTTGATGCAGGCTTCGTTCTCGCCCCAGTGGAACGGGTAGTCGTCCTTATTCTCGAAGAAGTCCTCTTTCACCAGCAGGCCAGGGACAATGCCGCCGGGGATGGTGGAATAGTCTGCCCGGTTGTTGTTGTAGGCCACTTTCTTGGTGTTCACGCCAACGCCTTCCACAAAGGACACGTTGGAATACGGGTGGCAGCCGAAGATGAAGTTGAGGCCTGCGAAGACGTATTCCGGATCAATCATGTCCGGGAAGTACTTCCAGATCTTGTAGCAGTTGTAGGCAATGTTGATCACGGAAGCGTTTCCGGCCCAGGTGGCACCGCCGATGGCCACTCCGTAGGGATTGTCCTGTCCGCCGCGGGTGATTACGTTCACATAGGCGGGAACAAGGGCCTTGACCTTATCCTGGAACTGTTTATCCATGTACGGATAGATCTTGAGGGCTGCGGTGAGGTTGGGACCGCCGGTATACTGGGTGGAGAACATGCCGTTCTGCACATTGCCGATGGAACGGGGACCGGTGGGCTGGGCCTCCAGCTGTTTCTCTACCAGCGGGAGGAAGAAGTCCTTGTACTTCTGCTCTCCCGTGGCAATCCAGAGCTCGATGGCAGCGTTGATGCGGGGATCTCCACCGCCGCCCCAGCGACGGTTTTCCTGCTGCGGGATGTTGGGATTGGGAGCGGCCGCCTCATAGTATTTGTCCCAGAGCATGACAGCATTTTTCAGGGAACGTTCGGCCTCTTCCGGATAGTAATCCTTGAGGGCCGGATAAGCGGCGGCCAGGGACACGATATCCTGCATGGTGCCGGCGGGGCTGAATCGGCTGGTGAACACATAGCGGTCGTCCGGGGTGCCGGAGCGGTCTCCCTTCACCTCATAGCGGGCCAGCGAAGGATCATAGACCTTGCCGTCCGTAAGGGTCATGGCGTCTCCCAGGTGGTGATAGTGGTGCATATCGGGTTGGCCGATAACCTGCGCCACAAAGCCGATGTTCTCCACCTGCGCGTTGATGTTAACCGTGCCGTGCATGATGAGCTGCACATTGTCCGGAACGCCGTCCGGGACATGGATATCGGCATATTGGGTTACCTCGTCGATGAGGGTTTGGTCCCGCATGGGCTTGAATTCGCGCCAGATATAGGCCAGGTCCTGGGTGGTGTTGAGCACGGAATTGGCCTGGATGTCAAAGTCTCCTGCGTCGTACCATCCGCCGATGGCCAGCCCCGGGATATGCTCCAGAGGCTGGTACTTGGTGTTGGTCACATCGCCCTGGTAGTAGCCGTCGTGGAGGCGCACGTTGGCGGGGGCCTGGAGGGCGTCGTCCATATTGGCGCGGCCGTGCCAGATGCGGTATGCCTCGTTAACCTCCATATGGTCCATGTTCACCACCAGGGAGATATCCATGGAAGGATGCCATTTGTCGCTGTAAACGTCCTTGTCAATGGGGAAAGCGTTGGTTTCCACACCCTGATAGTCGATGCAGTAGAGGCCGGGTTCCCGCACGTCGGAGAAGTCCAGCTGCACATAATTGTAGCGGTGGTGATACTCTCCCCACATTTTGGCGGTCATCCGCTTAACGATATCCTTGCTGCCGTCCGGGTTCACCTTCAGCAATCGGCCCACAGACTCCGGGGTGTCGTTCTTGTCCATTTCCACCACGGCCACCTTCTTCTGGGCCGGAGTGTATCCCACCTGGGAGAAGCCGATGTTGGGCTTGCGGATCCAGCTGTTGGAAATGCTGGGCTCCAGATACCATTCCAGCACCTTGCCGGTCTTTCCGCCGGGCAGCAGGGAACGAAGCACGAACATGCCGTTCTGGGCCAGGTGGCGGCCGTCGAAGATGCTGATTTCCTCGTCGGAGGTAACGCTCACGCGGAGGGCTTCATCTTCCGGAGCCATCACAATGCGGTGACCCGTGGAGAGCGGAAGCGGTACCAGGAAGTCTCCCCGTCCGCGGTCGTCAAAGGTGGATTCGCCAAAGTACTGGGGAATCTTCTCGCTCACCGGGTGCACCTCCGTGTCGTGCATGGGGTACTTGGGAAGGATGCGGGCCAGGTTGTCCACCAGGTAATTGTGGCCGAAATAGGATGCCGGGAAGAACTCCAGGTTCATGCCGGCCTTACCCACCAGCTCTGCGGGAACGGGCTTGTCCAGCCAGATCTGGATCACTACACCCTTGTCTTTGGGCAATACCTTGAACCGGGGGACGAAACCGTAATCCTCATAGTTCAAATCCACTTCCACGCTGCTTTCCTTGCGGTCTATCCGGCGGGGACTCACTACACCGAAGATATCCCACTGTTCCGGCGTGTTCATGAGGCGGATACCGCCGCCGGTGGCAAGACGTTCTCCCCGCTGGATAATCTCCAGGCCGGCGAACTTTTCGTCGTAGAAGCTTCCGTTGTAGATGTTGTTATACACCAGCACATTGGTTCCCCGCGCCTCAAAATAACCCAGGTCGTTGAGCTGCATGCTCTGGGCGGAGGCCCGCTGCGAAACAAGCACCGGCAACGCAAGCAAAAGGATAAATAAAAGACGTTTCATCTCTATAAATAGTGTTTAATTGATTGTGGCCGATATTCCACTGCAAGATAGCAACAATAAAAACGGAATCCAAATTTCTGTGCGAAAAAATGCTATACCCTGCCACTCAAAAGCGGTAGGGTATAGACATAAAGCGCTGATGCTTAGAATAAAATGTGCTACAGGCCGATGGACTTGAAGAAGTCGTTGCCCTTGTCGTCCACCAGGATGAAGGCAGGGAAGTCTTCCACGGTGATCTTCCAGATGGCTTCCATGCCCAGCTCCGGATATTCCACGCACTCGATGCTGCGGATGCTGCTCTGGGAGAGGACTGCCGCCACACCGCCGATGGTGCCCAGGTAGAAGCCGCCGTGTTTCTCACAGGCGTCCGTGACAACCTTGGAACGGTTGCCCTTGGCAATCATCACCAGGGAAGCACCGTGATCCTGGAACTCATCCACATAGGGGTCCATTCGGTTGGCCGTGGTGGGGCCCATGGAGCCGCAAGGGTAGCCTGCCGGAGTTTTGGCAGGGCCGGCATACAGGATGGGATGGTCCTTGAAATAGTCCGGCATTCCTTCACCGGCATCCAGACGGGCCTTGAGCTTGGCGTGGGCAATGTCGCGGGCCACAATGATGGTTCCCTTGAGGTTCACGCGGGTGCCTACGGTATACTTGGTGAGCTCTGCGCGGACGGCGTCAATACCCTTGTCAAGGTCTATTTCAATGCCCTTAGGGCCTTCGCCGGGCTTGCGCAGCTCTTCCGGAATGAGCTCCGAAGGGTTGGAGTCCATCTTCTCGATCCATACGCCGTCGGCGTTGATTTTGGACTTGATGTTGCGGTCTGCGCTGCAGCTCACACCCATGCCGATGGGGCAGCTGGCACCGTGCCTGGGAAGACGGATCACGCGGATGTCGTGGGCAAGATATTTGCCGCCGAACTGGGCGCCCAGGCCAATCTTCTGGGCCTCTTTGAGGAGTTTTTCCTCAAGGTCTATATCGCGGAAGGCGCGGCCGGTTTCATCTCCGGTGGTGGGAAGGGCATCGTAGAACTTGATGCTGGCCAGCTTCACAGTGAGGAGATTCTTTTCGGCCGATGTGCCGCCGATCACAAAGGCGATGTGGTACGGCGGGCAGGCAGCCGTTCCCAGCGAGCGCATCTTTTCCACCAGGAAGGGGATGAGGGTGCCTTCGTTCTGGATGGTGGCCTTGGTCATGGGGTAGAAGTACGTCTTGTTGGCGCTGCCGCCGCCCTTTGCCACCATGATGAAACGGTATTCGTCGCCCTGGGTGGCCTCAATGTCAATCTGTGCCGGAAGATTGCACTTGGTATTTACCTCATTGTACATATCCAGCGGAGCGTTCTGGCTGTAGCGCAGGTTCTCCTGGGTATAGGTGTTGAAAACACCCAGGCTGAGGGCCTCTTCATCCTCGAAGTCCGTCCATACGTGCTGGCCTTTTTCTCCATGGATGATGGCGGTGCCGGTATCCTGGCAGAAGGGGAGGACGCCCTTTACGGAAGTTTCTGCATTGCGCAGGAACTGCAGGGCCACGTATTTGTCGTTGTCCGAAGCTTCCGGGTCTGTGAGGATCTTGGCCACCTGCTCATTGTGGGAGCGGCGAAGCATGAACTGGCAGTCGTGGAAGGACTGCTGGGCAACCAGGGTGAGGGCTTCCGGTGATACCTCCAGGATGGTTTTATCCCCCAGTTTGGAGGTCTTTACAAGCTTTTCTGAACCGGGAATCTTGTAGTACTCTGTTGTGTCAGGGCCCAGTTGGAACATGGGCGCATATTTGAATTCTGCCATAAGTGTAGAAATAAAGATCTTAGTGGTTTACAAATATAGTGTTTTTTGGGGAATTCTCCGTATATTTGTAGTTACCTAAACGCAAATAACTAATAACCACTCATAAACTATGGCAGAAATGAAATACCGGGTCGAGAGCGACCTTCTGGGAGAACTTCAGGTTCCCGCCGATGCCTACTACGGCGTACAGACGCAGCGGGCCATCAACAATTACAAGATTTCCACCACGCACATGTACGACTATCCGGAGTACATCATTGCAATGGCGTATGTGAAGATGGCCGCAGCGGCCGCCAATACGGAGCTGGGCGTGATGCCCAAGGAGATTGGCGACGCCATCGTAGCCGCCTGTAAGGAAATCGTGGCTGGCAAGCTGCACGACCAGTTCCCCGTGGACATGATGCAGGGCGGCGCCGGCACCTCGGTGAACATGAATGCCAACGAGGTCATCGCCAACCGTGCCCTGGAACTCATGGGCCATAAGAAAGGCGAGTACCAGTACTGCTCTCCCAACGACCATGTGAACTGTGCCCAGAGTACCAACGACGCGTATCCCACCGCTTTCCGTTACACCTTCTTCCGCATGAACCGCCATCTGGAGAAGGCCCTGCAGGACCTCATTGATTCCTTCCGGACCAAGGGAGAGGAGTTCAAGGACATTATCAAGATGGGCCGCACTCAGCTGCAGGATGCCGTTCCCATGACCTCCGGCCAGGAGTTCAACGCTTTTGCCAACAACCTGGAAGAGGAAATTGCCAACCTGGAGCGCAACGTGGTGCTCCTCAAGGAAATCAACATGGGCGGTACCGCCATCGGCACGGGCCTCAATGCCGTTCCCGGCTTTGCCGAGCTTTGCACCAAGCGCCTCAGCGAATTCTCCGGGGATACCTTTGAGAAAGCCCCGGACCTGGTGGAGGCCACCCCGGATACCGGTGCGTATGTAAGCTATTCGGCCGCCCTCAAGCGCCTGGCCGTCAAGCTTTCCAAGATTTGCAACGACCTCCGTCTCATGGCTTCCGGTCCCCGCTGCGGCCTGCACGAGATTAACCTCCCGCCCATGGCGCCCGGTTCCTCTATCATGCCCGGCAAGGTGAACCCCGTGATTCCGGAAGTGACAAACCAGGTGTGCTTCAAGGTTATCGGCAACGATACTTGCGTGACCTTTGCCGCAGAGGCTGGCCAGCTGCAGCTCAACGTGATGGAGCCTGTGATTGCCCAGTCCATCCTGGAGAGCCAGACCTGGCTCATCAATGTGATGAACACCCTGCGCACCAAGTGCGTGGACGGCATCACCGTTAATGCGGAGCACTGCTACAAGATGGTTAAGAACTCCATCGGCATTGTTACGGCCCTTAACCCGTACATCGGCTACAAGGCATCCACCAAGGTGGCCAAGGAGGCCCTGGAGACCGGCGGCAGCGTATACGACCTGGTGCTGGAGCACGGCCTTATGACCAAGGAAAAGCTGGACGAGGCCCTGGATCCCAAGGCCATGACCGCCAGTCACGAATTCATCAAGTAGCTTATACTCAATTTATTACACAAATACCCTGCTGTCGAAATACAGCAGGGTATTTGCGTAAATAACTGAAAATCAGTTAGAAGACCAGAAGGAATAATCCTGCGGCAAGGGCGGCTCCGGCCATGGGGCCGGCTACGGGTACCCAGCTGTACCACCAGCCGCTGTCCCGTTTGCCGGCGATGGGCAGTATTGCGTGGGCGCAGCGGGGGCTCAGGTCACGGGCCGGGTTAAGGGCATAACCGGTGGTGGCACCCAGGGACATACCGATGGACATGATCACGCAGGTGACCGGGAACGGGCTCAGAGCGCCGAATCCGGCATCCCGTCCCATGGCCAGGATGGCGAACACCAGCAGGCAGGTGGCAATTACCTCGTCCAGGAAGTTCCGCCAGGAATTCTTGATGGCGGGCATGGTGCAGAAGGTGCCCAGCATGGTGTCCGGCTGATCGGCCGTGGCCTTGTAATGGTCTTTATAGAACAGCCATACCAGGACGGCACCCACAAAACCACCCAGCATCTGGGCGATGATGTAACCCACCACGGAAGCCCAGGGGAAGGAACCCGCAATGGCCAGGCCCAGGGTGACGGCGGGGTTCAGGTGCGCGCCGGAGACGGGACCGGCAATGAGAACGCCTGTCATAACGGCGAAGCCCCAGCCCAGGGTGATGACCACCCAGCCGGCGCCTTTTGCCTTGGAATGATTGAGGGAGCAGGCGGCGCAAACTCCGTCGCCCAGCAGGACCAGCACCAGGGTGCCGATGAATTCAAAGAGATATTGAGTCATAGTTTAACGTGTTATAGTTCTTGAGATGGCATCGGCCCAGCCTTTCCGGGCGGGTTCCATGTCTTCTCCGGAAGGGGTGAACTTGCGCTCCACCTGCCACTGTGCCTTGATTTCTTCCAGCGAACTCCAATAGCCAACAGCCAGGCCGGCCAGGTAGCAGGCGCCCATGGCCGTGGTCTCGGTGACTTGCGGCCGGATTACGGAGGTGTCCAGGATATTGGCCTGGAACTGCATCATGAGGTTGTTGCGGGAAGCGCCGCCGTCCACCTTTAGCTCGGCCAGTTTTACGCCGGCATCTTTCTCCATGGCGCGCACAATGTCCATGGTCTGGAAAGCGATACCCTCCAGTGCCGCGCGGGCGATATGGGCGGCCGATGTGCCGCGGGTGATGCCGCAGATTACGCCATGGGCATACTGGTCCCAGTACGGGGCTCCCATGCCGGTGAGGGCGGGCACGAAGTACACGCCGCCGTTGTCCGGAACGGTGGAGGCCAGCTCTTCAATTTCGGAGGAACTTCTGATGATGCCCAGGCCGTCCCGCAGCCACTGGACCACGCTGCCGCCCACGAAGATAGAGCCTTCCAGCGCATAATTTACTTTATTGCCGATCTTCCAGGCCACGGTGGTGAGGAGATTGTTGCGGGAAAGGATGGGCTTCTCCCCGGTGTTCATGAGGAGGAAGCAGCCGGTGCCGTATGTATTCTTCACCGCGCCGGGCTCCGTGCACATCTGGCCGAAGAGGGCGGCCTGCTGGTCTCCGGCGATGCCGGCGATGGGTACCTCATGGGCGAAGATGGTGGTTTTGGTGTATCCGTAAATTTCCGACGAGGAACGGACGGAAGGCATCATGGAGCGCGGGATTCCCAGCAGGTCCAGGAGCTCCTGGTCCCATTCCAGCGTGTTGATGTTGAAAAGCATGGTGCGGGAGGCGTTGGAAACGTCCGTCACATGCACTTCCCCGCGGGTGAGCTGCCATACCAGCCAGCTGTCCACCGTACCGAAGCGGAGCTTGCCTGCATCGGCCTTTTCCCTGGCGCCGGGCACATTGTCCAGGATCCACTTGATCTTGGTGCCGGAGAAGTATGCGTCAATGATGAGGCCGGTCTTTTCCCGGATGGTCTCCACCAGTCCCCGGTCCTTGAGGGAGTCGCAGAAGGCCGATGTGCGGCGGTCCTGCCACACGATGGCCTTGCAGATGGGGTTGCCGGTTTCCGCATCCCAAACGATGGTGGTTTCCCGCTGGTTGGTGATGCCGATGGCCGCGATATCCAGGCCGTTGATGCCGATCTTGGAGATGGCTTCCGCGATGACGGCTGCCTCCGAGGCCCAGATTTCCATGGGGTCGTGCTCTACCCAGCCAGGCTGGGGAAAGTACTGGGTAAACTCCTGCTGGGCTGTGGAACAGATGTTTCCGTCGTGGTCAAAAACGATGGCGCGGGAGGAACTGGTTCCCTGGTCCAGCGCCAGAATGTATTTACTCATTAAAAAAGGGTTATTAGTTCAAAAGACAAATATAACAAAAATCCCGCGGAAGTGCTATATTTGTAAAATGAACAGTGAACAATATATAGAAGTAAACGTGCGCCTGGAACCCTTCTCGGAGGAGATGGCGGAAATCCTGGAGGCGGAACTGGGAGAACTTCCCTACGATTCCTTTGTAACGGAAGAGCCTTTCCTCAAGTGCTATATCCAGAAAGACCTTTATAAGCCCGGAGACCTTAAGGTGGTCCTGAGCGGCTATCCGGCGGCGGCCTCTTTCTCGGCCACCCTGGTGCAGGGGCGTAACTGGAACCGTGCCTGGGAGCAGGAATTCAAACCTATTGTGGTGGACGGGACGGTGACCATCAAGGCTCCTTTCAATGAGCATGTCCCCCGCACTCGCTTCAATATCTGGATAGACCCGCAGATGGCGTTTGGGACGGGATACCACCATACCACCTTCATGATGATGCAGCGGATGCTGGGGCTGGAGTCCTTCATCCGGGGCCGGTCGGTGGTGGACATGGGCTGCGGAACGGCCATCCTGGCCATCCTGGCGGCCAAGATGGGCGCCCGGAAGGTCTTTGCCGTGGACATTGATGCCGTGGCTGCCCGCAGTGCCTGGGGCAACTGCCGCTGGAACAAGGTGGGAACGCGCGTGGAAACCGCCTGCGGAGACGCTTCTCTCCTGCAGATGGGCACCTACGACGTGCTGCTGGCCAACATCCATCGCAACATCATCCTGGAGGACCTGCCCACTTATGTGCGCTCCCTAAGGCGCGGCGGGCATCTACTCCTGAGCGGTTTCTATATGGCCGATGTCCCCGCCATCCGGGAAGCGGCTGAGGCCATCGGCCTGTCGTTCGTGGGCTCTTCGGAGCGGGAGGACTGGGCCTGCCTTGAATTTGTAAAAGCCTGATTATTATGCATAAAGCTCTTGTAAGTATTGCCGCCGGCTTGCTGCTGCTGGTCTCCTGCGCCAAACCGCAGGTGACGGAGAGTCCGCGGGACGTTGTTTTCCGGAAGAATTACCCCCTCACTTATGCGCTTGAGCAGAATCCCTCCCTTGTACAGGAAGATTCTATCCTAAAGGCCCTGGCGCTTAAGAAGTATAACGCCCTTGCCGGTGCGGAGGACAGTATGGAAGCGGTTGAACTGTGCCGATTTACGGAGGAGGAGACGGATCTTTCGGCCCATCGGCTGGGAGAGCTGGCGGGGAGTCTGTCGGCCTTAGTGAAAGAGCTTAAAGAGCAGGGCTGCTATAGCATTTTCAACGATTTGCCCGATGCCGATTTCCTATGGTCGGCCTGGGTGCAGGATGCCATGGGCATGAACCATGTGCTGGACGTGCATGCGCTGGGGAAGACCCCGCGTTATGCCGAAATTGACGGCATCACTTCCTCGCCGGACGGTGCGGAGATGGCCTATGTACGGAACCTGGCCTGGACCAATGTACTGGCGGAGGCAAAGGACAGGTCCTTCTATGCCGTCACGCTGGAAAGCGTCCTCGCCTGGCTGGACGCCAACGGCCGCTTCGAAGCGGCGGACTTTGAGCCCATGGAAAGCGGCATCAACCAAAAGTCATATAAGGCCATCGGCAAAACCCGCTGGGCCGATTATCCTTATTCCGTAATCCTGGTGCTGGGCTGTGGCCCAGAGCGGGAAGGGGAGGCCATCAGTGCCCAGAGCCGTCTCCGCGCCTGGTACGGCGCCAAACTGTTTAAGGAAGGGAAAGCGCCGTTCATTGTGGTGAGCGGCGGCCGTGTCCATCCTTTCAAAACCCCGTATTCGGAGGCCGAAGAAATGAAGCAATACCTAATGGACGTCTGCGGCATCCCGGAGGAAGCCATTATTGCGGAACCGCATGCGCGCCATACCACCACCAATATCCGGAATACCGCCCGCATTATGCTTCGGCAGGGGATACCCATGGACAAGCCTGGCATTATCACCTCCGGGGAAGAACATATCAACTATGTAACCGGCCCCGGTTTCCTCAATACCTGCCGCCGGGAGATGCTCACCCTGCCCTTCACCCTGGGCTCCCGCCTGAGCGCCCGGGAGGTGGAGTTCTATCCGCTTCCGGTAGCCGCCCAGGTGGCCCCGCAAGACCCTTTGGACCCGTAATCAATAACCCTCGCGTAATATGAAAAAGTGCCTTTTCTTCCTGCTGGCAGGCCTTCTTGCAACGGCCGCCATGGCCCAGCCCCGTTACTGCAATCCGCTGCCCATGCCCATCGGCCCGGGCGGTAATGCCTCCGGAGACGTAACTGTCATTCAGGAGGGCGGAAAGTATTATATGTATTGCACCGGCGGCGGCGCCTGGGTGTCAGAAGACCTGCTGAACTGGGACTTCCACCGGGTAGAGGGCGTTCCTGTCGCCCCGGATGTTGTGAAGTACAACGGCAAGTTCTATCTTTCCGGCAATAACGACAATCTGTTTGTTTCCGACAGTCCGCTGGGTCCGTTCAAAGACCTGGGCCCCTTCAAGAATACCGGTCCCGTGGAGGACGGCTGGAACGGTGGTTTTGACACCAAGATTTATGTGGATGACGACGGCCAGCCGTACCTTTTCTGGCCCGGACGCGGCATCAGCGGCATCTACGGGGTGAAGTTGGATCCCCAGGACCTTACCCGTTTCATGGACAAGCCCACCCACCTCTTTGGCTTCAACCCCATGCATGCGTGGGAACGTTATGGGGAAATGAATGAGTATCCGGGCGTTGCATGGATTGAAGGCCCGTGGGTCATCAAGCGGAACGGCATCTATTATCTGGAATATTCGGCCTCCGGCACGCAGTGGAAGACTTATGCCGAAGGATACTATACGTCCACCTCGCCGCTGGGCCCTTACACCTATGCCGCCAACAATCCGCTGCTCCGCAAGACGGAAGGCCTGGTCACCGGAACGGCCCACGGCTCCATCGTACAGGGACCGGACGGGGAGTGGTGGCAGTTCTATACCATCGTACTGTCCAATCCACCGGGAGGCCGGCGTATCGGCATGGACAAGGTCTGTTTCGACGAGGACGGGCTCATGTCCGTGACCGTGACGGATTCCCCGCAGCCCGCTCCCGGCGCCGCTGCCCGTGAGCGTTCCATCCCCGTTACCATCAACAAGGTGAATGCGATGAACGCACTCTCCAAGGCCTCTTCCCAGGAGCCCGGCTATCCGGCAGCCTATGCAGTGGACAATTACAGCGGCACGCTCTGGCGTCCTGCGGCCGATGATCCGGCGCCTCAGCTTACCGTGGAGCTGTCCCCGGCCACCCGCTTCGATGTGGTGCAGCTGTTCTCCGTGGACGGAATGCGCGTCCTCTTCGGTGGCGGCGGCCGACGCGGCTTCGGCTTTGGAGGAGGCTCTCTTCCGGTGTACAAGTACCGGCTGGAGGTATCTATGGATGGGGAGAACTACACAACTGTACTGGACAAGACGGGCAATGAAACGCCCCGGGACACCTTCTACGATGACTTCCCGGCCGTCCGCGCCCGCTTCGTGCGCCTTACCGTCACGGACTGGCCCAAAGAAGCTCCGCTGGGAATCATAGACTTCACCGTCTTCGGCCGGGCCGATGGCTACGAGCCCGCCGCCGTTGCCACCCCCACCTACAACAAGCTCCCCCTGGACAGCGAGTACCAGCGGTCGCAGCGGTAAAAAGGCGTGAAGCATTTGCCCAATGTCATATCGGCGCTCAGAATAGCAGGCTCCATCGGCCTGCTGTTTTGCAATGTGACCGGATTACTGCTTTTTCTGGCGGTCCCGGCAATGTATTGGTCTGTGATTCCTGTTTCCATCGTGGCGGCTATCGCTACCTTTGCCGCCGTTCAGGAGGGGCATTTCATCAGAACAAAGCAAGTTTTTTAACATTTTTTTGAAATATCGCTTGCGATATAAAAATAAAGTTGTATATTTGCATCGTGAACGATATA
>CAMHKD010000018.1:0-33004 GCA_946185645.1 uncultured Bacteroidales bacterium
GCAACCTGGCCATGCGCGCCCTCAAGCCCGTGATTCCCACGGCTCCCGAATTCCCTTACGCCGTACGCGTAGTTTCCGATATCCTGGAATCCAACGGTTCCTCCTCCATGGCTTCCGTCTGCGGCGGCTGCCTGGCCCTGATGGACGCCGGTGTCAAGATCAAGAAGCCGGTGGCCGGTGTGGCCATGGGCCTGATTACCGACGCAGAACGCCCCAACGACCGCTACGCCATCCTCACCGACATCCTGGGCGACGAGGATCACCTGGGAGACATGGACTTCAAGGTAACCGGCACCAAGGACGGCATCACCGCCACCCAGATGGACATCAAGGTGGACGGCCTCAGCTACGAAGTGCTGGAGAAAGCCCTGGAGCAGGCCCGTCAGGGACGCCTCCACATCATGGGCGAAATGCTCAAGACCATCCCCGAGCCGCGCGAGGACTACAAACCCTTCGTGCCGCGCATGGTCCAGATCGAGATCCCGGCCGAGTTTATCGGCGCCGTTATCGGCAAGGGCGGTGAGACCATCCAGGGTATGCAGAAGGAATTCGGCACCACCATCACCATCGACGAGGTGGACAACGGCGACGGCACCACCAAGGGTGTGGTCGATATCTTCGGCACCGACAAAGCGGCCATGGATGCTACGCTGGAGCGTATCAAAGGCATCTGCGCCGTGCCCGAGGCCGGTCAGGTATACCACGGCAAGGTGGTGAGCATCCTGGAATTCGGCGCCTTCATCGAGATCCTGCCCGGTAAGGAAGGCCTCCTCCACGTGAGCGAGATTGCCTGGACCAAGACCGACAAGGTGGAAGACGTGCTGAAGGTGGGTGACGAGGTGGATGTCAAGCTCCTGGAGATTGACGCCAAGACCGGCAAGATGCGCCTTTCCATGCGCGCCCTCACGGAAAAGCCGGAAGGCTACGTGGAGCCGAAGCGTGAAAGAGGCCCTCGCCGCGATGGCGACCGGGGACCCCGCCGGGACGGTGACCGCAAAGGCGGCAACGACCGCAGAGACCGCGGACCCCGCCGCGACGGCGAACGCCGGGACGACAACCGCCCCCGCAAGCCCCGCTTCGAAAACGAAGAACCCAAAGCCGGCGAGCCCGACGTGTTCTAGTTTTTTCGATTAATTATTATATTTGCCGCATGAAACGACTTGCATCCTTTCTTGCGGCAATTTTTTTATGCCTTTCCGCCGCCGCTCAGCAATACGGCGTAGTGAATATCTCCGTGTGCAACATGCGCCGGACGGCCGATTTTGACGCCGAAATGGTGTCCCAGGCCCTTCTGGGCACGCCTGTGCACGTTTTGGAACTGGCCGAGAAGAACAACTGGCGCCACATCCAGACGCCGGACACGTATACCGGCTGGGTTCATTACGAAGGCATCACCCTCCTGAGCAAGGAAGACTACAGCGACTGGAACGCCGCCCCCAAGGTGGTGGTGACCTCCCTTATGGGAACCGTCTATGACAGGGCCTCAAAGAAAGGCGCCACCATTTCCGATGTGGTGGGCGGAGACCGCCTTCGCCTGCTGGGCAAAAAGGGCAGCTTCTGGAAAGTGGGGTTCCCCGACGGCCGCACCGGCTATCTTCCCAAGGCCGATGGGCAAGAGCTAAACGCCTGGCGCAGAGGACTTGACAACAGCCCGAAGGCCATCCTTGAGACCGCGAAAAGCATGCTGGGTTTCCCCTACATCTGGGCCGGCATGTCCCCCAAGGGCACGGACTGCAGCGGCTTTGTACGCACCGTCCTTTTTATGCATGACATCATCGCCCCGCGCGACTCGGGTCCGCAGTCCAGGGTGGGCGTCCGCATTGACAGAAAGGATCAGCTGAAGCCCGGAGACCTGGTCTTTTTCGGCCGATGGGACGGTGACACCCCCAAGGTCTCCCACGTTGGGTTCTACCTGGGCGAAGGCCGCTTCATCCATTCCCTGGGATTGGTGAAAATCGGCAGCCTGGACCCTTCTGCGCCAGATTACGATGCCTTCAACGCAGGACGTTACCTTTTCGGGACCAACTTCCTTCCCTTTATCGACATGCACGAAGGCCTTAACACCACGCTAACCAATCCCTACTATGCAGAATAGACGTGACTTCCTGAAAACTACTGCGCTGGCGGCGGCCGGCATCGGCCTGCTGGGCTGCCAGGGACCGCAGCGTTTCAACATTGTGAAAGGCGACGGGAAGATGCATCTGAAGTTCTTCCCGTATGAGCTCAAGCTCACGCATACTTTCACGGTGGCATCCTATAGTCGCACCACCACGCCGGACGTTCAGGTAGAAATTGAGTATGAGGGAGTTACGGGATATGGAGAGGCCTCCATGCCGCCCTATCTGGGCCAGTCGGTAGAGACGGTATCGGCCTTCCTGCAGAAGGTGGACCTGTCCCGTTTCAGCGACCCTTTCCAGCTGGAGGATATTCTCTCATACATAGACAGTCTCTCTCCGGGCGACTCCGCCGCAAAGGCCGCCGTGGACATTGCCCTGCATGACCTTGTGGGGAAACTCATCGGCCAGCCCTGGTACCGTCTCTGGGGCCTGGATCCGGAGAAAGCGCCTTCCACCACCTACACCATCGGCATAGATACGCCGGAAGTGGTGAGGGAAAAGACGCTGGAAACCGCCGGACGCTTCAACATCCTCAAGGTGAAAGTGGGCCTGGACACAGACAAGGAGATGATCCGCACCATCCGCTCCGTCACGGACGTTCCCCTGGCCGTGGACGCCAATCAGGGCTGGAAAGACCGTTCCAAGGCCCTGGAAGAGATCTGCTGGCTCAAGGAGCAGGGCATAGTGATGGTGGAGCAGCCCCTCCCGGTGGACCGCCTGGAAGACACCGCCTGGCTCACGGAGCGCAGTCCCCTCCCCATCTTTGCCGATGAATCCATCCAGCGCCTGAAGGACATCCCCGCGCTGAAAGGCGCCTTCAGCGGCATCAATATCAAGCTCATGAAGTGTACGGGCATGCGCGAGGCCTGGAAAATGGTCTCCATGGCCCGGGCGCTGGACATGAAAGTGATGGTGGGCTGCATGACGGAGACTTCCTGCGCCGTGAGCGCCGCCGCCCAGCTCTCCCCCGCCGTGGATTTTGCCGACCTGGACGGGAACCTACTCATCGACAACGACCGCTTCTCCGGCGTAAAGGTGATAGACGGCAAACTCCGCCTTCCGGACCGTCCCGGCATCGGCCTTGAACTCTTATAGGCCGATTTGAATATTATGCATTAATTATACATAATTTTTGCATAACTTCGCGGCCGATGCAAAAGAAAGAATTAGCCAAAACCATTATAGCGCTGGTGCCCATCCTGGTACTGGTGGGGCTGCTGGCCCTCAATATCAGCATCTTTGGTTCGGACGCCATCCTGGGGGCCTCGCAGGTGGCGCTGCTCTTTGCCGCAGGCATCTGCGTTTGGCTAAGCATGTGGCTGTACAAGACGCCCTGGAAGGACTTTGAAAACGCCATCAAAGCCAATGTGGGAGACGTTACCACGGCCATCGTAATCCTCTTTCTGATAGGAGCCATTTCCGGCACCTGGATGGTCAGCGGCGTAGTGCCCGCCTTCATCTATTACGGAGTTAAAATCATCATTCCCAAGGTGTTCCTGCTCACCGCCGCCGTGCTTTGCGCCGTGGTTTCGGTGATGACGGGATCCTCCTGGACCACCATCGCCACCATCGGCGTGGCCCTGCTGGGCATCGGCCGGGCCGAAGGATTCAGCGACGGAGTCATTGCCGGCGCCATCATCTCCGGCGCGTACTTCGGCGATAAGATTTCGCCCATGTCGGACACCACGGTCATGGCCTCTTCCCTTAACCGGGTACACCTTTTCGACCACATCCGCTATATGATTTTCACCACCGGTCCGTCCATGCTTGTGGCGCTGATTATCTTCACCATCCTGGGTCTTTCCCACGCCGGAGCCGATGCGTCTGATATTCAAGTTTATACAAACGTTCTCTCCACGCATTTCCATATAACGCCCTGGCTTTTTATTGTTCCCGTGCTCACCGGTCTCATGATCTGGCGGCGGATGCCGGCCCTCATGGTGCTGGCCCTCTCCACCCTTACGGCAGCCATTGCGGCGCTGTTTTTCCAGCCGGAACTGGTGTATCAGGTGGGGTCTGGGATCACGGAAGGATCAAAGGCCCGGGTGCTGCTTGGAGGGACCATCGAGACCATTTACAATACAGTTACCATAGATACGGGAAATGCGGCAACGGATGCCCTCCTTACGTCCCGGGGCATGCTGGGAATGCTCAATACGGTGTATCTCATAATCTGCGCCATGTGCTTTGGCGCCTGCATGCAGGCCAGCGGCATGATAAGGCAGCTTTCCAAGCTCCTGGAGCCGCTCACCCGCACCCGCACCGGCCTTGTGGCTTCCACCGTAACCACGGGAACCGCGCTGAACGGTCTGGTAAGCGACCAGTACCTGTCCATCATCCTCACTTCCAATATTTTCCGGAATACGTACGAGCGGGAAGGCTACGAAAACAAGCTCTTGAGCCGTTCCGTTGAGGATTCGGCCACGGTGACCTCTCCCCTTTTCCCCTGGTCCAGCTGCGGCATGACCCAGGCCACCATCTTGTCCGTCCCCACGCTCATCTATGCGCCGTACTGCTTTTTCAATATCATCTCGCCCCTGATGTCCATCCTCATAGCGGCCATCGGCTGGAAGATCAAACGGCCGTAAGGTTTTGCATTTTCCGGCAGTTTTTGTATCTTTGAATTTCGGAAAACCTTTAAACAAAACACAATATGTTAGGAAGCATCATTTACATCGTCGGTATCGTACTGGCAGTACTGGCCGTTCTGGACATTTTCAAGAAGCCCATCTCCGTAGGAGGAAAGATCATTACCGCCATCCTGGTGCTCATCACCAGCTGGATCGGCCTTCTGGTGTATTATCTCTACGCCAAAGACCATCTCACGGAATGGTTCAAGTAAAAGGGCGTTGCAGAGTTAAATTTTATTTGTAACTTTGCAGCCCCAACCCTGGTGAGTTGTCCGAGTGGTTGAAGGAGCCTGCCTCGAAAACAGGTGTACGGGCGACCGTACCGGGGGTTCGAATCCCTCACTCACCGCAATAAGGTAGCAAAAAACTGCGTCAAGCTTGCTTGAACGCAGTTTTTTGATGGCTTATTGCATAGCCCCGCCGCAGGCGGGGAGGGATAGCGCAAGCGAAGCGCAGCGGAATCCCTGGTGAGTGAGGGATAAAGCGGCGCAGGTCGGCCAGTAAAACGTCGCGGGTCTGCAATAATCGGCCGACCTGGGACGGAATACGCTCTGTATGGCCGATTTGCGTCGCAGGTGAGCCAAAAAATACAGACCTGCGACGTTTTGAATCTTGACAACACGCCAAAACCGGTACAACATATACAAAAAAGTATTAACTTTGCAATCCGTGAGCAGATGGCCGCCGTGCTCTGCTTACGGTTTGAATATTTATTACTGCCATGTATACAAACAGTGAAAGGGCGTTCGCCGTAACGTCCTCACACAAAGCCTAAGAGGTTATGTGTGGAATCGTTGGTTATGTCGGGGAACGCCAGGCGTGTCCCGTCATCATTAAAGGCCTGCACAGGCTGGAGTACAGAGGTTATGACAGCGCCGGAGTGGCCCTCGTAGGAAAAGACGGCCAGATTGAACTGTACAAGTGCAAAGGTAAGGTGGACGACCTGGAACATTTCCTGCAGGGGAAAGACACTTCCAGCACCATCGGCATCGGCCATACCCGCTGGGCCACTCACGGGGAGCCTAACGACGCCAATGCCCACCCCCATTTCTCCCAAAGCGGCCGACTGGCCCTCATCCACAACGGTATCATAGAGAATTTCCGCGTGCTCAAGGACGCGCTCATTTCGCATGGGTATACCTTCCGCAGCAGCACGGACTCGGAGGTGCTGGTGAACCTTATTGAATACATCCAGGACACCAATGAATGCTCGCTGGAAGAGGCCGTGCGCATTGCCCTGCAGCAAGTTGTGGGCGCCTACGCCATCGCCGTGGTCAAGCGCGGAGATACAGGCCGTATCATCGCTGCGCGGCAGAGTTCGCCCATGGCCATCGGCATCGGCGAGGGAGAGTATTTCCTAAGCTCGGACGCCGCTTCCATCATTGACTATACGCAGAAGTTCGTATACCTGAATGACGGCGAGGTGGCGGTGATTGAAAAGGGAAAGCCCCTCCAGATTAAAAACCTCTTTGGAGAACCCTCCAAGGTGGATATCCAGAAGCTGGAGATGTCCATTTCCCAGCTGGAGAAAGGCGGTTTCCCGCACTTCATGCTCAAGGAAATCCACGAGCAGCCGGATACCCTGGTGGACTGCATCCGCGGCCGCGTGAACCCGGATACCCGGGAAATCATCCTCTCCGGTGTGCTGGACAATCAGGAGAAGTTCCTCAAGGCAGGACGCATCATCTTTGTAGCCTGCGGTACCTCCTGGCACGCTTCGCTCATCGGCGAGCATCTTATTGAGAACCTGTGCCGCATTCCCGTGGAAGTGGAGTACGCCTCCGAATTCCGCTATCGGAATCCCATCATAAAGCCCGACGACGTGGTCATTGCCGTCTCCCAGTCCGGAGAAACGGCCGATACCCTGGCGGCCATAGAGATTGCCAAGCGCTGCGGAGCCTTCGTGTACGGCATCTGCAACGTAATTGGCTCTTCCATTGCACGCGCAACGGATTCGGGCACCTATATCCATGTGGGCCCGGAAATCGGTGTGGCTTCCACCAAAGCCTTCACCGGCCAGGTAACTGTAATGGCCATGCTGGCGCTGGTTATCGGCAAGCTGCGCGGAACCATTGACATGAACTATTACCACCAGGTGGCTGGCGCCATCCTGGAGTTGCCGGAAACCATCCGGAAAGTCCTGGAGACCGCTCCGGCCGTGGAAAAACTGGCCATCATCTTTACCTACGCCCACAATTTCATCTACCTGGGCCGCGGGTACAACTACCCCACCGCCCTGGAAGGTGCGCTCAAGCTTAAGGAAATCTCCTACATCCATGCCGAAGGCCTTCCTGCGGCCGAAATGAAGCACGGCCCCATTGCTCTCATAGATGCGGAGATGCCCACCGTGGTCATTGCCACGCTGGACCATACCTACGAGAAAACCGTCTCCAACATTGAGGAAATCAAGGCGCGCGGCGGAAAGATCATTGCCGTTATCTCCGAAGGAGACAAGCAGCTCCGCCACCGGGCCGATTACTGCATCGAGGTCCCTGCAACGGCGGAGTGCCTCATGCCCATCATCTCCATCATCCCGCTCCAGCTGCTGGCTTACTACATTGCTGTAAGCAAGGGCCGCAACGTGGACCAGCCCAGGAATCTGGCAAAGTCCGTAACAGTAGAATAATCAGTCACTTACGATAATACCCTGCTGCACTTTGACAGCAGGGTATTTGTATAAACATCAGTGTATCAGGCATTTAAGCAAAACAGGCAACCGGATTGGTTGCCTGTTTTCTGGTAGGGACGATCGGATTCGAACCGATGACCTCTTCAATGTGACTGAAGCGCTCTAAACCAGCTGAGCTACGCCCCTGATTGGGGATTGCAAAGGTAGTATCTTTTCCGGAAACTACCAAATAAAAATGCAGGAATCTAGCGGAAGTCCACCAAAATGCGGAACACCTTGCCGGGATTGGCGCTCCACCACTGAAGGGTCCCCAGGGCCTCTCCGGGGCGGATAATCCGCGTTATGAGCTTCTCCACGGGTGCGGTTCCCTTTTCCAGGTAACGGATAACGGAAAGGAAATCTTCCGGAAGGGCATTGCGGGACCCGCGGATATCCAGTTCCTTCTGCACAAAGTACTTGGTCTGGAGCGGCACTTCCCCCTTGGCATAGCCGATGCAGGCCACCCGGCCGGTGAATGCCACCTCGTCGATGGCCATCTGATAAGTGGGAACGCTGCCCACGGCTTCTATCACCACATCGGGGCCCATGCCGCCACTGATTTCCTGCAGGCGTTCATGGACATTCTCCCGCCTGGTGTTAATGGCATAGGCGGCGCCCATCGTCCGGGCCAGGTCCAGCTTTTCATCGTCCAGATCGGCCGCTATCACGGTGGCGCCGCGAAGGGCGGCACGTACGATGGCACCCATTCCCACCATTCCGCAGCCAATTACCATAACCACATCGGCATCCGTCACCCCAGCGCGGCTCACGGCATGGAAACCCACGCTCATGGGCTCTACCAGCGCACTGTCCCGGGCCGACAGTTTCCCGGCGGGGATCACCTTCTCCCAAGGGAGGAGGATATACTCCTGCATGGCACCGTTCCGCTGTACGCCCAGCGTCTCGTTGTGCTGGCAGGCATTCGGCCGCCGGTTGCGGCAGGAGGCGCATTTTCCGCAGCTGGTATACGGATTACAGGTAACCACCTGACCGGGCTTAAGCCCTTCGGGCACACCGGGGCCCACGGCCTCTATGACGGCACCAATTTCATGGCCGGGAATCACGGGATCCAGCGCCATGGTGTTGCGGCCCATAAAGGTGTTAAGGTCACTGCCGCAAAAGCCCACATACTGCAGTTTAAGCAGGACTTCTCCTGCGCCGGGGGCCTTGGGAGCCTCCGTTTCAATAATCCTCAGCTCCTGAGAATGAGATATTTGGATTGCTTTCATTATTGGTTTTCCGCTACGGATGATTTCTGTAACAGGGATTTGTATTTAAAGCCGTAGAAGGCACAGACGGCAAAGCAGATGAGGGGAACAATATAGGCCACCTGATAGAAGGTCTCGTTCCGGTGCATGATGAAGGCGGTGAACTGCGGCACGCAGGCGTTGCCCACGATGGCCATTACCAGGAAGGCCGATCCGGACTTGGTCTGCTCACCCAGTCCGTTGATGGCAAGGGAGAACTGCGTGGGATAGATGATGCTCATGAAGAAGGATACCGCCAGCATGGCATACAGGCCCACATAGCCGCCAAAGCTTACTATAACTACACACAGCACCACATTGGCCAGTGCATAGAAAGTGAGCATCTTCTCCGGGGATATCTTTGTCATGATGAGGGTGCCCACCCATCGGCCCAGCAGGAAGGCCAGCATATACAGGCCGAAGAATGTGGTGGCAGTTCCCTCGTCAATGCCGGCATAGGTGCAGCAATACACCAGGAAAAGGCTGTTGATGGCCGTCTGACCGCCATTGTAGAAGAACTGGGCAATGACGCCCCAGCGCAGGTGCGGCTTCTTAAGGGTGGAGAAATCTATGAGTTTCTCGCCTTTCTTATCGTTTTCCTCTTCCGCCACCTTGGGCAGTTTCACCAGCACCAGCAGGATGGCAACCGCAATGAGGAGTCCCGCCAGAATAAGGTAAGGCAGTTTCATGGAAGCGGTTTCCGTCTGGATATAGCCGGCCCAGCCACCGGGATAATCGGCCGGGATGGTCTCGCGGGTAAAGTTCTGTCCGCTAAGGACCAGTTTGCTCAGGAACATGGCCGATATGAACGCGCCCAGGCCGTTGAACGACTGGGCCAGGTTCAGGCGCCGAGGTGCCGTCTGCGGCTCTCCCAGGACCGTGACATAGGGATTGGCGGCCGTTTCCAGGAAGCACATACCCACGGCGATGATAAAGAACACGCAAAGGTAAATGCCATAACTGTGCACCCGTGCCGCCGGGAAGAACAGCAGGCAGCCGCTGGCCGCTATGAGAAGGCCCGCAATGATGCCCACCCGATAGCTGTAACGCCGCATGAACATGGCGATGGGGATGGGGCAGATAAAATAGGCCAGCCAGTAGGCACTCTCCGTAAAGGAGGCCTCGAAGGTGTTGAGCTCACAGGTTTTCATGAGCTGGCGGATCATCGTGGGCAGCAGGTTGCTGCTGATGGCCCAGAGGAAAAACAGGCAGAAAATAAGGCCCAGGGCCAGTTTGGTGGACTTTTTCATTCGGACATGTTTTTAATGTAAGGAAGGTCGGGCAGGTTCTTGAAGCCGTAGAATTTCATAGCGTTCTGCCCCAGGAAAAGGGCCTTTTGGTCTTCAGTGATATCGGCCGATTTCTCCACAAAGTCGTATGACATCCTATAGGTTATGGCGGTGATGGTGCGGGGATAGTCGGAGCCCCACATGAGACGGTCCCAGCCCACCCAATCGGCCGCTTCCCGAATGCGGCGGACGGCCGTGGGGAAAGGATAGAACTCCGGATTGTAGAGCCAGGTGATGCCGCCGGACTCAATCATTACGTTTTTGCCTTCGCGGGCCAGCAGGACCTGGCTGCGGAAAGAATCCGTAGTGGGCATGCCAAAATGGCCGATGGCCACCTTCAGACGAGGGCATTCCCGGATAACTTCGGCCATCTGGGCAATCTGGCGCTCATCATCGGCCAGACACATGGAAAGGATTAACTGCTTTTCCTCCATGCGCTTGAAGACCGGCATCAGGCTCTCCAGCGGCTCTTTAACGCGGTGGCCGGGGATGGCAACGCCTTTTAGCCCGGCCGCGGCCACGGCATCCACTTCGGCCGCATTCCAGGCCATTCCCATGCAGAAAAAGCGGTCCGGATACTGCTGCTGCACCTGTTCCAGGTACTGGTTCTGGTTGCCGTCAATGAGCTCCTGCACCACCACGGCACCGCCCACCTGGGCATAGTCCATATTGGAAAGGAAAACCTCGGCGGTGTTCTTTCCGTCAATCAGGAAAGGCGGCAGCATCTGCACTTCCTGATCCAGGAAGATGCTGCGTCCGTTCTTTAGGGACAGGATGCGTTTCCCGTCCACCGTCGTGTCCTGCCTTAGCCAGAGATGGCTGTGTGCATCTATTATGAGTTTGCCCACGTGACGCGCTGTTGATTGCCGATGATTTCCATAACCTCCCGCACAAGCTCCCAGTCAATGGGTTCTTCCACCCACTTGATGTTCTTCTTCACGTTCTCCGGATTGGCCGAAGAGAACAGCGTACCCGCAATGCGCGGATGGCTCACGGAATACTGGATAGCCAGTTTTTCAATGGGATAGCCCTTATCGGCACAATGAAGGGCCGCCTGGTGGCAGGCCTCCACCAGGGGCTTGGGTGCCGGATGCCAGTCCGGAACGCCCCGCATGGAGAGCAGGCCCATTCCCAGCGGGGAAGCATTGATGATGCCCACGCCGTGCTGCTCGAAGAAATCCATATAATCCACCAGGGCGTCGTCGTTCAGGCAATAGTGGCAGAAGTTGAGGATGCTTTCCACCGTTCCTTCTTCCGTATGCTCCACCACCCACTTGAGGTTTTCCAGCTGCAGGTCCGTGATGCCCACGTGGCCCACCACGCCCTTGCGCCTGAGTTCCACCAGGGCCGGCAGGGTTTCGTCCACCACCTTCTGCAGACCGCCTTCCATGGCTGCCTGGAACTCTATGTCGTGGACATTGATGAGGTCTATGTGGTCTATCCCCAACCGTTCCATGCTCTCGTACACGCTCTCCGTGGCGCGCCGGGCCGAATAGTCCCAGGTATTCACCCCGTCCTTGCCGTAGCGGCCCACTTTGGTACTGAGGTAATACTTGTCCCGGGGAATGTATTTCAAGGCCTTTCCCAGCACAGTTTCGGCCTTGTAATGGCCATAGTACGGACTGACGTCGATGAAGTTGATGCCACCTTCAACGGCAGCCTCCACGGCCTTGATGCTTTCGGCCTCTTTGGTTTCGTGAAAAACGCTGCCCAGCGACGAGGCACCATAGCACAGGCTGGAGATTTTCAGCCCGGTTTTCCCAAGTTCCCTGTATTCCATAGTGATTAATCGTTTTAGTGAATACAAAGATAACAAAAAGTCCAGAACAAGCAAGCCTGTCCGGACTTTAATAATTGCGGAGGATGAGGGATTCGAACCCCCGGTACCTTGCGGTACAACAGTTTTCAAGACTGCCGCCATCGACCACTCGGCCAATCCTCCAAAGCGGCTGCAAAGATACAAAATTAATCCTTTGCAAAAAACCTCCAGTGGAACAGAGCCAGGTAAATGGCTCCTACGGTTACACAGCTGTCGGCAAAATTGAACACCGGCTCAAAGAAGATGTGTCCGCCCAGCCAGGGGACCCAGTCCGGCCAGGTCCACAGGGGGAAGTAGAACATGTCCACAACCTTGCCCTGCATGAAGGGGGCGTAACTTCCCAGCGTAGCCACCGTTTCATAGGTGGATTGGCTGAAAATGAGGCCGTAACACAGGCAGTCCACAATATTTCCGAAAGCGCCGGCAGTAATGAGCGTAAGCCCTACCAGCACACCGGTGGGGACGGCAGGTTGCCGTTTAACCAGTTTGGCGATCCACCAGCAAAGGAAGCCGAAAAGTGCAATCCGGAAAATGGTGAGAAGGTATTTTCCTAAGGCGCCTCCCCAGGACAGACCGAAGGCCATGCCCTTGTTCTCCACGAACACCAGCTGGAACCAGTTGCCCAGCACGGGGATGCTCTCCCCCAGCGTCATGTGGGTCTTGACCAGGATTTTGACAACCTGATCGATGACAACCAGCAGGATGCCCAGGATGAGCAGGAATCGGCCTCTGTTCTTTGCCTTCATAAGACCTTACTTGCGGCCGGTCTTTTCCAGGATGGCTTTTCCTTCCACCGTGGTGGTGGCGTGCGGAACCAGGCGCAGGCGCTCCTTGGGGATGAGCTTGCCGGTTACGCGGCAGATGCCGTAGGTCTTGTTCTCAATGCGGGCCAGGGCAGCTTCCAGATTCTGGATGAACTTATACTGACGCTGAGCGAGGGCACCGGCCTCCTCCTTGGAAAGCTGGAAAGCACCGTCGTCCTCCACCGTCTTGAAGGTGGGAGCAGTGTCCAGGATGTCGTTTCCGCCCGCGTGCGTAACTACCTCACGCAAGGTCGCGTACTCCGCACGGGCCTTGTCCAGCATCTCGTTGATAATGGCGCGGAACTCTTCAAGTTCCTCGTCAGAATAGCGGGTTTTGGTGTTTTCTTCCATATTAGTTAGCGTTTTAGTTATCTTTTGACTGTTATCTTGATGGTCCCTTCCATCCATTCCACCTCGGCGGCCTCTGCGGGAGCCTTTTCAAAGGGCTCCAGGCCGATGGAAAGGGAAAGGGTCTGCGCTTTCACATAGTCTGCATAAACGCCCAGGGCATCGGCCAGGGCAGGATCATTGGCATACACAACGGTGTGGATGCGGTCCGTCACCTCAAATCCGGAGCTCTTGCGGAGATTCTGGATCCGGTTCACCAGTTCACGGGAAAGGCCTTCCCGGCGAAGCTCCGGCGTCACTTCCACGTCCAGCGCCACGGTGAGGGAGCCTTCACTGGCCACCTGCCAGCCTTCCACGTCTTCGGAAGCGATGGCATAGTCTCCGGGATTCAGGACCACGTCCCCGCCCGGCAGGGCCAGGGTATAGGTTTCTCCGGCCGATTCGGCCTTCTGGATGGCGGCAATCACGGGCTGCTCCAGGGTGGCGAAAGCCGCGGCAATCTCCTTCATGCGGGCACCGTAGGTCTTACCAAGCACCTTGAAATTGGGCTTGATCTTGAGCGTCATGATCCCGCTGGTGTCCTCCACGAACTCCATCTCCTTCACATTCACTTCCGGAAGGACAATGCCCTTCACGGCTTCCAGCGCAGCACGCACCTTCTCCGAGATTACGGGGATCATCACCTTCTGCAGCGGCTGCCGCACGGGGATGTTAACCTTCTTTCGAATACCCAGGATGAGGGACGTAGCCTGCTGGGCCAGCGCCATGCGCTCTTCCAGGGCCGCGTCGATGGCCTTTTCATCGGCCATCGGCATAAGGGTGAAATGCACGGATTCTGCACCGGGAACCAAATCGCAGTAGAGCTGGTCCATATAGAACGGGGCGATTGGAGCGGCCAGGATGGCCACATCCACCAGGACCCGATAAAGCGTTTCGTACGCGGCCTTCTTATCGGCCGTCATCTCACCGGCCCAGAAACGGGAACGGTTAAGACGCACGTACCAGTTGGACACATCGTCGCACACAAAGGCCTCCAGGATACGCCCGGCAGTCTTTACGTCGTAATCCTCATACGCAGCCCGCACGTCCCGGATAACCGTATTGAGCTTGGAAACAATCCATTTATCCAGCTCCGTCTGAGATGCCCGATCGGGGTCGGGCATGACGTCATTCCCGGCTTGACCGGGAATCTCCCAACCATCAATATTGGCATACCTGGCAAAGAAGGCGTACGTGTTGTAGAGCGTGCCGAAGAACTTGCGGCGAACATCGGCCACACCGCCCTCGTCGAACTTGAGGTTGTCCCAGGGTTCCGCATTGGTTAGCATGTACCAGCGCAGGGCATCGGCACCATAGGTGTCCAGGGCCATGAACGGATCCACGGCGTTGCCCAGGCGCTTGCTCATCTTGTTGCCGTTCTTGTCCAGCACCAAACCGTTGGAAATCACGCGCTTGAAGGCGGGCGTTCCGCTTACCATGGTGTGGATGGCGTGCAGGGTATAGAACCAGCCGCGGGTTTGGTCCACACCTTCGGCAATGAAGTCTGCCGTGGCGCCGAACTTGGGGCTTCCCAGGTTGCGGAGGCCTTCCTGCGCATACGGCATGGCACCCGAATCGAACCACACATCGATGAGGTCCGTTTCCCGCGTCATCTTGCGGCCGGTCTTGGACACCAGATAAATGGAATCCATGTACGGCCTGTGCAGGTCTATCTTATTATAATTCTCCAGGCTCTGGTCCTCCGGGTTGAAGCCCTTGTCCTTCAAAGGATTGGAAGGCATAACGCCGGCAGCAACCGCTTTTTCTATTTCATTGTAAAGCTCTTTTACGGAGCCAATGCAAATCTCCTCCTTGCCGTCTTCCGTGCGCCAGATGGGCAGCGGAGTGCCCCAATAGCGGGAACGGGAGAGGTTCCAGTCCTGGATGTTCTCCAGCCACTGACCGAAGCGGCCGGTTCCGGTGGAAGCGGGTTTCCAGGTGATTTGTTTGTTAAGCTCCACCATCTGGTCCTTCACGGCCGATGCCTTGATGAACCAGCTGTCCAGCGGATAATAGAGCACCGGGAGATCCGTGCGCCAGCTGTGCGGATAATTATGCACATGCTTCTGCACCTTGAACGCACGGCCGTCGGCCTTCATCATTACGCAAAGGTCAATGTCCAGCGTACCCTCTTCCTCCACATGCTCGAAATACTGCTTGTAGCCGGCCTTTACATATCGGCCCGAATACTCTTTGTAAGAGGGATCCACTGTGGCGGCACAGGCGGGATCCATGTCTTCCAGGCGCATGAAGCGGCCCTGGCGGTCCACCTGGGCCTGCGGATTGCCGTCCCTGTCGATGGGCATGATGGCGCCGATGCCTGCGGCTGCGGCCACGCGCTTATCATCCGCACCGAATGTGGGGGCTATATGCACGATGCCGGTACCGTCGCTTGTGGTTACATAGTCTCCGGGAATTACGCGGAATGCGTCTCCGTTGGGCTTGAACCACGGGATGAGCTGGTGATAGCGGATGCCCACCAGGTCCTTTCCCTTCCAGCAGCCTTCCAGCACCTTGTAGGGCACAATCTTGTCTCCCTTCACATAGCTTTCCAGCGGCTGGTTCTCTCCCTTGGGATTGAACCATTCTCCCAGCAGTTCCTTGGCCAGCACATAGACGGCCGGCTGTCCGGAATACGGGTTAAAGGAAAGTACGCGGATGTATTCAATGTCCGGACCTACGCAGAGGGCGGTATTGGAAGGCAGGGTCCACGGCGTAGTGGTCCAGGCCAGGATATACACAGGGAAGGCTTCCGTGCCGAAGAGGGGCTGGGAAGCACCGTCCTTGATAACTTCAAACTGTACGGTGGCGGTTGTATCGCTCACATCCTTGTAGCAGCCCGGCTGGTTGAGCTCATGGGAGCTGAGGCCGGTGCCGTCCGTGGGCGAATACGGCTGGATGGTATAGCCTTTATAGAGCAGTCCCTTGTTGTAGATATCCTTGAGCAGGTACCAGAGGGTTTCAATGTAGCGGTTGTCGTACGTGATGTACGGGTCTTTCATATCTACCCAGTAACCCACGCGCTCCGTCATGGTTTCCCACTCCTTGGTATATTTCATCACCTCCTTACGGCAGGTGGCGTTATATTCTTCCACGCTAACCTTGGAGCCGATATCGGCCTTGGTGATGCCCAGCTTCTTTTCCACGCCCAGCTCTACCGGCAGGCCGTGGGTGTCCCATCCGGCCCGGCGGTTCACCTTGTAACCCGTCTGGGTTTTATAGCGGCAGATGGCATCCTTGATGGAACGGGCCATCACGTGATGGATGCCCGGCATGCCGTTGGCCGAAGGAGGACCTTCAAAGAAAATGAATTCCGGAGCCCCCTCGCGAACGCTCAGCGATTTCTCGAAGGCGTGGATCTTTTTCCACCTCTCCAGAACAACATTGCCCGTTTCCGTAAGGTCCAGGCCCTTATATTCTTTGAATGTCATATTTTTTGCCTATTTTTGCATACAGTTTTAAGTCTGCAAAGATAAGAATTATTATTGGGACTATCAATATGAACACCTTAGACATTGTACTCCTCATCCTGTTCATTCCGGGGATCATCCGAGGCATCTCCAAAGGATTCCTGGAGCAGGCCATCGCCCTGGTTGGCATTGTGTTCAGCATCTGGGCCGCTTCCAAGTTCCTGGGGCCCGTGAGCGAAGTACTGCAGAAATATATCACCATCCCGGAAGCCGTCCTTAAAGTGGTGGCTTTTCTGGTGATTCTGGTGGTTGTGAGCCTGGTGGTGCTAATCCTGGCCAAGCTCCTCACCAAAGTGATTGAAATGGCCCTTCTGGGTTGGCTCAACAAGGTTTTGGGCGTAGTATCGGCCGTCCTTGTCACGGCTGTTGTGCTGGGTGTCTTAATCATTCTCTTCGACACGGTGAATACCCAGTTCGGGCTGGTTAAAAGCGATATCCTCACCACCTCGGTGGTGTATAACCTCCTCAAGGACTTCGGCTATTTCATCTTCCCCTTCCTCAAACAGCTGGTCACCTCCACCCCTCCCGTTGCAGCATAGTATGGCCCGGATTCTTTTACTGGAAACCTCCACTTCAACCCTTTCCGTAGCCCTCTCGGCCGATGGGAAGGTGATAGCGGAACGTGTTTGCACGGAGCCCCGCCAGCAGGCCTCCCTGGCTGCTCCGCTGGTGAAGGAGGTACTGGATGACGCAGGCCTTTCCGTGGCCGACTGTGACGCCGTCTGCGTGAGCAAGGGCCCGGGCTCCTACACCGGCCTCCGGGTGGGCGTTTCCACCGCTAAAGGCCTCTGCTTCGGCGCCGGCATTCCGCTGCTAAGCGTAGGCACGCTGGAAATTTTGGCGAATTCTGTCATTCTGAGCGAAGCGAAGAATCTTAAGTATATCATCCCCATGATAGACGCCCGCCGGATGGAAGTTTACACCGCCGTGTTCTCCCCTGAAGGAAAGCCGCTTACGGAGGTGGAAGCCAAGGTCATCGGCCCGGATTCCTTTGCCGGGGAACTTGCCGAAGGGCCGGTCCTTTTCATTGGCGACGGTGCCCTCAAGTGCCGGGAAGTGCTCACTTCGCCCAATGCCTTCTTCCAGGAGGCCGATCCCCTGGCCAGCGCCATGGCTCCCCTCGCCGAGGCGGCCTGGCAAGAAAAAAGGTTCGAAGACCTTGCGTACTTCGAACCTTTCTACCTTAAGGATTTCATTGCTACGGTTTCCCGTAAGAAACTGTTCTAGAGCTTTTTCCGGAGATATGCCCGGAGACCGGCAAGATCCTTGACCTGTGCGTCGGGATCTATTTCCCCGTCCAGGAGGAACCACATTACCGGCAAGCTATTTATTCCGTAAAGGCCTACATATTTGGACTGCTCCGCCTGGGTGTCGCATACGTTCACCCAAGGGAGTTTCTGGCCGCGGACCACGCTGGCCCAGGCCGTCTTATCGGCATCCAAAGCTACGGAATAAATCTCGAAACCCTTGCCGTGGAATTCCTCATAAAGCGGGACCAGGGCGTCCAGGTTGAACATTTTCTGCTCCGCCGTGGAGGACCAGAAATACACCATGGTCACTTTGGCGGGTACCTCGCTAAGTTTTTTGATCTGACCGTCCAGACCCGGCAGTGCAATGTCTATGAACGATACTTCTTCGGCCTGCTGGAGACGGCTGTTCACTTCCAACATATCCATGCGGCGCTTGGCCTCCGTTTCCAGGGCCTTCACATAACGGGACTCCGGATACACGGTCTTTAGGGAGTCGCAGATATTCCGCATGATGATACCGTCCGTGGCCTGGTTGAAGACCGGCAGGCCGTCGTTGAGCTGCTGGAACAGCACCGGCACCACGGTGAGGGAATGGGAGTTGGTTAACACATACTTAACCCGATCCCTGTAATAATTCACATAGGCCCGGTTGATGGATGCTTCCGGATTGCTCTCCCGCTCCAGGATCCGGGAAAGTTCCCGGATAATCTTGTTATGGGCATTCTCCACTTCCTGCAGTTTGTTGGACTCCGGAGAGCCTTCCACGCTATATGCGCCCAGGGTGTCCGTGCGCACAATCACATGGTCTCCCTTCTGCAGCAGCAGGGATGCAATCTGGCGGTTTCCGTAGAACAGATAAATGAACTCCGGACGGCCTTCCTTGAGATTGAGCTGATAGCTGAAGGAACCGCCGGCATTGGTCTTTACGCTGTCCAGGAGCTGGTAGCGGTTCACGTCCAGGAGCTTGACGGCAAGCTGCTTGTCTCCGCCGTCGGCCACAACGCCGCTGATAACGGTATTCTTGCCCACGCAGGAAGCAAGGGCGGCAGCAGCCGCAAGGATGGCGATAATACGGCTAAAGCTTCTCATATTCGGCAAGGATTGCGCTGGCGATGGAAGCCATTTCGGCCGGTTCCAACTGCAGCTTAGGTTTACGGAAATCCATGTCTCCCTCTGTCTGGAGGGGCACCAGATGGATGTGGGTATGAGGCACTTCCATGCCCAGGACAGCAACGCCTACCCGCTTGCAGGGGACAGCGGCCTTGAGGGCGATGGCCACCTTGCGGGCAAACTTTACAAGGCCCTCGTAAGTGGCTTCGTCCAGGTGGAAAATATAGTCGTCCTCCACATTCTTGGGGATGACCAGGGTATGGCCCTTGGCCAGCGGGGAAATGTCCAGGAAGGCGTAGAAATCCTCACTTTCCGCGCACTTGTAGGACGGAATCTCGCCTTTGGCGATCTTGGTGAAAATGGTTGCCATCTTACAGAGAGATTTCCAGGATTTCAAACTTCATGACACCGCTGGGGACCTGAGCATCCACCACTTCCCCTTTGGAATGGCCCATAAGAGCCTTACCGATGGGCGTGGTAGCGGCCAGCAGGCCCTTGGTGAAGTCTGCCTCGCTCTCCGGAACAATCTGGAAATTCATTACCATCTTGTTGGTGAGGTTCTTCACCTTCACTTTGGAAAGGAGCTGCACGGTATCGGCCGAAAGCTTGCTCTCGTCGATTACGCGGGCATTGGCCACCTTCTCCTTGAGGCGGGCGATCTTCACCTCCAGGAGTCCCTGGGCGTCCCGGGCTGCGTCGTACTCCGCATTCTCCGAGAGGTCTCCCTTCTCGCGGGCCTCCGCAATGGCTGCGGAGATCACGGGGCGCTGTGCCAGAGCATCGGCAAGATCCTTCTTGAGCTTGTCCAGACCGGCCTGAGTCATGTATTCAATTGCCATAGTTTTATTTAGTGTTTTTTGTTGTTGTCAAAAAAACGAGCCGACGACCGTTACCAGGCCGTCGCGCTTATGTGTGGTGCAAAGGTAGCAATTATTTTAGAAAAAACAATGCTATTGTTGGACCTTGTTCTCGAACTCTTTCAGGGCCTTGAGGGCCTTGGGACAGAGGATGAGGATGGAGACAACGGTGCCCCAGGCCATGAGGCCCACCCCTATGTCGCCCAGGGTCCAGACCAGGTCGGCCTCGCGTACCGCGCCGAAGACCACCGCGGCAATCATGATGGCCTGGAAGATGCGGATCACCCACTTTTCCTTACGCTGGTCCTTTCCGCGGAAGAGGTAGATGATGCCCGTTTCCGCATAGAAATAATAGGCCATGATGGTGCTGAAGGCAAAGAATACCATGGCGATGGAGATGAACTGGCTGCCAAAGCCCGCAAAAACGGTGTCCACGGCACCCTGAGTGAAGCCGGCGTAGTTGTTGCCCAGCTCCGGCGCATTGGCCACCAGCAGTTCTCCCGTGGCCGAATCAATGATGTTGTAGGTGCCGGAAGTGAGAATCATAAGGGCCGTTGCCGTGCATACCAGGAGGGTATCCACATACACGGAAAACGCCTGTGCAAGGCCCTGCCGGGCGGGATGGTCCACATCGGCCGCGGCCGATACGATGGCGCCGGTTCCCTGCCCCGCTTCGTTGGAGAAGATGCCGCGCTTGACGCCCATGGCAATGGTGGTGCCGATGATGCCGCCAGCCACAGGTGTGATGCCGAAGGCGCTCTTGAAAATGGTGACGAACACCGCCGGTACGTCCTGGATATGGAAAACCACCACCACCAGCGACATGATAATATAACCGAAAGCCATCAAAGGCGTAACGATAGAGGCCACCTTGGCGATGCGCTTCACCCCGCCGATAACCACCACGCCCAGGATTACCGCTAGGGCTATTCCGGTTGCCAGCGGAGGCACCGGGAAGGCGTTGGCCATGGCCATGGATACGCCGTTGGCCTGCACGGTGGTAAGGAAGAAGCCGCAGCTGAGGATAGTGATGGCTGCAAACACAATACCCAGCACCCGCTTACCCAGGCCGTCCTCAATGAAGCTGAACGGACCGCCCCGGTAGCCGCTGGAGTGCTTGAACTTGTACATCTGGGAAAGCGTGGACTCCACAAAGGCCGTGGACGCCCCCAGGAAAGCCACCACCCACATCCAGAACACAGCGCCAGGACCGCCGAAGGCAATGGCCGTGGCCACACCCACGATGTTTCCCGTACCCACACGCCCGGACAGCGCGATACAGAAGGCCTCAAAGGAGGAAATGCCGCTCTTTTCCCCGGCATTCTTGCCAAAGAGCGAGCGTAGCATGAGCCCTAAACGCCGCACCTGCACAAAACGTGTCCGGATGGAGAAATACAGTCCGGCAAAAAGCAGGAGCCCCACCAGTCCCGGGTTCCAGACTATGTCGTTGAGGGTAGATACGAATTTCTCCATATTCAAAGGTACATATTTCTCCCGAAACTACAAAACGTAGCAGGTGAGGGCACAAAGCGTGGCAGGTCTGCAAAAAACGGCCGACCTGTAACGTCAGAGAGCACAGGAGGCCGATTTGCGTTGCAGGTCAGCTGTTTTCTGCAGACCCGCAACAGTTCAGGACTTGACCTGCTACACTTCAGCACCTGATTTGCCAAGCGGACCAGCCGCTCAAAATCGTTAGCGGCACACGCGACAATCGGCCATGTTTAACGGCACAGTGACGCATCACAAAGTACGTTTGGTCGGAAGCAAATCGGCAATTACATCCCGAGGAAGACATAAGCACCTGGCCAGTTGAGGAATAGAGGTATTGTATGAGCGATACAAATATGGAAGGATCCTAGCTTTCATTTCCGGAGTGAGTTCTACAAGGGTTTTGCCATACCACTTATCGGCCAGGTTCCTAATTACGGCCAACATCTCCGTATCCGTTTGCCGTTCCCGGCCATTGATAACAAGCATCTGTCTCATCTGTGCCTGATTGACGCTCCCGATGGTTTTTAAGAAGAAAGCCTGGTCGTTATTAAATGCATTTTCCAGATACTGCCAGTCACACGCACTGGCAGGCTCGATATTCCCGTCTGCATTAATGAGCCACGGAACATTCCCCAAATCATCGTGCGTATGGAACAATGAATTGCGCTCCCGCCTGCTCAAATCCGAAACCCGACGCAAAGCGGCCGAACTTCGTCCTCCGGTGAACAGGCCCCGATAAGCCGACCAGCGATAGTCCTCCACCCGGGCTCCGGCATCCATGGCGTTACGAGGAATATAAGCCAAAGTATTCCGAACATACCAGTCTGAGTCCAAATACTTTACGCTCAAATCCGATCGGGCAAGTATCCCTTTTTCATCGTATTTCCAAGCCAGATATTGAGAGTGCCGCTTTTTTATTAGCGTTCCTGCCTTAAATGCCGTCTCCATATCTTCGGCCAAAATGGCGCAATGTCCATGATTAGACATGGCAATTTCAACGATAACCAGACAATTGCTTTTCCAGGCGCTTACATAGAAACACTTCTCAAGATGGTCATAATCTTCATCATCCCGGCACAATAGCGTGGTCTCCATTCCCTCTAAACTGATATGGAATGGATAGACTTTCCGGACACGCCTGTCGGGCAGTGGACGCATCACGATTCGCTGAAAAGCCATGACTAGTTCTTTTTGGGTCCGAATCCACTGATGGGCATGGTGCTGCAGCCGGGGAAGGACCCGAATGTCATGGGACGGATCACCCTTGACGGATTGAACCCATAGGGTTTCTTCAACTGTGTCGAGAACTTTTCATAGTGCGGAATAAAGTAAAACATCATCGCGCTCCACAATTGTTCTGCATTGTCATAAGGCTGGACATCAGAGATAATCTCTGCCATGGAAAGGTACCGGATGGCCTTACTTACATTGAGTTTTCTCTCTTTCCATAAGGCATTTACAACACCACGGATCGCTTGCTTGAGCAGCAGGTCATTCTCTTCTTGGAATTTATTCATGTCTGTAGGCGGGTTTTCCACAGAATCGGCGAACTCATAATCGGTATTAAGATGCAAATTGCCATCATCGTCCACAAGGACTTCCAGAAACTTTTTCATGACTGTGTCTGTTTTTTTTATTTGTGATGAATGAATAAGTGCCAACTTCGAATGATCAGCAACCGCTTGCAAAAATAGACACCTCACCGTTCACCGGCAAGCCAGTTTTTCGTTTCAAACGATTTATTATCTGTTTCTTCCGTTTTTTAACGTTTTTATATGACAATCGTAAAAAAGAGGTCGCACTTATTTTCGTTAAGTAGTGCGTACCCCCCGTTACAAGTCTGGCAGGCGAAGGGTTCCAAGAGTTAAATGTAGCAGGTGAGGGCACAAAGCGTGGCAGGTCTGCAAAAAAAGGCCAACCTGTAACGTCAGAAAGCACAGAAGGCCGATTTGCGTTGCAGGTCAGCTATTTTCTGCAGACCCGCGACACTTCAGGGCTTGACCTGCAACACTTCAGCGCCTGACCAGAAACGCCAGAGGACGGGAAGCGATACAGGAAAGGAAAAAACGTGAGGACGGAACAACAGCTGTTAGACGTCTCAATTAAAATCAACCGCTTATCGGCATACGGCTTTTTCCATGGGCTAATCCTTCACAGCACGAAGATTAATGAGTGACGTGCCATCCCTGTATTCGTAAGTGTCCATGGTATCTATTTTAAAGAACATGGCATCTACGTGGAGCAAATGATTCTGCATCTTCTCCTTTGCATCCTCCCCCTCCCCTTCTGTCCAGGTATGGGTGTCTCCCCAGTACTGTAAGGCATAAGAGCTATTGGTGGGAATGAAGATAAACGGATCTGCCTTGTTCTTGGAATCCATGACAATATAACCGGGCGTTCCATGGACATAGGTCCAATACAGAGTGGTCCCGATGGTGAGGCTGGTAAAATCCTTCTTTTCCGTACTGGGCAGCCGCCAGCCGCTGGCGACCTTGTTTAAAGCATTCTTATACGAGGATTGTTCCCCCTCTTCCCAGGGATAATTGGCACCCGCATTCTGAGTGGCCCAGGTAACACCGTTAATGGGAACACCGGACTCTTTGGCATAGTTATTATTGTGGGCGATGAAAGGCCACCAGCCGTTTCCGCCGGACGAACTGGCCGAAGGGCGTTTGGGAAGCGCGAAGGAGGGGTTTGAGATGAAATCATTGTCCACATGCTCAAAATGGGCCAGCGAATGGTCTCCATAGTTCATCAGGAACAGGTGGCCGTAACCGCTATCCACTCCGTCGATACGGGTCTTGATGGCATCGTGATGGATACCCAGATAGACCCGATAGGTTTTTTTATCCTTCTTGACAATGAGACCGTCCATGCCGTCGCCTTTTTCCTTCTTGGAAAGATAGACTGTTCCATCTGTACCCACAGCTTCAATGCCCGGAACAGGCTGCATGGTCTCTTCTGAAAGCTGATAGTACTTCTCGTCTTCCGGTTCTTCCACATAGACGGTGGAACAATACAGGTAAGACCAGGACTGGCCGGTCGACAGGCCGTCGATAGTGCCCGAAAAAGTATAATTGCCATAACCGTCCTGATTGAAAGTGTAGGAGCTCTCCCCCATCGTAAAGAAAGGCAGGTTCCGCACCGGAGAGAAGGACCACTTGCCATCGGCATAGGAAGCGGTGACATCCGAAGCCTGACGGAGGAAAACGGCTGCGGCAATCTTACGGCCGTTGTAAAGCATATCCTTCATTTCCAGGCTGCCACGGGGTTCCACGGAAAAGGAGGATGTTTCTTCATGATATACCATCAGGAGATACCCGGTGGTGATATCCTTCAAAAACAGGAAAACCCTGTCCCCATCGGCCCAACTGTTACCCAGAATGGCGCTTCGCGCATCTGCCGGGAATTTGGCTGTAAATTCGAACGCAGTCCCCATCTTGAACCCTCCGCCAAAACCGTAGGGCCCGTCCGGCTGCTTTCCGCAGGAAACCAGAATCACGGCCGTACAGACGGCCAGAATATACTTTTTCATACTACGCTACTCAGAAATGGAGAAATCGTAATTTGCATAAAGGGTTGTGGTCTCCATGTGAGTCACATTGAAGTATTTATGGGCCGAGTAAGTATACGTGTGCGGATCATCACCTCCGGTCTTTACGGCAGTGAACGATACTACATAATTCAGCAGAGGGGTATAAGTTCCCAGCACCATTTCTTTACCATTGGCCAGGGTTTTGGATATTTTCCTGTAAACGGTACCGTCGTCGGCATCTTTTATCTCAATGTCCCTGATGGCCCTTCCGTCTGCAAAATCGTTATTCAGCACAATCTTGCCGGCCGTATTGGTATTAATCAAAGGCAGTTCACGATAGACGTAGCCACTGTCAAAGTTAATATCATCCGTTTCCAAATCTGCCTTGCTGGAGATCCAACTCATGATTTTATACTTGGCAGTCATTTTGAAACAGAGCTGGAGCGGAGACTTGTAGGTGTCGTCCTTTCCGGTTTTGTCGTACCAAAGCCAGGAGCCATCGAAGGTAGCCGTACTACTATAGGCATGGGAGCCGTCCTGCACCTCGAATCCCCTGTAGCAGGAATAATTATACTCCGGTAAATTATGGTAATTAATGGACCACTTGGGCACCGAACCATAGTTAAGGGCACTGATGCTCATATCGGGAAGCGTCCGGGATCTACTATGGGTCCATTCCCAGCCTTCGGTTACGCCCACCTCGGCCTGGATGCCTTTGCCTTTTTTATTAATACTTCCCGTCACACTCTGGGAGGCCTGAAGAGAGAAAGACTGACTATCATCATATTTGCTCTCCATCGGAGTGGTAGTGGGAACCGGAGCCCCGGCAAATACCACGGAATAATCCTCTTTTTTATTGTTCACAAGCTTAATCTCAAAGGTCCCCTCTGTGGGGTAAAACCCGCAATAGCGGACATAGGTTCCCCCGTGTTTATTCCAATGTCTGCCCTGATACATTTTCTCGTTGGCCATACTGGCTGTTATCTTGACGGCATAATAGTCTCCCGCACCGGGTTCGCCTTCGTACACATGAGCCATATAGACCTTGTAATCGATAGACATACAGCCGCTGCCCGACAATTGATCCGGATCCGACAACGGGAGCTGACGGAAAGTGTATTTACTTTTAGAATAAGAATAGACTACCTGATCCTGATACTCATTGGACAGGGCTTCCAGATCCGGAATATCATTGTTGTTTGAACGGAAAGGCTGAGGAAGGACATATTCCTCATTCAGCCTTGTCAGCCAGGATTTAAGGAAAATGAAGTACGCCTCGGAAGGACTGTCATAGGAATCCACATCGTCCGGGAAATAGATATGGGCATATCCTCCTTCAAAATTGAACGCATAAAGCATGAGGCCGTCTTCGATATTGTTAGTGATGATATCAAGCCAGGAATGTGCATCCACAAATGCATCTATTTCCGACTTGACGGGCTTGACGATGGCAATGGTACCGCCGCTCTCGTAACAATCCTTAATGATGGTCTCGCCCAGGTCTCCAATCTTATTTACCACCAGCAGGGGCAGGCTGCCGTCGGGAGCCGTACTGATTTTCTTAATACCGGCGAACAATGCATCCTTAAGATCTGCATCAATGTCCGGAGCCACGTAAGCGGTAGAGTTGAAAATTACCTCACTGGTATAGAGGTGTTCATCCTGTTCCGGTTCCAAATCGGCCGGATCCTTAAAGCAAGAAACGCTTGTGCCGATGATTCCGGCGAAGATGGCGACAAGCCATACAAAGGATTTGATTTTTTTCATGGGTAAAACGGTTACTAACTTTCAAATACAAAGTTAATAAAATCACCCAAAAACACAACGGCTATGCAAAGAAATGCGGGAATATGCAGGTTTTATTCGGCCCGGCAGGCCTCGCGATCCTTCACCAGCTGCTCCCGGAGGGCCTCCAGCGAAGGGAACTTCCGCTCGTCGCGGATGCGGCGGCGGAAACGGATCCTAAGCGGCAGACCGTAGATGTCCTCATCAAAATCCAGGATGTGCGTCTCAAGGGTCCTTGTACTGCCACCCACCGTGGGCCTTATGCCGATGTTACTCATTCCCAGATACTTCCGACCCAACACTTCCACCTCAACGGCATACACCCCGTTGTCCGGCACCAGCTTCAGCGGCTCGTACAGCTGCATATTGGCCGTAGGGAAACCAATGGTCCTTCCCATCCGGTTCCCCGCCACCACCACGCCATACAGCCCATAGTTGTATCCCAGCATGGCATTGGCCGATTCCACATCCCCCGCTTCCAAAGCTTTCCGGATCCGAGTGGATGAAACAGCATCTGCAGACGCTGGCCCGGCAGATGCGGACACCGAAACATGGGTTTTGATGCCCTGAGGGCCTAAATACAACGGTTCGGACACCAAAACGGGCACTTGGGTGTCCGCGCTTGCCAAATCAGAGGCCGTACGTCTGTCGGAACCTATCCGGTTGTCATAACCCATCACAATTAGCGACGCTCCGAAGCGATCCCTTAGCATCTGCAGATATTCATCGGCCTTCATGGCGGCGAATTCCCGGGTGAAAGGCAACACCTCCACTCGGTCTATGCCCGCGGCCTTCAGCAGCGCCTTCTTCTCCTCCAGGCTGGTCAGAAGCCTGAACTCCCTGGCGTCCTGCTGAAGCACCGTCCTGGGATGCGGCCAGAATGTGACCACAATGGCCTCCTCCCCCCTTTCCCGGGCAGAGGAGACCACTGTCTCAATCACATGGCGGTGCCCCAGATGGACACCGTCAAAAAATCCTGTGGTTACTACAGCCACTTTACGCACTCGAAGCTCTGGCGGTGCGGCAGGAGCGGGTTCTTGGCGAACACGCGGGCACCCACCTGGTACGCGCCGGTCTTTTCCGGAAGCACGTTGGCCTCGTACTTGGCTACACCGTCCTTGAAGGAAGCCACCTGGCACTCCTGCACGTCCACAATGTGCAGTTTTCCATGGGCATCCGTCTGGGCGAAGACCACTTCCAGGCCCACCTCTTCCGGGGTGAGGGAACCCAGCTGGAGCTCCATGGCTGCATGGAAGGGCTTGGCCACGGTAAGGTCGTAAGAGGTTTCCGGTTCATTGCGGGAAAGCAGGCGGACATTCTCCCACTCCCTGCGCACACGGGTCTTCCAGGCTGCCAGTTCGCGGGCCTTCTCAAAGTCCCCGGCCTTCACAGCCTGGGCATCCTTGGACTGCGGAATGTAGTACTGGTTCATGTAGTCCGTGAGCATGCGGTTGGTGGTGAAGTCGCAGGCCACCTTGGCGATGGTGTTCTTGATGTAACCAATCCACTCGCTGCTTCGGCCCGTATTGCGGTCCACGTTATAGTAGGCCGGTGCAATGTCGTTCTCCAGCAACTGGTAAATGGTTGCCGCATCCAGCTCGTTCTGGAAGTTGTTGTCCTCGTAGGCCTGCTCGATGGGAAGAGCCCAGCCGGCGCCTTCCTTGTAGCCTTCCACCCACCAGCCATCCAGCACGGAGAAGTGCATGGTGCCGTTCATGGCGGCCTTTTCTCCGGAGGTGCCGGAAGCTTCCAGCGGACGGGTGGGATTGTTCATCCACACATCCACGCCCTGCACCATGCGTTTGGCCAACGTGATGTCGTAACCGGGCACGAACACAATCTTGCCGATGAAGCGGGGATCCTTGGAAATGTCCACAATCTGCTTGATGAGGTCCTGACCCGCCTTGTCGGCCGGATGGGCCTTGCCGGCAAAGAGGAACTGCACGGGCTGGGCCGGATTATTCACAATCTTGTCCAGACGGTCCAGGTCACGGAACAGCAGGGTGGCGCGCTTGTAAGTGGCGAAACGACGGGCAAAGCCGATGGTGAGCACATCGTCCCGGAGCGTATCCAGGATGGTCACCAGCTCCGAAGGGCTGTAATGGTTGGAAATGGTCTTGTCTTGCAGACGCTCGCTCACAAACTCCATGAGCTTGGTCTTGAGGGCCTTCTTCACCTTCCACACTTCTGCGTCCGAAACGCCGTAAATGCCGTCGAAGCAGGTCTTGTCGTAATGGTGCGTGGCGAAGGCGGGGCCGAACACCTTGGCATGGACCGGTTTCCACTCCGGAGCGCACCAGGTGGGATAATGGACACCGTTGGTTACGTAGCTCACGAAGAGTTCCTCCGGCAGATAGCCCGGGTACATGTGGGCAAAGATATCCTGGGAAACCTTGCCGTGCAGCATGGAAACACCGTTCACATTCTGCGAGATATTGGCGGCCAGGTTGCTCATGGAGAACTTCTCGTGCGGATCCAGCGGATTGTCCTTACCCAGGGACATGAGGGTTTCCCAGTCCACCTTGAGGCGCTGCGGATAATGGCCGATATACTGGCGGAGCATGCCTTCCTCAAAGGCGTCGTGACCAGCCGGAACCGGCGTATGGGTGGTGAACAGGGAACTGGCCCGGACCACCTCCAGGGCTTCGGAAAAGTCCAAATTATCCTTCTCGATGTATTCGCGGAGACGTTCCATGCCGATAAAGGCGGCGTGGCCTTCGTTGCAGTGATACACCTGGGGATCCAGGCCCAGCTTGCGAAGGGCACGGATACCGCCCACGCCCAGCAGGAGCTCCTGCTTGAGGCGGTTCTCCCAGCTGCCGCCGTAGAGGTGATAGGTTACCTCGCGGTCTTCGGGTGTGTTGGCCTCATAATCGGCATCCATCAGGAACAGGTCCGTACGGCCCACCTCCACCTTCCACAGGCGGGCGGTGATGTTGCGGCCCGGGAAAGCCACGGAAGTGGTTACCCAGTTTCCGTCCTTGTCCAGCACCGGAACGGCCGGGATCTTGGTGAAATCCTGGGCGTCGTAGCCGGCCACCTGATATCCCTGGGCGCTGAGCACCTGGTTGAAATAGCCGTAACGGTACAGCAGGCCCACGGCCACCAGGTTCACGTTCATGTCGGAAGTTTCCTTAAGGTAGTCACCGGCCAGGATACCCAGACCGCCGGAATAGATCTTAAGGGAAGTATCCAGACCGTATTCCATGCAGAAATACGCGATGGAAGGGTCTGTGCGTTTGGCCTTGGCGGCCATGTAGGTATCGAATTCGTCCATGACCCGTTTCATCTGGGCCAGGAAAGCCTGGTCCTCCGAAAGCTGCTGGAAACGCTTGATACTCACGGTATCCAGCACCACCAGCGGATTGTGGCCGCTCTTATGCCACACATCCGGATCTATGGCCTTGAACAGGTCTTTTGCGCTCTCGTTCCAACACCACCACAGGTTCTTGGACAGTTTCTCCAGACGGGAAAGTTTGTCCGGGAGGTGACGGGTTACCATAATGCTCCTCCAACTGGGGTTGGTAACGTCTGCTTTAAAATATTGCATAGTCTTCTTATTGGATTTGTAGGAGTCCAGATTGGCCTGCACCTTGGCAAGGGCCAGCGAATAGGCCTCCTGATAATATACGATCTGGTTTTCCCAAAGGGCTATCCGGGCAACTTCCCGGGCGTTCTCCCGGTATGTGTTGCGCACATCCATGTCCAGGCCGGCTATCTCGCGGACACGGTCCGCCACGCCTTCCACAACTTCCTCGTAATTATCGTCGTTGCGGTCCAGGACCGTGATGCCGGGATGGTCTCCCTTGTAATGGGAACGCACCCACATGCCGAAACCGGCCAGGGTGGTGGTGAGGGTGGGCACGCGGAAGGCCAGGGCCTCCAGCGGAGTGTAGCCCCACGGCTCATAGTAGGACGGGAACAGGGCCAGGTCCAGGCCGCAAAGAAGGTCATAATACGGCATGTTGAAAACGCCGTCATCCCCGTTAAGGTACGAAGGGATGAAATACACCTTCACCTTGTCCCCTATCTCGTTGGTAAGGCCGATCTGCCGCAGCCGGTTGGTGATGGCATCGTACTCCGCATTCATCAGATAATGCGATGTCTGGCTGCGGTACTGCTCATTCCCATTTCCGGCGAGCTTGGCCACTATTTCCTTGTCCGGACCGTGATGACCGGAAGGGATCATGATGAACGCCTGGATGCTGCGTCCTTCAAAATTGGACTTGTTGATGCGGTCCAGGGCGTCAATAAATACGTCTATACCCTTGTTGCGGTATTCATATCGTCCGCCGATGCCGATGAAAATGGCATTGGAGGGCACCGCTTCCGCACTCATGGCCGTAGCCACCTCTACCAGGCGGGCGCGGGCCTTGTTGTGCAGCTCCTCATACTGCCAGTCAGACGCGGGGGTGAAGCTGTTCTCGAAACCGTTGGGCGTGACCACATCCACGGGGCGGCCCAGGAACTGGGCGCACTCCCGTGCGGTGATCTCGCTAACCGTGGTAAAGACATCGGCATTCTGCGCGCTGGTCTTTTCCAGGGAGTAGATGGCCTTCACGTTAAAGCGCTGGGCCATTTCGTCCCCGTTGTACTGGCTGATGTTATTGTACAGGGGGAGGTTGTTTCCGGCGAGGCAGCGGCCTATCATGGTGGCGTGGGTGGTAAATGCCGTGGCCACCGGGATGCCGGAACGCTTGATCTCCAGGACGCCGGCGCCGGTCTGCCACTCGTGGAACTGGGCCAGCACCTTCTCTCCGCCCTTGAGGTTGTAGTTCCAGAAACTTTCTATCACCCGTCCGGCCATGACGCCGAAAACGGCCGATTCCTTATAGTCCCAGTTACCGGAGATGGAATCTACGCCGAAATCCTTCCAAAGGTCCGTGAGGATATCATCGGCCTTGGGAAGGAAGTGCTTGTAATCCACCAGGATAGCCAGCGGCTTCCCGGGGATGTTCCACCGGCCCACCCGGAAAACCAGGCCCTCGGAAAGGGCCTGGGCTTTCCAGGAGCGGTACAGCATGGGATCTTCCAGGAAATCCGGGTTGCCGGAACGGTGCATCCACACATCCGGACCCACAAAAATATGACGGCGTCCCATCTGGGACTGGAGGTGGAGGGCCTTGGTGGCAATCACCGTATAGATGCCTCCAACCTTATTGCAAACTTCCCAACTGACTTCGAACAGATAGTCCGGACTCAGCAGCTCTTTCTTCTTTGCCATTTATTATTTCTTCTTCACTGCTTTCTTCCGTACGGGCTTCTCCTTGAGCTCCTCCACGGCGGTTTCCTTAACGTCCAGGGCCGCCCGCTTTTCGTCCAGACGGATCTGGAAGTCCGAAATCACGTTCATGTAGTTGATGAAGGCCTCGTAAGGAGTGTCGTACGGGTTAAAGTATTTGTGAACCTCTCCGTCGGAGAAGAACTTGGTGCACATGTAATAGAAATGGTCGCTCTCCTGCAGGTGGCCGAAGTCGCTCCACAGCTCTTCGTCGTTCACGATGGAAAGCTTCTCCGTCATGGCATACACCTTCTTGAAGGCTTCGCTCTGGAGCTCGTTGCCCAGCCAGGCGGTGATGTCGCGCTCCTCGTCGGCCCAGGAGATAGGGTCGTCCACCGGAAGGTCGGATACGGGTTTGTGCTTCTTCACAGCCTCGGCGGGGGTTACGAAGGAGAAGGTTCCGTCGGCAAGGACGGCGCCCGGGAGGGCCTTCATGAAGTTGAAGATGCCGGTTTCTGCACCCTGGTGCTCGCCGAAGGTCTCGTAATCCATGAACAGGTTCACGATTTCGTCATCCTTGGCGTTTTCCTTCATCCAGTCCACGTACTGCTCGGCCGTTACCTTGTTGGCGGCGAAGCGGAAAGCAATATCGTCCGAAAGGGTGTAATTGCGGAGCAGGAGTTTGAGTTTGGGCTGGGTTTCCCCGCAGTACACATAATTGGGGCTCTTCCAGCCCATGATGTGGCGGGCGCCTTCCGTGAGCATGGTCTTGTATCCCAGGTCATAGACCATTTCGCCGATGCCGTTGGAATAGATGAGCTCCGTATTACGGAAGGTAACGGGCTTGACGCCAAACAGTTCCTCTATCTTGGCAGCATGCTTGGCCACCTGGTGACGGAATTCACTCTCCGAAGCCAGGGAGGCCAGGGAGTGATAGTACGTCTCGGCCAGGAACTCCACCTTGCCGGTGGCGGCGAGGGCCTTGAAGCTGTCAATCACCTCCGGGGCAAAGCGCTGGAACTGGTCCAGGGCGCTGCCGGAGATGGAATAGGCAATCTTGAATTTACCCTTGTTCTGTTTAATGAGCTCCAGCATGAGCTGGTTCATGGGCAGATAGCACTTCTGGGCCACCCTGCGGAGGATGGTGCGGTTGGCAAAGTCGTCGTAATAATGCGAATCCTTGCCGATATCAAAGAATCTGTACAGACGAAGCCGGGTAGGTTGATGGACCTGAAAATACAGGCATATGCTCTTCTGGGTTGCCATAGTTTATTTGATTACTGATTCATACACTTTTTTCATCTTGGCGCAGGCGCCGTTCCATT
>CAMHKD010000019.1:0-32331 GCA_946185645.1 uncultured Bacteroidales bacterium
AAGAACCCACTTCCAGGGGTTTTCGTATCAAAGTGCTGTTATAACAACATTTGCATCGCCTTAGCGGAAGGTTAACAAAGCCCCTACACGATGGACATAGCCAATAGTTTCCGGGACAATCTGATGGTGGAAGACCATTACAGGATGATCCTGGACGGATTGCAGGTAACGCTCCTGATCACCTTGTTCGCCGCCCTTCTGGGTTTTGAGTACCCGCACCACTTCACCCGCCTCTTCAAGAAGGAGACCGGCATTACACCGACGGAATTCCTGGGGAAATAATTTCGGGCCGCTGCGTGTCCAGCTTGAATATGCCGGAAAATATGAGTACTTTTGTTGGAATCGCAGAACGTTATTTATGAAAAAGATCCTGCTACTGGTGCTCGCTGCCACCCTCGTTTGCACAGCGCAAGCCTGTTTACGGCCTGTTCGGTGGCAAATGACGACAACGCGGCCGGCGTCACCCCTGTCCAGAGTCGCGTGGGCTATTCCGCATGGCACACACAGGTGAGCTACACCCGGTGCGCCCCTGCTGCCATGCGGGGACACACCTTTAACATTTTGTCCCCCGGGGCATAAATCGCCTTGAGAATGCCTGGGGCCTCAAAAGATTCGGGGACAGTAGGGGGACAAACGTGAAAAGGTCAAAACGTTAAAGTATTTATTTACAATAAGTTATAGACTTTCCCTATTTCCTGCATCGGCAAGTAATCTATATGGTTACCTTGAAGCCGTAAATTTTGCCGTTTTCCAGTGAAAGCTTACGGGTGATCGTTTTCCGCATATCGCAGCCGGGGAACACGGTGACCGAATTCCGGCGTTCCTCCTCATCGTCGTAATAGTTGCCGCCAAACTGGAAGCACAACTCATAACCCGCTTCCAGGTCCTTGTCGAAACGGACCGGCACAAAGAAGGTCTTTTCAACCACGTCCTCATCCATCAGCGTGAGGTCGCTGTTGTTGCCGCTGTCGAGCAGGTAATAGTCCAGCGGTCCTCTCTCGATCGTGAAGGGCGTCCCCGTGTAGCTTCCGGTGGTCACATCCAGGCCGGAGAACCGGACGAAGACCGGGTCACCGTTCACACCCCACTCTTCCTCTTCGTCCGAGTCGGGATCCACGCACTTGATGCGGATGGAATTGATCCGCGCCTGGTCGAAAGGAGAACCGGCAGGCGCCTCGTACGGAAAGTTCCTGAGTGTCACTTCAATACGGAACACGGCGAACATGTGCTTCAGGTATACGTGGGGTTGATCGCTAGCCTTAGTGGGATAGGAGCCGCCATCGTCATCATCGTCATCATCGTAATCATCGTCGTAATCGTCGTAATCATCGTAATCGTCGTAGTCATCGTAGTCATCGTCATCGTTACCACCGAACGTAACCTCGCCCAGCATCAGATCTACGTCGGAGATAGAACTTGGATCGTCGTGCTGCAGGGCACCCGATGCGATCGAAAGGTTTCTCATATAAATGGTTGGAGATCCCTCCCGCACAGCGTCGAAGATCGAATTGCCTGCGTACGAGTCCACAGACGGATACAGGCAGATAATCCTGTCCCCTGCGTTTCCGGTCCAGGTACCGGAGAATTCCGCATACTTGCGGCCTTTCTCCCCGACAGAAGTGAACGTGTCCACGGCCGTAATGCCGTTCTGGCCGAAAGAGACCACCGTAATGGCTTCCTCCGAGTTCCAGAACCCTTCCAGCGTCCTTTCGTCCGTGTATTCATACATGGTCTTCGTCACCGGCGGAGCGGCAACGGACGCCTGAATCGTCATCGGGATGCCCTTCTTCACCTCGGGCGTGGATATCTGCTGCTGGCAGCTGCTCAGCAGTACGGCCGCACAGGCCGTCATTATGATATTTGTAACGATGTGTTTCATATTGCAAACGGTGGGTTAAATAACGGCGGCTCCATTCCAAATTCCATATCCCAGCCGTGTTCCATATCCGGGACTTCCCCGCTGGCGCAGACTATGCCCTCTTGCATAAGCTCGATAACCTCCGTCACAGGAGGTTCATAGGTGTTTTGTGAAGACATTGTAAAATACAACGTGAATACTAACTAACAAGAAGTGAAAACACTTCAAAGGCCAAAATAAAAAAAAGTAAGCATTATTCCAATACTGTGTGTACCTCAACCAGTAGGTTGGATTCTGACATTCTCTGCGGGTTTGTACCTGGAACGCCCTGCGGTACATCCATCCCAAGCTGACCGAAAAGCCATTCCCAATAGGGCGGCATGGTTCCGTCCGGGGTCAGCCAGTTCATCGGCTCACTCTGGAATACGGGCTTTCCATCGGCATCCAGATAGGATGCCTGCACCAGCTCCGAGCAGTATAATTCCTCATTATCCGGCAGGAAGCTGACATCGTATCCCCTGCCGCAGAAGGTCTTGGCTCTTTCCACGGCGGCATCGGCATCAAGGTCTTTGACGCGTTTGACGATAAACTCCGGATAGCTGCCGTCTTTAAGTGTAAAATCTCTCAGGAAGGTATCCAGCGGGTGCCGGTCTACTCCGTGCGCGATGGTGGCGTCAATAATCCATACGCTGTCGGCCTTTACCTCGGCAATGGCTACGTGAATCAGATTCAACCATCCTTCTTCGCCTGTGGCCGATGAGATGGCTGCATCCATAGATTCGGATTCTACTTCATAATCCGCGGGGAGACCCACAAAAATGAGGTCCCCGTTGCGAAGACTGTCGGCCTTTTTTCCGCAACCGATGGCGAGGAGTGCCGTCAATACCAGAATGATCCTTCTCATAGATAGAACGTTTTAAAATGCAAAGATACTAAAAAGAGGTTTGGAAATCCGGGAAAGAATCCATAATTTTGCGAAAAGCAGACAATAAAGATGTATGTGGGTAAAACCTTGGCATATGAAGGAGGGCTTCCTCATTGGAGGAGACCTACAATGTAAAGTAAAGGTTTAGCCATGGAATACCTGTCAAAGCAAAAATACGACGAGATTGTGGCCGAGCTTCATCATCTTATTGATGAGGTTTACCCCAAGGTGGCGGAAGAAGTTGCGGAAATGGGCGCCCAGGGAGACCGGAGTGACAATGCGGGATACCGTGAAGCAAGGCGCATCCAAGGTAAGACCATCAGCCGTATCCGCTTCCTGCAGAAGATCCTGGAGCATTCACGCGTGATTGATCCCGACGTCCTCCCCAAAGACAGGGTCAGTCTTCTGAGCCGGGTGGAATTCACGAACCTCTCCACCAATACCCGCATGATATTCCAGATAGTGAGCCCCCACGAGATGAACCTGGAGGCAGGCAAGATTTCTCTGAAATCCCCAATTGGAGAAGCCCTCATGGGCAAGAAGGAGGGCGAGATTGCCGAGGCACAGACCCCCTCCGGGACCCTGCGCCTGAGAATTGAAAGTATTACCCTTGATTAAAACTACAGTTCCAGCCTAAGAACCCGGATGGGACGGTCTTTGCCCTGGTACTGGGATTCATCAATGACGGTTTCACCGGTGGGGAGGAAACCGCATTTTTCCATTACGCGGCCGCTTGCGGGGTTATCCACAAAGTGTCCCGAAATTAAGGACTTGATGTTGGTAGTTTTTCGGATATGCTCAATCATAAGCCGGAGTGCTTCCGTGCAAATGCCTCTGTTCCAATATGGTTTGGCCACCCAGTAGCCGCAGATGGGCTCCCCTTCCCGGGCCGGGAGTGCACAGTCGCAGGAGGGACCGTAGCCCATGGCGCCGATGGCTTCGCCAGTCTCCTTCCATTCAATGGCCCAGGTGTTGGTGGCGTCTTTAAACACTGTCCGTATAACTTCCAGGCTCTCCTGGACGCTTCCATGCGGCGGCCAGCCGGCCCGGGGCCCCACATCGGGATCCGACGCCCATTTGAAAAGCGTATCGGCATCACTGTCCCGCCAGGGGCGCAGTAAGATTCTTTCTGTTTCCATCATACTGTAATTGGATGCAAAGATAATCAATTACAAAAAAAATAACCATCTTTGCAATAAGATGCTAACGCTGATTATATCATTCCTTCTGGCCTTGCCTTTCACCGCGCCTCGGTATCAGGTGAAGGTGGAGCGGGATGTACCCTACACTACGGTGCAAGGCTATTATTCGCATACTCCGGTAGATGACAGGAAGGCCATACGCAAACTGCTGCTCCACTCAGGCAGGATGAAACCCATTACGTTGGAGATGGATATTTACCTGCCGGAAGGAGATGTCTCGGAGGCCAGGCCGCTGCTTCTGATGATGCACGGCGGGGCATTCTTCATCGGAAACAAGGAGGAACTTGGGCAGGTAGGGTGGTGTCGATATTTTGCATCTCTGGGCTATGTAGCGGCGTCCATCAATTACCGACTGGGCTTTCATCCGGAGAAAAAGGAGGTCCGGGAGGCCGAAATGCGCGCGCTGGAGGATGCCGATGCCGCTCTGGCGTTCCTCCTGGGCCGGGAAGACCTTCGCATAGACCCGGAGCATGTGTTCCTGGCCGGAACCAGCGCAGGGGCTATTACAGCCATGAATCTGGCCTATCGGCCCGAACCCGTCAGCGATTATCGCATATGCGCCGTTGCCAACCTGTGGGGTGCCGTCCACGACCTTTCCGTCCTGGAACGGGCGTCCGTCCCCATCCTATCCTTCCAGTCGGTGGCGGATCCGATGGTCCCTTACGAAGAAGGCTACCCGGCAAGCAAATTGGCTAAAAGGCTGGGACGCATCTCTGATTATTATTACGGTACGCATGCCATCCATGAGAAAGCCGTCTCGTTGGGAATTCCTGCCGAGCACCATCCCTGCCTGGAACCCAGGCATGCCCTACATCTGGACGATAACTTTGAATTAACACCCCGCTTTGAGGAAATCCGGGACGCCATGTTCACCTTTTTTGCATCTTTTCTTGGAGACTCTTTGTAAGTAAATGATTTTCACTATCTTTGCCGTATGAAAAAGATCATTTGCCTCATTTCTATTGCACTGGTATCCTTTGCGGTGTCCTGCGGAAGCACCAACCGCCAGGGCCAGCCTTCCCAGGCGGAAAACAACATTACCGCTCCCGTGGCGGAAAAAGCCACCGTGTATTTTACTTCAGACATCAGCCCGGAGGGCCTGGTAGCCATCTACAAGGCCTTGGGCGTTCCCGCCACCGGACGCGTGGCCGTAAAGATCTCCACTGGTGAATCGGCCGAAAGCAACTACCTTCGGCCGGAGTTGATCGCCAACTTGGTGCATGAGGTAAAAGGCACGCTGGTGGAATGCAACACGGCCTATGGCGGCAACCGCACCAAGACGGAGGACCACCGCAGGGCCATTGCCGAGCGGGGCTTCGAGAAAGTGGCGCCGGTGGACATCATGGATGCCGAGGGAGAAATGCAGATCCCGGTGCAGGATACCCGGCATATCAAGTACGATATTGTGGGTACACACCTGCAGAACTACGATTTCATGGTGAACCTGGCCCATTTCAAAGGGCATGCTATGGGCGGTTTCGGCGGAGTGCTCAAGAACCAGAGCATAGGAGTGGCTTCCACTTCCGGCAAGCTCTATATCCATTCGGCCGGCCGCAGCACCACCCGCTGGATTTCCAACGACCAGGACGGTTTCCTGGAGAGCATGGCGGCCGCCGCACAGGGCGTTCACGACTATTTCAAGCAGGAAGGCCGGAACATCATCTACATCAATGTGATGAACAATATGTCTGTGGACTGCGACTGCGACGGCCATCCGGCCAAGCCTCGCCTAAAAGACATCGGCATCCTGGCTTCAACGGATCCGGTGGCCCTGGACAAGGCCTGCACGGATTTGGTATTCAATCATGTGGATTCCGCAGGTGACGATGCCAAGCCGCTCCAGCAGCGCATCAACCGCCAGCACGGCCTGCACATCCTGGACTATGCAGCCGGCCTGGGCCTGGGAAGCCTGGAATACGAAATCATAGATATAGACAAGCAGTAAGACAACTTACTGCTTTTTTTTATTTCCCGTTGTATCGGCCTGCAAACAGGATGGTACCTCTGCCGGTTTCGGTAATGAGATACAGGAAGGGACGGTTTGCGTGGAAGACCACGTTTGTCCCGGGGCCCACCGAGGTGGCCATGCCCGCGTGGGATACCGCGGCAGCTTCGGTCCCCTCTTCATCCACCTTGATTATAGCATCCTGCTGGACCAGACTCAGGCAAAGGGCATAATCCGACATGGCCTTGAAATCGGCCGTCCCTGAATGGAAGGAACTGGGCATACCCATATCCGAAAGGATATCGTTTAGCTTGATACTGGATTTCGTTTCAAATTTGGGAACCCACAGATCTGCGTCGCAGATTTCCAGGTGCATTAAAAACTCCCTCCAGGAATCGCCGTTTAAAGCGGCCGTTACATCCGAAACCGTCTTTCCTTCGGCCGGAAGGATAAGCGTCATGGCGAAGGCTCCTTTCCCGTAAAACAGCCGGACGGCACTGAAGGTTTCATTTTCCTGATACAGGGTCCCTTCTTCGTGTTTTTTCATCATAGGAACCTTGAATGTTTCTCCGGATTCCATGGTAAATGTCTCCTCAGCCGTATTATCCCGGGAAAACGGATTGGACCATACCCCTTTGAAATAAAGCGCATTCATGAGGATGGCCAGCATTTCCGGAGTCACCTCCGGACTAATGTCGTCAATGAGCCCGTTCGTATGGTCCGAGCACCATTCGTTGATAATCTTTGCAGAGCCTTTCTTGTCGGAGAAATCCAGGTTGAACACATCGGCATCAAAGTATTGGCTGACGGTTTTCTTATAACTGTCGTGCAACTGATATTGCTGATTAAGGGCAATGGCGTTGGCCAGGGACAGCTGGGTTTTCTTATCCAATTGGGGCAGTTGCTGCATCATGGCCTGGCAGTACTCGTTTACGGCATCCGTCTCTCCTTTACCATAACCCAGTACATGGCATATCTCATCGGCCGTCTGGCCCTGAGCACCGTTCAGGAGCATTCCCAGCAGGATCTGCAGGCTGAGCGGCGAAATGATAAAGTTCCCTTTCACTTCCGGATCCGTATTTACACGATTCAATAAATTCAAGGCGAAGTTGTTGCCTTCCCGGATGAATTCGTTGGATTTGACAGGCAGATCCAGCGTCTTTAAGATATAATCCTCATGAATATCAAGCGTTTCCGGATCAATAATCTGGATTAGCCCAATTTTGAAGGTGAACTTGACCGGACTATAGCTGCCATAATAGAAATGGTATTCCTTTCCGCTTTCCAGGCCATTAATCACTGTAGACATGGTCTTGACCAGGCAGATACAGTTGGCCAACGGGCCGTCCTTCTCATAGAAACTGCAGTGGATATCATCCCCTTCAACGGAAACGTGACAGCCTATTCCACCGTTTTTGATGGAACAGTTCATATACATGTTGGTGCAGGTAACAAGCAGGTCACCGTCGTGATACCTGAGTGTTATCAGAGGTGGATTGTCATCATCAAAGCCGGCTTTTGTAGCAGAGGCACATCCCGAATGCGTAACCTCTCCTTCCTGGATATTTCCGGGAATATCAAGCGCGTTGCATCCTGCAAAAACCGCCAGGATCAGCATCAGTAAAAGTGTCTTTTTCATAACCTGTATTTTAATTTCCTATATTGATTCTAATGCCTGTAGCCACAGTGAAAACAAGGGGATGTGTCCGCCGGTAGGTATCCAGTTCCCAATTCGCTGAAGGGACACTCCAGCTGAGTTCCGGTTCCAGATAAAGGCCGATTCTCTTTGAGAGATTGAGCTGAATGCCTGCCGCGCCCAGGAGCGATAAGCAGAGGGGGTCCCGTATCAGTTTTTTCTCTGCAAGTGTGGCGCCCATACACATTTCCACTTCCATGCCGGCTCCGGCATAGACATCCAGCCATCTGTTGGAGGCAAAAGTCCAGTCCAAACGGGCCGGAACGCCCAGATAATGCGCATATTGCATCTTTTCCCCGGAAAGGGAATAAGTGAACTTGGAAATGTATAATGCATATTGGAGGCCCGTAGTTACACTTAGTCTTTCCGTGAGGGGTATCCTGGCCGATAATCCTGCGGTAATGGGCAGATAATGGGTATAGTCTCCCGACAATACATCTATGGGCTGATTCTCTTGAATGGGATCTTCAGTGGCTATGGGATTATCCACGGGACCATCGACGGATGAGGGATCTGTAGAGCCATAGTTGTCTATCGGAGGATAACTGTCTTGACCGGTAGCACCACCAAAAAAGTCCTCGATGCCGTGCCCATTGCCAACAGCATTGGTATTATTTCCGTTTTCTTGGCTTGGAATGAGGTCATTTATGGAATCAATATTAATGGGAATATAAGTGCCACCTCTTGTCAGAGGTGTCATTAAGGCTGCCAGGAGGCCGCTTCCGGCCACTATGCCCGCTGCAGGAGCTATTTTCATGTTTAGCTTTTTCCCGTTTGTCGGTGCTGGAATAAAAGGCGAAGAGACAAAGGGCTCATAGGTCTCCTCCGCCGGTTTGGAAATGTCCGCGGGCTCTGTCCCTTTCGGTTCCGGATGCTCTTCCGGTACAATCTGCTCAGACTCTTCCGGCTCTTCTATAACTACTTCAATCTCAACTGTTTCCTGTGGCTCTATCACTTTCTTGACCGGCTTTGGCCTAGCAGTTTGTGCTATAAGCGGCAGAGGTTGTGCCGGCTCTTCCATTACAACTGTATCCACTGCGGAAGCCACAGGGGCGGAAGGCTGCGGCACCACTTGGATGACATTCTCCGGAGCGGAAGGACGGTGAAGGAACAAAACGGCAGCTAGTCCGGCGGCAACGGCCACGACTGCCACCCAGATCCATCTTCTGCCGGTATGGCCGGCTGCGGTGGAACCGCGGCGGGCGTGGAAATCGGCCAGGCTCCCCTCCGGGAGGGCGCTTTCGTACCCTTCCAGCTTATCCCTCACGATGTCTTCCCACTTTCTCATGGTTCCTTCAAATATTGTTTAATCTTCTCTTTCAATTCTTTTCTGGCCTTGGCCAGCATGCCGGCCGATCCTTTCTCGCTGATGCCCAGCATATCGGCAATCTCCTTGTGCGAGTATCCGTCCAGGCAGTACAAGTTGAAAACGGCCCTTCTGGTATCCGGCAGTGCCGATATCCACTCCAGCAGCTTCTCCTGCGGCACCGCCTCCATCTCTTCCTCCGTGGGTTCCGGGAGGGTGTCCTGGGACCATAGATCCAGGGAGACCGTCCGCCACTTGTGCCTTTTTATCTGGTTGATTGCCTTGTTGATGGCAATCCGGCTTATCCATCCGTACAGGGAGCCTTTCCCGGAGTAGCTGAATGAGTGAATCTTGTCCAGGGCCTGGATGAACGTGTCCTGCATCAGGTCCTTTGCCTCATCGGCATCTCCCATATATCGTCTGCAGAGCGTGTACACCCTTGCTGCATATCTTCTATACAGCTCATCCTCCGCCAATCTTTCTCCATTACAGCAGTGCCTGGCCAGTTCCTGCTCACTCAGTTCTTTGTACAACTCACAGGGTCATTTATCATCGCAAAGATACAATCAAAAACCCGTTTCTGCCATATAAACACCGGGATTATAAAAATACGTCTGCGAAATGTGATTTTTCCGCAGACGTATCATTTTATTCTGTCGATTTTACCAGTTCTTCCGCTCAAAAGTCCACTGGGGATAGAAGGTCTTCTCGTACTCTTCGTTCATGAAGAGGGCCGAGTCCCCTACCATGCCCTTGAGCTGCCAGTTCATCCACTGGCGGGCCACTACGGCAAAGGCGCCGGCGTGCTTCTCATAGTAGGTGCCGTGATGGCCGTCCAGCGTGGAAATCTTTACCACGGGGATGTCATCGGCAATGCGGCCCCAGTCCCCGTTGGCGTTGTTGTAGGCCACATCGGCCACGCCGCCGTTGATGTACAGCATGGGAGTATGGAGGTTGGCCAGGGATTCCTTGGAAGCGCCGCTCATGGACATTTCGCCGATACCGGAGTTGAAGATCATGCAGGTCTTGATCCTGGGGTCGTGGGCAACGGCCAGCACTTGGGCGCCGCCGCAGGACTGTCCCATGGCTGCTACCTTCTCAAGGTCAATGAGATGATAATACTCACTCCCCTGGTTGGCGTCCTGGTCCGTTATCCAGTCCAGGGCCTCCAGCATCTGGCGGGCGTAGGTGCGGAAAGGCTGAGGGGCCGGTTCGGTCTTCTTGCCCTTGTTCTTTTTGGCAGCGGCGGCTGCGGCTTTCTGGGCCGCTTCCCTTTCGGCCTGCTGGGCGGCCAGTTCGGCCTCCGTATAAGGCGTGAGGCGCTCTCCGTTGCCCATGATGGCCAATTCCTTGGTCTCCGGGTACCAGCCCCTTACAACGCCTTTCCACTGGGCATAGAAGGCGTCGTCCGGCATGTCCATGTACGGGCCGATGGCCAGGACCAGGTATCCGTAGGAGGCCACTTCGCTAAGCAGGCGGCTCATTTCCAGGCTGTTGTTGGCGCAGGCGCCGTTGGCATAGAGGAGCACCGGAATCTTTCCGTTTTCCTTCACGTAGGCGTTAAGGTCCTGCGGACGGTAGATCATGTGGGTGGGCAGGCTTTCGTCCCCGATGGCAACCGACTTGTACGGGCCGGTGCCGCCGTTTTCAATCACCTGGGCCTGCTGGGTTTGGGCAAGGCCGATGGCGCCGCAGGCAAAGAGGGCTGCAGCGAATGCAAGAACTTTCTTAAGATTCATATAGCTAGTGATTTGTGGTTATTCTCTTATACAAATGTACGTTTTTTTCCAAAAAGCGCCAAAAAATGACTATCTTTGGATGCTTTGAATTAATCCGTCATGAAGAAACTCTTATTCGTTTTAACCGCATTCCTGGGTCTTGCCGCTGCATCGGCCCTTGCACAGGTCCATCAGTCCCCCGCCGCCGTCCAGGCGCTGCAGGAAGACCGTACGCGGGCCGGCAACAACCTCAATTCCTATGAGTTTTTCCCCATCAAGGACACCAAGGCTCCTGCAGGGTACAAACCCTTCTATGTGAGCCATTACGGCCGTCACGGCTCCCGTTCGGACTGGGGTGGCAACGCCTTCCTGGGCGTCATTGCCGTCATGGAACAGGGGCAGGCCAAAGGCATCCTTACCCCGGACGGAGAAATGCTGCTGGAAGGTGCCCGTAAGGTCCTGGCAGGATGGGACGGCATGGATGGCCGCCTGTCCCAGCGCGGTGTAAGGGAACATGCCGCCATTGCCAAGCGCCTGTATAACCGTTATCCGCAGGTTTTCAAAGGACAGAAGGACGTGAGGGCCTTTGCCAGTACTGTGCAGCGCTGCATCATTTCCATGAATTCCTTCACCAATTCCCTCATCCGGCAAAATCCCAAGCTGGAAATCCGCCTGGACACCGGAGAGAAGTTCATGGAGTATCTGGACAATGAAAAAGGCTGGCAGCAGAAGACCGGCAAGGCTATGCGCAAGAGCTTTGAATACATGAGAGACATTCCGGACGATTCGTTGGGCGTACTCTCCAAGGTGTTCACAGATCCTGTGGCCGCCCGGGAGATAGTGAAGAGCGCTCGTCATTTCACGGACGATGTATTCAACACCGCGCGCGTTGCGGAAGATTTTGACATTGAGGAAGATATCTACAGCGTACTCCCCTTTGATGCCGTATACCGCCGCTGGGCGCAGAACAACATGTTCCTGTATCTGGGCCACTGCAATTCGGTGGATTCGGGGGCCGAGCGCGTTCCCATGGCAGAGTCCCTGGTGGCGGACATAGTGACCAAGGCCGATGAGGCCATCGCCGGCGGAAAATACTGCGCGGACCTTCGCTTCGGCCACGACTATCCGCTCATGGCCCTGGTGAGCTATCTGGGCATTGAGGGCGTAGGAGACCGCCTGGAGGTGGAAGAGATCTGCGACAAATGGCTGGGCTTCTGGAACATCCCCATGGCCAGCAACTTACAGATGATCTTCTATAAGAACAAGGCCGGAGACGTCCTGGTGAAGTTCCTCTACCAGGAACAGGAGAAGCTCCTGCGGGGGCTGGAACCCTACCAGGGACCCTACTACAAGTGGGAAACGGTGAAGGCCAACCTGGAAGGATACAAAAGATAAAGTTTTTTAAATTTGCCGGAGAAACCAATTGCTTTTCTCCGGCAAATGTTTTAATTTTGTAACCCGTATTCAAGACACCTTCAAAGATATGAAATACGGGTTCGACAACCAGAAGTACGTGCAGATCCAGTCGGATCGCATCAAACAGCGCATCGCCACCTTCGGCAACAAGCTTTACATGGAATTCGGCGGAAAGCTTTTCGACGATTACCATGCCAGTCGCGTACTGCCCGGTTTCGAACCGGACAGCAAGTTCAAGATGCTGTACCAGATGAAGGACGATCTGGAGATCATCATTGTAATCAGCGCCGTAGACATAGAGAAAAACAAGGTCCGGAGCGATTTGGGCATTACCTACGACGTGGACGTGCTGCGCCTCAGGGACGAATTCATGGCCCGCGATTTCAGCGTTAATAGCGTTGTCATCACCCACTACAACGGTCAGTCCAGTGCCGATGCATACCGCAAGCGCCTGGAGCGCATGGGTATCAAGGTCTATTATCACCATACCATCGAAGGATACCCCAACAATGTGGCCCTCATAGATTCGGAGGAAGGATTCGGCAAAAACGACTATGTGGAAACCACCAAGCCCCTTATCGTGGTCACGGCTCCCGGCCCCGGCAGCGGCAAGATGGCCGTGTGCCTCAGCCAGCTTTACCAGGAAAACAAGCGCGGGGTGAAGGCCGGCTATGCCAAGTTCGAGACCTTCCCGGTTTGGAACCTCCCCCTGAACCATCCCGTAAACATAGCCTACGAGGCCGCTACGGCCGATTTGGACGATGTGAACATGATTGACCCCTTCCACCTGGATGCATACGGGGAAACGGCCGTAAATTACAACCGGGACGTGGAGATCTTCCCGGTGATGAACGCCCTCTTCGACGATATCTACGGTTCCTCCCCTTACAAGTCCCCTACGGACATGGGCGTGAACATGATCGGCTCCTGCATCAGCGACGACGCCGTCTGCTGCGAAGCCGCCCTCCAGGAAATCATCCGCCGATACTATACCGCGCTCTGCAATTTTGCCGATGGCAAGGCCACGGAGCAGGAGGTGAACAAGATTGCCCTCCTGATGAAGCGGGCCAAGATAACCACGGCCGATCGTAAGACCACCGTGGCGGCCAGGGAAAGGCTGCAGCAGTGTGAGCTGGCCGCCGCCGCCATCGAGCTGGAAGACGGGACCATCCTGACAGCCGGAACCAGTTCCCTGCTGGGCCCTAGCGCAGCTCTATTGCTGAATGCCCTCAAACACCTGGCCGGCATTGCCCACAATGTGAAGCTCATCCCGCAGCAGATGATCCAGCCCATCCAGACCACCAAGGTTACCTATCTGCACGGACACAATCCCCGCCTGCACACGGACGAGGTGCTGGTGGCCATTTCCATGCTAAGCCTCATTGACGAGAACTGCAAGCTGGCCCTGGCCCAGCTGCCCAACCTGCGGGGCGCACAGGTGCACTCCACCGTGATGCTGAGCGAGGTGGATAGGAAAACCTTCAACAAGCTGGGTATCGGCGTCACCTGTGACCCGGTAAAGAAAATCAACGGCTAAACAGCTCTGCCAACATACAGCGAACGGATCCTCCTCCTACGGACTCGATATGCGGGATGGGGATGGGTACAAGCGTGGCCTCCCGGGACAGATCGGCCCGCTGGTCTTCCCGGAGGGCGTCAAAGGCGCTTTGGGACATCAGGAGAAGGCACTCTCCCCTGTCATTCTGCACCTCCAGCATATTGCCGGCAAAATGCTCCATCTGCTCCAGGGAAATCTCCACTATGGTTTTTCCGTGGGTGCTCAGGCTTTCCGTTACTGCCGACAGTTCGGCCTCAGAGGTAAAGGCTTCCTTGCACAATACGGCAAAAGACCGGCCCAGGGCCATCATTACGTTGGTATGGTAAATGGGCTTTCCACAGCGGTCCACGGTATGGAAAGGGACCGGCGTAAAATCCATCTTCCGGCAAAAGTCCTGAAGGACTTCCGGGGATGTCCTGGGGGAAAGGCAGGCATAGGCTATGCGGGCGTTCCGGTCAAGGACCATGCTACCGGTACTTTCCAGGTATTTCCCCTCCTTTTCCCAATAGGTCAAATCTATGATCCGGCAGGCTCCGGTGGCTTCCAGGATGCGTTTTACCACGGCTTCCTTCCTCTCGGCCCGGCGGTTGGGGGCAAACATGGGATAGAGCACCAGCGTTCCGTCCGCATGGCTGGAAAACCAGTTGTTGGGGAAGATGGAATCCGGGGTTTCCGGCGCCACCGTGTCCTGGATCACAAGGAGCGGCACTCCGCGTGATTCCAGCAGCCCCGCCATGGCGTCAAACTCTTCCAACGCCATTTTCTGAACATCTTTCCCCTCTTCCGGCATCTGCTGGAAATGGTTGTTGGGGGCCGTCTGAGCATTGAAAGAGAAGCAGACGGGTCTTATCATCAGAAGCTGGGTTGCGCCGTTCATTCCTCTGCTTTCCTTTTTGCGGAAGAGATGCTTAGCATCAGATTCCGGATGGAGAAAAAGATGGAGAACTGGCCGATGGCCAGCACCCAGTCGTGCCGGATGATACCGTAGGTGATAATCATGGCGGAGCCTATCACGGCTAGGATCCAGTGTCCCATCGGCAGGACGGACTGGTGACGCTTATAGCTGTAAATGAGCTGATAGACGGAGCGCAGCTCATAGGTTAATTGCGCCAGGACGCCAAAGAGGAGCAGCCACAGCGGAACGTCCTTGTTGTGCAGGAACGTATCCGCAAAGGTGGGTATATCCCTCACGATGAGGGCCAGGATCACCAGCGGAAAAACGGCCTGGAGCACAATGAGAATACGCGGAACCTTCTTGTAAAGGCCCATGACGCCTATATTCCACATATAGATGTAATAGCCCACGCTTTCCCCAAAGATGATGGAGAAGTCTTTACGCAGCCAGCCGTAGACATATAGGATGATGGCGCCGATGCTGCTTAGGACCCAGTAAATGCCGGGAGACTCCACCTGACGGGATCTCTCCGACAGATACCATTGGATGAGGATCCGGAGGCCGTAAATGCCCATGCCGGCGAATCCAATGAGATATACCCAAATTGGACTGTTCATGGATTAGGGATTCACGGTTCCGTAGAACTTGAGGAAAACGGCCTCCTGTACTTCCCTGGGCAGGGAGCGGACATAGGAGCGGACGCTGGAAACAGGATAATCCTTTAACGGAAGCAGGATATGGCAGTCCATGCTGCTGGAGAACAGCGGATCCACATTGAAGCAGATGACCCGGGCTCCGTTGTTGAAATATTTCCGCATGAGCACCGGGAGCCGGTGTTTTCCGTCCGAAAGCGTGCCGATAAAGTGGTCCAGGCTGTCAATATCCTCTTTCTGATGCAGGAACAGCTGCTCCGGATTCACCCGAAGGTAATTGGGCTCAAAGGCGTGGCTGGGACGGGCAATGTCCTCCGCGTCCGGAAGGGCGTAATTCTGCTGCAGGAAGTAATAGGTGAGGCTCTTGTAGAAGTCCGGAAAACTGTTGCTGATGCTAACCGGACCGGTGAAATACCTGGCCGCCGGGTCTTTGGTGGTAAGCACGGAAATGCCCGCCAGCATCATCTTGAGGGCCAGGACTTCCCGCTGGTATTCCTTCCGGATGAAGGATCGGCCCAGCTCGATGCTCTGGGAGAAAATCTCTTCCGCCTTGGGCCCCATCTTAACCAGACTGGCTGTATAAAAGCCTTTAATCCCGCCGTGGGAGGCCATGATCTCCGAGCCGAAACCAACCCGGTATCCACCCACCAGTTCTCCTCCGGGAATGCTCCAGAGAAGCATGTGCTTGTAATACTTGTCGTATGGATCCGTATCCAAAGGCTTTCCGGTACCCTCCCCAATGGAGCGGAAGGTCTCTTCCCTAAGCCGATATACCTCCTGCATCACCTCAGGGGCATCCTGCTCCGATATAAGATAGACCCTGTAGTCTCCGGATTCAAAGAGCATCTTGTCCTTGAGGGATTCCATCCGCTCCCGGATGATTACCGGGGAAACGGCATCCGCGAGCGGAGCAAGAGGGATTTCCGGAGCGGTCTCTACCGGCTTTTCAAGGCATTGTTCTTCCAGGGCATAGCAGCGGTTATGGAGATACTGACTAAGCTCTTTGTCCGAGTATTTGGCAATTTCATCGGCCGGAATGGGCTTGCCGATAACCACATGCACCTTATGACCCTGCTTATTGTAGAGCTCGTGGGGCAGGCGGACCGTACGGAGCCTGGGATGAATCTGTCCCAGCAGGTGGAAATTGAGGGAATTGCCTCCGTCAAAGAAGATGGGAACCACCGGGAAACCGGAACGACGGATAAGTTTCATCATGTTCTCCGCCCAGGGCTTGTCTTCCACTACCCGTTTCCCTTGAACAGACGTGCGTTTATCCTTCTTCTGCCAGGTGCCCACTTCTCCGGCGGGGAAAAGGCCCAGGGGGTTACCTTCGCCGATGTGTCCCAGCGCCGCCCGGATACCGGAAACGGTGCGGGTGTCCCCTGCCGACAGGTTGTTCACGGGTATGAACCAGTCCCTGAGCTGGGGTATGCGGGCCAGCAGGAAGGTGGTGAGGATCTTATAGTCCGGCCGCTTACGGACCACCACATCCGTAAGGATCATCCCGTCTATGCTTCCGTAATGGTGGTTGGATACGGTGATGAAACCTCCTTCCGAAGGGATATTGTCCAGCTGGGAGGGATCCAGTTCGTATGCTGCACCCACGTCCTTGATGACGCTGGCGGCGAAATCCGGACCAAGCAGGTCTGCGTTGCGCTGGGTGGTGGCATTCACCTTCTTCATCTCCAGGACCCTGTACAGAAGACCGGAAATCACTTTTCCGGTGAAGCCCTTCAGTCTTAATTCTTTCTGAAGACCTTCCCGGTCCATGAGAATCTTTTTCTTGTCGTTTGTCTCCATATCAGAGCGTAAAGATACGCATTTTTTCAAAAATGGAGCGCCCGAAGACGCTCCATTAATGTAACAAACGAATGTGCCGCTTCCCTACTTGGACCGCAGGGAAAGGGCGAATCCGCCGGAGCGGGCCATGTGGATGGTGAGCACCGAGTCGGAGGTAAGTTCCAGCCTGGTAATGTCGTAGGCCTGCGGATTGGTCTCAAAATCGGCATCCGGGGCATCGGTGTATAGGATGCCTTCATACACTACGCCGGGGGTGAGGAAATCCAGGGCCACATCCATGTCACGGGCGTTCTCGTCCGTGATACCGCCCACATACCATACGTCGTGCGGCTTCCCGCCCTCGTACACGTAGTCATATACGCTGGAGGTTCCGCTCAGCCGGCCTGAATTAAGGGTGGAGAGCTTGGGATGGCGGGCGGTAATAATATAGGCCCCGGGCTCTGCAGCCAGGTACAGGCTCTTGTCCCAGTCAACGGCCACGTCCTTGATGAACTGGAAGGCGTCCATGAAGCGGGCGTAGTTCTCTACCAGGTCGGCCGCCATCTGCAGCGGGCTGTAGAAGGTCACATACAGGCCCAGCTGGTTGGCAATGGTGTGGCGCATCTTGCCGGTCTCGCCGGGAGCGGTAATGGACATGTCCTGCTCGAAGATGCCGGGCGTATAGTCCATCGGCCCGCCCTGGAGGCGCGTAAACGGCAGGATGGTGGTGTGGCCGGGGTTGATGTCGGCCCGGAATTCCGTACCCATGGCGCTCTCGTTGCCGATCATGTTGGGCCAGGTGCGGCAAAGGCCCGTAGGACGGACGGCTTCGTGCGCGTTCACCATGATATGGTGTTTGGCCGCCTCTACCACGGCATAGTGGTAATGGTTGATGATGGGCTGGCTGTAGTGGTGCTCGCCGTAAGGGATGATGTCGCCCACATAGCCGCTCTTCACCGCGTCGTAGCCGTACCGATTCATGAGGTTGTAGGCCGCTTCCATGTGCCGCTCGTAGTTCACGGTGGAAGAAGAGCTTTCGTGGTGCATCACAATGCGGATGCCCTTGCTGTGGGCATACTCGTTCAGCGCGGGCAGATCAAAGTCCGGATAAGGCGTTACAAAGTCAAATACGTAGTCTTTCTGGGCTCCGAACCAGTCTTCCCAACCCTCGTTCCATCCTTCCACCAAAATGGCGTCAAAACCGTTTTCTGCGGCAAAATCAATGTATTTGCGCACGTTTTCGTTGTTGGCGCCGTGGCGGCCGTGGGGTTTGGACTTGGAATAATCCGTAACGCCCAGCTGTACGGAAGGATAATCGGAGGTATAGGACCAGTGGGTCTTGCCGGTGATCATCTCCCACCAGACGCCCATGTATTTCACGGGGTGGATCCAGCTCACGTCGTCCAGGGCGCAGGGCTCGTTCAGGTTCAGGATGAGGCGGGAAGCAAGCACGTCAGTGGCCTTCTCGCACACCTGCACCGTGCGCCAGGGGCTGTGGCAGGGAGCCTGAAGGCGACCTTTCACGCCCTGCGCATCCGGGGTAAGGAGGGTGGTGAAGGTCATGGTCCTGTCGTTCAGTTCCAGGTTGGTGGTGGGATAGTCCAGCACCTCGGCCTCGTGGATGTTTACATACAGTCCCTCGTCGGTCTTCATCTGAAGTGCCGTCTGGACACTCATTTTGGATGCCACGGTCTGGGAGGCGTTGTACGGGCGCGGAAGGGCGTTTTTGGCGCGTATCCCGCTTAGCTTGCACTCCGTGTAATTGTACTCCTGGGTGTCGTAGTCTCCGGGCAGCCACCAGGCGGTGTGGTCCCCCGTCATGGCAAATTCCGTGAGCTCATCGGCCACCTTGAAATACGTGAGGGAGTTCTCCATGGGGAATTCGTAGCGGAAGCCCAGACCGTCGTCGTACAGGCGGAAACGGACGTTCATGTTCACGCCGTCTTCCCGGCTCAGCTTCACCAGCAACTCGTTGTAGTGGTTGCGGATCTGCGCCTCTTCGCCCCATACGGGCTCCCAGGTCTCGTCAAAGGCCGATGTCTCCGTTCCTTCCAGCTTGAATCCCTTCTGCAGGTCCCTTCCGTCCATGAGCCTGTAACCCAGGCGGGAAGGTTTTACAACCGCTTTCCCGTCAAAGTTCAGTGCATATACGGGGATGCCGTCTTCCGTAAGGCCGAAAGAGGCTTCCAGCCGCCCGTCCGGGCTCTGGAGCTTGTTGTTCAGGTTGGCAACGGGTGCTTTCACTCCGCCACTGCAAGCAACTAGGAAAAGGCCGAGAACGATAATGCTTAACTTATTCATCTTTAATAATTTATATGAATACCCTGCTGCACTTTAACAGCAGGGTATTGGTGTATTTATTTGGTATTCTGTTGATTACGCGAAAATTCCACAATAAGTGCACTCTTGGGAAGTACGGACACGCCGTCCTGCAGGGTCATTTCTTCGCCCGTAAGGATGTCCGTGCCTTTCACAGGGCCGGAGACAAATTCTCTGTAGTGATTCCAGTCCAGGGTACGTGGCTCGGAAGTGTTGTTGATGTACACAAAAACAGCGTCCTCGTCCGTATAGCGGAAGAAGGAATAGGTATTGTCCGTGATATTGGCGGCGCCCACGTTCTTGCGGGACAGGAAATGTAGGGTCTTCCCTTCCTGGACGGCCTTGCAGCCCTTTCTCCACTGGAATAGCGTCTTTGTGTAGTCGTGCAGTTCCGCGGCCGATGCATACAGCTCCGGGGCCGATGCCCGGCCCTGCGCGGTAAAGAGGTTGGTAGAGTCGTCTTCCCAGCCGCCCGGGAAGTCAATGCGCTTGGCTCCGTCGTGGCTGGGCACGTCCTTCCGCTCCAGGAACATCATTTCGTCCCCATAATACAGCTGCGGGATGCCGCGGATGGTGGCCAGCAGGGCCAGAACCAGCTTCATGCGCGCCGGATCCTGTCCCAGCACGTCACCCGTGCGGGCATGGTCGTGGTTGGCAAAGAAGGTGAGCATGTGAGAAAGGTCCTGATAGGCAAAGTCCTGCGCCAGAACCGTGTAGATGCGGGTCATACCCTCGTCCCAGTTCACCTTGTCCTCGCGGAGGGCGGTGAGGAGGGCGTTCTGCAGCGGGAAGTCCATGATGGACGGCAGGTTGGAATTGAATCCGTTCTTGTTGGGATTGTCCTTCTGCCAATAGGCCACCTGCGGGATGTTCATGTCCCAGCATTCCCCTACGATGTTCATGTTGGGATATTCCTCCAGCACGGCCTTGCACCATTTGCTCATGGGTTCCGGCTCGTTGTACGGGTACGTATCCACCCTGAGACCGTCCAGACCGGCATACTCCACCCACCAGATGGCCCATTGCTGGAAGTATTTGAGCACAAACGGATTATCCAGGTTCATATCCGGCATGGAAGGCACAAACCAGCCGCTTTCCTGCCGTTCCCGGTCGCGCACGGAAGCGTGCGGATCCATATATACGGAGAACAGGGCGTTCATCTGCATGTACGGCTCGTTCACATGGTACCAGTCCTTGAAAGGAGCGTCTTCCATCCACCAGTGGGCAGTGCCGCAGTGGTTGGTGACAATGTCCATGATTACCTTGATACCATGTTTGTGACTTTCATCCACAAAGGTCTTGTAGTGCTCATTGTCTCCAAAACGCGGGTCAATGTGATAATAGTCCGCACAGGCGTAACCGTGGTAACTCTCACGGGGCTGGTTGTCCAGCAGCAGCGGCGTGCACCAGATGGCCGTGACGCCCAGGTCGGCAATGTAGTCCAGGTGGTTTATCATGCCCTGGATGTCACCGCCGTGGCGGGCGACGGCATCCTTGCGGTCCACCTTGTCCGGCGTTGCGGGAACCGTCCAGGGACGGGCCGATCCGTCGAAATACTCCCCACCCTGCCAGGCCTCGTCGTTATCCATAAAGGCCGATGCAAAGCGGTCCGGCATAATGAGATAGATAAGGTCGGCCGTAGTAAAGCTTTCACGCTGGGCGCTCCCCTGCTCCCGCTCCCGGATTAGGTACGGATACTTGTACTCCGTTCCGTCTTCCCGGGTAAAAACCAGGTAATAGGTGCCGGGCTTGGCCTTGGGGTTCACGGAGACATCCACAAAGGCGAAGTTGGGGCTGTCGGCCTGCTGCACTTTGGTTACGGCAACGCCTGCGCCGCCTTCCACACGCACCTTGGCAGCGCCGATGTTCTCTCCCTGCACCATAAGCTGCAGGTCCGTCTTCATGCCGGTCCACCAGCTTAGCGGTTCAACGCGGGTTACCTGGGAGGCGGTTGCATCGGCCACGGATGCCGGGTCAAAGGGCTTAGGCTGGCTGCAGGCACACATAAGCAAAACTAAAGGAATTGCTAATTTTCTCATTATCAACTATTTGGTTAGCACAATGAATTCTCCGGGAGCAAGGGTGAGCTCAAACGGGCTTTCCACTTCAGTACCCTTGAACACGTCTTTGAATTTACCCGGGACGTTGAACGTCATGGTAACGGGCTCGGACTTGAGATTCAGGAAAGGTTCGGCCACCACATCGCCGGAAGGCCGGTTGTCGTTACCCGTAGCCACAGCAATGGGCTCCGGAGTAACGGGAATGCCGAAATTGGCAATCACAATGACCATATTGCCATCCACTTCCCTATGGAAGGCCACCCAGCCTTCCGGGGCTTCCCACCACACGATGTCGCCACCGCGTTCACCGGCGGCCAGGGCCGGATTGTTGTGCTTGAGGTCCACCAGGGTCTTCCAGAAAGTGGTGTACTTGTTGGCGCTCCAGTCCGTAATGGGGTCTTTCTCAAAGAATTCCAGCCGGCGGGACAGGCCGATCTCCTGACCGGTGTAGATGAGCGGCTGGCTGCCCGGAAGGGTGAAGCAAAGCACGGCGCAGGCATCGGCCGCAGCGCCCTCGCGCTCGAATTCCGTACCGCTCCAGGAGTTCTCGTCGTGGTTGGAGGTGAAGGTGAGGCGGAAGGCTTCCTTCGGGAAGCGGCCGGCGTCGCGGGCTACATAGGCCTTCAGGTCGTTCACGGTCTTGCTGCCCTGGGCCAGGCTGTTCAGCAGGTGGTGTAACTCCCAGGCATAATTGGCATCAAAAGTCTCCCGCGGATCGGCCAGGTTGTCACGTTCGGCTTCGGCCAGGAGGTAGATGTCCGGATAATCGGCATTCATCTTGGGCAGGATGCCCTTCCAGAACTCGGCCGGTACCTCCCCTGCCGCATCGCAACGGAAGCCGTCTACGCCCTTTTCCAGCCAGAAACGCATGGCGTCGTCCTGGGCCCACCACACTTCCTCGTTCTCGTAGTTCAGGCTGCGGGTGTCGGTCCAGTCGTATTCCCAGATGGCATTGCCTTCGGCGTCCCGCTCATAGAAATCGGCCGGCTTTTCCGTCATCCACACATTGTCCGGGGCGGTCTGGTTGGCCACCCAGTCCAAGATCACCTTGAAACCCATCTTGTGGGCCACCTCCAGCAGATGTTCAAAGTCTTCCATGGTGCCGAACTCCGGATTCACCTTCTTGTAATTGGAAATGGCATAATAGGAGCCCAGGGTGCCCTTCCGGCCCTCTACGCCAATTTCATACATCGGCATGAGCCAGAGGACGTCCACGCCCAGTTCCTTCAGGCGCGGCAGCTGGGCTTCCACGCCCCGGAAAGTGCCTTCCGGAGAGAACTGGCGGATGTTCACTTCGTACACCACCGAACTGTAGGTCCACTCCGGATGGAGGGAGGGTTCGGCTTTCTTGTTGCAGGCCACCACGGCAAGAAGGGCGGCTGCGGCGAGCAGGATTCGTTTCATATTGGTCTATTGTTTAAATACATTCATGATTTCGTGCGGACGGCCGTCGGAGGTAAAGGCTCCCTGGTCGTAGGCGCCCCAGGTTTCCCGTTTGCCGGTAAGGCGCTCAATCTCCGCTGCATTGCTGTAAACGGCCGGTTTCCAGCCGCCGTATACCTCCGGCTCCCAGTAGAACACGCCCTTGCAGCCCTCTGTCTTCCGCAATTCCGTCATAAAGGAAAGGAGCACGGAAGCGGCGTCGGACCGGGTGGGTTTTACGCCCACTTCGGAGACAAAGACAGGTATCTTGAATTCACTGATGAGGCTCTGGATGTTGGAAAGGGCCTTCTGATTATACTGGGCGGCCGAAAAGGCCGATTCCGCCTGCGGATAATGGCTCAGGGCGATGGCGTCGAACTTCCCGCCTTCGGCCTTGACCTCGCGGAACCACCAGGCGTTGTCCTCGTAGGCATTGTTCAGGTGCGGCATCACAACGGCATTCGGGAAAACGGCCTTGGCGGCGTCGTAACCGGCATTGTAGAGCCTGGCAAAGTGCTTGCGGCCGTCCGGGATGTTGCCGTTGGAAGTCCAGAGCTGTCCGGCGGGCCAGAGCATACCGTTGCGGGTCTCGTTCCCCACCTGGATCCAGGCCGGGGTGACGCCGGCGTCTTTCAACGCCTTCAAGACCTCTGTCGTATGGGTCGATACGTGTTCGCACAGCTTGTCCAAATTGTCCTTGTCCCCTGCCCAGGCCGAAGGAATCACCTGCCGGGAAGGGTCGGCGAAGAAATCGCTGTAGTGGAAATCCACCATCAAGGCCAGGCCGGCATCGTGTACGCGCCTGGCCAGTGCCACAACATCCGCCTTTCCGCTCCAGCCGCCCGGCGGATCCACCCATACGCGGAGGCGGATGGCATTGATCCCGCAGTCTTTCAACACCTCAAGAAGGTCGGCAGGGGTACCGTCGGCCTTCTTGAATGTCTTACCGTCCTTTTCCATCTCCGAGAGCCAGCTTACATCGGCCCCGCGGGCAAAGGCGGGAGTTTCAATGACAACGGGCTTCTCCGGTCCCGGATTGGGATCCGGCTTTTGCTGGCAAGCGCCCAGAAGTGTGGTCAGGGAAAGGAATAACAGCAGGGTTTTCATTCGCATCGGGGCTTTAATCTTTTCCGTTGGTGATTTCAAAAACTACGGAGGAATGGGCCCCTAGGGTAAGCTCCTTTCCGCTGGTGGTGGCGCTGCCCAGCAGGGCGATGGGTTTGGTCATGGGATCATTTACCGTAACGGTCTTGGCCTGCCCTGCGCAGTTGTGGATAACCAGGAGCTGCTGGGTGGGTGCACTCATATACCAGGCTGCAATGCTGCTTCCGCCGCCAAGGTTCGCTTGGCCCATATTGCCCTCGTTGAAGGCCGGATAGGTGTTGCGGAGCTGGCTCCAGATTCTGTAGGTATTCAGGAGGCTGCTGCCCTCCTTCAGCTGACTCTCCACGGAAATGGCACCGGTGAGCATGGCGTTGTCCACCTTGTTGCCAACGCCCGCCTTGGCGCAGTCCTTGGCGGCGGCATCCCAGACGATAGGGGCGCGGAGATACTCGTCTCCCCTGTCCTTGGAATTTCCCCAGTAGCCCAGTTCCTCGCCTTGATAGATGAAAGGCTTGCCGGGCGTGGTGAGCATCATAGCCGCGGCCTGCTTCTCCTTGGCCAGGTCCCGGCCCAGGTCATCGGCCGCCCGCACCTCTCCGGAGCCAGTCCGGCTGGAATGGTCGTGGTTGGTCATAAAGATGGAAGTGATGGCGTCCGGACGGATGGTCTGGTGATCCAGGATGAAGGCCGACACGGAAGACACATAAGCGGAAGCGTTGCCGTTATTCACGGCGTTATAGAGAACCGGCCAGTAGCCGAATTCAAAGCAGGAATTCAGGCCCTCATAGTAGTATTTCTCCGCCGAGTTGTGGTCGTCCCAGGCTTCTCCCACCATAAAGATTTCGCCCTGGCCGCCGGCTGCCTTGAAGCTGGCGTTGCAGTGGTCGTACCAGGCCTTCAGGAACTTCCGGTTGGCCGAATGGTTAAAGGAGCTGATGCCGCCCACGATGTGCTTCACCGCGTCCAGACGGAAACCGTCAATTCCCAGTTTGATCCATTTGTCGGCCGATGCCGCCAGGTCCTTGAAGGTGGCATTGTTCACCACATCGGCGATGTCCCCATAGTTCAGGTCCGGCATCCAGTCGCTGAAGCAGCCCATATAGTAGAGGGTCTCGGTGGAAACGTTGGTGAGTTCTATCTTGTAGCGTCCGCTGCCGGTAAAGGAGATGTCGCCTCCTTCGGCCACCAGATCCAGAGTCTGGCCCACTGTTATGGTGGTGTTTCCGCCTTTGGCGCCGAATTTGGATCCGTTGTTCCAGTTGAGGTATTTCCTAACCAGCATACCCCACTTCCCGTCAATGTCCATTACTAGGTAATAGCTGCCGTCCCCTTTGTTAACGAACTTCACACTCTTGTCTCCGGAGCCGTCCCACATATAAAGGTTCCAGTCGCAGTTGCCGGTGGTAACGGCCTCGTCGGTCTGGGTAATCGTAAGTTTGGGGGAACCGCCGGTGGCGGCCTTCCATTCGTCTTTATTGTAGGTAGTTCCCTTCAGCATAGGGAATTTGCTGTAATCGGCCGAAGGATTGGTGCTGAAGAAATAATAGTCCCGGTACGGGCTGGAAGGATCCGCGAGAGCCTGCTGGAACCACTCGTTTCCCTTTCCGGAATGGTTCAGCACATAGTCGATATAGATCTGGATTCCCTTTTCGTGCGCCTTTTTCACCAGGTTCTTGAAGTCTTCCTCCGTGCCGAACTTCGGATTCACGGCATAATAATCCGTAACGTCGTAGCCGTGGTAGGAGTCTGAAGGATGGATGGGACTCAGCCACAGGCCCGTTACGCCCAACTCGTCCAGATAGTCCAGCTTGGAGGTGATGCCGTTGAAGTCCCCCACCCCGTCACCATCGCTGTCGGCAAAGGAATACACCAGCAGCTGATAGGTGGTAGAAGAGCGCTTTTTGCCGTCGAAGGCAGCCGGGGAAGGCACCAGGGTATGGTTTCCGGATTCTTCCTGGGTAACGCTCACGGAGAATTGCTGCTCCTTGGATCCCTCCTTGTTCCCTATTAAAAGGATATTGGCCGAACGGACCATCTCTTCCGTGTTGGAGGATGCCGTAACGGAGATGGAGGCGTTGCCGCTGCCGGAGGTCTTGTCCAGATGGATCCACTCCCCGGCGGGAGTGGCGGTCCAGCTGCCGTTAGTGGTGATGGTGACCAGCTTGACGGATGTATCCTCGGCCTTAAAGGCCAGGGATGCAGGGGTTACGGAGAAGCTGAGCTGTTCTTCCTGGGGCTTGGGCTCCTGGCAGGCGGCAAAGGCCAGCACTGCGGCCAGGGCCATATAAAGGAATCTTTTCATGGCGCGTTATTAATTGGCAGACGGGAGTCCGGTCAGGGGCTCCCGTCCGAAAGAACATTACTGAGCGGTCATGGTAGCATAGGCCTTGCCGTCGCACCAGGCAAAGAGCTTGATGGCGTAGGTGCCGGCCTCTACTGCGATATTATTGCCGCCCTGGGTGAGGGCATCCAGAGCACCGCCCCAGTTGATGCCCCAGTCGTCATTGGCCCGGAACTTCATCTCTCCGGCGGAGAGTGCCACGGTGGCCTCCCAGGCGCCGCTCTCGGCGTTGTAGGTCATATCCGTATCGGCATCCCAGCCACCGGCCTGGGCAGGACCCACAATGCCGATGGTGGTGACGGGCGTAAGCTTGTAGCTCATCTCGTTCAGGTCCACCTCAATCATGTAGTAGGAGGCTTCCGGAGCCGGGCAGTTGTTACCGCCGTTGTCGGCAATCTTGCCTTCGCTTTCAAACTCCCAGTCACCGTTCCAGTCGTTCTCGTTGGGCTTGAACTTGAACTCCTGGCTCAGATAGCCGAAGCCTTTGTACTTGCCGGTGTTAACACCGCCTTCCACGCTGCTTCTGAGCGGATAGCAGGCGCTCCAGCCGGTGTCACCGCCGATGGCGTAGATGTAGTCGCCGAAGCCGGTGGGTTCGGGCTCCTGGCCTTCACCCAGGATTTCACCGGTACCGGCGTTGAAGTCCAGCACAACCACTTGGTTCTGCAGTACGTTCACGCGGGCCTGGTCTCCCTGGCCTTCGTCGTCGCCACGGTAGTCGATCTTGCCGTCCAGGATGATGAACTCACGGGTCCACCAGTCGGAATTGGCAATGGCGGATTCCACATACATGCGGAGTTCACCACCGGTCTGTACGGTAGCCTTGAGCTTCTTGCCGTCGGCCTTGAAGAGGGCGTCCTCCATGGCAGTGTTCCAACCGCCGAAGCAGTTACCCATACCATAGACACGGGCGGGTTCCACATGCACGATGCTGCGCTTGAGGTCCACATGTACCAGATAGAAGCCGCTTTCGGTCACGGTGCAGTTGCCGCCGCTCTCCACAAAGCCTTCGTTGGTGTCCAGACCCCAGAAGTCGCCGTTCCAGGCACGCTGGCTGCAGAACTTGAAGCCCTCGCCAGCGGTGAAGTAACGTACTGTCCAGAACTGGGCCTCGGACTTGTTGCAGCCGTCGCCCCAGTCGGGCTGATACACTACGGGAACCATTTCCACCACACCGTCGGAATTCCAGTCCCATCCGCCGAATTCGGCGCCGATCATGTACAGGTGCTCGGGGAAGTTAACGGCGTTGATCACCACTTCCTTGGTGGCAGGAGTGAACTGTACCTTATAGCTGCCTTCGGCCAGCTTGATGTCGGAACCGGGCTGCGTTGCGGTGAACGGAACGCCCAGCTGAGGCTCAAAACCGGCATCGGCGCCAAAGGTGTTCTCATCGGCCCAGGAGTAGTCGTAACGGATCTTGAAGCCACCGTTGATCTTAACCACTTCGCTGGTCCACACGCCGTTCTTTTCGCTCATGGCAAAGTCGGTATTCCATTCGGTACCGTTGATCATGCCGATGAGGGAGTAAACAGCCACGTGCTCCTCAATGAGGATGGTCTTGGCGGCGTAGTCGTAGGTAACGTCAAACAGGCCGTCCTTGCCAATCTGGATGTTCTTGTCCTTGGCCTCGAAAGCCTTACCCAGTTCGGGCTTGTAGACACCGTAAGGGTTGGTGGGATCGATGGTGCTGGTGGAGTTCTCCTCGGGACCGCCCACGCTCTTGGCCCAGTCGTGGTCGGCGCGGATCTTGAATTCGTCGGAGGCAGTCACCTTGACGCTGCGGATCATCCAGACATCGCCGCTGGTGTTGGTCATGTCGAAGTCGGTATCCCAGCCGGTGCCGTTGAGGGTGCCGATCAGGGACCACATCTTGGGCTTATCCTCGGGTGCCGGAGGTTCGGGCTGGTCAACGGCCACGGAGGCGATGATCTTACCGGTAGCGTTCTCCGGATCCAGGATGAGGTCGTACACACCGTCTTCGGCAATAATGATGTTGGCACCGTCTTGGCCCAGGGCGAATTCCTCACCCAGGGTGTATGAGCTCACGCCATCGGCATAACCGAAGTTCACGGCCCAGTCGGCGTCCTTGCGGAATTTCCACTCGGTGCCGGCGGTGAAAGCGACGGCCTTGGCAACATGCAGGGTACCGTTGGTAACCATTTCCACATCACCGCCCCAGCTGTTGAAGGAGCCGATAACGCTCCAGGGGCTGGTTTCCTTGTAGGAGGCGTACGGATCAATGGTGACGGCCTGGGTCTTGATGATCTTGGCCGTAGCGTTGGCGGGATCCAGGAAGAGGTCGTAAGCGCCGGATTCGGCAATCACGATGTTGGCACCGTCCTGACCCACGGAGAATTCTTCACCAAGGGTGTAGGAGCTAACGCCATCGGCATAACCGAAGTTGGTGCCCCAGTCGGCGTCCTTGCGGAACTTGAATTCGTCACCGGCGGCGAAGGTGATGTTCTTGCACACGTGCAGGGTGCCGTTAGTCACCATCTCCACATCACCGCCCCAGCTGTTGAAGGAACCGATTACGCTCCAAGGACTTACTTCCTTGTAGGCGGCGTACGGGTCTTCCTGTCCGGCTACGGATTCAATAATCTTACAGGTCTGGCCTTCCACGTCAATAATCATGTCGTAGCGGCCGGTTTCGGCAATCACGATATTGGGACCGCCGGGAGCGAGGGCGAATTCTTCACCAAGGGTGTAGGAGCTGACGCCGTCGGCATAACCCAGGTTCACATCCCAGGAGGAATCCTTGCGGAATTTCACTTCCGTGCCGGCTTCCAGCGTGACGCCCTTCACCACGTGGAGGGTACCGTTGGTCCACATCTCCACATCCGGGCTGCCGCCCCAGTCGTTGAAGGAACCAACCAGGCCCCAAGGGCTCTTTTCGGTGTAACGGCCATAAGGATCACCCGTAGGAATGTAGATCTCGTAATTGGGAATGCTGATGGTACCGGCCGATTCGGTGAAACCGTTCCGGCGGTTGTCACGGGCCACTTCCTGCATGGAAGCGCGGATGGCCATTTCCAGGGACACTACCTGACCTTCGGCATAGCCCATACCCATAAGGGTCTTGGACAGGTTGGTCACGGAAATGACAATCTTACCGTCCTTGACGGTGGAAGGAATCACGGTTTCCACCGCGTTGCCGTCCACGCTCTTGAGGATCACGGAATGGTTCACCGGCATCTTCTGGTTGAAGTCCTGGCCGAAGGAACCCGGAGTAAAGTCTATGGTAACATCATCGTCTGTCACCGTGAAGGACTGCAGCACGGGTGCCGATGCCTTGGAGGCGTCGTACATGGCCAGCTGCTCCTGGACGCAGGATACGGCAAAGATGGCCAGAAGTCCTGCAGAAAGGATGGATAATATTTTCTTCATAAGGCAGATCATCTATTAATAACCGGGATTCTGCTGCAGGTTGGAGTTGGCAAGGCGGTCGCTGTCGGGAATCGGGAACAGTACACGGTAGCTGTCCACATCCCGGCCGTCCTTGGTCTCGCCCTTCCACTGCCAGGTATATCCGGAAGTGAATTTGCCAAAGCGGATGAGGTCGTTGCGGCGCCAGCACTCCTGATAGAGTTCGCGGGCACGCTCGTCAAGGATCTCGTCCAGCGAGAGATTGCTCACAGGAGCCAGTCCGGCACGGGCACGCACGGCATTGAAGGCGGAAAGGCCGTCAATGGAAGCGCCACGGGCCTGGCATTCTGCTGCCATAAGAAGCACGTCGGCATAACGCATGAGCGGGAAGTCGGTATCCACAAAGCCCAGTTCCTTGCCATAGCCACCGGTGCTGGTGCGGTTGCGGAACTTCATGAAGGCCATACCGTTGGAGAATTCACCCACATCGTCGATATCGGCCTGCTGGGTCTCCGTGTAGAAGAGTTTGCGGGCGTCGTCGTCGGAGAACTTGTTGTAGAACTCGGGGGTCATCCTGAGACCGCCCCAGCCGGAGGAAATACCCATCACGTCCGGGTCCATCTTACCGCCGGTAGAGGCGAAGATGAGGTAGTTGGTCACACCGTAGCTCTGGGTATACAGACCGTCCTGCTGAACGGCGAAGATGATCTCGTCGGTGCACCTGTCGTTGTCGGCAAGGAACAGCTCCTGGTAGGCGCTGTAAACGCCGGCCGATGTGGTGTGCAGGCTGTAGCCGTCGCCCATCAGGCTGGTGAGGGTGGTTGCGCAGTCGTTCCAGCGGGCGGTGCCGGTGAACACCTCGGCGTTCAGATAGAGCTTGGCCAGCAGGAACTTTGCGGCGCCCATGCTCACGTGGCCGGGAACCACATTGTTCTTTCCGGGCAGTTTGCCGGCGGAGATGATGTCCTTGAGTTCCCCTTCCAGCCAGGCAAACAGGTCGGCACGGGAAATCTGCTGGGGGTTCACGCCCACGATGTCCTCATCGGTGGCAAACGGAACGTTCCCGAAGCAGTCCAGGGCATGGTAGTAGGCGATGGCGCGCAGGACGCGGGCCTCGTCAATGTAACGGTCCACGGTGGTGGCGTCAAAATCCACTTTCTTGACTTCACGGATAAACTCGTTGGCGGAAGCCACCTGCATGAGGATGCGGGAATAGAACGCATAGATGAAGGTGTCGTCCGTGGTCCAGTTCATATAGTGGAAGTTCTTGATGGTCTGGTCGTTCCAGCCGCAGAGGCTCTCATCGGTGGTGAGTTCCTCGTGGTGGTACAGACCGCGGATGTACTGAGAGGCGCCACCGTCCAAGCCGGAAATGGAGGGACCTCCGTTGGGGCCGTAGTAACCGGAAGTGGCAAAGCCCAGGTACACACCGGAAATATAGGAGTCAAGGGCGGCCTGGGAGGTGAGCACCTTGTCCACGGTGTTGGCGTTGGGGTCGATCGGCGTTACATTCAGATCACCCACGCAGGCAGTCATTGCTACAGTGGCAGCAAAGATGCCAAGAATATTTTTGATGGTTTTCATTTTCGTAACGCAGTTTAGAAGTTAAACTTGATACCCACCACGTAGGTTCTGGGGCGCGGATACATCGTGCCGTCGATACCGCCGTAAACTTCCGGGTCGATTCCCGTGTACTTGGTGAGGGTGACGATATTCTGGACAGTACCGAAAATGTTCAGGGTACCTTCGCGATCCTGGCCTTTGAAGACATGAGGGAAGGTGTAACCCAGGGTGAAGTTGTCCAGCTTGAGGAAGGAACCGTCCTGCAGGTAGTAGTCGCTCAGGTACTGGGCCTGGGTGAACATGGACTTGGGAGCGGAGGAAACGCGGTTGCTCACGAACTGGTTGGTCCAAAGGTCGGCCAGCATTTCAGTGTCGGAAGCTACGTTGTTGTATACCCAGTTGCCGATGGAGGCGTGACCGGAGAGGGCTGCCGTCCAGTTCTTGTAGTTGAAGGACGTATTGAAGCCGAAGGTGAAGTCGGCATCGGCATGGTGACCCATGTACTTGTCATCGGCATTGATCTGACCGTCGTTGTTGCGGTCCACATATACGCCGTTGATGGGTTTGCCGTCCTGGTCGTACACCTGCTGGTACAGGTAGAAGGTACGCATGGGATAGTCCACCTGGATCATCTGCACGTTGTTACCGGTACCGCCGGAGATGCCGCCGGTCTCGATACCGGTTGCGTTGTCGTCGGAAGCGGTGAGTTTGGTAACCTTGTTCTGGTTGTAAGCCATGTTAACGCCGAAGGTCCAGCTGGCGTCGCGGGTCTCCACCAGTACGCTGTTCAAATCCACTTCCACACCCATGTTGGTCATGGAGCCGATGTTGGTGTTCAGGTAGTTGGTAAGGTTGGAAAGACCCGGAACCGGGATGTAGTTAAGGATGTCGCGGGTGTCGCGCTTGTACACATCCACGCTGGCGGTAAGGCGGTCATTGATGAAACCGAAGTCCATACCGGCGTTGTAAGTGGTGGTGGTCTCCCACTTCAGGTTGGCGCTGTAACCCAGTGCCACGACCGGAGCGGAATAGTTCTCACCGTTTACAAAGTAATAGGAACCGGGAGTGTTGATGGACAGGAACTGTGCGAAGGTATCGTAGTAGCCGCCCACTTCCTGCTGACCGGTTTCACCCCAGGACAGACGGAGCTTGAGGGTGGAGATGGGATCGAAGTTCTTGAGGAAGCTTTCGTTCTTGATGTTCCA
>CAMHKD010000020.1:0-30517 GCA_946185645.1 uncultured Bacteroidales bacterium
TGCCGTGGCAGGCCTCGTTCCACCAGTTGTAGGCGGGGATGCCCAGCCGGTCCACGGAAATGGAGCCGTTCATCATGAGGCCGATTTTCTCTTCCGGCGTGAGCAGGGACATAAGGTTGTCCACCCGCTTATCCAGGGAGAGCCGGGGATTCTGGAAAGGATAGTCGTAGTGCTTGCACCCGACGGCCAGTAGCGTGAGGGCTACGGCGCAAAGGAGGAATCTGGGTTTCATGGTATGGGTTGGTTTTTTATTGGTTTCGGCTTTACTCTTCAAAGCTACAACTTTTTCCGGCCATTCCCAAATTTGCCTTTTTAAAAGGAATTGAGTAACTTCACAATTCCTAAACGATTGTACTATGAACAGAATCCTTTCTATCCTTTCGGCGGCCCTCCTGCTGGCCTCTTGCGCAGGAAACACCCAGGTGGGTGTCCTTACCAAACCCACCCCCGCCACCACCAATCTTCCTGGTCACGACTATCCCATGGTGAATCCGGACCTGAGCGTTGTTTTCCGCGTGGACATGCCGGACGCACAGGCCGTTTCCGTGAACGTTGGCGGTAAGAATTACGATATGGTAAAGGGTGAAGACGGTATCTGGGAGGTCACTTCGGAGCCCCAGGTGCCCGGTTTCCACTATTACATGCTCAATGTGGACGGAAAGCGGGTGCCGGACCCCAATACGGAGCAGTTCTTCGGCTCTTTCTATTGGGGCAGTGGCATTGAAATCCCGGAAGCTGGCGTGGACTATTATCTGGAAAAGAAGGTCCCGCACGGAGAGATCCGCATAGAGAAATACCATTCCGAACTAACCGGCGCAGACCGCCCTTATTACATCTATCTGCCGCCCCAGTACAAGACGGAACCGGAGCGCCGCTTCCCGGTGCTTTACCTCCATCACGGAGCCGGCGAGGATGAGACCGGCTGGGCCGTCCAGGGCAAGATGCGGGACATCATGGACAACCTTATTGCCGCGGGCGAATGCGAACCCATGATCATCGTCTGCGAGCACGCCGTGGCCACCCTGGCCGGTGAAGAGCAAGGCGGCCGATTCAACCTCTTCAACTTCGACGCCTTCGAGAAGGTGATGGTGGAAGAGACCGTGCCCACCATCGATGCGCTCTACCGCACACTCACGGACCGGGACCACCGCGCCATCTGCGGCCTTTCCCTGGGCGGTTTCCAGGCCTATACCATCGGCCTGGACCATCCGGAGCTCTTCGGCTGGATTGGCGGTTTCAGCGGCTCCGGACGTGGCCCCGGGGACCGCAGGGATGCGGAGATGTACCCCACTTCGTACAATGACCAGTACCACTTGCTGTACATCAGCATCGGCACCGATGAGCCGGCCGGCATGTACCAGGGCATTTACGACCTGCACTGCGCCCTGGACAGCCTGGGCGTGAAACACGTGTATTACGAGTCTCCGGGCACGGGCCATGAGTGGCTAACCTGGCGCCGTTCCCTGCACCAGTTCGCCCCCATGCTTTTCCGCCTGTAATATGAAAAAGATCCTTCTTCTCTTTACTGCCGCCACGGTTTCCATCGGCCTGGCCGCACAGGTTTATGACGATGGCTTGGAGCGCAGTACGCCGGAGGCGGAAGGAATTCGCTCAGAGGCCATTGCCGATTGGTTCAAGGCCCTGGAGGAGGGTGGATACGAGGTGCACGGGCTTATGCTCCTTCGGCACGACAAGGTTGTTGCGGAGCACTGGTGGGCGCCCTACGGCCCGCAGTATCCGCACGCCATGTATTCCGCCACCAAGACCTTCACGGGTGCGGCCATCGGCTTTGCTGTGCAGGAAGGCCTGCTGAAGGTAAGCGACAAGGTAAAGGACTTCTTCCCGGACCTGATGCCGGAAAAGACGGCGCCGGAGCTGGAGCGGCTCACGGTGGAGCATCTCCTCACCATGTCGGCCGGGCACGCCCGTACACAGTATCCCGGCTCCGGGGACGACCAGGTGCGCTCTTTCCTGGCCATGGACTATGCCCACGAACCGGGCACTTCCTTCGCCTACAACATCACCTGCTCGCATATGCTATCGCAGATTATCACGCGGGTGACAGGGATTACGCTTTATGAATACCTGAAGCCGCGGTTGCTGGACCCGCTGGGCATCAAAGACGTGGTTTGGGAAATGGACCTGGATGGCCGGAATATGGGCAACGGAGGCATGCACAGCAAGACTTCGGACCTGGCCAAATTCGGCATTTTCCTCAAGAACGGCGGCGTGTGGAAGGGAAAGCAGCTGCTTAACCGGGAATGGGTCAAGGCCATGACCACTCCGCATATCTTCCAGCGTCCGGAACTCTCTGATGAGGAGAACGAGAAGGACGACAGCGGCAAGGGTTACGGCTACCAGACCTGGATGGGACGGCACAATTCGTACCGGGCCATCGGCGGCCAGAACCAGCTGATTATGGTGATTCCGGAGTATGACCTGGTGGTTGCCTCCAATGGTCAGATTGGAGACGAGGCGGGATTCAACCAACTGATATACAATTTATTAGATGGAATGAGCGACAAGAAGCTCAAGCCCAATAAGAACTTTGATCTGCAGGCTGCCATCGGCGGATATGAGTTGAAGCATCCCTTCCCGGAGGCATCGGCCCAGCCTGGCGAGCATTCGCGCACCCTGCGCTACCGCATGCACCAGAACAGCTACGGTCTCACGGGTATCGCCTTCCGCTTTGACGCAGAGGGCAACATGTACCTCACGCTGGAGACGGGCGAGGCCATCCACAACATTCCCTTCGGCCTGGACAGCTGGAAGATGGGCAGCACGGACCGGACACTGCTTTTCGGCGGAACGGTCTATGCCAACAGCATGAACACCACGCCCATGACCACGGCCGGCTGGTGCAGCTGGACCGGGGCCGATGAACTGGGTGCCTACTACCTGTCCCTCTTTAACAATGGCTGCCAGGAGCGTTTCCGTTTCAATTTCTCGGCCGATAGGAACGAACTGACAATCACGATAGTAGCCCCGCAGCCCCGCCGTTTCCAGGGCAATCCTGCGCCGGTTCCCGCCACGCGTGACATCACCCTCACCGCTTCAAGAATTAAATCCACTTACTGATTACTGGAATATATAATGAAGGCATCCCAAGTCCATACAAGTCGCTATCATATGAAGCTGTCAAACAACCATCTCTTTATTTGTATCTTTTTATCTTTCTTCACTCTTTTCCCTGCTTTTGCACAGGACCAGAAGGAGGAAACTTCTCAGAAGGATACGACAAAGATTCCGGATCCAATTCGTTCGGGTGGTTATTTTGGTCCCTATCAGTTCAATTATATTTCTGCACAGGATAATATATTGGGCGCCTCTCCGGAGGCGGCAAAGGCAACCCGCTATGCCGATACTCCCGTCTCTTATGCGTATGGTCTGGCCGAGATTGGCATCCCTATCTATACTGTACAAAGCCGGCAACTGAGCCTTCCTATAACGCTTATCTACGACAGTTCGGGTATTAAGCCGGAGGAGATATCCGGTATCGTGGGCCTGGGCTGGTCCCTTCAGGCCGGAGGAGTGATAACAAGGGAGATTGTCAGTATGGTGGATGGGACAGCCATCCCCTCGGAGTTTACTGATCCTGCGACTGCAGAGTACCTGTCCAACCTGGCGGCATCGGATTTCAACACGGACTATGACCGATACCACTACAGCTTTTGTGGTCATACCGGCTCGTTTTATTATTTCCCGAATGGAACCATTCTTCCGCTGGACCCCACGGAGTTTGTCATTGCTGAAACAAGCGAGGGAATCGTGTTTACGGACAAGGATGGCACAAAGTATATCTTTGCCCAAAATGAGACTTCCAGCCGCTATTTGGGCAGCACGGACCCGAATGCTCCGCTTATCAATAACAGCGCCGCCTATTATAGCACCAGTACGGTAACCGCCAAGTATTTGACGGAAATTCGCTCCATGGACGGTACGGACCATATTTACATCGAATATACTCAGTTGGATGAGTTTTCCAATGTCCGTCATTCATACTACAGATATGTTTCGTTCCCGTACCGATATCTGGGGAACGGAACATGGCAGACCAACTTGAGCGGTGGCAATGACCCTACGCCGGCATTCCAGACATTGGAGTGGTCTTTCAACACCACCAACACCTGGCATCCCTATGTTGTAAGCAGCATTTCATTCAACGGAGGGCTTGTGTCCTTTGGATACAACAGTTTTTCTCCTGTCGGAGTCAACAATACCAACCGCAGGTCATATCCCTCTTTTTTATCGTCAATTACCGTGACGGATACAACGGGCACATCCACCTTTTTCAGCTGGTCCTTCACGAACGATGTTACCGGTGACAAACGTTCCCTGCTTTCACAGGTAAGCAAAAAAGGCAGCGATGGAGCCACCATCGAATCGTGGACGATGGACTATGATTCGAAAAACACGGATATGGGGGAGAACAGCGTGGACCTGTTCGGTTACTACAATGGTGCGAATAATACCAGCAAGGCCTTTTTGAGACCGTATAATGACATGAGTACGGTAAATTTCCAAGCGGCCGACAGAAACCACGATTCCACCAAAGTGAGGAGACTGTCGCTGAAGAGTATCACAACGGCTTCCGGCAGCCTTACTCGATATAAATACAATTCTAACGAAATCGCCACCGGAGGGAACAGCAATCTTTTCTCTTCTTCCATCCAGATTGGGCAAAGAATCGCGTCTATCCGTACTTATGATTTGAGCGGCGGTACGGAAAAATTGATCAGGACCCGCACGTTTACATATGCAGACCCAGGCATCACCATTCCCATCTACGCTTTCCAGATGGGTGCCTTCATCAGTACCACGGAATACAACACCGTGGTGGGTGGAATCGGCGTTGGGAGCTGGTATGGCCCTACAAGTCCGGTACGCGTGGGCACCGTTGTTTATAATGACCAGTCCAATCTGCCGGGTGCACCATTGGAGAGCGCACGTATCTTCTACCAAACGGTTACGGAAGATATCTCGGACGGTTCCTTTCTCCTCATCCGGACGAAATGGGAGTATGACGGTACCGATGCGGTGAGTACGGGTAGCGGAACAATTTGGGTTCCGTCCGATACCCATGACACCCAGTGTACAACACCCTACGCCAATCATTTCCATCAGCGGGTCCCCACATACATTCCCCGGAACGGGTCACAGTCCAACCCCACCACGCCGTTGGGGTACCATTTCCAGGAACAAAACCGCCCTCAACTGGCCAACCCCATCCGGGTAACCAGTTACAAGATGCAGTCGCTGTATGGCCAGATAGTTCCTACTTCTGTTACGGAGTATACTTACGAGTCCACCTACGATTCTTTCCAGACAGGACTGCATCTTTACTTGAAAACATCTCCCAATACAAATGGTTATGAAAGTCTTACCACCCATTGTCTGGAGGACGTGGACCAGCAACAGGTGGACTGCAAGGTTTATTATCAACGCCTCAAGCAACGTTTAGACAAGGAGTACCTGGATGATGGGACCATCAAGCAGAAGGTCACACAATACCAATATGCTTTTTCGCCAACCGGGAGAACTTCGTTCTTCAGCGGTAATACATACTCTCTGGGAACAATCCAGCTCCCGTCAATGGGTGCGATACTGTCTCCCCGTCGGGAGATATCCATGTTCGGTGACAGCGCCCCAAGGGCATATTATCGGACAGTCATTTATCCGGACGAACTGGTTGGTGTCTCTGGATGCAACTGGGCAAGTTCACTGATAGCTGCCGGGTATCGCTCTCCCGTTGCAGAGGAACTAGCCGTAGCCAATTATGGATCTTCCATGCTGTCACGGGAGGGCCGATATGTGACCTGGGACAATGTCCCCGTTTCTTCCTGGAGCGGGGGGAGCGGGTCAAACACCCTCCTGAAGCCAAGCCGTATTGATGTTTATCGGAATGGCACCAATGTGGGGCCGTCCATCACTTATACCACTTACGATTCATACGGAAACCCTCTTGGCATTCAGGAAGACGGGAAGCCGGACCGGACCTATGTCTGGGGGTATAATCAGTCTTATCCGATTGCCGAAGTTGCCGGAAGTGTCTTTTCGGCCACCCAGTCGGGCTTGTCCACAACGCAGAAGAACCAGGTGCAGGCAATAGCAACATCGAGCACGTTCACAACGGGCCAGAACAGCCAGTACAGTACTCTTCAGAGTATCCTGAGGAACACTTTCCCCTTAGCCCATACCTCCCTGTTCACTTACGGTCCGTTGGCAAGATTGCTTTCAGAGGAAGATGCTTCCGGGAAGATAACCCAGTATGAATATGATGCCGCCGGGAGATTGGCAATCATTAAGGATGGGCAGAATAATGCTCAGCAGCAATACGCCTATTCCCTCGCCTCCGGCAGTTCGGGAATGCCTAACCGGATTGAGGCCACTACGTTCACCCAGACGGGGTCCGTCACAAGTTATTCATTTAAGGATGTTTCTTTCTTCGACGGCCTTGGTCGGAATATACAGAACATTGCAGTGGGCGCCGCCACTTCGGGCCGGGATTTGGTAACCCCCCTTAATCCGGACTTCTTGGACAACGAAGACCATTGGGTATATCTCCCTTACCCGGGCTCCACATCGGTCGCTTCCGGGTCCTACCGCAGCAACGCCATTACGGAACAGCAGTCCCATTACGGAAGCGGGATAAAAGCCTACACGCTGAATATTTATGAGATCTCTACACGGAACAGGGTCCTGTCCACCTCCCTTCCGGGATTCACGGAAACCACTGCATTCTCAACTGCCGGCGCCGCAGCCAATACAGTCCTGAAACTCTCCTACAATGCTTCCGGCAACACGATATCGGCATCAGGCTATTATGCGGCAGGGACATTCACCGTCTCCATTACCACGGGGCCGGACGGTTCCCGGAGCGAGTCTTATGCCGACGAGTTCGGAACGCCCGTACTGGAACGTGTCAAACTGAATGCATCCGGAACGTATGCCGACACCTATTACATCAAGGATCCCATCGGGCGCATTGTTTGCGTAGTGTCTCCGGCCGAAGCAGCCCAGCTTACATCCAGCACAAGTGGCTATTCTGCAACCAATTGCTATACATACGCATATGATGCGCGGGACAGGATAACGCAGCGCCAGCTGCCGGGGTGTGCCGCAGAACTGTTCTCGTACAATCAGGCCGACCTGCCGGTGACCAGAACCACTGTGGCAAATGACGGGGCCACCACGGAGGTCTTTACCACGGAATACGATGCGTTCTTCCGTCCCACCAAAGACAAGTATGCTTATGGGACCAATACGGCAGTTACCCTTGCAGAGTATTACTATGACAGTTATCCCTCTGGCGTAATTGGCTTTGTTGCCGAGAGTGGTTATTCTTCAACGGCCAGTTCCAAAATCTGTGGCTTGAAGACTGCGGAACAAATCCATGTACTGCCCCCCGGAGTTGCCCCATCTTCGCTTTCGGCATCCAACACATCATCCTATGTTTTCCGGGCATTTTACTATGACGATAAGGGAAATGTCATCCAAACGGCGGAGACGGACGGCGCTGGGACAACCTGCCGCACCTCTTCACAGTTTGGTTTTGCCGGAAATCTCCTTAAGCAGTTCCAGCGCATAATTCCCGGGACCGGACAAACGGCACAGACCATGGAACGTGCATACACCTACGATGCCCGTCTGCGCCCCACGGCCGTGACTGCACAATTGGGCAGCGGTTCGCAAGCCTCCATGAGCTACACTTATGACAACCTGCAACGAATGGCCTCCGTGAGCCGGGGTTCCGGAACAGAGAGTTCGCAGTATTCTTATACCCTGCAGGGATGGCTGTCATCGGCCATCTCCACCTCCTGGGAGGAGACACTTCGCTACCAGAGCCCCTCCAGGACAGCCACGGACGGCCTTCCGGGCAAAGCCGGGCTCATCACAGAGTGGACGGTGCAGCAGAAAGGCACCGGGGGGACAAGCACGTCCGACACCTACGCGTTCTCCTACGACAAGGCCGGCCGTTTCACGGGCAGCCTTCGCTATGCAGGTACGGCCACAACGGGGAGTAGCTTGCTTACGGAACGGAATATAACATATGACCGTAGCGGCAATCTGTTGACCTTAAGCCGATACGGGAGCAGTTCTGCGACAACCCCCATAGAGTCGTTATCCTTCAGCTATTCCGGCCCCAAGCGTAGCGGCTGGAGTTACGACCCTCATGGAAATGTCACATCCGATGTCCAAAACGGATTGAGCGTAGCTTGGAACGTGATAGATTTACCCAGAACCATTTCCACCAGCACGGCTTCTACGCAACGGACTTACCTGGCCGATGGCACGTTGGCACAAATCTCCGATGGGAGTACAACCCGTCTGTATCTGGGAGATATGGTTTTCAATAAGGCCTCGAACGGGAGTATAACGTTGGAGAGTGCCGCTTGGGATGGCGGAAGACTGCTTCCCGGAACGGGCAGTGACAAGGTGTTGTACTACGTTAACGACCACCTGGGCAGTACCCGTGTGGTCAAGGATGCCAGCGGGACCGTTCGCCAGCGGTACGATTATTTTCCTTATGGTACGGTATCCAACGCGTGGACTTCCAGCAGCACCACGGACAGTTCGGAGAAGCGGTATCGTTTCGGTGGCAAGGAGGTTACCGGAGCGGCCCTTAGCCCCCTGTCCGCCGGTTCAGACGCCTATCTGGATTTCGGCGCCCGCCTGTACAGCCCCCGCTTGGCAGTCTGGTTGAGCCTTGACCCGATGGCGGAGAAGTACTATTCGTATACGCCTTATGCCTACTGCGCCGGGAATCCGTTGAATCTGGTGGATCCGGAAGGGATGACTTTTACGGAGCGGTCTTTACAATTTGTGGAATTAATCCTTTCGTATAGCCAAGAGAGAATAGAAACACTCAATAGTGAAATTGAAAAGTATCAATCTAAACTGTCCTATACATCTAAGAAATGGCAAGTGAAGAGATTAGAAAAGAAATTATTGCAAGCTGAAAAGCTAAGAGAAGGTTATTCCCTGGCCATGCATGAGATCTATACACTTAAAGAATCAAATCAAATCTATGATATTTCTTTCGGCATGAGTTATAGTACTGATTCTGAGGATATCTCTGGCGCGAGTTTTAATATCGATAATAATACATTTGAAATAGTCCTTGGAAATAACTCTTTGTCAATGATTGCACATGAGCTAAAACATGCTTTTCAATTTGATATAGGTGAGTATAGCAGTGGACATTCTAGAGTTGGTAGCCCTTTTTATGATATTTTTGACGAACTAGATGCATATGAGCGAGGTTCACTATATGGAGGAGATAGACAAACACTTCAAAGTTTATCGAGAAACCCTCATTACTCAACTCTCCAACAAAAGAGAGAATCATCATATAATTACAATTATCCATCATCAAGGTGGCAAGCTATTTCTAATCGGTATAAAGCTGCATTTCGAGTTAATGGTTGTTTATATGTTCCGAATTATTAGTTTTGTAATTCTTTGTATTATTTGTTCTTGTACATCAACACGCTATAATACAAATAATAGAGTATCTGCATACTACAATGAAGCATTCGTACCCGCACAATCGAGAAGGGTACAAACCATTTTAGTTATATGTTCTAATAATAAAAAATATGAATTGTTAGAATATAATACGTCTTTATTCCCTAATTATAATGACCGACAAGAGTCTGGAGTATGGGATCGCAAATCAGACACTCTATTTCTTTATCCTCAGTGGGAGATTACTTACTCTGTCGACACTATCAAAGTCAAAAATTTATCATTATCCGAGAATCAAGATTATTTCAGTAGAAAAAAGGTATTGTTATTCAAAAAGCATTCTTTAATAGGTATCAGTTTGTCCGATGATAATGTAAGCGACTTATTACAATTTGATTCTATCCCCTATTTTTCTGAAAGAGAAATATTCAAACCTCTTTAATCAAAACGATTTTGCGACAGTGAAGATTAAGGATGGCAGCGGGACAGTCCGCCAGCGGTACGATTATTACCCTTACGGAACGGTATCCAACGCGTGGACTTCCAGCAGCACCACGGACAGTTCGGAGATGCGGTATCGTTTCGGCGGCAAGGAGATTACCGGAGCGGCCCTTAGCCCTCTGTCCGCCGGTTCAGACGCCTATCTGGATTTCGGCGCCCGCCTGTACAGTCCCCGTTCGGCCGTCTGGCTGAGCCTTGACCCGATGGCGGAGAAGTACTATCCGTATACCCCTTATGCCTACTGCGCTGAGATCTTAAGTGAGAAACCAGCCTCATGGCTCTTGAATAATAATTTCAAAATTTACTAATATGCGCATCTTACTGAAAAACGGAAAAATCTACGACGGTACCGGCAATGATCCCGTCATGGGAGACATCCTGGTAGAGGACGAAAAGATTGTGGCCGTGGGCCCTTCCCTGGAAGAAAAGGCCGATGAGACCATAGACCTGAAAGGCCTGAGCATTTCCTCCGGTTTCTTTGACGCCCATTCCCACAACGACTGGTTTGCCATCAAGAAGGAGCCTCTGAAGTATCTGGAACCTTTTATCCGTCAGGGAATTACCTCCTTCATTACCGGCAACTGCGGCTGCTCGGCCATCGGCTTTGAGCCCGATACGCCCCATCTGGACAAGGTGGGCGCCGGCCTGTTCGGTTATCAAGGGGACACCACGGGTGTGTATCCATCGGCCAAGAGTTTCTTTGAGGCGGTGGACCGGAAGAATCCCTGCAACATGGCCGTCCTTGCGGGTCACTGCACGGCCCGCGCCAGCATCACCGGCTATGAGAGCCGGGCGCTCACGGAAGACGAACGGCAGCGGATGCTTGCCGCCCTGGAACAGAGCCTCAAGGAAGGCGCCTGCGGCCTTTCCCTGGGTATGATGTACCTCCCCGGCCGTTTTGCCGATGTGGCCGAAACCCGCGACGTGGCCCTGTTGGCCGAAAAGTACGACCGTCCGCTGACGGTCCACGCCCGGGCTTTATCGGCCCTTACCATGGATTACCAGCCCCTCTTCGGCCGGCCCCACAACCTCCGCGCCATGGACGAGCTGGTGGAGATGGCCAAGGGCACCCACCTCAAGCTGCAGTACTCGCACGCCATTTTCGTAGGCACGAGTACCTTCAAGAGCAAGGACGAACTGCACCGGATGATTGACGACCTTCGCAAGGAGGGCGTAGACGCCTGGTTCGATATCTACAACGAGCAGCTGGGCGTCTCCGTGATGACGGTGTTCCTGCCCAGCTGGTTCATGGAATTGCCGCCTGAGGAGCGCCTCAAACCCAAGAACAAGCTGCGCCTTTTCACCGTCTGTAACGGCATGATCCTCAAGATGCTGGGCTTCGGCTGGAAGGACATCCAGATTGCCTATCTGGGTCCCGGCCTGGAGGAGTACGAGGGCAAGAGCGTGCGCCAGATAGCCCGCAAGTGGCACAAATCCGGCTATGCAACCTATATGAAGCTCTGCGAGATGTCGGATTTCAAGGGCCGCGCCAATATGGGGCCCTACTCCACGCCGGAGATCATCGAATGGCAGTCCAAGCGCGACAATGTGCTCTTCATGACGGACGCCTGGGTGGAGGAAAACGGCATCCAGAACCCTGCCATCTACGACTGCTTCCCCAAGTTCATCCATTATTCCCTCCTGGGCAAAGGTGACACCATGCCCCGCACCATCCGCAAGATGACGGGCGGGGTGGCCGACCGCTTCTCCATCCCGGAGCGCGGATACGTGAAGCCGGGCTATTATGCCGACCTAACCGTCTTCGACGAGGCCGAGATGAAGGACGCCACGCCGGACCAGACCAAGTCCTTCGGAATCCGCCGCGTTTTCATCAACGGCAAACAGGTGCTATGTGGCGGAGAACTGGACAAGGAGGCCCTGAAGACTTCCGGCCATGCCCTTCCCAGCCGATAAAGAATTGATTTAGCGGCAGTTTCCTACTGGGCGGTATCGGCAGGCACCACGTTGTACATTGTGTGACCGTCGGGCGTGCAGTTCAGTTTCTGGAACAGCTCCCCGACGGTTACAAATTTGTAACCCTGCTTTTTCAGCACCGGAATAGCCTCGTCCAGAGCCTCCACGGTGGCTTCGTTGCCTTCAAAGTCGTGCAGAAGGTAGATGGCTCCGGGCTCGGCATTGGCCAGGATACCTTCCCGGCGGGCGTCCTTGTCCACATCGGCCTCCCAGTCCTGACAGCCCTTGCCGCAGATGAAGGTAAGGTCAATCCAGTCGTACATTTCCGGCTTTACGTTGATGTACGGTGGACGGAAGAACTTGGGCCGCTCTCCCACAATCTTCTCAATGAGGGCAGAAGTGGCTTCAATCTCGTCTTTCACCTGCTCTTCATCCATGAGGGACATCATCGAATGCGTGAGAGAATGGTTGCCGATCTCGCAGCCCTGCTTCACGGCGCGCTTCATATTCTGGGCGGTCTCATCGTTGATGTTGTTGCCGATGACGAAAAAGGTGGCGGGCACCTTGTGCTTTTCAAGGAGATCCAGCATCTTTGACTCGGTGGTAAGGTTGGGGCCGTCGTCAAAGGCAAGGGCCAGATATTTGGCCGGCTCCTTGGGAGCACATGCCAGGGTAAGGGTGGCTAAGCCAATCATCATTAAGTGTTTGACAGTTGTTTTCATAACAGTTCTTCCTTCAGACTATCAAAGATAACTATAATCTCTGATAACAAGGCAAGAAAAAACCGAAACCTCCATGGAGATTCCGGTTTGGTGCCCAGAGCGGGAATCGAACCCGCACGATATTGCTATCACAGGATTTTGAGTCCAGCGCGTCTACCAATTCCGCCATCCGGGCCTGTGGGACTGCAAATGTAAAGCAAAAACCGCGAATTGCCAAATTTTTCAGTTATCTTTGTAGTCTATGACGTTTTTGCGCGCTATGGAAGGAGAACTGAAAATAGATGTGACGCTTAGGCAGCCGTGCCGGATTCTGGGAGGAAGCAATCTGCGGGACTTGGTTCCGCTCATTGCCGATGAGCCGGAAGTGTATCTGGTATACGATAAAAACGTTGCCTGGGTGGCCGAAAAAGTTACCTGTGGCGCCGTGAAAGGCTCTTTTGACATTGACGCCTCGGAAGAAGGGAAGAGCATGGAGACGGTGCTTTCCATTTCGCGCTGGCTCATGGAAGCCGGGGCGTCCCGCAAGGCGCTGCTGGTAGCCATCGGCGGCGGAATCACAACCGACATGGCAGGCTTTGCCGCCAGCATCTACAAGCGCGGAATCCGCTACGCCAACGTGCCCACAACGCTCCTGGCGCAGGTGGATGCGGCTATCGGCGGGAAAAACGGCGTGAACCTGGACGGCTACAAAAACATGCTGGGAACCATCACGCAGCCCATTTTCACCTTCCTCTGTGCCGATGTCCTCCGTACCCTCCCGCTGCGTGAATTCCGCTGCGGTGTGGCCGAAATGCTAAAGACTTTCCTCCTGGCCGATGCCGATGCATACAACCGTGCAGTCCGTCTTCTGTCCACCAAAAAGGCCAAAAACGTGGACGAAACCCCGAATTTGGCACCTTCATCCACGGAAATGGCCCAAAACGTGGACGGAGTGGCCGGGCCGCTGCAGGAGCTGCTGTACCGGGCGGCGGAGATCAAGGCCGGCATTGTGCAGCAGGATCCGTTTGAGCAAGGGGAACGCGCCAAACTGAATCTGGGCCATACTTTTGGCCATGCCATTGAGCACGAGGCGCATGAGCGCGGAGAAGACATCCAGCACGGCGAAGCAGTGGCCATGGGCATCATCCTGGCGGCCGAGATGAGCGACAAGGAAGGCCTTTCAAACGGCCTTGCAACGCATCTGAAGGCCGATTTCCAAGCCATCGGCCTCCCCACGGAGTGCCCTTATCCCCTGAATACGCTAAAGAAAGCCATGGCAAAAGACAAGAAAGCCGAAGGCGGAAAACTGTGCTTTATACTCCTAAAAGAGCCAGGTGTCTCTTTTGTTAAAATGATTGATATTTAGTGATTTATGTAAAAACCCTGCCGTCAAAATGCAGCAGGGTTTTAAAGGAAATAACAGATACTGAATGATTTGCACCAGCATACAGCATAAGGAACTGCAGGAAATCCTGGATATCCTGGACAGTGGCGCCGTGGAGATGGCCGAAATCCGGCTGGACCGCTGCGCCCTGGAGGACGAGGATATAGATCTGCTGTTCTCGGCCTCCGATGTGCCGCTCATAGCCACCTGTCGTCTGAGTGAAGAATCCCAGGCGCCGGAACTGCTGGAGCGGGCTATAAAGGCCGGTGCCAAGTATGTGGACCTGGAAATGGAGGCGCCTGCAGCCATCGGCCGCCGCATCCGGGAGGCCTGCCGGGAGTACGGCACGGTGCTTATCCGCTCCTACCACAACTTTACGGAAACCCCGCCGCCTGCGGTGCTCAAAAGCATCCTGGAGCGTGCCCGCCAGTTTGGCGGAGAAGTAGTGAAAATCGTCACCACAGCTACCTCCAAGGCCGATTCGGCCGATGTAATGGCGCTGTATAAAGCCGCCGCCCCCGGCACGTTGGTAGCCTTCTGCATGGGCGAAATCGGCCGTGAAAGCCGGCTGGAAGCCCTTCGGCAAGGGGCGCCTTTCACTTACGCCTGCCTCACCAAGGAGGAAGCTACAGCTCCGGGACAGTGGACCACCGCCGAAATGCGCGAAGCCGTGTACGGAAACTTCCGTTTCCTAAGCGGTGGAACCCTCCCGATGCCCTCTTCCAAGAGCTTTGCCCAGCGGGCTATCATTGCCGCCGCCCTGGCCGATGGAACTTCCCACCTTAGCGGCTACACCCCTTGTGGAGACAACGAAAGTGCCCTGGCTGTGGCCCGCGCTTTGGGCGCCAGCGTTCAAATTGACAGGAACCTCCTCACAATCAACGGAATAGCTGCCAAAAAGGGCGCCTGCAAGGGTTTGAAAGAACTCCATACCGGCGAGTCCGGTTTCCTTACCCGCCTCATGGTACCGCTCATGGCCGTGCTGCCGGACGGTCCCGTGCGCATGACGGGAGAAAAAACCCTCTTGAAACGCCCTCTGGCCGATGCCCATGACATTATGGCGGCCTTCGGCGTCCGCCTTTACCCGGAAAGTAACAACAATGTTACTAAAAATACAAGTTATGAACAGGCGGGTAACAAAGTTGTTTTAGATACTAGAAAATCAGATTGTTACCTTCCAATGACTGTTTCCGGCCCTCTGATCCCCGGTAGAGCCGATATTTCCGGTAAGGGAGGGTCCCAGCTCATCTCCGGCCTTTTGGCCGCCCTGCCCCTCGCAGAAGGCAAGTCCACCCTGTATGTACATGAGCCCAAGAGCATTCCGTACCTGTTTATCACGGTGGATGTGCTCAAAAAGTTCGGCATAAAGATGGCTTCGGAGATGGAAGGCGGGGAAGATTTCCTGGAAACCCAGGACTGGAGCCTCTGCAGCGCCCTCAATTTCAAGATAAAAGGCGGTCAGCGCTATCAGGCGGCCGATTTTGCCATTGAGGCCGACTGGTCCGGCGCCGCACCCTTCCTCACCGCCGGGGCCATTTTCGGCCAGGTGGAGGTGGAAGGACTTGATACCCAGAGTCTTCAGGCCGATATTTCCATCATGGACCTCCTGATGGATGCCGGCGCCAGCATGTCCCAGCTGGAGGGAACCACGCCTTCCAACGGTCCCATCCGCGTACAGCGTGCACCCCTCAATGCTTTCTCTACAGACCTGAACAATTGTCCGGACCTCTTCCCCATGGTGGCGGTGCTGGCGGCCTTCTGCCCCGGTGAAAGCCACATTTTGGGCGTCGAGAGGCTTCGGCACAAGGAAACGGACCGGGCTGCGGCCATCGAAAAGATGCTCACGCAAATGGGCGTTCCGGTGCAGATCAACGAAGACGAAATGACCATCACCGGCATGGGTCTTACCCAGCGGATCCTCACGGGGAACCTCCTGAAAGGCGGAAAGTTCCCTTCCTATGGAGACCATCGCATGGTAATGGCCCTGAAGGTGGCCGCCCTGGGCGCGGAAAGCCCGGTGGAAATAGACGACACCACCTGCGTGGCCAAATCCTTTCCTACGTTTAACGAACTTTTCGACCAGCTATGAACACCTTTGGCAACAAATTCAGAGTAAGCATCTTCGGCGAGTCCCACGGCCCTTATGTGGGCGTTGTGGTGGACGGCGTAAAGCCCGGTCTGCCGCTTACTGCGGAAGATTTCCAGGCCGATCTGGCCCGCCGCAGGGCCGGCGCACCTGGCACCACCCCCCGGGTGGAAGCCGATATGCCGGAAATCATCTCCGGCGTATTTGAAGGCCACACCACCGGTGCTCCCCTTACCATCCTGTTCAAGAACGAGAATACCCGTAGCCAGGATTATGCCGCGCTAAAGGACAACCCCCGTCCCGGTCATGCCGACCAGACGGCAAAGATTAAATTCGAAGGCTTCAACGACCCCAGGGGCGGCGGACACTTCTCCGGACGCCTCACCGTGGGCATTGTGGCTGCCGGTGTTGTCGCCAAAAAGATGGCCCCTTACCGCTATGAGGCGGAGATGCTGGAAATGGGTGGCAATCCCCAAAGCGGGGAGTGGCCGGCCCTTATAGAGCAAACCCGCTCCGAGGGAGATTCCCTGGGTGCCGTGGTGGAATGCCGGGTGAGCGGTGTGCCCGCCGGGCTGGGCGAACCCTTCTGGGACAGCGTGGAATCACGCCTGGCCCATGCCATTTTCTCCATCCCGGGCGTTCGGGGCATTGAATTCGGCGACGGTTTTGCATCGGCCCGGATGAAGGGCTCGGAGCACAACGACGCTTTTGGAGCGGACGGCGTTCCCGTTACCAACCACGCCGGCGGGGTGAACGGCGGTATTACCAACGGCAATCCGCTGGTGTTCCGCGTGGCCTTCAAACCCACCGCCAGCATTGCCAAAGCGGGTATCCCCGGTCGGCACGACGTATGTTTTTCCCTCCGGACCCCAGTTATTGTAGAAGCCATGGCCGCCATTGTGCTGGCCGATTTAAATAGTTAGTAGTGAAGAGATTATTGTTTATTCTTGCCTTGTTATCCCTGGCCTGGTCGGCCGGGGCGCAGCGGGGTACAGCCACGGTGAGCGGCTACATCACGGACGCCGATAGCGGAGAAACCCTCCTGGGCGCCGGCGTGCTGCTGGCCAACGGTGCAAAGACGCCAACCGGAGCCGTAACCAATGTGTACGGCTATTATACGCTCACCATCCCCAGAGGAGCCACAACGCTGCAGTACAGCTATGTGGGCTATTCCAGTGAGACGGTGGAGCTGAATCTCCAGCGGGATACCACCATCAACATTATCCTTACCCCGTCGGCCTCCCTGGAAGAGGCGGTGGTGGTGGCACAGAAGGACGCCGGCATCCAGTCCACCTACCTGGGTGCCATTGACATCCCCCTGAACCAGATTAAGAACACGCCGGTGCTCTTTGGCGAGGCCGATGTGTTGAAAGCCATCCAGCTGATGCCGGGCGTGCAGGGCGGAAATGAAGGATTCACAGGGCTTTACGTCCGTGGCGGCGGGGCCGATGAGAACCTGGTCCTGCTGGACGGCGTACCCATCTACAACGTAGACCATATGCTGGGCATCCTGTCCGTCTTCCAGACGGAGGCGGTGAAAAAAGTTACCCTGTACAAGGGCTCCTTCCCTGCCCGTTATGGCGGCAGAGTATCCTCCATCGTGGACATCCGCACCAACGACGGCAATATGAAGGAGACCCACGGCAGCGTGGGCGTGGGCGTGCTCACGGAAAAGCTCCATCTGGAGGGGCCCATCCTCAAGGACCGCCTGAGCTATTCCATCAGCGGCCGTGGCCTGCATACGCTGTTCTATACCCCCATCATCAAAGCCGTCATGGGTAAGGGACGCTATGCCAACTACTATTTCTACGACCTTTCCGGCAAACTCACCTGGCGTCTCTCCGACAAGGACCGTTTCTTCCTGGGCGGTTACAGCGGCCTGGACAAGATGGGTCTCAACTTTGAGGAAGACGGTTCAAATACCCAGATCTTTGCCGATATTGAAGATGTCCCCACCAATTACTTCTTCCGTACGGATATGAGCATCGGCTGGGGCAATAACGTGGCTTCGCTGCGTTGGAACCACATTTTCTCCAACAAGCTCTTCTCCAATACAACGGTTGCCTTCAACCAGTACAAGATGCTCATGCACATGGGCTTGAGGACGGAGCAGAACGACGAAAAAGTGCAGTTTGATGTGGACTACAATTCCGGTATCCGGGACTGGAGCGCAAAGCTGGACTTCGACTATGTGCCCACGCCCGCACATCTGATAAAGTTCGGTGCGGAATACACTTACCACACCTTTGTGCCGGAAACCCTCACGGCCGTGATGAGCGAAAGCATCAATGAACAGACCAACGGAGAGGGCCTGAACTATCGCAGCCCCTACGAATCTTATGTGGGACACGACATGGCGCTCTATGCCGAGGACGACTTCTCCATCGGCAGTCATTTCACGGTGAATCCAGGTCTGTATGCCTCGCTGTTCCTCACCGACGGAAAGCCGTATTTCAACCTGCAGCCCCGCTTATCGGCCAAATATTCGCTGGACAACGGTCTGTCCTTCAAGGCTGGTTATGCGCGGATGGCGCAGTACGTACACCTGCTAAGTTCTTTCTCCATTTCCCTGCCGCTGGACCTGTGGGTTCCCATTACCAAGGACATCAAGCCGGTAACGTCGGACCAGGTATCGGCCGGTATCTATTTTGACGGCCTTCCGGGCTGGGAATTCTCGCTGGAGGGCTACTGGAAGCACATTGACAACCTGCTGGAGTACAAGGACGGCACCATTGTCCTGGGTAACAGCATGGGCTGGGAAAGCAAGGTGGAGATGGGCCAGGGCCGGGCATACGGCGTGGAACTCATGGCCCAGAAGACCAAGGGCAAGCTCACCGGCTGGGTGGCGTACACCCTGGCCAAGAGCGACCGCATCTTCCCGGACGGTACCATCAACCTGGGACGGCGTTTCCCTTATAAGTACGACCGTCGGCACAATTTCAACATCAACGTGAGCTACCAGCTGGGCAAGCATGTGGAACTCAATGCCGCCTGGATCTTTTCCAGCGGCGGCACCACCACCATCCCGCTCCGCCAGACGGTGGTCCTGGCACCGGATTTCATTTACGATTCCGGTCGTAACGGAACCCGCTATGGAATCCTCCGGGAGGCCGATTTTGTGGAAGAGCGGAACAACTACCGCCTGCCGCCCAGCCATCGGCTCAATCTAGGCGTCAACTTCCTGGCCGGTACACACTGGGTGTTCAATGTGAGCGTTTACAACCTCTACAACAACATGAATCCCAACCTGGTGTATGTAGATTATGAGACGGCCCGGGCCGATGACGGGACCTATTACACGCAGCCCGTGATGCAGAAGGTGACCATCCTTCCCATCATGCCTTCCCTTAGTATAACCTATAAATTCTGACCGTTATGAAGAAGCTTGTATATTTGATTGCGCTTTCCTTTGTTGCGGCAGGATGCATCAACAAGGTTAATATTGATTTTGGCGAAGTGACTCCTCAGTTGGTGATGAATGCACAGATGCTGGCGCAGGAAAACCAGCAGGTGATATATCTGAGCGAGAGCAATCAGGCCACCATTAAACCCCTTCAGGGGGCCCACGTGACGGTGATGGTGGACGGGAAACCGTTCGCCACGGCCGTGCAGGGAGAAGACGAAGACAGGATTGCCACGCCGTATTATTTCCAGGGCACTTTCCCCGAGGGAAGTCAGGTGAAAATATCGGCCCAAAAGGGCTCCTGGGATGCCTGGGCACAGGCCGATGTGGCCACCCGTCCGGTGATATCGGCCGTGGATACGCTCCGTTCCATAGAGCGGGATCTGGATTATTCCTATGAAGTTTTCCAGGTGAAGATCACCTTCAAGGACTTGCCCGGCGACAGTTATTACCGGGTGGGCGTCACAGGAAACTACCATATTACCATGTGGGATGTCGCAGGCAATATGCATGAAATCCCTGCCACTTATGAGATGCCTATGAGCGGCAGCAAGGACCCGGTCCTGGGCGGTGCTGTGGCGGGCATGTCCATCTTTGACCTGGATAAGACCTACCTGGCCTTCAGCGACGAGATGTTCCGGGATCAGGAGTATACGCTCCGCTTAACCATAGATTCGGAACAGCTGTATCCTTACTATTATGCGTTATCGGCAGATTTCACCCCTCGTTACGCCATAGTTACCTCCCAGCTGGTTCCCTGGCTGGAATCCATCTCCCGGGAGGAATTCAACTATCTTAACGCGCTCAACAACCTGGAGAACTTCGGTTATACTTCCCAGGTGATAGTGGAGCCCACCACGCTTCCCACCAACGTGAACGGCGGACTGGGCTTTGTGGCAGTCCGCAGCCGCACGGAGGCAGCTCCCATAGAGATGCCGCTTGGTGAGGTAGACTATTATTTCGACCCTGATTTTGACCCCGATTTTGACGCCGATGAAGGAAAGTGACAAGATCATACAGGAATTCACTTCCGGGGAGTACAAGGAAGGCTTTGTGACGGACGTGGAGCAGGAGTTCATCCCCAAGGGGTTGAACGAGGAGATTGTACGCCTGATATCGGCCCGGAAGGAAGAGCCGGAGTGGCTGCTGGAGTTCCGGTTGGACGCCTTCCGCAAGTGGCAGGCCATGCCCATGCCGGAGTGGGCCCATCTGGATATGCCGGAAATTGATTTTCAGGACATTATCTATTTTGCGGCCCCCAAGAAGGACAAGGACCGCCCCAAGGAGATAGACCCCAAGCTGGCCGAGACCTTCGACAAGCTGGGCATTCCCCTGCAGGAGCGGGACGTATTGGCCGGGGTGGTGGCGGTGGATGCCGTATTTGACTCTGTTTCCGTTACTACCACCTTTCGGAAAACCCTGGCCGAAAAGGGTATTATCTTCTGCAGCTTCTCCGAAGCCGTGAAGGAACACCCGGACCTGGTGCGGAAGTACCTGGCCAGCGTGGTGCCCGCCAGTGACAACTATTTCGCCGCCCTAAATTCGGCCGTTTTCTCCGACGGCTCCTTCTGCTATATCCCCAAGGGCGTGAAGTGCCCCATGGAGCTTTCCAGCTATTTCCGCATCAACGCCCGTGGCACCGGCCAGTTCGAACGCACACTCATCGTGGCCGATGAAGGCTCCTACGTTTCCTACATGGAAGGTTGCACCGCCCCCATGCGCGACGAGCAGCAACTGCACGCCGCTGTGGTGGAGATAGTGGTGGAAAAGGATGCCGATGTGAAATATTCCACCGTCCAGAACTGGTACCCCGGCGATGCCGACGGCAAGGGCGGTATCCTGAACCTGGTCACCAAGCGCGGCATCTGCAAGGGCAGCGGTTCCCACCTTAGCTGGACGCAGGTGGAAACGGGGTCGGCCATAACCTGGAAATACCCTTCCACCATCCTGAAAGGCGACTTTTCGTCTTCCGAGTTCTACTCCGTGGCCGTTACCAACAACCATCAGCAGGCCGATACCGGCACCAAGATGATCCATCTGGGACGAGGCACAAAGAGCCGGATTGTTTCCAAGGGTATATCGGCAGGCGTGAGCCAGAACAGCTACCGGGGCCTGGTGCGGATGGGGAAGAACGCATTGAATGCCAGGAACTTCTCCCAGTGCGACAGTCTCCTTATCGGCTCGCGCTGCGGGGCCCATACCTTCCCGGACATCCAGAGCCAGAATCCCACCGCCACGGTGGAGCACGAGGCCACCACCTCCAAGATATCGGAAGACCAGCTGTTCTATTGCAACCAGCGGGGGATTGGCCCGGAAGAGGCTGTGGGACTGATTGTTAACGGGTATGCGCGGGAAGTGCTCTCGCGCCTTCCCATGGAATTTGCCGTAGAGGCACAGAAACTGTTGCAAGTATCACTGGAAGGATCTGTAGGATAATATGTTAGACACCATTATATTTACCATTGCCGGCCGCCCGGTGCTGCTCATGGACTTGATTTCAAGCCTGCTGGGCCTCACCTGCGTATTCCTGGCGGGCCGGAACTCAAAGTATAACTTCTGGGTGGGGTACCTGTATACGGCGGCCCTCTTCTTCCTGTTCTGGAACAAGAACCTGTACGCCAGCCTGCTGCTCCAGCCCATTTCCCTGGCCATCAACATCATGGGCCATTATCGCTGGACGCATCCCAAGCCGTCGGAACAGAGTTCGGAGGACAGCAAATCCCTGAAGGTGAGTATGCTGGGCTGGTCGGAACGTGCGATGGCCGTGGCTGCGGTATTGGTGGTGGCCTTCGTGTGGGGCTGGACACTGGACCAGCTTTTCCCGGCCGATCCGCATCCGTACCTGGATTCCTGCGTAACCGTCCTCATCCTGCTGGCTCAGCTGTTGAGCGCCCTCAAGAAGTGGGACTGCTGGATAGCCTGGCTGGTGGTTAATATTACGCAGATTATCCTGCACATAAGCGTGGGCAATGTGTTTATGCCCATAGTGTGCGCCCTGTATCTGGTGAACGGCCTCTGGTCGCTGGCCAGTTGGCTAAAGCTGTATCGCAAGAAAGCTTAATGCGTTGATTAGTAATGATTTACTTAAAATACCTGCTGCACTTTGACAGCAGGGTATTAGTATAAAAGATTGATTATGAGCGATTTGCTAAAAATAAAGAATCTGCATGCCGGAATAGACGGCAAGGAAATCTTGAAAGGAATTGACCTGGAGATGGGTCCGGGGGAGGTGCATGCCATCATGGGACCCAATGGGGCGGGAAAAAGCACGCTGGGAGCCATCCTCACAGGCCGACCGGGCTATGAAGTGACGGAAGGGACCGTGCTGTACCAGGGTAAGGACCTGCTGGCCATGGCGCCGGAAGAGCGCGCCTGGGCGGGCCTGTTCCTCAGTTTCCAGTATCCCATTGAGATTCCCGGCGTTACCATTACCGCATTCATGAAGGCGGCTGTGAATGCCAAGCGTAAGGCGCAAGGCCTGCCGGAAATGAAGGCCGGGGAGTTCCTCAAGCTCATGAAGGAAAAAATGGCTTTTGTACAGATGAGGCCGGAATTTGCCAAGCGGGAAGTGAATGTGGGCTTCTCCGGCGGAGAGAAAAAGCGCAACGAAATCTTCCAGATGGCCCTCCTGGACCCCGTGCTCTCCATCCTGGATGAGACGGACAGCGGCCTGGACGTGGACGCCCTCAAGATTGTGGCCGATGGGGTGAACGCCCTCAGGAGCCCGGAAAAGAGCGCCATCATTGTTACGCACTACCAGAAGCTGCTGGAATACGTGCAGCCGGATGTGGTTCATGTGCTTAAGGACGGCCGGATTGTAAAAACCGGCGGCCGGGAGCTCATAGAGGCCATTGAAACCAATGGATTTGACCAGTTCTAGGCCCATGGGACACGGAAAATACATAGATCCTTTTGGAGATGCCCGGTCGGTGCCGGGCATGACGCAGCCCGTCATTGCCGGCATGACGCAGCCCGTCATTGCCGGCTTGACCGGCAATCTCTATCAAGTACAGGCCGGCGAAACGCTGGACCTGCAGTTCGTGGTGCTTCCGGGAGAGTCAAAAGACATTGAGGTGAAGGTGGACCTCTGCGGCCCCGGAGCAGAAGCTCACCTGAAGGGCCTCTACTTGTGCAAGGCCGATGAAAAGGTGAACTTCCGGGTGGTGATGCACCACCGGGCTCCCCTCTGCAGAAGCACCCAGCTGTTCAACGGCATTGCCGGCGGAGAGGCGCAGGTGAACTTTCACGGAACCATCGTGGTGGCCCCGGATGCCCAGCAGACGGAAGCCTATCAGGAGAACCACAACATCGTCCTTACGGAATCGGCCCGGGTGGTTACCAAGCCGCAACTTGAGATTTATGCGGACGACGTAAAGTGCTCTCACGGGGCCACCGTGGGGCAGCTGAATGCCGATGAAATCTTCTATATGCGTTCCCGTGGCATCCCGGAAAACGAGGCTAAAACCCTTCAGATGCTGTCTTTCCTGTCTCCGGTGATCCCCGCCGGAAGAGAGGAGGAAATAGAAAAGGCCGTAAGGGGTTTGTGACATTTCAATTATTATTCGTATCTTTACAAAGTGCACGCTGCGTGGCATAAGGCCTTTTTGCTGGCAACCGTCCTCCTGACGGCCGCCTGCGGCAGGATGTCCCGCTCCGACCGGGAGATCGGCCGGCTGCTCACCGAACTGGACGGCTATGTGGGAGCCAGGGAGGTTTATGTGGCCCGGAAACAGGACCAGATGCAGGCGCTTTCCAAACTGGCCCGTTCCACCTGGGATCCGCAGCGCCGTTACGAGCTGGAGATGAATATAGCCAAGGAGTATTTCGCTTTCAGCTTCGACTCCACGCAGGTTTATCTCAAGCACTGCCAGGAACTTGCCTTCCGGCTCCGGAATGCCGATCTTTACAACCAGGCCTCCATTGAGCTGGGGCACCTGTATGCCAAAGCCGGCAACTATATGGAAGCCTCCCAGCTGCTCTACGGGCAAATAGACACGGCTGGGCTCAACCCTTCGCTCAAGGCCGATTATCTGTGGTACCTCTACGACTTCAGCAAAGACCTGGCGGGTAATTCCGGCGTGGCCGAACAGCTGTCCATTCCGCCGGAGGCGTCGTTCCGTCCCCGGCTTTACCACGTGCTTCCCAAGGACAGCGACCGCTGGCGTTCGGTGCTGCGGGACGAGTTCATAGACAGCGGCCGCCTGGCATCGGCCGACAGCGTGAACCGCCTGCTGCTTTCAACGGTGCGTCAGGAAGACCGCAACTACGCCATCTATGCCTTTTTCCAGTCGGAAATCGAGGAGCAGCGCGGGAACCAGACATCCCGGATGGGCTGGCTCATCCGCTCGGCCGAATGCGACCTTATCAATGCCGTACGGGACTATGCTTCCCTCACGATGGTGGCCCAAAACGTGCTTCCCGTAGATGTGGACCGCTCTTTCCGTTATCTCCGGATTGCCCAGGAGGATGCCTTGCAGTATAACGCCAAGCTCCGTCCCTGGCAAATCTCCCGTTTCCTGATGGAAGTGGAGGATGCCTATTCCGAAAGGCAGGCTCGGGCAAACAAAGTGTCTGTGGTGTCGTCCATCCTGCTGGCCATCCTGGTGTTCGTGCTGGCGCTCATCACCTATTTCCTCATAGCGCGCTCGCGAAAGCTTTCCCGGATGCAGTCGGCCCTGGAGAGCAGCAACGAAAAGCTGGCTATCGCCAACGGAGAGCTCAGTTCCCTGAACCTGCAAATCTCCAAGGCCGACAAGGTGAAGGAAAAATACATTATCGACTTCCTGGAAGGCCTGTCGGCCCAGGTCTCACTGGTGCGGGCCGAGGACAACCGCTTCCGGAACCTCCTGAAGCAAGGGAAGGCCGACCAGCTGCTCAAGGAACTCTCCATCGTGGGCCGTGCGGAAAAGGCCCGGGACGAATTCTACCAGACCTTTGACACCACTTTCCTGGCTATGTATCCCAACTTTGTGGAACAGTTCAACGCCCTGCTGCAGGAAGACGCCCGTTTCCATCTGGGCAAAGGGGAAAGGCTGAATACGGAGCTCCGGATCTTCGCGCTCATCCGTCTGGGAATAGACGATTCCAAGCAGATTGCCTCTATGCTGGACTATTCCGTGAGCACCATCTACAATTACAAGGTTTCTGTGAAAAACGCCGCCCTGGGAGACCGGGATACCTTCGAAGAAAGGGTGAAACAAATTGGAAAGTAGTGAATCCTTTCTTATAGTTTCACTACTATTTTAGCATTTTAACAATTTTTAATTACCTAATGCACAAGTAGTTAATCTTCTTGTGTCACTACTTTTTATTTCCCGAACGCGCGAGGACTTGTTTTTTCATCGAAATTTGCATCCAGACCAATAGGCCAAACACATTATTAACTAATATCAACCAACACGCTTAACTAAAAACAACGCGTATGAAAAGATTTGCTTCCCTAATCCTTGCATTGGGACTGAGTCTGGTTGCCATGGCACAGAACGTCACCCTCAAGGGTGTCGTGCGTGATGCCTCCAACCAGCCGGTTATCGGAGCGTTCGTAGTTGAGCAGGGTACCAACAACGGTACTATGACGGGAGTGGACGGCGACTTCGCCCTCACCACGCGTCGTGGCGCCAATGTGGAAATCTCCTGCATCGGCTATGTCTCTCAGGTAATCGTCAATGACGGAGCACAGAACCTGGTGATCGTCCTCGAGGACGACGCCGAAATGCTGGAAGAGACCGTGGTCATCGGCTACGGCGTCCAGAAGAAATCTGTGGTCACCGCATCCATTTCTTCTGTGACGGAAGACGACCTCAAAGTCCAGTCGCAGACCCGTGTGGACAATATGCTCCAGGGTATGACTTCCGGTGTCCAGGTAACCCAGAACTCCGGCGCCCCGGGTGCCAGCTCCACCGTGGTGGTCCGTGGTATCAGCTCCATCAACCACGCCAGCCCGCTCTATATTGTAGATGGTATGCCGGCCGGCAGCATCGACTACATCAACCCCAACGACATCGAGCGTATCGACGTGCTCAAGGATGCCGCTTCGGCCGCCGTTTACGGTGCCCGCGCCTCCGACGGTGTTATCCTGGTCACCACCAAGTCCGGTAAGGAAGGCAAGACCATCGTCAATTACGACTTCTCCTACGGTATCCAGAACCCCTGGCGCAAGCCCCAGGTGCTCAACGCCACCGAGTATGCCATCATGATGAACGAAGGTATGCTCAATGCCGGCAGCGCCCCTCTGTATGACAACCCGTACGCCCTGGGACAGGGCACCGACTGGGTGGATGCCATTTTTGACAAGAATGCCCCCATCGTAAAGCATGACGTCAATATCTCCGGCGGCAACAGCCGCATCAACTACAGCGTTTCCGGCGGTTATCTCTCCAACAAGGGTACCATCGGCGGCCGTTTCGACCAGTCCTACTATGACAGGATGACCCTGCGCGAAAACGTGGGCATCACCCTGTTCGACGCGTCGGAAGACCGGAACTGGCTGAACAAGCTCACCTTCAATAATCAGGTGTCCTTTGCACATATCAAGAGCGCCGGCATCTCGGCCAACTCCGAATACGGCTCCCCGCTGGGTTCCGCGCTGGGTATGTCCCCGCTGGATCCCATCTATGCCGATGCAGCCGAGGAAGAGCGCTACAAGTCCCTCTATCCGGCTGGATATCCTTATATCATCCGGAATTCCCAGGGCGTTCCTTACTTCATCGCCGACGGCGGTACCTATAACGAGCAGGCCAACCCTATCGCCATGCTGGACCGCCCGCACGGCTACAGCAGTACCGATAAGATCGTGGCCGGCCTTAACACCGAGCTCCAGCTCTGGGACGGCCTCAAGTTCCGCAACTCCCTCACCCTGGATCTCTCCTATGTATATGGCCACAGCTACACGGAGCAGTATTTCCTTACCTCCAAGAGCTATAGCCTGGATACGGTGTCTTCCACCACTACTTACGACGCCAAGGGAAATCCCACCACCGTGGACAAGATCAACTACGGTTCTTCTGCCAGCCAGACTATGAACCGCTACTACAGCTACCAGGTGGAAAACACCCTCGTTTATGACAAGACCTTCGGCCGTCACACCTTCAACGTGGTGCTGGGCCAGTCGGCCTATATGTCTTCCTCTTCTTACCTGGGTGCCTCTTCCCGTGGTCTCATGTATCCGGACGATCCCTGGAAGATCAGCGTGGACAACACCCTGGGCAAGCAGGTGGACGGTGACCGCAACGGCTGGGGCCGCTGGAATTCCATTCCTTACAGCATCCTGTCTTACTTCGGCCGTATCACCTATAACTTCGACGAGCGCTTCCTGGCCCAGGCAACCATCCGCCGGGACGCCTCCTCCCACTTCGGCCCCAACAACAAGTGGGGTACCTTCCCGTCCTTCTCCCTGGGCTGGAATATCAAGAACGAGCGCTTCCTGAAGGAGAACCGCGTCATTTCCATGGCGAAGATCCGCGCCTCCTGGGGTATCAACGGTAAGGACAACCTGGCCGACTTCCTGTATGCCGTGTACGCCCAGTCCGGCAACAACTACATCTTCGGTTCCGGCGCGAACGGTACCGAAAGCGTCAACATCGGCGTGAAGGCCTCCGGCCTCGCGAACCCCAACGCCAAGTGGGAGCAGTCCATCCAGACCGACTTCGGCTTCGACCTCGGTCTCCTGGGCAACCGGATCACCGCCACCGTCGACTATTATATCAAGGACGCTTCCGGCATGCTGATGGCCCTGCAGGTGCCCACCTACGCCGGCGACTCCGCTCCGACCGGCAACGTGGGTACGATGCGCAACTCCGGCATCGAGTTCGACCTCGGTTTCCGCGGCGCCGTGAACAGCTTCAACTACGGCATCAAGTTCAACGCCTCCTACAACCGCAACAAGCTCATCCACCTGGCCGACGACGCCTCTTACATCACGACCTCCAGCCACAAGATCGGCACCCTGACCCGCGGCGAAGTGGGTGAAGTGTTCCCGTACTTCTGGGGTTGGAAGACCGACGGCGTGTTCCAGAACTGGGACGAGATCAACAGCTACGTGAACGCCGAGGGCAACAAGATCCAGCCCAACGCGCAGCCCGGTGACTTCCGCTGGAAGGACATCAACGGGGACGGCGTCATCAACGACGGCGACCGTACCAAGCTGGGCAAGGGTATTCCTGACTGGACCTTCGGCCTGACGCTCACCATGGACTGGAAGGGCTTCGACTTCAGCATGCTCCTCCAGGGCCAGCTCGGCGCCCAGACGCTCAACGTCACCCGCCGTACCGACCTGTACTACATCAACCTCCCGAAGACCATCCTCAACCGCTGGACCGGCGAAGGCTCCACCAACAAGTATCCGCGCTTCGCCTTCGATTCCGCCAACGAGAACTACCGGGTCTCCGACTACTGGATGGAGGACGCCTCCTTCCTGCGCGCCCGCAACATCCAGCTGGGTTACACCCTGCCGCAGAACCTCACCAAGCTCGCCTTCATCTCCCGCCTGAGAGTGTACGGGCAGGTGGAGAACGCGTTCACCCTCACCAAGTACTCCGGCTGCGATCCGGAAGTGTCCGGCGGTTTCCGCGAAGTGGGCGTCGACCGCGGTGTCTATCCCCAGAACAGGACCGTCACCTTCGGTGTCAATGTAACCTTCTAACAGACTACGGAAATGAAAAAGATAGTTTTTGCACTCAGTGCCCTCGCCGTCCTGCTGACCGCCTGCTCCAAGGATTTCATCAATCCCCGGCACAACAGTTCCGAACCGCTTGACGAGTATTTCAATACGCCGGAGCGTCTTTTCCAGTGCCTGGTGGCCGCCTACGACCCCCTGGAGTGGTACGACTATGCTTTCGGCCAGTATGACAACCTCCACCTCATCTTCGACGTGATGGGCGACGACGTGTACGCCGGCGGCTCCAACGAAGGCGACCAGCCGATCATCGTGAAGACGCACTACTACACGCTCACTTCCACCGACCTTCCCAACCAGATGTGGACGGTCAACTATTCCGGCATCAACCGCGCCGCGACGCTCATCAAGTATGTCGAGACCGCCGAAGGCGTGCCCGCCCTCACCAAGAGCCTCTATGTGGCCGAAGCCAAGGTCCTGATGGCCTACTATTACAACATGCTGTGGAAGCTCTGGGGCAACATCCCGTACTGGGATGAACTCCTGGTGGCCCCGTACCTGGCCGACCAGCTCGACCACGACGAGGTGTACGCGAAGTTCATCGCGCTCCTCGAGGACGCCATCGCCATGAACGTCCTTCCGATGAAGGCGAACGTGGGCGACGAAGGCCGCGTGACCAAGGCCATGGCCTATATGCTGTACACCGAGGCCGTCCTGTACCAGAACGACCAGACCCGCTACCAGACCGCCCTCAATTATATGAAGGAGATCATCAGCAGCGGCCAGTATTCCCTCGTGTCCGACTTCGCCGGCATCTGGGAAGAGAGCGGCGAGTGGTGCGCCGAGTCCATCTGGGAGATCAACTACATCTCCGAAGGCGGTATCCGCGACTGGGACAACTCCATCGCCACCGGCGGCCAGGTGAACTCCATCCTCACCGGCATCCCCGCCCCGAAGAACGTGCCCGACTACCACGAAGGCTGGGGCTTCGGCACCATCGCCAAGAGCGCCTACGACATGTATGACGACGACGACATCCGCAAGGATGGCGGCATCCTGAACTTCGCGAAGTATGCGGAGGAGCACCCCGGTGCGGAATACACCCCGCGTTGGCAGGACACTGGCTATTGGAACCGCAAGTACATCGCCCGTGAAGGCGGCAACCACGGTTACAAGGCTTCCGACAATGTGAACTACTGCAACAACGAGCGCATCTACCGCTATGCGGAGACCCTCCTGAACGCCGCCGAACTCTCCGTCCTCCTCGGACAGGATGGCTCGAGCTACCTCAAGCAGGTCCGCGACCGCGCCCACTGCCACGACACCGGCGTGTCCCGCGAGGACATCATCCAGGAGCGCCACAAGGAGTTCGTGGGCGAGGGCAAGCGCTACTGGGACCTCGTCCGCAGCGGCCTGGCTTCGTCCGTCCTCAAGTCGGCCAACCACG
>CAMHKD010000021.1:0-30228 GCA_946185645.1 uncultured Bacteroidales bacterium
GGCCGTAGCCGGCGCCGTTGGCCACACCGTCCAGGAAGCTGGGCCAGGGCTTGTTACCCAGGGCGAAAGCCTCAATACGGCCCATCACGATACAGTTGGTAATGATGAGGCCGATATAAACGGACAGTTGCTTGTCAATGGCGTAAGTGGCTTCGAAGGATTTGAGGACCTGGTCCACCAGGATTACCATCATGGCCACAACCACCAGCTGGACAATGATACGTACGCGGCCCGGAATGGTGTTCCGGAGCAGCGACAGGATGAGGCTGGAGATGCCGCACACCACAATGACGGAAAGGGCCATGACCAGCGCGCCCTTCAGCGTGACGGTGACCGCCAGGGAAGAGCAGATACCCAATACCAGTACGGTAATAGGGTTCCCCTTGAAAATGGGGTTCAGAATGGTTTCTTTAAGTTTTGCGTTCATGGCTTATTCCTCCATATGGTTATGGTGTTCGCAGTCCTCTTCGCCTTCGCAGTTCTCATGATTGCCGCAGCACTCCTTGGCGGGTGCGTTGGCCTGGAAGTACTTGGCGTAAGCGGCCAGCCAGGTGTCGATGGCAGCATCCAGGCCCTGGGACGTCATGGTGGCGCCGGAGATGGCGTCTATCTTGTTGTCCAGGGTGGAGGAACCGTCGGCCTCCTTGGGGGCGCCGCCCTTCACGATGTCGAATACGTTGGCCGAGCCGAAGTCCGGCTTTTCGCCCACGAATTCGGCCTGGAAGGAAGGATCGTCCTTGATCTTGGCACCCAGACCCGCGGTTTCGCTCTCATGGTCGAAATAAGCACCCGCGATGGTGGCATTGTCGGCCTCGAAGGAAATGTAACCCCAGATGGGGCCCCACAGGCCTGCTCCGTAGATGGGAACCACGGTGCGGCCGTTCTTGAACTTGAACACGGGAATCTCTGCAGCTCCGGTGGCGTTGGCGCCGCCCTTGATGTTGTAATTCTGGCGCTTGAGGGCCTTGGGACCGTACACCTCAATGCCTTCCAGTTCCCGGAGCACGTTGCCTTCCGTGTCAATCACAAAGGCTTTTTCAATCTCATCGGCATACTTGGCCAGCTTGTCCTTGTTGGAGAGCTTGTCCAATTCCGCCTTGGTGCCGTACTGGGCACTGGTGAGCATTTGGGAGATGGTCTCCGCCTTCTCATTTGCATCCTGACGTTCCTTGAGGGACTGGGATACAAAAGCGAGGAGCGCTGCTACAATCACCACAATGAGGGTGGTGTAGATTATAGTATATACATTGTTATTGGTATTCATAGCGCAGTTCCTTTAGGCGGTTAAGGCTTTCTTGGCACGACGGCCGGTGTGTATGGACACAACGCAGTGGTCGATGAGCGGGGCCATGGTGTTCATGAACAGGATGGCCAGCATCATGCCTTCCATATAGCCGGGGTTCCACAGGCGTACCACGACGGCCAGGGCACCCACCAGGAAGCCGTAAATCCATTTGCCGGTTTCTGTCTGGGCAGCGGTAACCGGATCGGTTGCCATGAATACGGAGCCGAACAGGAAGCCGCCCATTACCAGCTGATAGTAGCAGGGGAGTTCGGTGGCGCCTGCCATCTGGCCCAGCCAGCCCACCAGGAGGCCGCCGGCCACGGAGCTGATCATGATCTTCCAGGAAGCCACGCCGGTCCACACCAGCAGGAGGGCACCCAGGAGGATGGCCACCACGCAGGTTTCACCGGTACTGCCGGGAATGAAGCCCCAGAACATATCCATGAAGGAATAACCGGCGCTGTCCAGGGCGGCCATACCGCCGTCATGGGCGATGGCCAGCGGAGTTGCGGCCGATACGGCATCCACGTCCTTGAGCGCGCCCACCCAGGTCTTGGAAACCCAGACGCTGGAGCCGGACATGCTGGAAGGATAGGAGAAGAACAGGAATGCGCGGGCCACCAGGGCCGGATTCCAGATATTCATGCCGGTGCCGCCGAACACTTCCTTCACAAAGATGACGGAGAATGCCACGGCGAGGGCCAGCATCCAGAGGGGAACGTCCACCGGGACAATGAGCGGGATGAGGAAGCCCGTGACGAGGTAACCCTCGTTCACTTCCTCTCCGCGGATCTGGGAACTGCCGAACTCGATGGCAAGGCCGACCACGTAAGACACCACGAACAGCGGGAGCATGCGCAGGAGGCCATACCAGAACATATGCCAGAATCCCCAGTCCAGGTTATAGAGGGTAGAGGTCTGCAGGCCTACGTTGTACATGCCGAACAGGGCTGCAGGGACAAGGGCGATGACCACCATGATCATAACCCGCTTGAGGTCTATACCGTCGCGTACGTGGGCTCCCTTGGCCGTTACGGTGCCGGGAACGCGCAGGAAGGTATCGAACGCATCAATGGATGAGTGAAGCCAGTACAGCTTGCCGCCTTTCTCAAAAAGGCCAGGTTTCTTTTCGTCTGCCATAGCTTATGCCATTTCTTTGATCATGAGGTCAATACCCTTTTGGATAATGGCCTGAATCTCGTTCTTGGAGGGATCTACATAGTCGCACAGGGCCAGGTCTTCCGGAAGAACTTCGTAGATGCCGAATTTCTCCATCTTCTCGATGTCTCCTGCCAGGCAGGCCTTGATGAGGTAGATGGGGAAGATGTCCATGGGAGTTACATCCTCGAAGCACTTGGTTTCCACAAAGGCGCGGGGACCGCCGTGCAGGTTGGTGTCCATGTCGTACTGCTTCTTGGGGGTGAGCCAGGAGAAGTAGCACCAGGAGGAGCTGTGAACCTTGGGACGGAAGGGCTTGGCCCAGCCGAACCATTCGCGCTCGTAGCCTTCTCTGAGGAGGGTGAGCTGGTCCTGGAAGAAGCCCAGGTAACCTTCGGCCCCCAGGTTCTCTCCGGTGAGGACGTCACCGCCGATTACGCGCACATCCTGCATGACAGGGGTGATTTCTTTCACGGGAGTACCGGGGAGGCAGCATACATAGCCGGTCTTTTCCGCTGCGGGACCGGTGACGGCCACTTTGCGGGTGAGGTCCAGCTTGCCGGTGTTCACCACATGGCCGATGGCCGCCAGGTGCAGCGGAGAGATGGTCCAGACCGTCTCACCCTTCTGGATGGGAGCGATGTGGCTGATCTGGATGCCCACGTTGCCGGCGGGATGTTTGCCGCTCACCACGTGGAGTACGGCATTTTCCACTTTGTGGAACAGGGTGGAGGCCTCTACGGCCTTGTTGTAGGACAGATGCACGGGGGCAATCCTGGAGAGCAGGTTTACGCCGGCCTGAATGTCCAGCAGTTTACCGTCCAGGGTGAAATCCGTATCCGCGGCAAGCGGAGCCGTGCTGAAGGAGGAAACGAAAATTGCCTTGGGCGTAACGTCCAGGCCGGCCAGGATGCCGTAGGGGCGCTGGATGAGCGCACCCCACAGACCGGTGTTAAGGAGCAGCTGCTTGGCATCGGCCGCCGTTTCCGGAGCCTTGGCGCCAAAATCCACAGCTTCCTGCTTGCCATCGGCCTTTACCAGGACTGCCAGCAATTTTCTCTTTTCGCCCCGCACAATCTGACTCACCGTTCCGCTTACAGGGGAGGTGAACAGAATCTCGGGACGCATTTTGTCGGCCATCACAGGGGAGCCTGCCAGTACGTGGTCTCCTTCCTTGACAAGTAGCCTTGGTACAAGGCCTTTGAAGTCGGTAGGTTTTACGGCCACGATGTCAGCACTCACGGTTTTGATGACTTCCCGGGCCGCAGCACCCTTCAGGGGGATGTTCAGGCCCTTTTTCAAAGCGAGATTGTTTGACATTATTTAGTGAGTTTTGTGTATTTGCAAAATACTTCGCGAAGTTACGAAAAATTTGCTAAATTCGCGTAATAAAATTAGGGTCGCAATGAGCGAGATTTTGAGAGATTTGAATCCGGAACAGCTAAAAGCTGTTGAATGCACAGAAGGGCCGATGCTCATTGTGGCTGGGGCAGGGTCGGGAAAGACCCGCGTTTTGACTTCCCGGATAGCCTATTTGATTGAGCAGGGTGTGCCTCCGGAGCGTATCCTGGCCCTAACCTTCACCAAGAAAGCTGCAGGGGAAATGAAGGAGCGCATTGCGCGGATGGTGGGGGAGCGGCAGGCCCGCCGCATCCAGATGGGCACCTTCCACTCCATCTTCATCCGTTTCTTGAGAGAATTCGCCCCTGTTATAGGTTTTCCCGCCACCTTTACCATCTATGATACCACGGACTCGGTGAGCGCCGTCAAAAACTGCATCAAACAGCTAAGCCTGGACGATAAGCTTTACAAGCCCAAAGAAGTTTATTCCCGTATTTCCAAGGCCAAGAACGATCTGGTTACGCCCACCCCGTACATGAACGGGGCGGGGGGCTACCGGGAAGGGGACCGCCTGCATAAGAAACCGGAGATTTACCGGGTGTATGCCCTCTACTGCCAAATGTGCAAGCAGTCGGGCGTCATGGATTTTGATGATATTCTCCTTTACATGAATATCCTCCTAAAATCCAGCCCGGAGGCGCTGGAATCCATTGCCGGGCGTTTTACCCATATCCTGGTGGACGAGTATCAGGACACCAATGCGGCTCAGTATCTCATCCTTAAGAAGTTGGCGGCCAGGGCGCCCCACAACATCTGCGTGGTGGGGGACGACTCCCAGTCCATCTACGGCTTCCGGGGCGCCCAGATCCAGAACATTCTCAGCTTTCAAAAGGATTTCCCCACTGCCCGCCTGTTCCGTCTGGAGCGGAATTACCGTTCCACCCAGAACATAGTGAATGCGGCCAATACGCTAATTGCCAGAAACGAGGGCCGGATCCCCAAGAACTGCGTTTCCATGGGGGAGGCCGGGGAGAAAATCCGCCTGGTCCGTTCCTTTACGGAGCAGGAAGAGGCCATGCAAATTGTATCGGCCATCATAACCCGCATGCGGATGGAACGGGCCGAATATTCGGATTTCGCCATCCTGTATCGCACCAATTCCCAGTCCCGTGCGCTGGAGGAGCAGCTCCGCCGCCGTAACATCCCGTACCTCATCTACTCCGGTAATTCCTTCTTTGAAAGGGCCGAGGTAAAGGACGTGATGGCATACCTCAAGCTGGCGGTGAATCTGAACGACGACGAGGCTTTCCGCCGGGTGGTGAACAAGCCCGCCCGCGGGATTGGAGACACCTCCATATCGGCCCTTACGCTGGCGGCCCGGGAAGGGGGGATGTCCCTCTTCCGTGCGGCTTACCGGCCGGATCTGGAATCCTTCGGCCTGCGTGGCGCGGCTATAGCCAAGATCCGCGCCTTCTGCGACATGATGGGAAAGGCCGCCGTGGAGGCGCAGGACGGAGATGCGTACGACGTGGCCATTACCCTTGCGTCCGAAAGCGGCATCTTCCTGTTTTTCAAGGCCGATGATTCCGTTGAGGGCCAATCCCGTTTCCAAAACGTCCAGGAGCTCCTAAACAGCATCAAAGGCTATGTGGAGGAGATCCGGGGAGACTATATGAATGCACTGGTGGAGGACGGCGTTGTGCAAGATGCCTCCCTGGTGCAGGAGAAGGACCTTCCGGTAGTGCACCTGGGGGACTTCCTGGAGAACGTCTCGCTGCTTTCCAGCGTAGATGTGGCGGAGGATGAAACCCTTAACAAGGTGGCCCTGATGACGGTGCATTCCGCCAAGGGCCTGGAGTTCCCGTATGTGTTCGTCTCCGGCATGGAGGAGAATCTCTTCCCCTCCGGCGGCTGGATGCTCACGGAAGCCGACCTGGAGGAGGAACGGCGACTGTTTTATGTGGCCCTCACGCGCGCCAAGAAGGCCGTAACCCTCTCTTTTGCCGAAACCCGCATGCGCAACGGAAAGCACGAGTCCAATTCACCCAGCCGCTTCCTGCGGGAAATAGCACCACAGTATTTGCAGAACCCGCTCCGGCGGGAGGACTTTGAAGCGCCAAAGGATGCCGACGAGGAGCCCCACGGTTTCCGCTGGGGAAGGTTTACGCCCCGTCCGGCTCCCGCTCCGCAGCCCGTGAGACCGGTGGAAACAAGGCGTATCCTCCCGGAGAAGCCGCCGGTGATTGATGCCAATTTTGTCCCGGACCCCATGTCCTCCTTCCGGGTTGGAGACGCTATAGAACATAATAGATTTGGGGCTGGAAAAGTCCTAGAAATAAGCGGGAAAATTCCTGAGTTGAAAGCCCGGATCCTGTTTGAAAAGTACGGAGAGAAACTCCTATTATTAAAATATGCAAAAATTCGTCACAAATAAATTTTGAAATCAATTTCTTATTGATTGTATTTGTTGCGAAGTTTTTCATAGTTTAATTTTAGGTTAAGTGACTGGCCCTGCGCAGTGATTGCGAGGGCCAGTATTTATTTGTTCTAATAACTTGGATTGATTTGTCCTAATTATTCTCTTGTCAAAAAGAGACCCTTGCCGTTTCCCCGCTTTTTGTGTATCTTTGAGTAAAAGATGGACAAAAGTATTTCATATTGGGCTGGTATTGAGGCGTTAATGACTCTGACATGGCTGGTTTGCCACCATGATCTGGAAGATGCTGCAGAAGACTATGGAAGCAGTTTGGATTCCATGGATGCTGCCCAACTTTTGTCACTGATACAGCGGGCCAAAGAGCTCCTTTCCGGACGGCTTCAGGAGGCCCCGACGGAGGCTCCGTCCCTTATAATCACCCCGGATTATCGTATTTTCATGGGAAGCCGGCGCGGACCGGAGATCCGGATGCGCCCCATGTCAAAAGCCGTCTTCCTGCTTTTCCTCCGGCATCCGGAAGGAATAGCGTTTGGACAAATCGGCCGGTACAAGGCGGAACTGGAAGGCTATTACCGCCGGATCAGCCGCTGTGGAACAAACGAGGAAATCGGCCGATGCCTGGACCGGGTACTGAATGCCGCCAGCCGGGAACTGAGTGTTGCCGCTTCACGTGCTGCGGAAGCCTTGGCCGGGATACTGGAAGAGGAATACCTGCCCTCCTATGTCATTGCAGGAGAGCGTGGCGGCCCCAAACGCATTTCGCTGGACCGCAGGCTGGTTGTCTGGCTATGAATACTTGCGCGGGAAGCGCAACAGGATGGACAGTACGGCAATGAATCCCAGGGCAAAAGGATAATACAGATTGCCGATAATAGCCGCCGCAGAAACCCCGGCCAGGCCGCTTGCCATAAGCATCTGCGCGCCGTAGGGGATGATACCCTGAACAAAACAGGAGAAGGTGTCCAGGATGGAGGCCGTCTTCCGGGGATCCAGGCCGAATTTCTCCGTGATATCCTTGGCCAGCGGGCCTGTGGTGATGATGGCAATGGTGTTGTTGGCAGTGCATAGATTCACCAGGGACACCAGCGCGGCAATGGAAAAGCCTGCTGCCCTTTTACCGCCAATCCGACGGGTGAGACCGCCGATGATGAACTCCATACCGCCGTTATAGCGGATGATTTCCAGCATGCCGCCGGCCAGCAGGGAAACTATGATAAGTTCACCCATGGAACCAATGCCGGAGCCAATAGAGGACATCCACCCTACAAAATCGTAAGCACCTGTAATCCAGCCGATAATGCCGTTCACGCCAATACCGATGGCCAGTACCGTGACCACATTCATTCCGGCCAGCGCCAGGCCTATAACCAGGAGATAGGGAACGAGCCCCAGCCACTGGACCGGCTCTCCGGCAGGCACCGCCTCCACCTGGAGTCCCAGGATAACGTAAACGACGGTCACAACTATGGCGGCAGGTGCGGCAATCCACAGATTGGCCCTGAATTTATCCCTCATGGAGCAGCCCTGGCTCTTGGTGGCGGCCACGGTGGTGTCCGAGATAAAGGAAAGGTTGTCTCCAAAGAAAGCCCCGCCCACGATGATGGCGGTAATGAAAGGAATGCCGATGCCGGTTTGATCGGCAATGCCCGTGGCGATGGGAACCAGGGCCACAATGGTACCCACGGAGGTGCCGATGGCCATGGAGATGAAACAGGCGGCCAGGAAGAGGCCGGCGTAGATGAGTTTTCCCGGAAGGATGTGCAGGGTGGCGTTCACCGTGGCGTCTATGGCGCCGATCTCTTTGGCCGTAGCGGCAAAGGCACCCGCCAGCACAAAGATCCAGATCATCAGGAGCACATTCTTGTTGCCTGCGCCCTGGGAGAAGATGGCAATCTTGTCGTCCGTCTTATCAATATCGTGCGTAATAAGCAGCGCATAGGCCGATGCGATAATAAAGGCGGCAGCCACCGGAACCTTGTAGAAGTCCCTGGCAATGAGCGAGGTGATTACATAAATGCAGAGAAAAACCAGCAGGGGACTCAATGCCAGCCAGCCGTTCATCTTTCGTTTTAACATACCAGTGGAGGTGAGCGGACTCGAACCGCTGTCCAAACGCCGCACCAGGCAGCTTTCTACATGCTTATCCGTCCTTTGGTTTTTGACGGTTCCCTGCCGGATGGCGGGCGAAGAACCGCTTAGCCTTTAAGTCTTAACCGGATGTAGAGGCGTCGTCCGGAGCAGCCTCAAATGAATGATACCCCTTGATCGGCCCTTAAGAGGCGGAAGCGCCGAGGGATACTCGTCGGCCCCGCAGCCTAGGCGGGACGGATTAAGTTAATTTGCTTGGCAAATTAAGCAGCGAGTGCGTAGTTGTTATTGGCAACTAATTTGTTTGAGCCTGAGATTTACGGGCTGAAGCTCAGCGCCCGGCATGCTTACTGTCCGACATCAGCGCTGTCAAAACCAAAACACCCCCGTCGTAAAGTGATTGCAAAGATAAGCAATATTATTCGTCCGGCAAAATGCGCCGGGCCCCCATGTAGCGCATCATGAAATACGGGTGGTTGAAGCTTTGTTCCACCACACCGTTGGAAACCGATGCATGGATGAACGTGAACCCGCCCGTTTCCTTATCTACGGATACCACGATGCCCACATGGCCGATGTTTCTCACGCTGCCCCGTTTCCCGAAAAAGACCAGGTCTCCCTTCTGCAGGTCCCGGTAGCTGGGCACCTCCCGGCCTTCCTTGAACTGAATGGCCGAATAGGCCGTGATATCAAAGCCGAAGTGCTTGAAAACATAGCGCGTGTAGCTGGAGCAGTCAAAGCGGAAGGGACCGGAAGCGCCTAACTTATAAGGAGTTCCCAGGAAAGTCCGGGCATAGGCGATAACCTGGTCACTAAGGGCAAGTGTATCGGCCTGGACCTCTACGGAAACGCTGTCCTGAGGGGCCTGTGCCCACATCCGGGACCCGCCGCACACTGCAAAAAGCAGCGCGGCGAGAACGGTGCATATGACCTTTTCTGTTCTCATCGCGCTGCAAAGTTAGCAAAAACCGTGCAACTGGCAATCAGTGGCTGTTGAATACCACAATAGCTTGCGTCTCATACGACAGCCCGTTGGGCGCGGCATAGGTGGCCTGAACCAGGGAGGCGCCGGGGCCGGAGCTTGTCACGCTGCCCGCCGATGAGACGTGGAATCCGCATTCTTCACCGTCCAGTATCTTCCAGCTCACCTGGTTGGTGACGTTGCTGGTGCTTGCTATATCGTTGATATTTCCATTGTTATATAGTACGAAGCTGGCCTGCAGCTGGACCGAACCGCCCACTACGCCGGGCGTGGATCCGCCCGTGATGAACAGGTTGCCGGTATGGGTACTTTCGAAAGTAATGTACTCTCCGGTGGCATAGATTATCTTTCCGTCGGCTTCATGCCGGAAGGCGGCGTTGAAGTGGTCCCGGCCTGGGCCGGTGGCTGTTACGATGCCTTGATAAGGCACCTGGATGGGGTAACTGGAGCCCATCCTATAGATAAAGCAGCAGGTGTGGTTGTCTGTTACATCGGTTCCGCCGGTGGTGATGCCGTTCTGGGTGGTATAGACCAGTGCCCTAAGGTGGATGGTTTCTCCTACGGCGGCCCTGGGTGGATCGGCAATTAGAATCAGCTGGCGCTTGTAATCCATGGCTTTCACGTCGCAGGTGAGGTTCTCCGCACCGCTTCCGTCGGGGCCGCTGGCCGTGATCCGACGGATGCCGTTTCCCTTTGCCATTACCATATAGGCGTCGCTGTACGGGGAGCCGGTGATTACCGCGTTGTCGTTCTGGATGGAGGGGTTGTCCGGAGCTGCATAAGACCAGTTGAAATGCTGGCTATAGGTGAGCGTGGGGCCGGCGCTGGCGTGGAAAACTCCGCTGATGTAGCGGTCCTCATGCCGATAGACCCGTATAAAATCCGTTTCACCCAAATACAGGGAGAGGTAGGTGGGGGTGATGCTGTAGCGGTATTCGCTCCAGGTGAGGTTGTTCTCATGCTTCCAGTCGTTGTTCAGCCTTCCGTCCGGCAAATAGTGCAGGGTCCAGGTATACCGCCAGTTGCGGCGGATGTCAAAGTTGGAGGTGGCGTTGTCTCCCAGGAAACTCCGGTACAGGATGGTTCCTTCCACGCCCGAGGTACCCGTCACCAGTGTCTCCAGATAAGTCATCTGGCCTTTTCGCTCATCCACCGTGGTGTTGCCCTCCGGGCTTTTCTCGGAAGAGTCGGCAATGCCGGAGACCGTACCCTGCCGGTTTTCCGGTACATAAAAGACGTAGGTGCCTGAGGGCTGTTCACCTCCCGTCTGGAATTCATAAACGGGCAGGATGTCGGAGGCCGATGCGGCGGCGCTGCTCCCGAAAGGCTTCAGGCTCCGGTTCAGGTTATGCACTTTCACTGAGGTGATTACGCCCGTCCATTCGCAGTAAAGCTGGGCCGTTACCTTGGCCATGAGCCGCCTTACGGGAATGGCTCCGCTGGAGGTGGTACCTACGGTATAAATGAGCGAACCGGCCATGGGGATACCCCGGTATTCAATGCCGATATCGGCATCCAGGTAGCCGGGGATGGAATAAGTGAGGGAAGAGAGGGCTGTCTCCTCCTCCGGAAGGGCTTCCCGCATATCTCCCATGTTCACCAGGGCATAGGCGGTATAGGCACCGTCCTCCAGGGGAAAGGACATCTGGTCAAAGCCGCTTCCGTAGTATTCCTTCTCCACCAGAAGGCCGCCTTGGTAGAGGCCCAGGGTAACGGAAGTCACCTTGGTTTCTATATCGGCCGATTGGAGGATGGAGCGCGTTGGAGGAGCGCCGTTTTCCTCTTCCAGCACCAGGGAAAAGCGGCTTTCCCGTGAGGCGGAAACCTCCGTCTCCTTTTGGCAGGAAGGCAGGAAAACAAGCGGAAGCAGTACTTTCAGTAAAATATATAAATACTTGTATCTCATGGCATCAGGAGTTTTCAAGAACGTTCACATCGTGTTCCCAGTCCATGCCCGCAGCGGAGAATACCACATCCACGGAACCCGGGATATCCTGCTCCGGATCCATGGACCCAAGTTTCTTGAGGATGATCTCCTCCGCCACGTAGATCCTGTTCCTTCCCATGGCGGGAATCTGGACCTGGTAGTAGTAGGTCTTGTCACCCACGGCCACCTGCAGCACCAGCCGGGTGGACCTTTTGCTCCAGCTGGCGTCATGGGTGTCGTCGTCCGCCGCCCAGGCATTGGGGTAGGCATAGAAGTAGTGTGGCGTGGTGTGGGGAGCCGATGGGGTAAGCGTGGCCTGGATGGCCGTTTCGCCCACCAGGGCGTCCATCGCCGGGACGGCATTACCCGCATCCCGCCAGCCCATCACATTGTACCAGGCCTCTTCCGCTGTCCGCAGTTCGGTGGCCGAATAATCGGCCCCCAGTCGGCTGGTCCGGTAAAGGTTGGTGAGGTAGATGGCTTCAAGAACCGTGGTCTTGGCGGCCAGGTAGGGGTTCTCAAAGGCCACGGACACTTTCTTCACGCCCACCTTGGATACCAGGCGGCGGACATCTACGGTCCTGGTCACAGTGCGGTCTTTTTCCAGATCCACGGGCACCTCTCCGTACATGAGCATGGAGCCGGCGGCGTTGTCGGAAAGACTTGTAACCCAGCCCGTCAGATCTGTCTTTCTTTGGATCTCGGCTGGCACCAGGCTCTCCGGATAATTGACCAGGGCAACCACCGTATAACTGCCCACCAGCACGGTTTTCCGGATACTTTCTCCGGAGAGGCCGGTGCCGTAGACCACGCTGTCTCCGTCCCCGTCAAAGATCCAGAGCGCCCAGCGGTTGCAGGTGGTCTCCACACTGCCTGCCGGATTGGCCACCCGCGTGGCGGCAAAGGGCCCTCCCAGGCTGATGCTCACTGTCCCCGTTGCCGCCGGAACAGGCGTCTCTGTTCCAGCAGGAGATACCTGGGGGAACAGGCTCTCCTTTTCGCAGGAAAGGGTTCCGGCGGCCAGCAAAAGGTATAAAAAGATATGGCGTTTCATCTCAGGTAGCATAATTGATGATGGTTTCGGTTTGCCAGTCGGTAATGGACAGGGTTACTTCGGAGCGGATGTAGTCGATCTCCACGGTAATGTCCGGCAGATTCTTCAGCTCCCAGCTGAACCCTTCCACCTGTTTCAGCAGGTTCCACAGGAGGATGGTGTCCTGGGGGTCCTCATTCTCCTCATCGGCCTCCAGGGCCCATAGTTCCAGGGTAAGGGAGTTGTCCCCCTGGCGGGGGACGGTGAACTCGAACTCCCCGGCCATCTTCTCCGGCGGAGCATAGCGGTAGGGTCCGGTCACCGGTACACCGGTATGGAGGTCAATGCCGCAGGTGTTGGCGCTGATAACCACCCGGTAAGGGAATCGGCCCGGCACGTCCCCGGGGTCGAATTCTTTGAACCGAACCCTTATTGTACTGTGTTCCTTGGTCATTTCCACGGGAATGACGGCACTTTCATCCATGCCTTCCGCCCTGGCCGAAAAGCGGTACAGCCTGTCGCCGTCCTGCTGCCGGTCCACCACCCATCCGCTGCCCTTCACAATGCGGCTGTTCCCGAAGCAGGCCATTCCGTAGATGGAAACGGCATCGCAGCGGCGCACTTGCAGGGAGTAAGTCCGGTCCGTCATGGCACCCACGGTGGTGGTGTCTGTCACGCGGTTTTCCGGTCCCAGGACGGGGGAGGCTTCCAGATACATCAGTTCTGAGAGGCCGATTCCCTGCGTATCCAGGAACTCGAAGAAGAGCGTGGCGGGACACGCCGTCCGGTCTTCGCGGATGGGGGAGGTGCAGGAGGAGCAGACGGCCGCGGCCACGGCCAGGGCTCCCGATAGGGTTTTCAGGTGTCGCATAGGGACAGCTTACATATTGTAACTGAGGGCGGTGGAGGAATCCCAGTCCACTACGTTCAGGGTAATGGCGGCGGTTCCGGTGTCGGTTACCGAGTCGTCATCGTCGTTGTTCTTTCCCAACAGGGTAAAGGTGATGTCGGAAATCTCGTAAGAGCAGTTCCGCTTAAGGACGGGCAGGGTAAAGGTATAATAGCTCTGGATGGCGCTGCTGCCGTATCCGGTTACTTCGGCATGGATCACCAGACGGGTATGGCGGGCGCTCCAGGTGGAGCTGTTGCTGTCGTCGGAGGTGGGATTGGGGTAGGTGTACCACACGCGCTTGATTTCTTTGGCCGCTCCTTCCTCGCAGGAAATGCTAAGGTCGTGATCGCACAGCAGGGGACTCACGGCCGATGTATTTTCATCCCGCATCTTATTATACCAAAGGGTGGGGTCGATGATATCCCAATCGGCGTTGTTGTTCTTCTTGTTAAGGGAGAAATTGGTATGCCCGGCCACGTTCTTCAGATACATGTCCTTGATGGTGAAGGTGCAGCCCGACAGGTAGGTGTCGGCAAATTGCCTGGTCACTCTGTTAAGTACAATCCGGGAGGCCAGGCGGGTCACGTTCACGGTAACCTGGATGCTGCTCCTGGTCACTTCCACGTCTTTTTCCCCGGCCATGATCAGGCAGATGCCATTCTCGGCGGTATAGTTGTCGGAGAGGTCCGTGACCGTGTTTTTAAGGTCGGCTTCCGTGGGCATGTCGGCAAACCGGCTGTGGTTCACAATGGCCCACACGTGCTTGTTGCCCACAGGTGCCGTAATGGTGAGGCTGTTCGCCGAGACAAACTTGTCGGTCTCCCGTTTTCCGCTTTCTGCGTTGAAAACAAAGACCTGCAGGCTGCGGATGGCCTTTTCGTCCAGTCCGGTAAGGGAGGCTTTGGTGGCTCCTTCCGTTCCCACCGTTACATGCAGGACGCCGGTGCCGCCCACTTCTTCCACGGTGGGGGCAGATGCCGGGATGGGAGAGACGGGTACAGACTTTTCGCAGGAAAGGACAGCTCCAAGAAAGCTTGCCGAAAGGAGAAGGAAGTGAATGGTTTTCATATGTACTGATATTAGTAAATAATTGATAATTAAATAATTTCTTCATCCGAAGAAGTTTGTTTGTTCAAATTGTACCGTTGGATGAGGGCAAAGATTTCCGGGTCCAGGTTGCCCCGGAATACAAAGGAACGGTCGGCCCGGCAGGCATCCAGGTAACACTGGACGGCGGCCTGGTCGTCGCCGCTTCGGGCGTGGAGCACCGCCAGCATATAGGTGACTTGCGGGGTGCGCTCCAACTCCTGCAGGATGGACATGGCCGATGCGTTATAGTCCAGCGAGACATAGGCGATGGCTGTGTTGTAGTCCTTATAAGGCCGCAGATACTCCAGCGCCTGTTTGTAGTCCCTTTCCTTGAGGGCTTCCACGCCTTTCATGTATACCGTGTCCAGCTGCGTTGTATGGACGGTATCCTTGATCATTCCCTTGCGGTGCAGATAGAAGTCGAATTTCACGGTACGCAGCCGGGGATACAGTTTTTCCCGGAGGTATGTGTAATAGGATTCGCCTTTAAGGGCCTCTTCCCGCCTGTCCGGATCGGCCTCGGAGAGGTGTTTCATGTAGGATTGCCGGGCACTGGAGGTGAGGAGGGTGTCCTCGTCCACCAGCAGCGATAGCATTTCCCAGTTTTCGCCGTTGGAGCGGGAGCGGAAGGGGATGGCGGCGGCGCTTGTTTGCGAGAGCTTTTCGCTGCCGTCCTCTCCTACGCTGAGGGCGAAGGAGTTCCGCCGGAGGGAGTCCCGGTAGTGGCGCACGTAAGTGTCGAAGTAATTGGCCACTGCCGCCGCCCGCCGTTCCGACAGTGAGAGGTTGGTGGAGAGGGCTCCTTCCGGAGAGGCCGATGCCGCAATGATGATGGAATCCAAGTCAAATTGCCGATTCTCAAGCAGTTCCGTGATGTTGTCCCGGATCCGGCCCATCTCGCTGCGGTTGTTTCCCAGGGAAAGGTCAATGTCGGACCGGCCCTGTGCGAAGTCCACGTAGCAGGCGGTGTTGGCAGCGGCCCGGCGTTCGCGGATGGTAGTGAGGTATTTCTCCGTCCCGTCCACGAACGCAGAAAGGGAACTGATATAAAAGGTAAGGGGTTCGGACCGCTTCATGGTATAGATGCGATGATCGCTCTCAAAGACATCTCCGGACAGCACGATGTCCACTTTTCTCAGCTGGGGCCGCGTGGTGATGGTTTGGGTATATTGGTACACGAAATCTCCGTTCACGGCCTGCATCACGGTGTCCAGGCGCAGGCCCTCCGTCTGGATGGGCACCTTCACATATTTGGCATACATGGCTCCCTGGCGGGATTTCCGGTATTCGTTCCGTTTCCAGGCAAACATGTCCGTATAGTGGTCGATGGCCTGCTGCTCCGTTACCCCGAACTGGGAACAGAACTGCTCGTCCGAGACGAAGGTGGAGTCCCGCTTGAACTGATACAGCTGGGGGATGTTCCGCTGCAGGAACAGCTCCAGGTTCCTCAGATCGATGAACTTGGTTGTGTCCGTGATGATGGAGCGGATAAAGCGGTCGTACTGCTCATAACCCCGCAGCTGCGCCTTCCGGTAGTCGTTTCCGGTAATATAGACGCTCTCCAGCCGGAGAGAGTCTTCCAGTACAAACATGTCGGGATAAAAGCGGAGCTGCCATCTGGAGTCCTGCATCTTCTCCGGAACCACCACCTCGAACTTCAGGTCAATCCGGCCGTGGCGTTCGGCCACGTTGCGGAAGCGGGCTGTCACGCGGGCGGCTTCCAGAACGTCCGTAGCCACCATGTTTCCGTCCTCGTCCTTGATGGCTTTCATAATGAGTACGTCGTTTCCTTCAGGATCCTTCACCACCAGCGTGTCCCGGCGCGTGGGAGATGCCCCGAAATCCAGTTCAGGCAGGAGTTCCTCCTCCTGGCTTAAGACCAGCTGCGCCGACACCTGTCCCTCCCTCAACTTCTGGACATGGGAGAGCGGGGCGCAGGCTGCCGCGGCCACAAGCATAAGAAGATGCAGTATACTCCGTTTCATCTCTACCAGTCTCTTTGGGGTTGGAGCCGCTCATCTTCACGCGGAATCATTTCCACGGTACGGGCCAGGACGTCCATTACAGAACGTTCTTCGTTGTCCTGGGTGGTGTATTTGCGGATACGGATGCGTCCCACCACCCGGATCCAGGCACCTTTCTGGATCTCATAGAAGTCCGGCATGGACGGGCCTTGCCAGGCCGATACGTTGAACCAGGCTATGTCAATGTCTGGATTGCCATCCTTGTCCCGGGTGCTGTACTCGGTGACCACGGAGAAATTGCACACCCGCGTCCCGTTGAACGCGTGGATCTCCGCCCGTCCCACGACACCTTTGATTTCGATATGGTTTAAGAATTCCATTGCTTTGCATTTAAAGGTTTCACATGACCGGGCCCGGCTGGGCGCGCTTCCGTCCGGGACCGCTTGCAAAGTAAGGGAGTCCTGCCCCCAAAGCCTAACGGAAACGGCCCTGGAGCTGCATATTTTAACGTTTTGAAGAGAGATTCTCTGTTTTTTGGGAGGAATCGGAAGAAAAAATAGGCATCGGTTGAATCATTCTTCCGATGAGCGTTTTGGTCCCATCTTAAAAAACGTAAAAACTTTTGGAAATGTTTTTTACGATGCTTGGAAATGTGGTTTTCTTGCCCCACCTTTGGGGCCAAAGCGTTGCTTATGGAATACGATTCAGGACAACATTCACACTTCGGATACTGCCTGGAATGCGGGGATATCATTGAATACGGACACGGTCGCCCGGACCGCAAGTTCTGCAGCGCGGGCTGCAAGAACCGCTGGCACAACCGGCGGAAGGCGCAGTCCTGGCGGGCATACCAGCACAAGGTCCTCAAAGTGCTGGAGGAAAATCATGACATCCTGGACCGTTTGCGGCGGATAGGCATCTCATCCATAGACCGGATGAGCCTGGGTCAACTGGGCTTTGACTTTAACTACGTAACCTCTTTCCACAAGATAGGGCAGCGCAGCGTATACAGCGTCTTTGACATTACATACGAAGCCACCCCTTCCCGCATCCTCCATATAACCAGCCGATGGAACGTGCCGGAAGAGGGGACAGGGGAAGGGGCGTCTTCCAAAAAGAGGGCTTAATTTGCAGCCGCTTTCTGCTTTTTCTGCGGGTCTTTGAACAGGATCCAGAACAGGACACCCACCACAAAGGCATAGCCGGCAAAGATGAACCAGGCATTGGGCCAGGAAGGATTGGCGGCCTTGTAAACGGTGGCATCTACCACTGCGCCGGCGGCCAGGGTGCCGATGGTGGCGCCGAAGCCGTTGGTCATCATCATGAACAGGCCCTGGGCGCTGGAACGGATGTCTTCCGCGGCGTTCTGCTCCACGTAAAGGGAACCGGAGATGTTGAAGAAATCAAAGGCAAAGCCGTACACGATGCAGCTGAGCACAAACAGCAGCACGCCGGGCATGGCCGGGTTGCCCAGGCCGAAGAAGCCGAAGCGGAACACCCAGGCGAACATGGCGATGAGCATCACGTTCTTGATGCCGAATTTCTTCATGGCAAACGGAATGAGCAGGATACAAAGCGTCTCCGAAGCCTGTGAGATGGCAATGAGCGCGTTGGAGTTCTTCACCGCAAAGGTGTCGGCCAGGGACGGATCCGAAGCGAAGGAGCTAAGGAAAGTATTGGCGTATCCGTTGGTAATCTGGAGGGAGGCGCCCAGGAGCATACTGAAGATGAAGAAGATGGCAAACTGGCCGTCCTTGAACAGGGAGAAGGCCTTGAGGCCGAAGGCATCGGCCAGGGATTCGCTCTTCTTGGTCTTGTCGATGGGGCAGGCGGGCATGGTGAGGGCGTAGCCGCAGAGGATGAGGGACAGCACGCCGGAGGAGATGAGCTGCCAGAAGGTGTCTTGCATGCGGGCGCCGCCCACGTTGAGGAAATTGGTGAGCAGCATGCTGCAGATGAAGCCCACGGTGCCAAAGACCCGGATGGGCGGGAATTCCTTCACGGGATCCATGCCTTCCTTGGCCATGGCGTTGTATGAAACGGAGTTCACCAGGGCGATGGTGGGCATGAAGAAAGCCACGCTGAGGCTGTAAAGGATGAACAGCGGGGCAAACTGAACGGCGTCTCCGGAGGTCATGCAATACACGCCGGCGCCGGCCATGAACAGGCCTGCCAGGCCGTGGCAGAGGGAAAGGACCTTCTGGGCCTCCATTTTCTTATCGGCCAGAATACCCATGAGGGTGGGCATGAAGATGGAGACGATGCCCTGCATGGCAAAGAACCACTTGATCTGGGATCCCAGGCCGATGTTGCCCAGATACCGTCCCAGGGACGTAAGGTATGCGCCCCAGACGGCGAATTCCAGAAACAGCATCAAGACCAGCTTAAAGGTGATGGGTTTGATTTTAGTTTGCATGGTTATTTTGGTTTTATTCTTTGGCGTATCGTACAAATGTACGAAAAATTCCGTACTTTTGCATTATAATACTTACTCAATGTTCACTTTTACACGTACCGCCTCAGACCCCCAGTCCGCTGCCCGCGCGGGTATCCTGCAAACGGCCCACGGGGAGATCCGGACCCCCATCTTCATGCCGGTGGGGACGGTGGGTTCCGTCAAGGGCGTGTACCACAGGGACTTGCGGGAGGATATCGGCGCCCAGATCATCCTGGGCAATACCTATCATCTGTACCTGCGCCCCGGGCTGGGCACCCTCCGGGAGGCCGGCGGCCTGCATAAGTTCGAACATTGGGACGGCCCCATCCTCACGGACAGCGGCGGCTTCCAGATCTTTTCCCTGGCCCCCATCCGCAAGCTCACGGAGGAGGGCTGCAAGTTCGCTTCCCACATAGACGGCAGCCGCCACATCTTCACCCCGGAGAACAATGTGGACACCCAGCGCATCATCGGGGCCGATATAATGATGGCCCTGGACGAATGCTGCCCCGGGGATGCCGACGAGCGCTATGCCGCCAAGTCCCTCAAACTCACGCAGGGCTGGCTGGAGCGCTTTGCCAGGCGTTTCGACGAGACGGAACCCCTGTACGGCTATCCCCAGACCATGTTCCCCATCATTCAGGGCTGCGTATATCCGGAACTCCGGAAGAGAGCCGTGGAGCACGCCCTTTCCCTGGACAACGCCAACCGCGGCGGCTATGCCGTGGGCGGCCTGGCGGTAGGGGAGCCCACGGAAAAGATGTACGAGATGCTGGAGATTACCTGCCCGCTGCTGCCGCAGGACAAGCCCCGCTACCTCATGGGTGTGGGCACTCCCGCCAACATCCTGGAGTCCATCGCCCGGGGAATCGACATGTTCGACTGCGTAATGCCCACCCGGAACGGCCGCAATGGCATGCTTTTTTCGTGGAACGGAGTCATGAACATGAGAAACGCCAAATGGGCCGATGATTTTACCCCGCTGGACCCGGAGGGAACTTCCTTCGTGGACAGCTACTATACCAGGGCATACCTGCACCACCTGTTCGTGGCCAAGGAAATGTTCGCCGCCATGGTGGCAACGGAACACAATCTGGCCTTCTATCTGGATCTGGTAAGAACCGCACGTGCGCACATTGAGGCGGGGGATTACCTTGCCTGGAAGAACGCCACGGTCCCTAAACTCATGCAGCGCCTATGAAGCTAAGGGGACTCCAGCGGCTGGACTGGTACATAATCCGAAAGTTTCTGGTTACTTTCTTCATGGCCCTGCTGCTTTTGGCCGTGATTATAGTAATCTTTGACGTCAGTGAGAAGATTGAGGACTTCGTGCGCACGGAGGCCACCCTCCATGAGATAGTGTTCGACTATTACGTGAATTTCGTTCCCTTCTTCATGAACATGTACGCACCCATGTTCGTGTTCCTCACGGTCATTGTCTTCACCTCCAAGATGACGCAGGATTCGGAGATTGTTGCCATCCTTTCCAGCGGCATCAGCTATCACCGGATGATGGTGCCGTATATGGTATCGGCTGTGCTCATCGGCCTGCTTTCCCTGGGAATGGGCCTCTGGGTCATTCCCAAGGCCAATGTAACCCGGGTGGCGTTTGAACAGAAGCATGTGCCCAGAACCAAGGCGTACTCCGGAAGGGATATGCATTATAAGCTGGAGAATGACCATTTCGTGTATATTGAATCCTTCAGCGGCTACAACAATACGGCGTACAATTTCACCCTGGAAGACCTCTCGGGCGGGCAGTTACATTCCAAACTTTCGGCCGAAAGCGCCCAGTACGACACGCTCACAGGAGTTTGGAAGCTGCGCAACTGGTTCATCCGGGATTATACGGGTGGCATGGAGGACAAGATCCGCTCCGGAAGGCAGCTGGATACGGTCCTCAGCCTTACCCGGGACGACTTTTTCCGGAACAAGCACACCATCGAAGCCCTGGACGAGGGGCAGCTGAACCAGCTTATCAAAACGCAGATCATGCGCGGTGACGCTTCCGTGAGCGCGGCGCAGATTGAGCGGAACAACCGCTTTGCGCTGCCGTTCTCGGCCCTTATCCTTACCATCCTGGGTGTGGCGCTGTCCACCAAGAAAAAGCGGGGAGGTATGGGCTGGAACCTGGCGGCGGGCATTGCCCTGGGTTTCTCCTACATCCTTTTCATGCAGTTCAGCGAGATGTTCGTGATGACGGATACGCTTCCGGCCTCCGTGGCCATCTGGCTGCCCAATTACCTCTTTACCGTAATAGCCCTGGTTCTGTATTTTAAAGCTCCCAAATAATGGTAAAAGTCAAAATAGTTAACCATTCTCCCTATCCCTGTCCGGCCTATGCAACGGAGTTGAGTGCCGGCGTGGATTTGAGGGCTAATCTGGAAGAACCCCTGGTGCTGGAGCCCCTCCAGCGGGCTATGGTGTCCACGGGCCTCTTCATTGCCCTTCCTCCGGGTTATGAGGCCCAGGTTCGCCCCCGCAGTGGCCTGGCCGCCAAGCACGGCATTACGGTCCTCAACAGCCCCGGAACGGTGGATGCGGATTACAGGGGGGAACTCAAAACCATCCTGGTGAACCTTTCCCGGGAGCCCTTTGAGATTGTTCCCGGGGAGCGTATAGCCCAAATGGTAATAGCCCGCCACGAACAGGTGGAGTGGGAGCAGGTGGACCAGCTGGACGCCACGGAGCGCGGCGCCGGCGGTTTCGGCAGTACCGGAAAGAAATGACTATGAACATAGAAGAATTATACCACATTTTCCTATCATCGGCCGGGGTTTGCACGGACACCCGCGCCATTAAGAAGAACCAGCTTTTCTTTGCCCTGAAAGGGGAGAACTTCGACGGTAACGCCTTCGCCCTCAAAGCCCTGGAGGCAGGTGCCTGCTTCGCTGTTGTGAACCGAAGCGTGGAGGCCGATGATCCCCGCCTCATCAAGGTGGACGATACCCTGGAAGCGCTGAAGGCCCTGGCCACCTGGCACCGCCTGCAACTGCGCATTCCCGTTATAGGTTTAACGGGTACCAACGGCAAAACCACCACCAAGGAGCTCATCCGGACGGCGCTGGGTGCAGCCTACCGCGTCACAGCCACGGAAGGCAACCTTAACAACGAAATCGGCGTGCCGCTGAGTGTCCTCAAGATCGGCCCGCGGGCACAGATTGCTATCATCGAGATGGGGGCCAGCCATCCGGAGGACCTCAAGCCGTTGCTGGCCGTTGCGCAGCCCAATCTGGGCCTCATCACCAACGTGGGGAAGGCGCATCTGCTGGGTTTCGGCAGCTTCGAAGGTGTAAAACACGCCAAAGGCCTGCTGTACGACTATCTCAAGGCGCACGGCGGCGTGGTCTTCGCCAACGGGGACGATCCTGTCCTTGCCGATATGCTTGCCGAAAGGGGAATGGAGGCCATCAGGTACAGCCAGGAAGGCGTGAAAGTAAAGGCAACTCCTTTCCTGGAAATGGATTTTGGAGACGCAGTTTTGGAGACCCAGCTGGTGGGCGCATACAACGCCAACAACGTGCTGGCGGCCCTCAAACTGGCCTGGTACTTTGACGTTCCTACGGAAGACGCGCTGGCGGCCATCGCTTCATACGTTCCTTCCAATAACAGAAGCCAACTGCTTAAGACAGAAAAGAATACCGTTATCATAGACGCATATAACGCCAACCCTTCCTCCATGGCCGTGGCCCTGGACAACCTGGCTCTCTGCGAGGGGCGCAAGGTGGCCCTTCTGGGAGACATGCGGGAACTGGGCGAAGACTCGCAGGCGGAACACAAAAAGATAGTGGAACGCCTTTCGGGAACGGAAGCCTTCCTGGTTGGAGAGGAATTCACCAAGGCGGCGGAGGGTACCCCCTTCAAGACTTTCGCCAAGTCCGAAGACCTGGCGAAGTATCTTGCCGAGCATCCGCTCAAAGGCTATACGGTGCTTGTAAAGGGCTCCCGCGGCATTCAAATGGAGAAGGCTATACCTTCGCTTTAACTAAAATCCAGTGGACCAGACAGGCCAGGCCCCATCCTATGGCCAGGCCGAAGAGACAGCCCACCAGGATATCACCCAGATAATGGGCGGCCAGCATTACCCGGCTCAGGGACATGACGGCCGCCCAAATCATTATGCAGCAGCCGTAAATGCCGTAATGGCGCTTGGAGTCATTGAGTTGCAGACCGGCCCAGGAACCCGCCGCAAAGGCAAAGGAATTGGCCGCATGCCCGGAGAAGAAGCTGTACAGCCCGCCGATGATTCCGTCCGGACAGCGCACCCCTTGCTCTATCATCCAGGGATCCCGGCAGGGGCGCAGGCGCATGACTCCTTCCTTCACCAGATTAGCCACCTGGTCTGTGATAACAAGGCCCAGAATGAGCGTTGCAATAACGGCCAGGCCCTTTTTCCAGCCCAGTTTCCAGATAATCACACCTGCCATGAATCCGTAGAAAGGGTACCAGACGCGTACGCCCGATACAAAGGACCAGAAACCGTCCAGGGCTGCGGGGCCATGCTGGTTGATCCAGAGCGAGATTTGCTGGTCTATTTGGACAAGGCTGTCCATAAGGCTTCCTTGAGCTCGTTAAGTCCGGTCTGGGCTACGGAAGAGATGAAGACGTGCGGGATATCGGCCGGGAGTTTCTTCTCTATCTTGGTCTTCTGCTTTTCGTCAATAAGGTCCGTTTTGGTGATTGCCAGAACGCGGTCCTTCACCAGCAGCTCCGGATTGTATTCCTGCAGTTCGTTCAATAGGACTTTGTAGCACTTGCTCACGTCCGGCTCATCGGCCGCTACCATGAACAGCAGCACGCTGTTCCGCTCAATATGCCGAAGAAAACGCATGCCGATGCCCTTTCCCTCGTGCGCGCCCTCGATGATGCCGGGGATATCGGCCATAACAAAGGAACGGTCGTCGTAATAGCGCACGATGCCCAGGTTGGGCTCCAGCGTTGTGAAGGCGTAGTTGGCAATCTTGGGTTTGGCCGATGTGATGGCGGCCAGCAGGGTGCTCTTTCCCGCGTTGGGGAAGCCCACCAGCCCCACGTCGGCCAGTACCTTCAGTTCCAGGATGAACCAGCCCATCTGGCCTTCTCCGCCGGGCTGGGCATAACGCGGCGTCTGGTTGGTGGCGCTCTTGAAATGGTCGTTGCCCCAGCCACCGCGTCCTCCTTCACAGAGGATGTACTCCTGGTCCTTTTCCACCAGTTCGGTAATTACCTCGTCCGTTTCTGCGTCCTTGACAACTACGCCCTGGGGAACCTCCAGCACGATATCGGCCCCGTTCTTCCCCTTTTTCAGGGCTTCCTGGCCAGGACTGCCGGCTTCGGCCTTCACCACTTTGCGGTAGCGCAGGTGAATGAGCGTCCAGAGCTGCGGATTCACCCGCAGGATCACATGGCCGCCGCGGCCTCCGTCGCCGCCGTCCGGGCCGCCCTTGGGTACATACTTGGCCCGGTGCAGGTGTGTGCTGCCCGCCCCACCGTGTCCGCTCTCGCAGTAGATGCGGACAAAATCTATGAAGTTACTCTCTGCCATAACCTATACTTGTCTGTACTGAAATAACAATGCAAGATACAAACTCTTTTGAAATTACACAATAGTATTTTAATAAATCACTGATATATAATTTCGGAAACAATAATGTTAATTGTTATAACAAAAATGTTATGAACGATTTGGGAGGGCGGAAGCCCCAAAAATGGGTTGTTATTGTCCGTTAAAATGGTTATCTTTACAAGATGAAAGAAGAGGTGCTGGTTTTCAACTTTTCCGGGGCTTATGAGGCCGGAGAATTCCTTCCGTGGCTGCGGAAAAATGTGGCCGGGACGGAGGAGCTGAGCCTGAACGGATTGGAGGGAACATGCTGCTATTGTGACGGAGAAGCCAAGGCCGAAATCCTTCGCCGGCTGCCGGAAAAACTGCCGCTTGTAAGGTGGCTGGACAGCGGGGATTACCATTACCTCAGCTGCCTTTTGGCCTCCCGGGAAAAGGAGCCTTTCCACCTGGTGCTCCTGGACAACCATCCGGACAACCAGGACCCGGCTTTTGACGGAGTGTTAAGCTGCGGCGGATGGGTGAAGATCCTTAAGGAGCGGCAGCCTCTGCTAAAGAGCGTCCTCACCATCGGCCCGGAAGGATGTCCGCAGGTGCTGGAGGATGCCTGGATAGAGGAAAGGAGGGGAGAGCGCGTGTACTTGTCGCTGGACAAGGATGTGATGGACAGGGCATGGGCCCGCACGGACTGGAGCCAGGGGAACCATACGCTGGAGGAAGTGAAGGGATGGCTGGGGAGGCTTCTGGACGGACGCCTGGAAGTGGCGGCCGTGGACATTTGCGGAGAACTGGCTCCCGCCAAGGGCGCCACCCCGGAAGATTTGAATGTGAATTTGAAAACGAATAGGGAACTTCAGGAGTTTATCCTGAAAAGAATATGCCGATGAAGAAGTTACTGCTGTGGATATTGGCTCTGGTTTTCGTCGCATCCTGCGGTGGAAAGGCGGACGAGGGCGCTACAGCCAACCTGTCTCCCTACATAGAGGAAGACGGCCTGTGCCATCTGGCTTTCAAGGGGCTGGATATTACCCTGCGTCTTTATCCCGGAGATTTCTTCCTGATGGGAAAAACCTTCGACCAGGGCATCGTACGCAATCCTTCCATCCACGCCGTCCTTCAGGAAGGCTTTGCGCTGGGTACGGAGCCCGTGTCCCAGGAACTCTGGCAGGCCGTGATGGGCAATAATCCGTCGGCCCGGAAAAAGGACGGCGCACCGGTAACCCGCGTAAGCTGGGAAGATGCCGTCCGTTTCACAAAAAAGCTTTCCGGCAAAATGGGCCTGCCGTTCAGGCTGGTCACTGAGTCGGAATGGGAATATGCCGCCCGCACAGACAGCTCTGTCAAGGCCGATGTAAGGGAGTGGTGCGCAGATTATTTTGCGGAGAAATTCAGGGACAGCCTGTACGTGAATCCCAAAGGCCCGTCCAACGGAGCCGGGCGCGTTGTCCGCGGCGGGCATTTCGCAAAACCCTCAGACCGGGAAATGCTGTCCCAGTATGCCAAGGCGGCGGATATCGGCTTCCGGATTGCCGTTTCTACCGGAGACCCCATTCCCCAGTATTATCTGGATATTATGGTGAATAACCGCCCGTCCCGGGAAACCATTACGCGTTTGGAGCCGGAGACATTTACGGTAAACGGTGTTTCCTTCCGGATGCTGCCGGTTCAGGGAGGGACTTTCCAGATGGGAGCCACCCCGGAGCAGGGAAAGCCTGCCCAGGCCGATGAATACCCGGTTCACCAGGTGAGCCTGGACAATTATATGATGGGGGAATTCGAGGTGACCAACGAGTTATGGGAAGCGGTTATGGGGGCCAGGCTACCCCAGTTTTTTGGAGACAAATACCCGGCCGGCAACGTGAGTTGGTATCATATCCAGCAGTTCATCCACAGACTCAACAGCCTTACGGGCAGGACTTTCCGTCTCCCTACAGAGGCCGAATGGGAATTCGCCGCCCGGGGAGGGGTAAAAAGCCACAATACAGCCTACTCTGGGGAAGCCTATCCCTGGTTTGAGCGGGTGTCCGTTTTCAGTACGGATAACCTCCAGCCCCGGCCGGTGGGCAGCTTGAAACCCAATGAGCTGGGCCTGTACGATATGTCCGGCAATGTGTGGGAATGGTGCCAGGATCTGTATGAGGAATATACGGAAGAGCCGCAGGTGAATCCCACGGGCCCCGCTTTCAAGGAGAACGGGAGAGACTTCCGGGTACTTCGCGGAGGAAGTGCGGCCTCCCGCTTTGACGATACCCGCATCACCAACCGCTATGAGAATCTTGCCAACCATTTCAAGTCCACTATGGGCTTCCGGCTGGCCTTGTAATGCTTGTAATGAATAACACGGATTAAAACCAAATATACAATTATGTCAGATTCAATCATCACAACGGAACTGCAGAAAACCTGCCTGTACAACGCCCATCTGGCCCTCAATGCCAAGATGAGCCCCTTTGCGGGATTCATGATGCCCATCCAGTACAGCTCCATCACCCAGGAGCACCTGGCCGTGAGGGAAAAGGTGGGTATGTTCGATGTGTCCCACATGGGAGAAATCTTTGTGAAAGGCCCGGAGGCCGAGGCTTTCATCAACCACATTTTCACCAACGATATCCGTGGATACGAACCCGGAAAAGTCCTCTACGGCATGATGTGCTATCCGGACGGAGGCACCGTGGACGACCTTCTCGTTTACCGTGAGTATCTGGCCAACCATTTCCTGCTGGTTGTGAACGCCGCCAATATTGACAAGGACTTTGCCTGGATCCAGGAGCATGCCAAGGGCTTTGACTGCAAGCTGGACAACGCTTCTCCCCGCATCGGCCAGATTGCCGTCCAGGGCCCGGAAGCGGAGAAAACCATCATCGAAGTGCTGGGTTACAAGGAAGCGGCCGATCTGGGCTTCTACACCTTCTGCGACGTGGAGTACAAGGGAGAACGCCTTATCCTCAGCCGCACCGGATACACCGGAGAAGACGGTTTCGAGCTATATACCACTCCAGAGAATATTGTGGAGATTTGGGATCGCCTCCTCAAGGCCGGCGTAGAGCCCTGCGGCCTGGGCTGCCGGGACACCCTCCGCTTCGAAGCGGGCCTCCCGCTGTACGGCGACGAACTGAGCCCGGAAATAAGCCCCGTAATGGCCGGTCTGGGCATGTTCTGCAAGTACGACAAGGATTTCATCGGCAAAGAGGCGCTGCTGGACCAGAAGGCCGGAAATGTGGCAAAGAAGCTGGTTGGCATTGAGATTGAGGACAAAGCCATCCCGCGCGCCGGCTATCCGGTGGAGCTGGAGGACGGCAGAGAAGTGGGCGTGGTAACCACCGGCTACCATTCCATCTCTCTGGACAAGAGCATCTGCTTTGCCCTGGTGGACAAAGAGTTCAGCGCCCTGGAAACCCCGCTGTGGATCCGCATCCGCAAAAAGACCTTCCCCGGAAAGGTGGTAAAAAAGAGATTTTATCAAACAAACTATAAAAAATAAACAGCTATGTCAAAGATTCTTGAAGGACTTAAGTATTCCGAGTCCCACGAATGGGTAAAGGTTGATGGTAATGCCGCCTATATCGGCGTGTCGGATTTTGCCCAGAAGGAAATGGGCGATATCACCTACGTGGATATGCCGGAGGAAGGCGACGACGTGATCGCCGGTGAGGAATTCGGCGCCCTGGAGAGCGTGAAGGCCTCCTCGGAGCTCATCAGCCCCGTTTCCGGAACTGTCCTGGCCGTTAATTCGGAACTGGAGGACGCCCCCGAAAAGGTGAACGAGGACGCATACGGCGCCTGGATCATCAAGGTGGCCATGTCCAACGAAGGGGAGCTTGACAGCCTCCTGGACGCTGCCGGCTACAAGGCTTTAATCGGCGAGTAAGGCATGGGTAATCTTCCGTATCTTCCGCATACAGAGGCCGATATCCGGGCCATGCTGGAGAAAATCGGAGTGAAGAAGCTGGAAGACCTGTACAGCGACGTTCCCTCCGAGTACCTCAAGAAGGGTGCCTATGCCCTTCCGGAGGCCCTCTCCGAGCAGGAAATCCGGGACTATTTTGCCTCGCTGGAGGCCATGAACGCCCGCCTCAAGGTGTTCGTGGGCCAGGGTGCCTACGACCATTACACCCCGGCGGTCATCCCTTACCTCTGCTCCCGGTCGGAGTTCCTTACGGCCTATACGCCGTACCAGTGCGAGATTTCGCAGGGAACGCTCCGCTATATCTTTGAGTATCAGACGCTCATGTGCGAGCTAACGGGGCTGGACGTCTCCAATGCTTCTATGTACGACGGGCCCACTGCCGCCGCGGAAGCCATGAAGATGGCCGTGGCCTGCGCCCGCAAGAAGAACCGTGTGCTCCTGTCCAAATCCCTGCTGCCCCATGTGATCAAGGTGGTGGAGACCTATGCCAAGTTCCACGGCGTAGAGATTGGCTATGTATCGGCCGATGAAGGACAGACCTCCCTGGAAGCCCTCAAGGCCGAACTGGCAAAGGACGACGTTGCCGGTGTAATTGTGCCTTCGGTGAACCGTTACGGTATCATTGAGGACCATACCGGTTTTGCCGATGCCATCCATGCGGAAAAGGGTCTCCTGGTGGAATACTGCGATCCTTCGGCCCTGGCGGTTGTCAAGACCCCGGGCGAGTGGGATGCCGATATCGCCGTCGGCGACGGTCAGCCGCTGGGCCTTCCGCTTTGCTACGGCGGCCCTTACGTGGGCTTCATGACCGTGAAGAAGGAGCACATGCGCAAGATGCCTGGCCGTATTGTGGGTCAGACCCAGGACAAGCAGGGCCGCCGCGCCTTTGTGCTCACCCTTCAGGCCCGCGAGCAGCATATCAAGCGCGAGAAAGCCACTTCCAACATCTGCTCCAACGAGAGCCTCATGGCCCTCTGGGTCACCATTTACTGCTCCCTCATGGGCCCCGAAGGCCTTAAGGAGGTTAATAAGATCAGTGCCGACGGTGCCCATTACCTCAAGGCCGAGCTCCTTAAGACGGGACAGTTCGAGGATGTATTTCCGGACAAGTCTTTCCTCAAGGAGTTTGTCCTCAAGCCAAAGAAGTTCCCGGGTCTGGTGCAGAAGAAACTGGAAGAAGCCGGCTTCTTCGCAGCCCTGGATACGGAAGAAGGCTATGTGAGTTTCTGCGTAACGGAAAAGCGCAGCAAGGAAGAAATCGACCAGCTGGTCAAAGTGGTAAAGGAGGGCTAGGCTATGAAATACTACGACAAACTTATCTTCGAGCTTTCCAAGGAAGGACGCTGTGGTTACTCCTTGCCTGTGAATAAGTTCCCTGCCGCACCGGAAGTTCCGCTGCAGCTTCGCAGAGAAGCCCCGCTCCGCCTCCCGGAGGTAGCTGAACCGGATGTGGTCCGCCACTATACCAACCTTTCCCAGATGAACTTCGGGGTGGATACCGGCTTCTATCCGCTGGGATCCTGCACCATGAAGTACAATCCCAAGATCAATGAGGAAGTGGCTGCTCTTCCCGGCTTTGCCGGCCTGCATCCGCTCATGCACGCAGGACTCACCAAGGGTGCGCTCAAGGTGTACCAGGAGATGAACAAGGCTCTCGCCGCCATTACCGGCATGTACACCTTCACCTTCGATCCCTGCGCCGGCGCCCACGGTGAACTCACCGGCCTCATGATCATGCGCACTTACCACATGCTGCGCGGAGATACGGCCCGTACCAAGGTCATCGTCCCGGACAGCGCCCATGGCACCAATCCCGCATCGGCCGCCGTGTGTGGCCTGGAGGTGGTGGAGGTGAAGTCCCTGGAAAACGGCCGCATCGATGTGGAGGCCCTCAAACCGCTTCTGGGCCCGGACATCGCCGGTATCATGATGACCAATCCCAACACCCTGGGCCTCTTTGAGACGGAAATCAAGACCATTGCCAAGCTGGTTCACGATGCAGGCGGTCTGCTGTACTACGACGGCGCCAACATGAACCCGCTCATGGGTGTGGTCCGTCCCGGAGATATGGGTTTCGACATCATGCACCTCAACCTGCACAAGACCTTCTCCACGCCGCACGGCGGAGGCGGTCCCGGCAGCGGTC
>CAMHKD010000022.1:0-29419 GCA_946185645.1 uncultured Bacteroidales bacterium
TCTTCCGGTTCCTGGGGTTCCTCCGGCAACGCCTTCTACATTGCCAACAACATCGGCCCCATCTATCCGCTGTATGTTCGCAAGGTGGACGAGAATGGCAAGCCTTACCTCTTTCAGGAAGGCGGTCGTCAGATCTACGACTCCAACAACACCAACTTCAAGCGCCCGAACTTCGTGGGTAACGCTATCCGCGACCTCTATAACGACGTGAAGAAGTCCTATGCCGACGTGCTGGTTGGCAAGTGGGGCCTCATCCTCACTCCTGTCAAGGGTCTCACCCTCAACGCCAACATCGGTATCACGGACGACAATACCCGTTACAACTACCTGTACAGCGAATTCGGTTCTTCCTCCGGTACGGACGGTGCCGCTGCTGTAGGTCACAGCCGTATGTTCACTGTGAACCAGCAGTATCTGGCCGAATATAAGTTCGACATTGCCGAAAAGAATCACTTCGACCTGCTGGCCGGTTACGAGCAGTACACCCGCAAGAGCCAGTCTGTTGACGGTTACAACGACCACCTGTTCAACCCGATCGTGGGCGAATTGAACAATGCTGACGGTTCCGAGAATAAGTCGGCCGAATCTTCTACCAGCATGTACATGACCCAGGGTTTCCTGGCCCGTCTGCAGTACGACTTCGATGGTAGAATCTTCGCTTCCGCTTCCTTCCGTCGCGATGCTTCCTCCCGCTTTGCTCCGGGTCACCGCTGGGGTAACTTCGGTTCCCTGGGTGCCGCCTGGCTGCTGAGCAAGGAGCCCTGGTTCAACGTGCCGGCTATCAACATGCTCAAATTCAAGGTGAGCTATGGTATTCAGGGTAACGACGGTCTGAGCGGCAACCACCCTTGGTCCGACCAGTACACCCACACCTATGACGGTACTAATTACTCTATCGCCATGAGCTATAAGGGTAATGAGAATCTCACCTGGGAAACTTCCCATTCCTTCAATACCGGTTTCGATTTCGAACTGTTCAACGGTTATCTCAATGGTTCCATCGAATACTTCAACCGTGACACCAAGGACCTGCTCTATTCCAAGAACGTTCCTTATTCTTCCGGTAACCCCACCGGCACCATGCCTGTGAACGTGGGTTCCATCCGCAACCGCGGTTTCGAGGTTTCCCTGGACGGCGCCATCGTGAAGACCAAGAACGTGTTCTGGAACTGGAACATCAACCTGAGCAACTACACCAACACCATCCTTTCCCTGGACGACTCCGTGGATAAGGAGACCGGTATCCGTGGTTCCAACTTCGTATACAAGGTGGGTGGTTCCCTCTACGACGCCTACATGTACAAGTATGCAGGTGTGGATAAGGAAACTGGTGAAGCCCTCTATTGGAAGCACATCGTAGAGAAGGACGATGACGGTAACATTACCAGCGAAACGGACGAGACCACCGCTGTGTTCTCCGACGCAACCCGTTACGAACTGGGTTCCGTTCTTCCTAAGCTCTACGGCGGTTTCGGCACCAGCCTCAACGCCTACGGCTTCGACTTCTCCGTACAGTGCTCCTTCCAGCTGGGCGGTAAGTACTACGACGGTAACTATCAGCAGCTCATGTGGACCCAGGCTTCCGCCGGTCAGGCTTGGCACAAGGATATCCTCAAGGCCTGGACTCCGGAGAACCGTGACACCGACGTTCCTCGTATGGACGGTGACACCCAGGTTGCACAGAGCGCTGTGGATCGCTTCTTCGTAAGCTCCAACTATCTGAGCATCAACAACGTAACCATTGGTTACACGCTTCCTTCCTCTTGGACCAAGAAGATCGGCGTTTCTTCCCTGCGCATCTATGCAGCCGGTGAGAACCTCGCAGTCTTCGCAGCTCGCAAGGGTCTGGATCCCCGTAATGCTTTCGGTCTGGGTTCCTTCACCATGGCCCAGGGTTCTTCTTCCTACGGCGCCATGCGCACCATCACCGGTGGTATTACGCTCACTTTCTAATTTAAAAAGGATAAAGACATGAAACTGAATAAATTATTCTTCGCTTTCGCTATCGGTCTTGCCTTTGCAGCCTGCACCAAGATGGATGATATCCTCCCTCAGGGTGGTACCATGCTCACTTCTCAGGTGCAGGAGACGAATGCCATTGCTCCTTCCCGTGCTTCTGCATCCTTCAACGGTATGTTTACCAATATCGGTAAACCCTGCAAGATGTACAACACTCCGGACGACTGGGAGTTCCTGATGATTCTCTTCTGCAACGATCTGGAAGGCGCCGATGCCCTTATCGCAGACAGTGGTTACAACTGGTTCTCCGTTTGCGGTGAATATTCTTCCCGTAACAACACCTACCGTAACCCGGCTATCCGCTACCGCGCTCCTTACAACATGATTGGTGATGTGAACACCTTCGTCTCCGGCTTTGCCGAGGATGTGGATGATCCGGAACTCGTCAACATGATTGCCCAGGCCCGCGTGCTGCGTGCCTATTCCTACATGATGCTGGCTCCTCAGTATCAGTTTGCTCCGCTCACCCAGACCGCTGAGGGCCTTGGTAAGGACCTCCCTTGCGTTCCGCTGGTGACTCCCGCCACCGAGGACTTCACCAACAACCCCCGTGCAACCGTGGGTGAGGTTTATGCCTTCGTGATGGAAGATCTGGACTATGCCGTGGAGAAGCTTGCCGGCGCCGCCCGTGACTCCAAGATGTACATTGACGGCAATGTGGCCCATGGCCTCCGCGCCCGTGTAAACCTGCTGCTGGGTAACTGGCAGGCTGCTTATGATGATGCAGTCGCCGCCGCTCAGGGATACACCCCTGCTACCATTGAGGAAATGTCCAAGCCTGCTTTCTATGACATCAGCGAGCACAACTGGATCTGGGGTTATGACATGGCTACCGGTCTCACTTCCAACCTGACCGCCAGTAACCGTTTCTATGCCACCACCGGCAGCTGGCTCCGTTCCTTCTCCGGTAACGGTTATGCCCCTGCCTGCCAGGTGTACACTTGCATCAACACCCTCCTCTACAACAAGATCCCCGCTACGGATGTCCGTAAGGGCTGGTGGGTGGACGAGAACCTGAATTCTCCGCTCCTGAACGGTCTCAAGTGGCCCGGCTTCGACGACGTGGCCAATGCCGACGACGGTGACAACAAGCTCGCGTTCCTTCCTTACACCAACGTGAAGTTCGGTGCTATCAACATCGGCAACACCATCAACGAGGAAGACATGCCGCTCATGCGCGTAGAGGAAATGATCCTTATCCAGGCCGAAGCCAAGGCCCGTCTTGGAGACAACGGCGGCGCCACTTCCATCCTGGAGAACTTTGTGAAGACCTATCGTGATCCCGCTTACTCCGCTTCCGCCGGTGGCCGTAATCTCCTTGACGAGATCTGGTTCCAGCGCCGCGTAGAACTGTGGGGTGAGGGCTTCGGCGTGTTCGACAATCTCCGTCTGGACAAGCCTATCGTCCGTAACCACGGTGCAGGCTCTTCCAATATTTCCGACGCTTTCCGCTTCAACCTGGAATCCCAGGATCCTTGGCTCAGGATGCGCTTCCCGCAGGGTGAAATGAATACCAACTTCGGTATTGAGGACAACAAGGGTGGCCAGCAGCCTACCATCGACATGAATCCCGGTCTTCGTGACGGCGTAACTGACTAATTTAAACAAAGATACATATGAAAAAGTTAGCATATATCCTTTCTTTGGTTGCAGCTGCTGCTTTCACAGTAGTATCTTGCGAGAAAGAGCCGGAGGCTCATCCTTTTGGCCCTGCTGAAACAGCCGGTTGCTACGGTGTGTTCTTCCCTTCACAGGAAGCCAGCGGCAGCCACGTGTTCAGCCCTGTTCAGGATCCCAGCATTGACATCATTGTCAAGCGTACCAACACCAACGGCTCCATCACCGTTCCGGTAAAGACTACCTTCTCCGAGGATGGTATCTTCACCATGAACGAGGTTTCCTTTGCCGACGGCCAGGATGAAACCACATTCACCGTGCGCTTCGACAATGCTAAGGAAGGTGCCAATTACAGCGCCAGCTTCACCATTGAAGACAACAACTACGCTTCCCTCTACAATTCCAACCCCATCTCCCTGGATTTCAGTGTGATGCGCGTGGAAATGAAGACCTTCATGACAGAAGACGGAAAAGAGAAAGCCAATGTTACTTTCTCCGATCCTTCTTTCTTGGAAGAGATTCATGACGATATCTATATCCAATACTATGAGATCGATGGTATCCGTTATTGCGAAACCATCGGTGGAAAGACCGTGTATAGCAATAATGGACTCGAAGATGGTACGGGTGTCTGGGGTACTGACGTTCAGATGAAGTTCAAGTGGTACACCAAGAAAACCGTTACGGTCAACGATGTGGATTATCAGTGGATTGAAGTTGAACCGGTTCCCACAGGCTTCAACTCATCCAATGGCCCCATCTATATGGGCGACTACTACTGGATGCGTTCCGATATGGGTCTTAGCAACGGCAGCTATACCAGTTCCTATGACCGTTATGTCAACGGCAGTGACGGCTATCTCCCCAGCTACTACGACGGTCACGGCGGGTTTATCTTCAATTCTGCTTACTGGATCCATGGTACAACCAGCTGGTATGGTTACAAGGATAGTACTCCTTTAGCCATTGCCGCGGGTTATACCCGCGTGGACTATACCTTCGAACTTGAAGCGGACTACTCCTCTATGGGCGTTACTCCCGTTAGCGTGGAAGCTGGTGCCGATATTACTTCCATCAAGTATGCTGTTTACGAGGGTGAACTCACCGCAACGCAGATTGGCTACAAAGTGGACGCCATTATCGACGGCTCCGACGAGAGCGAATCTTTCGACGAGTTCGAATTCGATGAGGAAGAGGCTAAGAATTATGCCACCCTTGGTGTCGCTCCGGAAAAGACCGGTATGTACACCATTGTGGCTATCGCTTATAGCAAGGACGGAAATCCTCAGAACAGCGCCAATGCTATCTTCAAGCACATTGCTGCCGGTGATCAGGAAGAATACGAAGTAGACCTTACTGTATTCACTGAAGATACTCCGGCCCGTTACGCCAGCTATCATAGTTACGATTCCTTCGCTTATGGTGTGATTGGTAAGGACCTCACTGATGCCCACATTGCCATCTTCAAACTGGATGATGTAATGGATGATGTAGATGGATACTTCGATGCTGTTAAGGCTGACTCCAAGGGCAATTATGCTGTTAGTGCAGATGTCCTTAAGGCCATCAATGGTGAAGGTGGTTACTACACTGTCGCTAAAGGCTTAGCAGCTAAGACCGACTACATTGTGATTGCTTGGGCTACCAATGGAGACATGGATGCTTGGGATTATGACATTTATACTACCGACAAGCTTCCTTATAACTGGAATAGTCTGGGTAAGGGCTTGATTAATGACGGATTCTTCAACTATCTGTTCAACAACAAGCCTGAGACCACCGCATCCTGCGATGTGTATGAAGAAGCCAAGACTCCCGGTCTGTATATGGTAACCGGATTCCAATGTGCAGTTGCCGCTGGATTCTTCGGTGTTAGCGAAGAAGTGATGGCTCAATATGAGAATGGTAACTGGAGAAATGCCGAGGTTGTTATCGATGCCACCAATCCTAACGCAGTAACCATTGAGGAACAGGATTATGGTATTCTCGTTAACTCTGCTTATGGATTCTTCCAGATTAGAAGCTCTAAACCCGGAACTCTGAAGGATGGTGTTATCACCTTCCCGAAGGAAGGACTTGATTGCTATCTCGACGGCTATGGCTGGATTGCTGCCAATGACGAAGGTACCTTCAGCGTAACGCTTCCTTCCGCTGTTCCCGCCGCTCCTGCAGCAGCTCCTGCTCGCAATGGAGAGGTGAAGGATGTGGTTTTGACTAAACCCGCCGTCCGCAGTGAAGAGTCCATGATGAGCTTTGAGCGTGATCCTCAGCCCATCAAGGTAAATGTTACTGTTTCTCACGAGCGTAAGGCAAAAGCTTCCTTCCGGGAGCTGGCTCCTGAAAGCCTTCGCTAGTTAAACTATTGATTACGCGACAAATGAGACCCGGCGCGTATGCGCCGGGCCTCTTGTCGTAAAAAAAGAATGATGATGAAATTCTTTAATTGGTTCTTAGTTGCCATTGCCTCCCTGGTCCTTTTCTCCTGCGTTCAGAAGGAGGAGATGGAGCTGGTGGAGGAGAACATGGCTCCCATTGTGCGCCTGGGAGAAGAAGTGCTTCCGGATGCCGTGCTGGTCAAGTTTGTCTCCGCTCCCGACGAGTCGCAGTTGCTCTCACTGGAGAAGGAATATGACGTTACCCTGGAGAGGGTGTTCAATTCCACTCCCGGAAAGGAAGAACTGGAGCGGAAGCATGGACTGGACCGCTGGTATAAGGCTTCATTCCCGGAAACGGAGGATGTAGACACCAAAGCCCGGAATCTGGCCCGCGACCGGTTCATAGAAACGGTTGAGTATGAGTCCATCTGCAAGAACGATGCAGAGGATGGCGTTTATGCCGCCGACGCGCCGGCCACCCGGGCCGGCAACGCCGTATTCAACGATCCGTACCTGACCAACCAGTGGCACTACAAGAACTATGGCAACGCCTCCATTTCCAAGACCGCCGTGGCGGGTGCCGATGTGAACGTGCTGGATGTTTGGACCACCCTTACCTGCGGAGATCCGGACATTATTGTGGCTGTGGTGGACGAGGGTGTAAAATACACCCATCCGGACCTGGTGGACAATATGTGGACCAACACCGGCGAAATCCCCGGAAACGGTATTGACGACGACGGAAACGGTTACATAGATGACGTTTATGGTTTCAACTTTGTAACCGCTACCAAAGTTAACAGTACCACCTTTGGGAACGGCGCCATTACCTGGGACAAAACCGGCGATACCGGTCACGGCACCCATTGCGCAGGCACCATTGCCGCTGTGAACAACAACGGAAAAGGCGTTTGCGGCATTGCCGGCGGTTCGGGAAACAAGGACGGCTGCCGCATCATGAGCTGCCAAATCTTCTCACACGATACCGGCGGAGGCAGTTCCATTGTATCCCGTGCCGTAAAATATGCGGCCGATATGGGAGCCTCCGTCATCTCCTGCTCTTTTGGTTTTAAGAATCCCTTCAATTCGGACAATGCCTACATCAAGAGCCAGGGAACGGTGGAAATAGATGCCATCCATTATTTCGAGGACAGTTGCAACAACCCCGTCCTGGACGGAAACATTGCCATCTTTGCCGCAGGCAACGAAAATCACAATTATGCCCATTATCCGGGAGCCTTCTACGACATTATCAGCGTATCGGCTTTCGGACCGGACTTCCTGCCCACTTTCTACACCAATTACGGACCGGGATGCAACATTTCCGCTCCGGGCGGAGAAGCCTATCATATTGCCAATCGCTGGGACTCCATGGTGCTTTCCACCCTTCCCGGGGAGATTCCGCAGTTGGGCCTTAACGGAGACTACAATAAGACCGGGCTGGATTACGGTTTCATGCACGGAACTTCCATGGCCTGCCCGCATGTTAGCGGTGTGGTGGCCCTGGGACTTTCCTACGCCAAGAAGCTGGGCAAGAGGTTCTCCCGGGACGAATTCAAACGGATGATCCTGGCCAGTGTGAACGACATTGACCAGCGGATTGGCAGCAAGAGTGAGAAGACCTATGCCTATGCCAAACCCGCCCTCAAAATGGCTCCTTACTACCATCAGATGGGAACCGGTGCCATTGATGCCTGGCGGCTGATGATGCATATCGAAGGCCTTCCTACGCTCACTTCCGGTATCGGCCGGCAGCAGTGGATAGACCTTACATCGGCCTTTGGTACCGCATCCGTGAGTCTTACCTACCTCTCCATAAAGGTGCCGGAGGAGACGGCCGCTTCCATGGGCCTGCAGAAAATTGCTCCCACCAATACGGAAAAGTATCCGGCAGTTGTGGACGAGAACGGTTATGCCTTTGTCCAGTTCGGGCGCCTGTATGTGCACCCGACGGCTGTGGGTTCCGGTAAAATTACCATCAATGCCGTGGGTGGCGGTGACCATGTGGGCGGAGGAAACAATCCTCCGGGAGGCATGATCCTTACCCAGGATGTTTCACTCATCGCCCGTGATGCGGACGGTGGCAACGGTACGGGAGGATGGCTGTAATGAAAAAGTTTTTAACCCTTTTGGCCTGCGTGGCCCTGTTTGCTGCCTGTAAGGGAAACGACCCGGTTGAACCTACCGTTCCGGAGTTGGACGTAATCGGCATGTGGGAGCTCTCTTCCGTGAGCACCAAAGCCAGCGTGGGTTCTGTGACGGTGAGCGTGTACATTGACTTCGCTGCCGACAACAGCTTTACCCTGTACCAGAAGATTGGCGAAGGCCGATACACCAAGTTTGAGGGCACTTACAACCTTAACAAAGACGCTGCTCAGCTCTCCGGCAGTTATGCCGGCGGCTCTGCCTGGGGTCCTTATTCGGCTTCCCGTGACGGTAACACCCTCACCCTTGCATCCACCGGCGGTAAGGAAGTGGATACCTACAGGAAGATAGATTCCATTCCCGCATCTGTTACGGAAAACCTTTATTGATGAGAAGCGCGTGGCCCATACTGGCCTTATCGGCCGTCCTTTTCCTTGCCTGCGGACGAGTTGAGTTCACAGACAGCGCCTCGCTGCCGCCCATTGTCCCGGACTATGCCGGGGTAACCATTCCGGAAGGGATGGCTTCCATTTCCTTTGAAATGGCCGATGGAAAGCCTTTCAAGGTGGAGGAAAAGCGGGTAGGGGACACGCTCTTTTACTATGTACGATCTTGGGACAAAAAGACCGGGAAAGGGGTGCGCTATGCTCCTTTTCCGGTCTATGTTTCCAAGGATCTCATTGACCCGTACATCGCTTACCGTCTCATTGAGCCTTCCTACGAGGGCTGGAAAGAGATGGGGCTGTACACCCGGGAACTGGCCTCCTACAAGGAGACGCCCATCGTGGAAAACAGCTCCGTCAACGGCGGCTGCGTGAATTGCCACAACTTCCCGGGGGGAGATCCTTCCCGCATGATGTTCCATGCCCGTGGTGCAGGCGGTGGAACCGTCTTCGCAAAGGACGGGGAGGTGCGCCTCCTGAACCTAACCACCGTGGGACCTCACAAACAGGGGGTATACCCTGCCTGGCATCCCGAAGGCCGGTACATAGTCTATTCTTCCAATTCCACCCAGCAGAGTTTCCCCATAGCCGGAAGCCAGCAGGTGGAGGTGTACGACCATTTTTCTGACCTTATTGTGCTGGATACGCAGACGGATTCCGTCACAACCTGGGAGCCCGTCTGCAACACCGCCCGGATGGAAACTTTTCCCGCCTGGGCTCCGGACGGCAATACGCTCTATTTCTGCGTGGCGGACAGCGTGGCTTCCGTTGTAGAGGAGCGCGCCTCCATCCATTACGAGCTGGCCTCCATCGGCTTTAAGGACGGGCAGTTCACAGGTGAGCCCCAGACTCTCTGGAAGAGTGATACCCTGTCCGTCTCCTTCCCTAGGGTGAACGGCAAGTGGCTGCTTTTCACCGGATCGGCCTACGCCACCTTCCCCATCTGGCACAAAGAGGCCGATCTGTACCTCATGGACCTGGAAAACGGTACCGTGGAGCCCGCTACGCCCCTTAACAGCGAAGATACGGAAAGCTACCATAGCTGGTCTTCCAACGGCCGCTGGGTCCTTTTCAGCAGCCGCAGGCTGGATGGCCGTTATACCAGGCTGTACATTGCCCATTTTGACGGGGAAGGCCATTTTGGGAAGCCTTTCCTGCTGCCGCAGAAAAGCTTTGACCACAACTTGTTGCGGCTTAAGTCCTATAACGTTCCGGAATTTGTCCAGGGGCAGCCTGCCCGCTTGGACAAGGCGGTTTCCAAACTCTTTGCCAAATGAGGAAGTGGGTAACACCGGTGCTGCTTTTTGCGGCCGTTTTTCTGGTGAGCCGGGTTTGCCAGCCCTTCACCCTCATCTGTCAGGAGTATGAGGGCCTGTTCCTTAACACGCCGGATGCCTGGGTCCGCGCCTTTGCGCAGCCCTGGCCGCTCTCCGGCATAGTCTCAGACTTCATTATCCAGTTTTACAGGGATCCGCTGTATGGGGCGCTGTTTTCGGCCGCCCTCATTACGGGCGTGTTCCTGCTCATCCGGGGCATTTGTTCCCGTTTCGGTCTGTCTTGGGACAGCATCCCCGCCCTGGGTGCAGGCGTGCTGTGGTTCTTCCTGGCCCGCTCTTCCTCGCCCAAGCTTGCCGTAGCCGTTTTGCTGGTCCTGCTGGTGCTTTGGCTGCTGTCCTTATTGCTTAAAAAGCGCGCCGGGAAGACCTGGAAGCCGGATCTGGCTTTGGCCCTGGTGCTTGTCCACCTTGCCGCCGCCGTTACCATTTTCAGCCCCGCCGTCCAGCGGACGGAACGTTTCTCCCGTGTGAAGCGTGATGCGCTCTATGGCGTTTGGGATGACCTCCTTAAGACCGTCCCACCCACCGTGGCGGAAGAGGATCCGGAGCTAATGCCGTTTGCCCTCCTGGCCCTTTCCGGTAAGGAGCAGCTGGGCAGCCGGATGTTTACCTATCCTGTCTACGACGAAAATGATCTGGACATGGTGGATTATGACGGCAACAAGGAGTATTACACCAGCCTGCTCTTCAAAGCCTGCCTGTACCAGTATCTGGGCTGCTACAACGAGGCCATTCACAATTACTATCAGTGGGCCACCCAGCTGGAGAAGGGGACCGGATTCATTGTGCTCCGCAGGCTGGTGGAACTGTATTATCTGCTGGGGGATTACACCCTTATGGAGAAGTATTGCCGCATCCTGGACAAGTCCACGGCCAATGGCACTTATGTGCGCCATTTCCGCTCGCTGGCCGCTGCAGGAACGGCAGCAGAGCCCACTTCAACCCAGGATCGCTCCACCATGCCCGTCATCGGCCACGATCCGCTTTATAATCTCCTCCTGCTGGAATCCAGCGGCTTCCATTCCCCGCTTTCCGGAGACCGGCTCCTGGCTACGCTCCTGCTGCGGAAAAACGCTGCGCAGTTCATCAGTGCGCTGGAAAGGATGAACTTTGCCGATGGGGAAATGCCCGTCCTCTATCAGGAGGCCCTGCTGGTATGGACGCAGGACCCCGACAGGGTGGACCGTTCCATAATGGATCGCTACATGGAATACAGACGGGACGTTTTGCAGCTCACCCCGGAGGTCCTGATGGACCGCTACAAGGGAACCGCTTTCCTGTATTTATCCCAGGCCGATTAGGGCCTATTCCACTTCAAAAGTATACGTTGCCCGGATGGGAGTGCCGTCGGCTTTCCAGCCTTCGGCCACTACGCGGAAGCGTCCGGCGTAGGCGGGAGCCGTGATGGAAACGCGCCGGGACTGTCCGGCCTTCATTTCCAGGGCGGGATTCCAGTAAAGCAGCTGCCGCAGGTCCTGCCCCTGGGAGGGAACGCCGCCCGGGTAGGCCACCGGATAGGAAACGCCCTTGAAGTCCACTACACGGACGTTATCGGCAAAATGCAGGGCCGTTACGTAGTTCATCTTGGAAATGAAGTTCACCACGCCGTTGTAGGATATGCCGCCCAGAATGATGCCCTGGGGGTAGATGTCAATATCTTCCAGCAGAAGGGCGTCGAAATCGGCCAGCAGGCTGTGGTCCGTGATCACAACGCCGTCCATCATCACCAGCACGTTTTCCTGCACGTATTTGCGGCTGTCCGTGACGTCGGAAGTGATGAGGCGGATCTGCCAGCGGTCATCGCGACGCACAAACTGCAGCTCCCGCACAAACTCCACGCAGATCTCACGGACGGTGGGGAAACGGGTATAGTCGTCCAGGTGATAGCGGATGGGGGCGTTCTCTTCCAGCAGGAGGTCTTCCCGCTTGGGGAGGAAACGGGCCAGGGTGTCTTCCGGGAGGGAGACCTGGGCCTGGAGGGAGGCTTTGCGGTTAACCAGGGCGCTGCGCTGGGCACTGCTAAGGACAAGTTGCGGCACGGCCGGAGCTTCGGGATGGGTGAAAGGACTGGCCAGGTTAATGTGGCACTGCTGTCCGTCCAGCACATTCACTTCGCACACCAGTTCGCGGTCTCCGTAGATGTTGCCGGTAAAGAACTGGAGCCGTCCGTCGGCCGTATTGCGTCCCACATACACGTTGGAAGGCGATCCGGCCGATGAAAGGATGGCCGTGGCCTGGTTGTCGGTGAGGGAGGCGTCCTTGGGAAGGCCTTCCACAGTGGCGTACACAATCTCACCTTCGTATTCGCCCATACGGGGGCCGGGGGCAGCCGGACGACCGCCCAGGAAGGCCGAAAGGGTCTTTCCGTCGGCAGGGGCCAGTCCGTCTTCATGATAGATGGAAAGGCTAATATCCGCATCCTGGTCCAAACCGTTAAGCAGCAGGGTGGCTTCGCGTCCGGTCCGCACGCGGGCCGGTATGGAGAGGGTGAGCCCGTCTTCGGCATCGGCCGGGATGAAGGGCACATATTGTTTTTCCGGGACAATGTTCACGCCGCCGGCCACGCGGGCCTTGGAGGTGGAGTTGAAGACCGCCAGGGTGCGGGCTGCATCCGGGGCTGCCTGGCTCCGTGCGGTATAGGCCAGCAGACTGTAATTGCCGGTGGGCATGTTAAGGGGAAGGCGGAACCAGCCGGCGCCGCGGCCTTCAAAAAGGCCCACCTTGGCTTCCACGGCCGTTCCCTCGGAGGAGATGAGCTCCAGGTAAGAGACGGCGCTGAAACCGGACTGCCGGCCCTGATCGTCCACGCAGAAAAGGGAACAATAGACAAGGTCTCCGGCCAGGTAGGCGCTGCGGTCGGTTACTACATATATCCTATCCTGTGCCAGGACGGGAAGGGCCACAAGTACGGCCGATAGCAGGGAAAATAGAATTCTTCTCATACGCTTAGTCCTCCCAAAAATCCGGTCTGGTCTGCGTGCCGCCCGCTTCTATGCAGTTGATGCAGCGGTGGGGACCCCAGCCCACATAAACGGTGTTTTCCGGTGTCCGGACATCTTTTACCGGCCGATAATTCAAGTCATAATAATACTGTTCCCGTTTTTCCTCGGGCACGTCTATAAAATCGTAAACGGGTTCCCGGTACAGGTAATAGTCGCCATACATGAAGGCTCGTTTGGTGGTAACGTTGCCGGCCAGCATGAGGCCCATAACCTCGCGCTCCGGATTGCTTTCACAAATCAGATTGCTGGGAAGCGCACCCGGATCCGGAGAGAAGAGGTCTCCGCCAATCTCGGATATTTCCTGCAGCTGCTTGTTATACGCGAAAGCCGCTTTGGACAGGGCAAAGGCCCGTACGTTGATGGAATAACGTTTGTGATTGCGGGAATCCGTGCGGGGGAAGCGCTTCAGGGGGAATTGCCGTACATTTGATCCATCCAGCGTGGTATAGTCCAGCAGGGTAATGCTTTGCGGATTAACGCTCCGCCAGCACCAGTAATAAGGATACTCAAACTGGCCTTCCATGGTGGATATGTATGCTCCCCAGTTGGGAGGATAGATCATGTATTCCGGATAATAGTCGGAGTGGAATTCCCAGGTCTCTTCATACAGGAAGCCGATATAACCGGAGCCTTCCAGGCCCACGTTCAAATCTACGTTCACGGTAACGGTGGTTTCGTCGGCAGTGAAGGTGATGTTCTCAATCACCGGCGCGGGGTCCGGATCCAGCCAGTCGGATACGTAGGTTTCCCCGTCACATTGCACCACTCCCCGGTACTTCCGTCCCAGTGGAGCGTTGTTGGTGTTAATCTGGATGATGTTGGTGGAATAGGTGGGGATGGGGGCAATGATTCCTCCTCCGCCGCCTGTGGGGCTGTCTCCCTCTATCACATAATCGGGCATCCTCTCATAGCGGTTTCCCTGGTCGTCTTCCACCCAGCCTGTTCCCATAGCCACGCCGGAGGCATTGCCTTTCAGCGGCATCAGGTAACTGAGCCGGAAGGTGCTGGTTCCGCCTACCAGGATTTTGCCGTCCACTACAAGCGTCTGATCCGGAGTACTCTCCAGGTCCATCTTGTAGGGATAGATGCAGGAGCTTAACGCTGCACCCAAAACTATATATAACAGAATCTTTTTCATAGGACTAGAACAGCAAATTGAGGTTGATGTACGGGATCTGCGTGGCAAAGACGGAGAGCATGTATCCGTTAACCTCCCCATTCACATTGGAACGGAAATACACGGAATAAGGGTTCTTACGGCCGGTCACGTTATACACGCCGATGGTCACGGAGGCGTGGGCGAAGGCCTTAAGATAATGGCCCGGGTCGATGTTCAGCGCCAGGTCCAGGCGGAAGTAGTCCGGGATGCGGTGGCTGTTGCGTTCCGAGTACGCCAGGCGGTAGGTTCCGCCGTAAAGGTATCGGCCCACGGGGACGGTAAGGGGACGTCCGGTGGAGTAGTCCACATTCACGGAGAAAGAGAAGCGGTGGGTGAATGCGTAATTGGCCACCAGCTTGAACTCGTGCGGTTTGTCGTAAGGTGCGTTATACCAGGCACCATGATTAATGGTCTCATTTCCGTGGTCCAGCATCTCCCGCAGCTGGCTTCGGGAATAGCTGTAGGACAGCCAGCCGGTAAGGCTGCCGGCCGGTTTCTTGACCATCACTTCCACGCCGTAGGCCCTGCCATAGACCGGAACCAGGTCATCGGCCAGATTGGGGTTCATGGACAGGATGGCGCCGTTCTTATAGTCCAGCCCGTTTTGGCTCTGCTTGTAGTATCCTTCCACGGAAAGGTCCACGCCCGCGCCCAGCAGCGTCCAGTAGGCTCCGGCCGCGCCCTGCCAGCCCGTGGTGGGAGCGATTTCGGCACTGGAGAGTCTCCAGGTGTCCATGGGAGATACGGAAGCCGTGTTGGAAATGAGGTGGATGTACTGCCGCATGGTGTTGAAGCCGGCCTTGAAGGAGAGATTCTCCAGCGGCGAATACTTGGTGGATAGCCGCACTTCCGGGCCGATGTAGAACTTGCTGGGATTCAGGGCCAGGAAGGAGGAAAGCCGGACGCCGCCGTCCACGGAGAACTGGTCCGTAATGGCCCAGTTGTCGGAAAGGTAGAGAGAAGGCTCCACGCCCAGGTCTCGGTCCAGGCTCACTCCCTTGACATCGGATAGCTCGCCGAAGGGATTCATGATACCCGGATCCAGGGCGTAACCCACCACGTTCAGTCCGTAAGAGAGGGTATGGCTGCCGATGGGTTTCACCGCGCCGGCCTTCAGGAAGGCCTGGCGGATGAAGGTTTGGAGGTCATAGGCACCGGTTTCCCAGGCGTGGGCTCCAATGTCGTTGGTATAGTGGTCGTAGCCGGCGCTCAGCTTGAAGGAACTGCCGTCATCGGCCTTGTGCCTGTAGGTGAGGGCTGCGTTGTAGTTGGTGTAACGGAAGGTGGTGTCTCCGCTGAAGGAGAAACGGTCCGTTGCAAAATAGCCGAACAGCTGCAGGGAATTGTTGTCGTCAAAACGATGGGTCACCCCCACATTGGCATCGGCAAAATTGGCTCCGCCGCCCGCGTACGCGCTGTTCTTGGGCAGGAGTTTGAGGATCCAGTCCGAATAGGAGATACGGCCGCCCGCAATGAAGGTGGTCTTTTTGCCGATGGGCCCCTCAATATGGCCCCGGCTGGTGAGGACACCGATGCCCAGTGAACCTTTCACCTTGTTGCGGTCGCCCTCCTTGGAGGAGACGCTGAGAACGGAGGAGATTCTTCCGCCGTATTCGGCCGGGATGGAGCTCTTGTACAGTTCCACGCCTTCCACCAGGTCCGGATTGAAGGCCGAGAAGATGCCGAAGAGGTGGCTGGGGTTGTAGATGGTGTTGTCGTTGAAGAGAATGAGGTTCTGGTCGGCACTGCCGCCACGCACATTGAAGCCGCCGGAGGCCTCGCCCACGCTCTTGACGCCGGGCAGGGTGAGCACCGCCTTGATGATATCGCCTTCGCCAAAGGCCGAAGGGATCTTGCTCATGGTGGTCATGCTCACGGATTCCACACCCATGGAGGTGCTGCGGTGCTGGCGCATGCTTTCGGCCGATACGATGGAGCCCTTGAGGAGGGTGACCTTTTCCGTCATCACCACATCCAGGTCTCCGTCGGCCCTAAGGTCAATCTTGAGGGTGAGGTCTTCCTTGGATTCCGCATTGAAATTCAGGTGGTTCTCTCCGCGGGGGAGGGTGATCCGGTACCGGCCCTGGGCGTTGGTGCGCACATAGGTGGAGGTGTTCTCGTCAAAGATCACCACACCGGGCAGGGGAAGGCCGCTCTCAGCCTCGAACACGGTGCCGTTCACGGTGGCGCGGCTGCCTTTGGCATCCTCTTCCTTACCGATGGTGTAAACCTTGTTCCGGTAGGTGGCCGTGAGGGCGTTGCTGGCGTAGGTTACCGTGGTGGTGTCCACGCGCTCTTCCTCAAAATAGCCGTCCGGCAGGCCCAGGCCCACGGATTTGAAGGGGGCGCTGAGCAGCGGACCGGAAGTGGCTTCGTAGTCCGGATGCCACTGGTTCCATTTGTCGGCAAACACGCTCTCTTCTCTCTGGGGAATTTCCCGGAGGCGGCGTCTGTAGGCCCGCTGGCTAAGTTTCTTGAGCGTTCCATCGGCCTGGAGCGTATAGGGGGTTGTGCTCCGGCTGAAGTAGTTCACCAGATCCGGGTCGTAATTGCCGTCCATGTCATCTGCGCTGCGGAGGTTGGTGTCCGAGCGGAAAACCTTGCGGTTAAGGGTAAGGAGCGGCTCCTTGCCGTCCATTATCAGCTCGAAGAAGCCTTCCGGGGCTTTGGGGAAGCCCATGTAGCGAAGGTTCACAAACCGGCGGTCACCCAAGGTGAACCAGGCCACCTGGTCCCGGTCCAGCATTACGCCGGCGGCGTTCTTGTCCGGACGGGTAACCAGCTCCATGGCGTATGCGTCCACATTCAGGAGTACGTCCTTGTACAGCTTGCCGTTGTACAGGACATCTCCCGTGGAGAAGGTCCGGGTGTCCATGTAATAGGTGCCGTTGTAGCGGAAGGGGTAAGCGTTCTGCACCCTTCCCCGGTACAGGGTGGAAAGCTCCTTGGCCTGTTGCTGGTAGCTTTCTTCCTGTCCGGCGGCCGGGAGGGCTGCAAGCAGTAGCCCGGCTGCGGCGCAAAGAATGTAAATCCGTTTTATCATTGAGTGGGTATTAATCGGCTAAACAACTGTCCATCAGTTTCTCAAGACCCGGCTTGTCCAGGTTTTGGCCAATGAACACTATCTTTTGCATGCGGTCTCCGTACTGCGGATCCCAATCATCGCGGAGCTTGCGGTCCCGCTCCATCATGTCCTGGAGCTCGTCTTCCGGCATGGTGGCAAACCAAAGGCCGGCGTCCTTGAGGGACTTCTGGCGGCCTGCCTGTTCAAAAAGGTAGCACTTGTCCTGGTCCACGGAGAAGTAGCAGATGCCTTTGGCGCGGATGATGTTGGCAGGCCAGCGGCGGGCCACCATGTCGTCAAACTTGTTAAGGTCCAGCGCCGGGCGGCGGGTATACACGTAGGTGTCAATGCCGTATTCCAGGGCTTCTCCTTCGGCCTCTTCTTCCTCGTCCTCGCCCTCGATGGCGGCAATCCAGGCGGCCGATGTGGCCACCTCGTCAAAGTTGAACATGCCCGTGTAGATGAGTTCGTCCAGGTCCACGTCGCCGTAGTTGCATTCCAGCACCTTGGCGCCGGGGTTGATGCTCTTCACGATGCCTTTCAGGGTGCCCAGTTCCTCCGGGGTAACATCGGCCGCCTTGTTCAGGAGCACGATGTTGCAGAATTCAATCTGCTCAATCACCAGGCGCTCCAGGTCTTCGTCACCGATTTCGTCCTTTTCCAGGGCCTTGCCGCCGGCGAATTCGTCCTTCATCCTTAGCGCGTCTACCACGGTGGTAATGCAGTCCACGTACGGAAGGCCGTCCTGGATGTACTGGGGACCCAGCATGGGCATGGTGCTTATGGTCTGGGCGATGGGGGCCGGCTCGCAGATGCCGCTGGCCTCAATCACAATATAGTCGAACTTGCGGGTGGCGATGAGTTCCGACAGCTGCGCCACCAGGTCCATCTTGAGGGTGCAGCAGATGCAGCCGTTCTGCAGGGCCACCAGGCTGGCGTCCGTCTGACCAACTACGCCGCCTTTCTCAATTAAATCGGCATCAATGTTAACCTCGCCGATGTCGTTTACGATGACGGCGAATTTGATGCCTTTGCGGTTGGCCAGTATGCGGTTGAGGAGGGTGGTTTTGCCGCTACCCAGATATCCGGTCAAAAGAAGGACCGGAACTTCCTGATTCTTAATCTTAAGTTCCATACACTACAAGATAAACCTCTCTTTCCCTTATATCTTGCACGCATGCGTGCGGGAAAGGTTTGCAAAGATAGTAATTTTTAGGTTAGTTGGCAACCCTATTCCCTGGGGATGCCCCTTTTGCGGAGACCGGCCCAGCAGACGGCTGCGTAGGCGCAGATTACCACGGTATTGATGGCCATCATGCCCCAGCGGACTCCATCGGCCTGGAAGCGGGTGGACAGGAACCAAATGGCCGCATAGGCCGCTCCAAGCAGGAGGAAAATGCCGCCGATGCGTTTCCAATTATAAGGAATGGGATAGTATTTTGAGCCCAGCCAGGCGCTCAGGATAAACATTACCAGATAGCTGGCCAGGTGACCGAAGGCCGATGCCCAGTAGGAGAATTGCGGCATGAAAACCACGTTCACCACGGTGGTGACCGCCAGGCCAGCCAGGGTGATCCAGATGGCCATGTTGGTCTTGCCGGAGAGCTTGTACCACATGGAAACGTTGAAGAGCATGCCCAGCAGCATATAGCTTAGGAGCATGATGGGAACAACGCCGATACCCACCCGGAAATCCTTTCCCAGGAATAGGGAGATGATGTCTATGTAGCCCACCACGCCCAGAAGCACCAGGCCGCAGAAGGCCGTGAACCATTCCATAACAACGGCGTAGAGTTCCTTGGAGTTCTTGTCCTTGGCCCGCTGGAAGAAGAAAGGCTCGGCCGCATAGCGGAACATCTGGATGAAGAGATTCATGATTACGGCCAGCTTCACCGCCGCCTGGTAAACGCCCAGGGAGGCCCGCCAGGCTTCGGCCGATGTGTCAAAATAGCGGAACAGGATCCGGTCCAGGAAGTCGTTGGCTACGCCCGGGAGGGCCGCCACCATGAGGGGCAGGGAATACGCCAGCATCCTTTTCACCACCCCGGAGTCCCAGGTGAGCTTTAGGCGCAGGATGTCCGGAATGAAAAGGGCCAGGCACAGCACGCAGCTCACCAGGATGGCCATGATGGGATAGGTGAAGTCCGGCTGGGCGGGATACACGAAGAACAGCACCAGGTTGGCACCGGTCTCCGTTAGGATCTTGATGGTCTTGAAGACGGCGAACTTTACCGCTTTGTGCTCCTGCCGGAGCTTGGCAAAGAGGATGGCGGTGATGCTGTCGCAGAAAAGGATGGCCGCCACGTAAATGATGAGACTGCGGTAGCCTTCATAACCCAGCGCGGCCGATATGGAATCCGAGAAGGCCACCATGCAGGCCAGGAACGCCAGGTTGAGACCCGTAACGGCCAGCAGCGCTCCGGAATATACCTTCCGCGGGTCTTCTCCCTCCTTGTTGGCAAAACGGAAACAGCCCGTTTCCAGGCCCAGAACAAGCACCACCTGCAGGATGGCGATATAGGCCATGAACTCCGTGACCACGCCGTACTGCACCTGCGTGAGCATGCGGGTGTAGATGGGGACAAACAGGAAGTTCAGCACCCTGGCCAGGATGGAACTGAAGCCATAGATGGCGGTCTCTCCCGCCAATTGTTTCAACGGATTTGCCATATTCACCACAAAAATAGTTATTTTTGCAGAAAGATATGTATTTACCATGAAGAAGTTTCTTTATTGCGCCCTGGCCCTGGCCCTCCTGGCCGTCGGATGCAAAAACCGGAACAGAGAGGCCGATACCCAGCTGGATGTCCCCGCAGCCCTTTCGGACTCCGTAGCCATCCAGAAGGCCGCCCAGGCCCTGCCGGAAGAGCCGGTGATGGACATTGTAACCAGCATGGGCACCATCAAGGTGCGCCTGTTCAAAGATACGCCCCGCCACAGGGACAACTTTGTAAAACTGGCACTGTCCGGTTACTTTGACAACCAGGTATTCCACCGCGTGATAGACAGCTTCATGATCCAGGGCGGAGACCCGCTCTCCCGGGACACCCTGTATATAGATACCTGGGGCCAGGGAGGTCCGGGCTATACCCTTCCGGCCGAGATGCGGGATGCCGAAGGCAATCCCCTGCATCGGCATAAAAAAGGCGCGCTGGCGGCCGCCAGAAGGGGAGACCTGGCCAATCCTTTCAAGGAATCTTCCGGCTCCCAGTTCTATCTGGTGCAGAATCCGGACAACTGCGTGCACCTGGACGGAGAGTACACCGTGTTTGGAGAAACGGTGGCCGGATTCAACGTTATTGACAAGATTGCGGCCACTCCCACGGACCGTTATGACCGGCCCATCACCCCCGTTGTAATCTATTCCGTCCGGCCCGACGAAGAAATGAACAAAATTGATGAAAAAACTACTGACAGCGAATAGTTTTGGCACAGAATTCGCAATAAAAAATGTCGAATAGTTTTTTCATAGGTTAAGTTTTAGGTTAGAATTGCGAAAGGTCCTTGCTGGGAAGCACGGACCTTTCATCTTTTATATATAATCTATTGATTATTCGGGCTTTACAAGTCTAACCCCGTAAATCTCCCCAATCTGTTTCCTGGGTTTGGCCACAAATTTAACCCGTATCTGCGTCTTGCCTTCCAGCACGCTGGAGGGAATATCATAGGTTTCGTATTTGAATTCCGAGATGCGGTACTTGCCAGTGTTGTTGACTTCCTTCACCAGGACATCGTCAATATAGATGTCAAACTCGTGGGTCTTCCATTCGCCCACGCCCCAGTACTTGAGCTGCAGGCCCAAGGCGGTTTCTCCCCCCGTCTGCATGAGGTAGCTGAAGTAATGGCCGTCACTGGCGTCACGGAAGAATACGTCGTTGGAGTTGCCCGTTACGGAGCGGTCGGTTTCCATCTTGTGGTCCGTCTCCGGCTGCTGTTCGCCGGGCTGCACCTTGTCCACCGTGCGGGCTTCCAGTGCCTGACGCTCCTGCTCGGCCTTGGCAAGGCCGTCCAGATAGCTCTTGTAACTGTCTTCGGAAAGGGCCAGCCAGTACATCATGTAACGGGAGTCGTGAATCTCGAAGAAAGGCTGGATCTCGTTCCGGATGGGATTCTCCATCCGGGTGGTAAGGGTGAAGTGCAGGGGCTTTCCGGGAATGGGCTCCAACTGACCGGCAATGGCTTCAATGCTGTTGTTTATTAGGATAGGAGCCTGGTCCACAGGCAGTTTCTGCCCGCTGGCATACTGGCCGAAGCGGCTGTCATCGGCAATGAGGTGGGCCAGGTCTTCCGTACCGGTCTTCATTCCCAGCAGGATGGGGCCGTGCATCAGGGCGATGTACTGCGGCTCGTTGGGAAGGTATTTGATGCTGTTATGCATAGGGAAAGCGATGTCCACCACGTCGCCCTTCTTCCACTGGCGCTCGATGCTGACGTAGGAGGACGGTCCTGTGACAATGCCTACGGGCTGGCCGTTCACCTTCACCTGGAAGGCTCCGGGCTTCACCCAGCCGGGATAGCGGATCTGGAGGGCGAAGTGGCCTTTGCCCTGCGCCACGGTGATGCGGCTGCTTTCGGCATAGGGGAAGCCGGTTTCCTGCCGGAGCACCACGCCTTTCTCCCGCCAGTTCAGCTCCGACCCCACGAAGAGGTTCACGAAGAGGGCGTCGCCTCTGTGGGTATAGATGAACTGTCCGTACTTGCCGTGGTTTTCCATTCCGGTACCCACGCAGCACCACATAGCCTCGTTGGGGGCCGAATAGTTGCGGTAATGGCGCGGACGGGCCGGGGTGAAATATACGTAGCCGCCGTGCTCCGGATGCTGGGTGGAGAGGATATGGTTGAAGGTGGCCAGTTCATAATAATCGGCAAAGCGGGCCTCCGGATTGCGCCGGTGCAGCTCTTCCGTGAGTTTGAGCATGTTGTTGGTGTTGCAGCTCTCGGGGCCGTCTATGTCGTTGATGAAGTCCATACAGGCCTCCTTGCTGGGGAAGTGCTCCCGGCGACTGTTGCCGCCGAAGGCCAGCGAACGCTCACCCGTGACAATCTCCCAGAAGAACTGGGCGGCGTTGTGGTACGTCTCGTCGCCGGAAAGCTCGGAGATGCGCTCGAAGCCCACCGCCTTGGGCACCTGCGTGTTGGCGTGCAGGTTGTCCAGGTTGTCCACGCGCTGGCTCATCGGCGTAAGGATGCGCTTGTGGGAGAAGCGGCGCGCTACGTCCAGGTATTTCTTTTCACCGGAAATGGCATAGGCATCGGCCAGTACCTCGTTCATGCCGCCGTGCTCATTGCCCATCATTTCTTCCATCTGGGCGTCGGTGAGGCCTGCGGTGAGGTCGATGACCCAGTCGCAGAAGCCCAGGAACAGGGTCTTGGCCTGCTCATTCCCACAGTAGAGCCAGGCATCCCGCAGGCCTGCGAACATCTTGTGCAGGTTGTAGAATGGGGCCCAGGCGCGGGAATACACGCGGAAGTCTCCCTTCTTGAAGTTGCTCCAGATGCGCTCGCTGTCCGGCATGCCGCCCACGTAACCCTTTCCCCAGCCGGGGTGGTTCTTCCCGTTGGCATCGGCACACTCCTGCAGCTGGGCAATCATATACTCCATCCGGCGGCGGCATTCCTCGTTGCCCGTGGCGGCGTTCATGGCCATGGCGGTGAGGTAATGGCCGCCCACGTGGCCGTCCAGGCCGTCCCAGTTGGGATAGGCCGGGGCCTTGGGCTCCAGGCCCGCCTGCTTGCGGTAGGGGGCCAGCAGCCGGTCGCAGTCGTATTGGAGCAGCGTGCGGATGTTCAGGTCCCGGGCATTCTTAAGCGGACCGTCCAGGAGCCGGACGTCGCCGATGGGGAATTCGTTGTGGTAGAGTTTGTCCTGGGCGCGGGCCACGGTTGAAAGGGCCTGCAGCAAAATGGCTAATAGCAATAATGTCTTTTTCATAATGCAAATATCGTCATTATTTTCCATAGAAAATGCGTATATTTGGAAACAAATCGATATCTGTATGAAGAAACTTGCAATCTTGGCCATCTCGCTGTTTGCGGTGGCCTGCAACGCGCAGCCCAAGGTGGCCGGCGACCAGGAGCGTCTGTGGTACGACGCTCCTGCCGGAAGGTGGCTGGAGGCGCTGCCCATCGGCAACGGCCAGATGGCCGCCATGGTTTTTGGCGGAATCACGGACGAAACCATCCAGCTCAACGAATCCACTTTCTGGAGCGGTTCCCCGCATAACAATAACAGTGAGACTTCCCTGCAGTACCTGGACCAGGCCCGTCAACTCATCTTCTCCGGCAAGGAGGAAGAGGCCGAGGCGCTCATCAACGAGCAGTTTATCCCCGGGCCTCACGGCATGCGTTTCCTGTCGCTGGGTAACCTCCGGATTCATTTCCAGGATATGCCGGAAGAGGTGGAGAACTACACCCGGGATCTGGACCTTACCCGCGCCGTGGCAGGGGTGGACTTCACCGCCAATGGTGTCCGTTATACCCGCAGCGCTTTTGCGTCCATGACGGACCGCGCCGTGGTTATCCGGATGGATGCCAGCAAGAAAGGCGCGCTCTCGTTCACCCTTACCCAGGATTGCAAATTCCCCTTTGAGGTTTCTACGGACGGGGACTGCCTGGTAACGCGCATCCAGGGCGTGGAGCAGGAAGGGATTCCCGGCGGACTCACGGCAGAATGCCGCACCAAGGTTTTGACCGATGGCTCTGTGAGCGCTTCGGAGAAGGAACTTACGGTCTCCGGCGCCACGCAAGTTACCCTGCTGGTGAACGCCGCCACCAATTTTGTGAACTATCACGATATCTCCGGAGATGAATCGGCCGCTGCAAAAGAGGGCCTGGAGAAAGCAGCCGCCATTTCCTATAAGAAGCTGCTGGCCCGGCACGAGGCCGCCTATGGAGAGCAGTATGGCCGCTGCTCCATCCGCCTGCACTCCGGCGAAAACGCTGCCCTGCCCACCAACAAGCGCAAGGAGGCTTTCCAGGATAGCGACGATATGGGCATGGTTTCCCTTATCTTCAATTATGGCCGATACCTGCTAATCAGTTCCTCCCAGCCGGGCGGACAGCCCGCCAATCTGCAGGGCATCTGGAACGACGAATTCATGGCCCCCTGGGACAGCAAGTATACCATCAACATCAACGCCCAGATGAACTACTGGCCGGCCGAAGTGTGCGGGCTCTCGGAGAGCCTGGAGCCTTTCTTCGGCATGATAAAAGACTTGTCGGAAACGGGTGCCGTTACGGCCCGGCAGATGTACGACTGCGACGGCTGGATGGCGCACCACAATACGGATATCTGGCGCGTTGCCGGTCCGGTGGACGGCGCCTTCTGGGGCATGTACCCCAACGGCGGCGCCTGGCTGGCCACCCACCTGTGGCAGCATTACCTGTACACGCTGGACAAGGATTTCCTGCGGGAATGGTATCCTGTGATTAAGGGAACGGCCGATTTCTATTTGGATTACATGCAGGTGGATCCCCGGAATGGCTACTTGGTGGTGGTTCCTTCCGTTAGCCCGGAACACGGGCCGATGGGGAAGAAATCCCCGCTGACGGCTGGTTGCACCATGGACACGCAGATAGCCCGTGACGCCCTTTCCAGCACCTTACAGGCCGCCGAAATCCTGGGCGTGGACGAAGGCGCATACCGCGAGGCTTTGAAGGATGCCCTTGCCAAGCTTCCGCCCATGAAGGTGGGCCAGTACGGCCAGCTCCAGGAGTGGATCGAGGATGGGGACGACCCTAACGATCAGCATCGGCATATCTCGCATCTCTATGGACTCTATCCTTCGGACCAGATTACTCCCACCCGTACGCCGGAGCTGTTTGAGGCCGCCCGCACCACGCTCATCCAGCGCGGAGACATGGCCACCGGCTGGAGCCTGGGCTGGAAAACCAATTTCTGGGCCCGCATGCAGGACGGAGACCACGCCTTCCTCATCATCAAGAACCTATTTAAGCGGAATACGTATCCCAACCTCTTCGACGCCCATCCGCCGTTCCAGATTGATGGCAACTTCGGCGTAACGGCCGGCATCGCAGAAATGCTGTTGCAGAGCCATGAGGACGGTATTGTGCTGCTGCCCGCTCTGCCTTCCGCCTGGAAGGAGGGTTCCGTACGGGGCCTCCGCGCCCGCGGCGGCTATGTGGTGGACTTCGACTGGGAGGACGGAAAAGTCACCTCCTACACCGTCCGTACGCTGGACGGTGCAAAGGCCGATGTTCCCGTGCGCATTGCAGAATAAAGGAAGCTATGACAGTTATTGACCCTTCTTACCTCAGACCCCGGTTGCTGTACCGGAACATTGACACACATAAAAGAAACTATGGACACTTACTGGTTGTGGCAGGCTGTGACCAGATGCCCGGAGCTGCCGTTCTGGCAACGGGCGCTGCGCTGCAGTCCGGCTGCGGCCTGGTAACGCTGCACTCTACGGAAAGGGCGCTCCAGTCCGTGGTGAACAATTTCCCTTCGGCCATGCTCTCGGAGGAGCTGGAGGCGCATTTCTGCACCGCTCCGTCCACGCTCAAAAAGTACGCGGTGGTGGCTGTTGGGCCGGGCCTGGGCAGGGATGCCGGCACCATGAACGCCCTCATGGACCTCCTGTCCATCGCTTATGAAGAGAAGGTTCCCATGGTTTTGGATGCCGATGCCCTCACCGTCCTCTCCGTGATTCCGGACTGGCACGAACTGCTTCCGGAAGGCTCCATCCTTACTCCCCACATGGGAGAACTCCGGAGACTTCTCCCGCATACCAGCGAACAGAATCGTGTGGCCCTTGCCCGGGAGCTCTGCCTCTATGCAGGTTGCACACTGGTAATGAAGGGTTTCCATACCCGTGTGTTTACGCGCGACGGGAACTGCCTGGTGAACCAGACGGGCGGTCCGGGCCTGGCCAAAGGCGGCAGCGGAGATGTTCTTACGGGGCTTATCGGCGGTCTTCTGGCTAGAGGCTATTCGCCGGAGGATGCCGCGGCCCTGGGCGTCTGGATCCACGGTTATGCCGGAGATTGCCTGTCCCGCGAGCGTTCGGAGGAAGGCTTCTCCAGCCGGGACCTCATAGATTACTTGTGGAAGGGCTTCTACCTGTTATATAAGGAATAGACGCTATGGAACGGAAGGTTTCACTGTGGCAGATCTTTGCCGTGTTCGCCAAGATTGGGGCGTTCACCATCGGCGGAGGCTATGCCATGATCCCCATCATCCAGGCCGAGATGAGCAGGCGGGGATGGATTTCCGACGAGGACCTTCCGGACATTGTGGCCCTGTCCCAAAGCGCTCCCGGCGTGCTGGCGGTGAATATTTCCATCTTTGCAGGGCATAAGCTCCGGGGCGTGAAAGGCAGCATCGCGGCCACCCTGGGGAGCATCCTGCCTTCTTTCTGCATTATCCTGGCCATCGCCCTGTTTTTTACGGCCTTCAAGGACAACCCCTGGGTGGAAAGGGCCTTCAAGGGCATCCGCCCGGTGGTCATTTCCCTTATTGCCGTGCCCATGATCAACATGGCCCGGAAGTCCTGCAAGAGCTGGTGGACCTGGCTCCTGGCCGTGGCTTCGCTTCTGCTGGTGGCCTTCCTCAACGTTTCGCCGATATACATTATTATTTGCGTGTTGGTGATAGGGTTCAGTGTAAACTATATGAACGAGATTTCTCGACGGCACCCTTCGGGCTCCGCTCGAAATGACAACAACGACTGTCATTTCGACCAAGCGGAGCGCGTGGAGAAATCTTTAGAAGAATAAGGGAATGACAACGCTGCTGCTCATACTGCAACTGGCGTGGACGTTCTTTGTGATTGGAGCGTTCACCATCGGTGGAGGCTATGCTATGTTGTCGCTCATCCAGAACCAGGTGGTGGTGGAGCATCCCTGGATATCGGAAGGTACGTTCACGGACATTGTGGCGGTGAGCCAGATGACGCCGGGGCCCATCGGCATCAACAGCGCCACGTACGTGGGCTACGATGTCCTTTTCAACGCTACGGGGAGTCACCTGCTGGGCATTTGCGGATCGGCCACGGCCACCCTGGCGCTGATACTGCCCTCGTTCATTATCATGCTCCTTATCGTGCGCTTCTATATGAAGTTCCGCAGCAGTAAGCTTTATGCCGGCACCATGGCCTGGCTCAAGCCTGCGGTGGTGGGACTCATCGGCGCTGCGGCGGTCATCCTCATTATAAAAACCACCTGGACGGGCTGTTCGCCTTCTGTCCAAGTGGTCTCAGAGAACTTTCCGGACTGGAAAAGTTGGGTACTGCTGGGCGGCGCCTTCGTGGCCGGATACTGGGGTAAGGTGAACCCCATCTATATCATTCTGGCCGGCGCCGTGTTGGGCTTACTGCTTTACTAATCACCAATCTGTCTTGTTGGCTTCCAGATAGGCCTCCAGCTCTGCGGCGCTGCGGGCGGGTTTGCGGTCCAGTCCCACCAGGCCCCGGCAGTCCAGCGAGTAGTTCACACCCTTCTTGTCCAGAATGCTGAAGGTATGGTCCAGCGAGGCGTTGAAGCGGTCGTAATCCTTGTTATCGGCATTGCACCACTGGACTTCGCTAAGCGCGCACATTCGCGGAAGCAGCATATACTCCAGGTGCTCCGGCAGGGCTATGTATTCCGTCCAAAGGTTGGCCTGGACGCCCAGGATGTGCTTCTGGTCCCTGGGGGGAATGCCCTGCAGGGGTTCATAGCTGTATACCTTCTCCAGCGGAACGTATCCGCCGATGCCGAAGGGTTCCTTATCCCGCTCGCGGCCCTGGTAATAGTCGAAGTAGAAGTAGCCGGTGGGGGTGAAGATGGCGTCGAAGCCCCGGGCCGCGGCCTGGATGCCGCCTTCCGTGCCCCGCCAGGACATCACCGTGGCGCCGGGCTTCAGGTCTCCTTCCAGGATTTCGTCCCAGCCGATGATCTTGCGCCCGTTATCGGCCAGATATTTCTGGATGCGCGAAGTTACGTAGTTCTGCAGTTCATGTTTGGCTTTGGAGCCCCGGCGGATGCCCAGCTGGGCCATCTTGCGGGCGCATTTGGGGCAGATATCCCACGGGTCCGGCCGCTCCGGTTCCGCGTCTCCGTCAAAGCACTCGTCCCCGCCAATATGGATGTACTCCGAAGGGAAGACCTGCATAACCTCGTACAGCACGTTCTCCAGGAAGGTGTACACTTCTTCGTTGCCGGCGCAGAGGATGTCCTTGGCAACGCCCCAGCGTTCCCATACTTTATAGGGTCCGCCGGTGCAGCCCAGTTCCGGGTAGGAAGCCAGTGCCGCCACCATGTGCCCCGGCAGGTCGATTTCCGGGATTACCGTGATGCCCTTGGCGGCGGCATAGGCCACCACCTCGCGCAGCTGATCCTGGGTGTAGAAGCCGCCGTAGAGGATGCCGTCCGTGCGGCTCCAGTCCTTGCCCACTACGGTTCCGGCGCGCCAGGCGCCCACTTCCGTGAGCCGCGGGTAGCGCTTGATCTGCATGCGCCAGCCCTGGTCGTCCGTGAGGTGCCAGTGCAGGCGGTTGAGCTTGTAGGTGGCCATTACATCTATATAACGCTTTACCTCCTCCAGGGACCAGAAGTGCCGGCTGGAGTCCATGTGCATGCCCCTGTACGCAAAGCGCGGCTTGTCATGGATGGTGGCGCGGGGAAGGACCCAATCGGCCTTTGCCTTCTTGCTGCCGTAAATCTCTACCGGCAGCATCTGTTTGAGCGTTTCGCACGCGTAGAGGAAGCCGTTAAGGGCCGATGCTTCCACCTCTACGCCCTTCTTATCTATACTGATGAAGTATTCCTCCGCCTCCAGGTTCGGGTTCAGGATGAAGCTGAAACCGTCGTCACCCTCCTTCAGGGCCTTTCCAGTGGCCGTTTCCAGTGCCTGTACAAAGGCCGATACGGCGGCCTGCGAAGGAGCGTCCAGCGCCTCGTCTACCTTAAGGGTGGCACCCTTTACCGGAAATACGCCCTTGTTGATGGTTACCTCGTTGGGCATGGGAATCACTTGGAACGGCTGCGGCTTGCCTTTGCTGCAGGAGAGTGCGGCCACAAGGGCCAGTGCTGCAAGGATGGAAGGATGTTTCATAGGGTATGAATTCGTTTTCCCAAAGTTACGCAAAAAATTGCAAAAATTATGAGAAAAAATTTGTGGGTTCGGAAAAAGTTGCTACCTTTGCAGTCCCGTTTGAATAGAACGGGATTTTTTACGGCTCATTGACAATATTGAAAGACTAAAAGTACAAGCAAGTACCGGAAAAGTGTAACACTTTTCAAACTTTAAACGAGCGT
>CAMHKD010000023.1:0-27144 GCA_946185645.1 uncultured Bacteroidales bacterium
AAGGGCCTGATGATGGGTCTGTGGTTCGCAGCCACCGCCATCGGCAACTATCTCAGCTCCATTCCTTCCATGCTGTGGAACAACGTGCCCCTGTGGGTTAACTGGACCGTGCTGATGGCCCTCTGCGTCATCTCCGGCCTAGTAATGTTCTCCATGCTCAAGAAGCTGGAGGCCGCAACTGCCGATTAATTGCCAAGATTGTATATCATATCAGGACCCAACGGCTCCGGGAAGACGACGGCTTCGTACTCGCTTCTCCCGGAGCTGTTGGACTGTAGCGAGTTTGTGAATTCGGACGAGTTCGCCAAGCACCTGTCCCCTTTCGCTCCGGAAAGCGCATACATCACCGCCAGCCGTCTCATGATGCAGAAGGTAAAGTACCTCTTTGACCGGCGGGAAGACTTCTGCATAGAGACCACCCTGGCCACCCGTTCCCTCATCAAAACCATCCGGAAGGCCCAGCAGCAGGGATACTATGTAACCGTGCTATATCTCTGGCTGGACAGCCCGGACATTGCCGTGGAAAGGGTGGCCAAACGTGTCCAAGCCGGCGGGCACGATATACCGGAGGCTACCATACGCCGCCGTTACCAGATGGGACTTAATTATCTGTTCCACAGTTATATGCCGGAGTGCGACAAATGGATACTGGCCGATAATTCCTCCCCGCCCTTCGCCATAGTGGCCGAGGGCTCCAAGAAGGGCCTGCAGATCCGGGACATGGCACGCTATACCCAGATCCGCTCCCTGGTCACGGACACGGAAGACCTCCCTACTCCCATCGAGGACGTAACGGAACAGATAGTAAAGGAAATGGCCAAGGCCCCCCAGGCACACGACGGTGTGCCCTACCAAAAGGAAGATCAGCCATGATTGGAAGCAAGGAATACTATTTCGATACCTTCCGGGTGGACCGGCCCCTGCTGGACTGCCTGGTGGAAGAAGCGCTCCGCAGCGGTGGCAGTTACTCGGACCTGTACTTCGAGAACACCACCTACGGCAGCCTGCTGCTGCGCGACGGAGCCGTCACTTCCGGCGGCTGCCACCAGGACTTCGGCGTGGGCGTACGCGTCCTGAGCGGAGAAAAAACCGGTTACGCATACTCGGAAAGCACGGCCAAAGAGCATATGATGGCCTGTGCCCGCGCCGCCGCCCAGATAACGGACGCCCCGGTAGAGGTGAGCCCGTACGGAACGGCCAATCCGCGCCGCGGGGAGCCCAATCCGGCCGCGGACCGCTATCCCATGCAGCAGCCCTGGCGGGAGATGCCCATGTCCGGTTTCCTCCCCTTCCTCCAGAAGTTGGAGCAGGACGTACGCAGCCGGGACAATCGCATTGTGAAAGTGATTGCCAACCTGGCCTTCCAGGTGAGCGATATCCTCATGTACAACAGCGCCAGGGAGCTAAAATGGGACACCCGTCCCATGGGCAGCGTCTCCCTCTCCGTGGTGTTCCAACAAGGTGGCCAGGTGGAGAACAAATCCACCTCCCGGAGCTTCCGCTGCGGGGCCGAAATGCTTACGGACGCCCTCATCGGGGAGATGGCGGCGGAAGTGGTAAAGGGCGTGGACGACCGTTTTGCCGCCCGTCGGCCCAAAGGCGGCCAGATGCCCGTGGTCATGGGCGCCGGTGCGTCCGGCATCCTCCTCCACGAAGCCATGGGCCACGCTTTTGAGGCCGATTTCAACCGCAAAGGCACCTCCATCTTCTCCGACAAAATGGGCCAGCAGATCTGTTCAAAGGGCATTTACATCCTGGACGACGGCACCCTCCCCGGCAACCGCGGCACCCTCAATTACGACGACGAGGGCGTCCCGGGTCAGAAGACCTACATGGTGGAAGACGGGGTCCTCACCTCCTATCTTCACGACAGAATATCGGCCGCTCATTACGGCGTCCGGCCCACGGGAAACGGCCGGCGGGAAAGCTTCCGCTACGCCCCCATCCCGCGCATGCGGGCCACCTATATGGAAAGCGGCGCCGCCAAGGCCGAGGACCTCATTGCAGAGGTGCAGAAGGGCATTTTTGTGGACGAATTCTCCAACGGCCAGGTGCAGATCGGAGAGGGTGACTTCACCTTCTACGTAAAGTCCGGCTATCTAATTGAAAACGGCCGCTTGACCGCACCGGTGAAGGATATCAACATCATCGGAAACGGTCCTGCAGCCCTGGCCGATATCCGCGGCGTGGCCGACGACCTGGTAATCGATCCGGGCGCCTGGACCTGCGGCAAGGAACAGTCCGTCCCCGTGAGCTGTGGCATCCCCACCGTTTTGATTGGCAGTTTAACAGTAGGAGGCGAATAAGATGGAAAAAGCGTTGTTGAATAAGGAAGAAATGGCGCTGGCGCGCCACTGCCTGGCCTATTCTCTGGAGGCGGGGGCCGATAAGGCGCGCATCACCCTCACCAAGAGCCTGATGAATCTCACGGGTCTGCTGAACGGCGAGGTGGACAAGGTGGCGCTGGCCCTGGACCGCAGCCTGCAGCTGCAGCTGTTTGTGGACGGACGCTTTGGCACCTTCTCCAGCAACCGCCTGGAAGAGAAGGAGTTGGAAGCCTTTATCCGGGAAGCCACAGACACCGTGCGCATGCTGGAGGTCGATGCCTTCCGCACACTCCCCGCTCCGGAGCGTTTGGTGAAAAACGCCCGCACCGGACGGGAACTGGACCTCTACGACCCTTCCTACGAAAGCCTTACAGCCGAGGAGCGCCGCACCCTGGCCCTTAAGTCTTGTCATTTCGACCGAGCGTTAGCGAGTGGAGAAATCTCTTGGCACCTCATCTCCGAAGAAGGAGAATACTCCGACAGTGTCTTTGACAGCCTCACCCTGGACAGCCAGGGCCTGGAGGCGCGCCACACGGAGACCTCCTTTGAGATTGGCTACGAATCCACCGTGGAAGACGCAGAGGGGAACCGCTTCTCCAGCTACTGGTGGGACGCCTCCCCCACCCTCAAGGCGCTTAAGTGGAAAGACTGCGCGGAGAAGGCCTTCAAGCGGGCATCGGCCCAGATAGGCCCCAAGGAAATCCCCGGCGGGAAATATACCCTCATTGTGGACAGCGAATGCGCCTCCAAGCTACTTACCCCGGTGCTTAATGCCCTGGGCGGAAGCAGCCTGCAGCAGAAGAATTCCTTCCTCACGGATTCGTTGGGCAAGAAGCTCTTCCCGGAGAGTCTTACGGTGATGGACCTGCCCCTCACAAAGGGTGACACGGGCTGCCGCCTCTTCGACAGCGAAGGCGTGGCCACCCGGGAGCGGGCCATTATAGACAAAGGCGTTGTAAACACCTATTTCTTAAATACTTACATTGCAGGCAAAATGGGCATGGAGCCCACGGTGGAAGACGCTACGCGCGTGAAAGTACTGCCGGTGGGCGGCTGCAAGACGCAGGCCGATGTGCTCCGGAAAGCGGGCGACGGCATCCTTGTCACCGGCTTCAACGGAGGTAATTCCAATTCGGCCACGGGTAACTTCTCCTACGGCATAGAGGGCTTCCTGGTCAAGGAGGGAAAGATTGTCCATCCCGTACGGGAAATGCTCATTACTGGCAATTTCCTCACCCTGTGGGGGAACCTGCTGGCAGCGGCCGAGGATGCCCGTCCCTGCCTGTCCAAACTCATCCCCACCCTGGCTTTCAAAGATGTTGATTTCAGTGCATAACAAATTGTCATTTCGAGCGAAGTCGAGAAATCTAGCGTAGTCGAGAAATCTTATGAAAACGGCCGTTGTCATATTGAATTACAACACCCGGGACTACCTGAAGCAGTTCCTGCCGGGCCTCCTCGCCTCCTGCGAAGGCCTGGACGCGGAAGTGGTGGTGGCCGATAACGCTTCCTCCGACGGCTCCGTGGAACTGATGCAAACGGAGTTCCCGCAGGTACCCCTCATCCGCCTGGAAGAGAATTTCGGCTTTACAGGCGGTTACAACCGCGCCTTGGCCCAGGTGGATGCAGACTGTTTCGTCCTCATCAATTCAGACATAGAAGTGCCCAAGGGCTGGCTTAAACCGCTGGTGGCATGGATGGAAAGCCACCCCGAGTGCGGGGCCTGCGGCCCCAAGCTCATCTCTTATAAAGAGCGGGACACTTTTGAATACGCCGGTGCGGCGGGCGGTCTGGTGGACCGCTACGGCTATCCCTTCTGCCGCGGCCGCGTGATGCAGAAAGTGGAGAAAGACCACGGCCAGTACGATACCCCGGCCAACGTCCTCTGGTGCAGCGGAGCCTGCCTGATGGTGCGCGCCTCCCTCTGGAGGGCCCTGGGCGGCCTGGACGACCGGTTCTTCGCCCACATGGAGGAGATCGATCTGTGCTGGCGGATGCAGCTGCGCGGCTGGAAAGTTACCGTGGTACCGAAATCCTTCGTATACCATATCGGCGGAGGCACCCTTCCCAACGAGTCGCCCTTCAAGCTGCGCCTGAACTTCCGCAACAACCTCCTGCTCCTGGAGAACAACCTCCCCGCCACGCTGGGAAGCCGAGGGAAGGCCCGCAGGCGCATCCTGGTGCGGATGTGCCTGGACGGCGCATCGGCCCTGCTGTTCCTGGTACAGGGCAAATGGAGCTTCTACCGCGCCGTGCTGGAAGCCCACCGGGAGTACCGCAAACTGCGCAAACCCGGAGAACTGCTGCCCAATCCCGCAAAACCGGAAGGGATTTACAATGGTTGGATAGTCCCTAAAGGACTATTTGGAAAATAATTATTATATTTGTCTTTTGCAGGAAAGAGCGGTTAAGTCCCTCCCCCGAGGGGAGGGGTTTCGGGTGGGGGTAACGTTAAACATTTTTTCTTTATTTTTGTAAAAAATGAAGATTGTAATTGAAGGCGCCGGACAGGTTGGTTCGCATCTTGCCAAGATGCTAAGCCACGCGTCCAATGAAATCACCGTCATAGACGAGGATGGGGAGCGTATACGCAAACTCACCTCTACGGCCGATGTCTCCACGGTCCAGGGACCTCCTTCCACCATCGCCCTGCTGCGGGAAGCCGGCTGCGCCAAGGCGGATCTTTTTATTGCCGTGAATCCCTTCCAGTCGCAGAGCGTGAACATAGTGAGCGCCCTGCTGGCCAAGAAGATAGGCGCCAAGCGGGTTCTGGCCCGCATAGACGACGAAAGCTACCTTTCCCCGGAGAACAAACTGCTGTTCAAGGACTTGGGCATAGACATGCTGTTCTTCCCGGAAAAGAGCGCCAGTGACGAGATAGTGGAAATGCTCCAGCACAGCGCCTCCACGGAGTCCATGGACTTCGCCCGCGGCAAGTTGCAGCTGGCGGTGTTCAAGCTGGACGACGACTCCCCCCTCCTGGAAATGTCCGTGGCGGAATTCGCCAAAACCGTCAAGACCGCCGAACCGGAGGCCGATTTCCGCATCGTAGCCATCTCCCGCGGCGGTGTAACCATCATCCCCCGCTACGATACGCCCTTCAAATACATGGACTACCTCTATGTGATTTCCCGCCGGGAAGGGGTTCCCGTGCTCATGAAGTACCTGGGAAAGGACAAGATAGAGGTACGCCGGGTGCTCATCCTGGGCGGCAGCGAAATAGGAGAGATGGTGGCCGGACGCCTGGCAGCCCAAAAACTGGAAGACATCAAGATCATAGACATAGACCCCGCCCGCTGCCGGCAGCTGTCGGAAGACCTTCCGGACCTGGTGAGCGTAACCTGCGGCGATGTACGGAATTCGGACTTCCTGCTGGAAGAGGACATCAAGAGCTTCCAGGCCGTGCTTTCCTGCACCGGCAACGACGAGGTGAATATCCTGGCCTGCGTGGTGGCCAAGAAGATGGGGGTCCCGCGCGTGATTGCCCAGGTAGAAAACCTGGAGTACATCCGCCTGGCGGAGGAAATGGGCGTGGACTCCACCATCAACAAGAAGCTCATCACCGCCAGCCGCATCTTCAAGTTTACCCTCAGTGACAAGGTCCGTTCCGTGCGCTATATGAGCGGGACGGATGCCGAGGTCCTGGAATACACCGCGGCTCCGGATTCCAAGATTACCAAGGCCCCCCTCAAGGATATCGAATTCCCGAAAGATGCCATCATCGGCGGCATCATCCGGGGAGGAGAAAGTTTCATTGCCGTGGGTCACACCCGCATAGAGGCGTACGATCGTGTGGCCGTATTCGCCCTTCCGGACGCGGTGAAAGACGTAGATAAAATGTTCAAATAATATGAGTATACAATCTGAAAACATTCAGAAACTGGTGGAACGGCGCTCCAAAGCCCGTCTGGGAGGCGGTGAGAAGCGCATTGAGGCCCAGCACGCCAAAGGCAAGCTCACAGCGCGCGAGCGTCTGGAGAAGCTGCTGGACCCGGGCAGTTTCGAGGAATACGACATGTTCGTCCAGCACCGCTGCACCAACTTCGACATGGACAAGAGCCATCCGGACGGAGACGGCGTGGTTACCGGCTGCGGTACCATCGGCGGCCGACTGGTGTATGTGTTTGCCCAGGATTTCACCGTTAGCGGCGGTTCCCTGTCCAAGACCATGAGCGAGAAGATCTGCAAGGTCATGGACCTGGCCGTCCGTAGCGGCGCGCCCTTCATCGGCCTTAACGATTCCGGCGGAGCCCGCATCCAGGAAGGGATCGACGCCCTGGCCGGCTTTGGGGAGATCTTCGAGCGCAACATCCTTGCCAGCGGGGTCATCCCCCAGATCAGTGTAATCATGGGTCCCTGCGCCGGCGGTGCGGTGTATTCCCCCGCCCTCACGGACTTCACCCTCATGGTAAAGAATACCTCCTACATGTTCCTCACCGGCCCTGCCGTGGTAAAGAGCGTGACGGGAGAGGAAGTGAGCCAGGAGGACCTGGGCGGCGCCACGGTGCATGCCACCAAGAGCGGCGTGGCCCATTTTGCGGCCGATAATGAAGAATCGGCCATCGCCACCATCAAGGAGCTGCTGAGCTACTTGCCGCAGAACAATATGGAGACCGCGCCCATCAGGGAAACGGCCGACCCGGTGAGCCGCGTGGACGACTCCCTCAACAGCATTGTCCCGGACAATCCCAACAAGGCCTACGACATGTACGCGGTAATCAAGAGCATCGTGGACGACGGTGCCTTCTTCGAGGTGCACAAGGACTTTGCCAAGAATATCATAGTGGGCTTCGCGCACATGAACGGCCGGAGCGTGGGCGTGGTGGCCAACCAGCCTGCCGTGCTGGCAGGCGTGCTGGACATTAACGCCAGCCGCAAGGCAGCCCGCTTCGTCCGCTTCTGCGATGCTTTCAACATCCCGCTGGTAACCCTGGTGGACGTTCCTGGCTTCCTCCCCGGCACGCAGCAGGAATACGGTGCCATCATCACCAACGGTGCCAAGCTCCTTTACGCGTACGGTGAAGCCACCGTTCCCAAGGTCACGGTAACCCTTCGCAAGGGCTACGGCGGCGCTCACATCGTGATGAGCTGCAAGCAGCTGCGCGGAGATATCAACTACGCCTGGCCCAGCGCGCAGATTGCGGTGATGGGGGCCGACGGCGCCGTAAACGTCCTCTATGCCAAGGACATAAAAGCCGATCCGGAGAACGCCCAGGCCATTTTCGACGAGAAGAAGAAGGAATATGAAGAGCTCTTCTCCAATCCTTACCAGGCCGCCCAGAAGGGCTATATCGATGACGTGATTGAACCGCGCAACACCCGTTTCCGCGTAATCCGCGCCCTGGAACAGTTAGCTGGCAAACGCCAGGAAATCCCCGCCAAGAAACATGACAACCTTCCTTTATAATATCCTTCTCACGGCGGGCGGGGACCGCATGATGGAAACGGACCCGCACGGCTGGACGCTCACCCTCATAAGCGTGACGGTGGTGTTCACCGCGCTGATTGTGCTGTATTTCATCTACAGTTTCTCCGGAGGCCTTTTCTCCGGGAAGTTCAAACGCGCCCCCAAGCCCAAAAAGCGTTCTGTCATCCCGAGCGAAGTCGAGGGATCTCAAATAGCGGCGGCCATAGCACTGGCACTGGACATGGAGTGTTCCGGAGATGAATACGCAGCCATAGCAACGGCCGTCCATCTGTACCTGAACGACGCAATCCACGATGTGGAGCCGGGCATTGTGACCATAGTGCGCAAGGACTCCGCCTGGAACAATAAAGAATTGAATTTTAGAAAGTTACCCAGATAATTATGAAAGAATACAAGTTCAAGATCAACGGCAAGGATTACGCAGTGACCATCGGCGAGGCCGAGGGCAAGATGCTGTCCGTAAATGTTAACGGTGCCGATTATCAGGTAGAATTGGAGCAGGAGATTGCCGGTCAGGCCGGCAATGACGCAAAACCCGCCGTCATCCCCGGCTCCGACCGGGGATCTCAACCCGCAACTGCTACTCCTGCTCCCGCTCCAAAAGGCGCCGGGCTCACTATTAAGAGCCCCCTGCCCGGCATCATTATCTCCATTGACGTGAAGGAGGGACAGGCGGTGAAGCGCGGACAGAAGCTGGCCGTGATCGAGGCCATGAAGATGGAGAACGACATTCTCTCGGAGGCCGACGGTACCGTTACGGCCATCCACGCCCGCAAGGGTGATTCCGTACTGGAAGGCGCAGACATTGTAACCATCGGCTAATGGAAACCGTATTAGACAGCCTGCGGCAATTCTGGCAGTTCACGGGATTTGCCAACTGCACCTGGCAGCATCTGGCCATGATCTGCATTGGCCTTATCTTCATCACGCTTGGCATTGTCAAGAAGTGGGAGCCGCTGCTGCTGGTGCCCATCGGCTTCGGCATGATCGTAGGCAACATCCCGCTGTTCTTCGACCCCGCCACCGGAATGGGCCTGAAAATAGGCATTTACGAGGAGAACTCCGTTCTCAATATCTTGTACCACGGGGTACGAAACGGCTGGTATCCGCCGCTGATTTTCCTGGGGATAGGTGCCATGACAGACTTCAGCGCGCTGATCTCCCAGCCGCGGCTCATCCTCATCGGGGCGGCGGCGCAGCTGGGTATCTTTGGGGCGTACCTCCTGGCCCTCACCTGCGGCTTCCTGCCCAACGAGGCCGGTGCCATCGGCATTATCGGCGGTGCAGACGGTCCCACGGCCATTTTCCTCAGCTCCAAACTGGCGCCGGAACTGATGGGTGCCATCGCGGTATCGGCCTATTCGTACATGGCGCTGGTGCCGGTGATCCAGAAGCCCATCATGCTGCTCCTCACCACCAAGAAGGAGCGCCTTATCCGCATGAACAAACCCCGTACGGTGAGCCAGCGGGAGAAGATCATCTTCCCCATCGTTGGTTTCATCTGCACGGCGTTCATCGTGCCTTCCGGCCTGCCGCTGCTGGGCATGCTCTTCTTTGGTAACCTCCTGAAGGAGAGCGGTGTAACCAAACGCCTGGCCGCCACGGCGGGCGGTCCGCTCATTGACGTGGTAACAACCCTCATCGGCCTCACCGTGGGCGCTTCCACCCAGGCCGACGTGTTCCTTACCGGCCGCAGCGTGCTCATCTTCGGGCTGGGTCTGGCATCCTTCGTGATCGCCACCACCTTCGGCGTAAGCTTCGTCAAATTCATGAACCTTTTCCTGCCGGAGGGCAAGAAGATCAATCCGCTCATCGGCAACGCAGGCGTTTCCGCCGTGCCGGATGCGGCGCGCGTGAGCGAGACCGTGGGTCTGGAGGCCGATCCTTCCAACCACCTGCTAACCCACGCCATGGCCCCGAATGTGGCCGGCGTGATTGGTTCCGCAGTGGCGGCCGGTATCCTGCTGGGATTCCTTGGATAAAGATCCTTCGGAGCCATGCTCCTCAGGATGAAAACTGTCATTCTGAACGAAGTGAAGAATCTACTTCAAACGAAGAAAGCTATAGCCGAAGCGTTCGCACGCGGCTTTCTCCAATTCCTCCCGGTCGTCGGGATGGGCGATGGAAATGAGGAGCTTGGCCCTTTCGGCCAGGCTCTTTCCGCGTAAATACACTATGCCATGCTCCGTGGCCACGTACTGGGTCTGGAAGCGGGTGGTGACAACGCCGGCGCCGGGGGCCAGATGAGCCACGATCTTGGCCTTCCCCTTGGCCGTACGGGACGGCAGGGCTATGAAGGTGCGTCCGCCTTCGGACAGGGAGCAGCCGTACATGAAATCGTGCTGGCCGCCCACGCTGGAGAAGATGGTGTCACCGATAGAATCGGCACAGATCTGACCCGTCAGGTCCACCTCTATGGCCGAATTAATGGCACAGGCGCGGGGATTCCGGGCAATGAGGAAGGGGTCGTTGGTATAGGCCACGTCGAAGAATTCCATGGTCTTGTTGTGGTCTATATACTCGTACATCTCCTTGGAGCCGATGGCCAGGGCCGCCACGCTCACGCCGGGCTTTACCTTCTTGAGGCTGTTGTCAATGACGCCTTCCTTCATGAGGCGGATAACGCCGTCCGTCATAGCCTCCGTGTGCAAGCCCAGGTGCTGGTGATGCTTGATTCCGTTCAAAACGGCATTGGGAATGCCTCCAACGCCAATTTGCAGGCAGGCGCCGTCCGGAATCTGCGAAGCAACATTGGCACCGATGGCCGCCTCGATGGGCGTGGGTTCGCCAAAGGTCATGGCGAAAGGCGCCACGTCGCAAAGCACCGCCGCCGATATCTTGCTCTCATGGATGAGGCAGTCTCCGTACAAGTACGGAATGTTGGGGCTCACCAGGGCAATCACGTCGCGCGCCACTTCGGCGGCGGACACGGCGATATCGGCCGATATGCCAAAGCTGCAGTAGCCGTTCTCGTCCGGCAGGGAGCAGGTGATAAACGCCACATCCACAGGGAATTCCCCGCGGCGGAACATGCCGGGCACCTCCCCCAGGAAGGCCGGGGTCATGGAGCCGTAGCCGGCCGCCACGTGCGCCCGCTGGTCGGCACTGATAAAGATGCTGTTAACAAGGAAACTGTCCTTGTATTCCGGCTTGCAGAAAGGCGCGGGATCCCTGTGCACGTTGAACCCGGAGGTGATGGTCACGTTCCGGAGCTCCGCATGGCGGCGGGCCAGCGCTTCCTGCAACAGGACCGGCACCGAGGCACCGCCCTGGCAGCAGACGGTGTCGCCGCTTCGCACGAGTTTTACGGCCTCATCGGCTGATACATATTTCATAATATAAATATTAATTTACCCATGTTACCCCTTCCCTAAATCCCTTCCCTCAGGGAAGGGACTTACTATCGCCCCTGCGGGGCTCAAAGGGTTTTATTGACAAGATCTACAAAAAGTTTTAAGTGCTGATCAAGCAAATTAAAGTCTTCATCGGTGAGGAGACGGGACACACAGACGCGGATGCCGCTCTGGCCGCTTCCGGTGGTGTTGAGCGGGATGGCGATGATGCCGCAGCGCAGGAGTGCCTCCAGCAGGTCCCTGTTGTTCAGGTCCTTATAGCTCACGGTGTAGAAGAAGCCGTCGCTGATGGTCTGTTCCATGTCCTTGTCATAGACCAGGTGGAAGCCATTGGCATCGAAGATCTTGCGGGACTTGTGCGCCCGGAGGCCGTAGTTCCGGAGCTCTTTCACAAAGTTGTATCGGCCGTCCACCGAGGCCTCGAACATAGCCGACAGGGCGTACTGGGCCGAATGAGAGGCGCCGGAGGTATTCACATACAGATAGTTAAGGATAAAGTTGTCGCCGAAGCTGGCAATATTCCACTTCTCCTTGAGGGCCGGATATTCCCGCTTGTAAAGCTTGTCCGAGATGCACACCACGGCGATGCGCTCACCCGCATAGCTGAAGATCTTGGAGCCGGAAAGCAGGATCACGTAATTGTCCGTATAGCGGGCCACGGTGCTTTGGAAGGGCGGCTCAAAGGGCACGGACATGTCCTTGCGGAAGTCCATGCAAAGGTACGCCATGTCTTCCAGTACAATAACATCGTACTTGTTGGCCAGCTCGCCGATAATCTGCAGTTCCTCTTCCGTGAGACAGATCCAGGCCGGATTGTTGGGGTTGGAATACAGGATGGCGGCTATGTTTCCCTGGGAGAAATAGGACTCCAGCTTGTCCCGGAGCTTTTCGGCCCGGTACTCATAGATATCAAACATGAGATTCTTGATGCCCAGCAGGTCCGGCTGACGGCCGTGGGCGGAGAATCCGGGGCAGATGTAAAGGATGGTGTCCTTCCCGGGCTGCAGCTGGGAACACTCCAGGATGCTGGTCATACTCCCCTGCATGGAACCCACGGTGGGCACGATACCCTTGGGATCTATGTCAATGTCTATGAAAGCCTTGATAAAGCGGGAGGCGTTCTTCTTGAGCTCCGGAATGCCCTGCACGGAAGGATAGATGGACGGGATACCCGCATCCAGGGCCTTCTTCTGCGCCTCAATGCCGATGGGGCAGGCCGGGATGCCCGGCACGCCGAACTCCAGGTGCGAAAAGCGTTCTCCGGAGACCTCCTCCAGGGCCGATCCCACCATGGAGCACTGCCGGATGGTGGTCCGGGAAATGTCGTCGATGCCCATTTCCCGGAATTGCCGGTAAAGCGTTTCTTTGGAAATTGGAAGTTCCATCTTATTTGCGGTTTTGAGAAAAAGCCAGGCCTGCGTCAAAGGCCTTGATATTGGATTCCACTACGGCGTCTCCCTTGCGGGCGAAAATGCGGCGGATACCCTCCCGGAGCTTCTCCGGCTCCAGGATGTGCAGCACGGAAGCCATGGCTCCCAGGAGCACCATATTGGCCCCGCGCGGGGATCCCAGGTCCTTGGCGATGGTATCCACATCCAGGGCCACCACACGGGGGAGCTTGTTAAGTTCCGCCATCACGGCCTCCATATCCGGATAGTCCGGGATGTTCACCAGCGGCGTGGTGTTGGTTATGATCCAACCTTCCTTGGAAAGGTAAGGCAGATAACGGAGCGCCTCCATGGGCTCCAGGGACACGATAAGATCGGCCCCACCCTTGGGAATAAGGTCACTGTGAATGGGTTCCGTACCCAGGCGGAGGTTGGACTGTACGTCGCCGCCCCGCTGGCTCATGCCGTGTACTTCGGCCTGCTTAAGATAGAGTCCCTGTTCCAGGGCGGCCGAGCCGATTACCGTTGCGATGGAGAGGATGCCTTGTCCTCCCACACCGGCGAGGATGATATCGTTTTTCATTTTTTTGCGTGACGTTTAAGGGTTTGGATGCATTCGCGGCGGCTGATGATCACGGAAACGCCGTGATACTCAATTTCTTCCCGAATCACTTTCTCCATGTCCGGATAATTCTTGGGAAGCGGGACGATGGTGCGGATGTGCTCCGGTTCCACGCCCAGGCCTTCACAGATGGCCTCCAGGCGTCCGGTGCCGGCCGAATCCTGGCCGCCCGTCATGCCGGTGGTGAGGTTATCCGAGATGCACACGGTTACATCGGCCTTTCCGTTGACGGCGTCCAGAAGGCCCGTCATGCCGCTGTGGGTGAAGGTGGAGTCCCCTATCACCGCCACGGCAGGATAGGTGCCGCTATAGGCCGATCCCAGGGCCATGGTTACCGAAGCGCCCATTTCCACGCAGGTGTGAAGGGAGCGGAACGGCGGCATCCAGCCCAAGGTGTAACAGCCGATATCGCCAAAGACGCGGGCGCCTTCAAAGTCCTTGAGGACGTTATTGAGGGCGGTGAAGAAATCCCGGTGGCCGCAGCCTTGGCAGAGAGCCGGCGGACGGGGTGCAACAACCTGTGAAGCGGGATATTCCGGCAGGGCGGGAAGGCCCAGGGCGGCACGGACTGCATCCGGGGTGAGTTCTCCGTCCCGGGGCACGGTGTTGTCCAGACGGCCGTGTACGGTGATTCCCGTGGGGAATACGCCGTTGAGACGCTCTTCCACCAGCGGCTGGCCTTCTTCCAGGACCAGGAGGGTTTTCACCATGCCGGCAAGCTTCCGGGCCAGTTCCCGGGGGAAGGGATACTGGGAGACCTTGAGCACCGGATACGGGCATCCATCGGGGAAATTCTCCATTAAATAATTGTAGGCTATGCCGCAGGCGATGATGCCCATGCTCCTGTCCGCTCCGTCCTTGAGGAAGTTGAAGCGGGAGGTTACTGCATCGGCCTCAAAGGTCTGGTAATCCTTGATTAACTGGCGGTTCCGCACGCGGGCGTTCACCGGCAGGGTGACCCACTGGCGGGGATTGGCCGGGTAATGCAGCTGGTTCTGCTCCCTTATATCGGCCCCGCTTTCCACCACGGCGCGGGAATGGGCCATGCGGGTTGTAAGGCGCATGAGCACCGGGATACCGCGTTTCTCCGAATAGTCGAAGGCTTCGCGGGCCATCTCGTAGGTTTCCTGCTGGCTGGAGGGCTCGAACACCGGCATCATGGCGAAGGCGCCGTAGAAGCGGGAATCCTGCTCGTTCTGGGAGCTGTGCATGGAAGGGTCGTCACAGGAGGCTATCACCAGGCCGCCGTTGGCACCGGTCATGGCCGATCCCATGAAAGGATCCGCGCACACGTTGAGTCCCACGTGCTTGAAGCACACCAGGGCGCGCTTGCCGGCATAGGACATGCCCAGGGCGCCTTCCATGGCCGTTTTCTCGTTACAGGACCAGTCCCTGTGCACGTTGCGCTCCCGCGCAAGCGGGTGCAGCTGGATGTATTCCGTGATTTCGGTGGAGGGAGTGCCGGGATAGGCATAAACGCCCGACAGACCGGCATGCAGGGCCCCCAAAGCCAGGGCTTCATCTCCCAAAAGTAGGTTCTTATCTGCCATATTAGTTCAGTGTTTGTGGATTTGGTTGCAAAAACAACCGTTTCTTGACTACAAAGTTATAACTTTTAAGGAAATATGCAAATTATGTTTGACTTTTTAAATCGGCCCATTATCCAATTCTTTTTCGTATATTTGTGAATATGAAACGTGTACTTCTATCCCTGGCGGTCCTGTTCATCGCCGCCACCCTTTTCGGCCAGGAGGAATCGGCCCCCAAGACCGGCTGGTCATTCGTTCCCATGCCGGATTTAAGCTACAATTCGGACCTGGGCCTTAACATGGGCGCCTTCAGTGATATTTTCTACTACGGAGACGGGACCATCTATCCCAATTTCTACCATCACATCGCCGTGGCGGCCGCCTGGGCCACAAAAGGCGCCTGGTACGTCCACGGGATGTTCGACTCCCATACGCTCATTCCGGGCGCACGCATTACCGCTTCCCTCACCTACCGGGATGCCAGCGCCAATAACTTTTACGGTTTCAACGGCGTTGCAGCGCCCTTTGACGCGGCCCTGGAAACCAACAAGGCAACCCGCACCGCATACTACAACAACCACAAACAGGTGGTCCGCGCGGTGGCCGTGGTTCAGCGGGAAGGCAGGAACAAGCTCAACTGGATGGGCGGTCTGGTGTTCCGCTATATCCGTCTACAGGATTACAACCTTAGCAATTACGATTCCGGCAACAGCCTATGGCTGGCATACCAGGACGCCGGACTCATCCGTGCCGACGAGGCCCATGGCGGCGCTTCGCTGGAACTGAAGGCCGGTTTCACCTACGACACCAGGGACGTGGAACTCTTCCCGGGCAAGGGCCTCTATGGAGAGCTATACCTTAACGGGAATCTGGATCTGTCCCACAAGAGATACCATTACGCGCAGGTAGTGGCTCATTTCCGGCACTTTGTCCCCATCATTTTCAACCGGCTCACTTTTGCGTACCATATCGGCCTCCAGCACCAGTTCCTGGGGGAAATGCCGTACTATAACCTGTCGGAGATTTCCACCCTCCTGTACCAGTACGAGGAGTACGAGGGCCTGGGAAGCCGCTATACCATCCGGGGTTACAGGTACGACAGGATCCTGGCTCCCGGCATTGCCTGGGCCAACCTGGAGCTCCGTGCCACCCTTTTCAAGTTCGACCTTTTCAAGCAGCACATAGACCTGGTGGCCGTGCCGTTCATGGATCTGGGCGCAATCACCCGGACCTACAGGCTGGAAGAGCAGAAAACCCTGCCCGGCCTGTACCAGGACCGCCAGGTGCCCGTCATGTTAAGCGGCGGTGTTGGCGTAGCCGCCCACATCAACACCAACTTGACCCTGGGCATAGACTTCGGCAAAGCGCTGGATCCGCAGCTAAGTGATTTCACGATAGGCATGCACAGTACGTACATGTTTTGACGACATGTACGTAGTGTGCCCCCGGGCTCACGCCACGACTGTCTTACGTTACCCTCTCCCTAAATCCCTCCCCTCGGGGGAGGGACTTGCTATCGCCCTGCGGGCTCAAAGAGCTCTGTTTTTTATATTTTATTTGTAGATTAATATTTGTATATTTGCAAATAGTCTATTTTTTTAGACTTGACTATAGACTTCATTATTAATTGCACTAATATGGATAAACTCCAGGAACTTACCCAGAAACTCTACAAGGAGGGCTTGTCAAAGGGAAAGGAAGAAGGCGAAGCCCTTCTGGCCAAGGCCCGTGAAGAATCGGCCGATATTGTGAAGAAAGCCAAGGAAGAGGCGGAAGCCATTCTGGAAAAGGCCCGCAAGGACGCGGAGGACTATAAGATAAAGATGGAAGGCGACGTTAAGATGGCCTCCACCCAAGCCCTCCAGGCCACCCGGGAGAACCTTGAGAAGCTCATTGTGGCAGAAGCCGTGGACAAGCCCGTCAAGGATGCCCTCTCTTCGGAGGAATTCGTGAAATGCATCCTTACCGCCGTGGCCCAGCGTTTCTCCACCCAGGAGTCGCAGGACCTGGCCCTTGTGCTGCCGGAAAACCTCAAGAAGGGTCTGGAGCCCTTTGTTAAAAACGAGTTGGCCAAGGCCATCGGCAAGGGCGTGGAAGCCACTTTCTCCAAGAAGTTCAGCGGCGGCTTCAAGATCGGCCCCAAGGACGGCAGCTACTTCATCAGCTTTACGGAAGAGAGTTTCCGGGATCTGGTGGGTGAATACCTTCGTCCCGCCACCAAGAAAATCCTGTTCGGCTAAGCCATGGGCAATTACGAGTACATAATCTCCAGCCTCCCCTTCCTCACCGCAGACTATCAGTATGCCCAGGGAAGCAAAGGCTTTGCCGATGTGCTCGCGGAAATCCGGAGAGACCTGGGAGAGAAGGACCTGGAAGCCCTGCAGTTCCTGCTGGACGGCTTCGACGCCAAGAAGCTGGACGCAGACTTCTATGCCAACGCCCTTTCCCGGAAAGAGGGTTTCCTCCGGGAGTACTTCCGCTTCGACCTTAACCTCCGCAACGCCAAGGTCCGCTTCCTTAACCGGGAGTTGGGCCGGAGTCCGGAACTGGACGTATTAAGCGGGAAAGGCACAGATGAGGACGAGGGACTGGATATAGATCTCTACCGCTTCCGGGGAGGAGAATTTGAAGAGGCCTCCAAAGTGGAAGCCGTGCTCGCAGACCGGGATCTCCTGAGACGGGAGAAAGGGCTGGACGACATTGTGTGGGAGAAGATAGACAGCCTGGCACTGTTCCACAACTTCGACCTTACCGCCGTGCTGGCATACGTTGCCAAGCTACACATTGTGGACCGCTGGCTGGCCCTGGACGAGGAAACAGGCCGGGAGCTGTTCCGCAAGCTGGTGGACGAGGTACGGGGAACCTTTAAAGGTGTAGAATACAAAGAACAATAACCATATGAAGACAAAAGGGATTGTTACCGGCATTGTTTCCAACCTTGTCACCGTAGAGGTGGACGGGCCGGTTTCGGAGAACGAGATCTGCTACATTGAATCGCATGGCGTGAAGATGATGGCGGAGGTCATCAAAGTGAATGGCAAGAACGCATCCGTGCAGGTGTTCGAAAGCACCCGCGGCCTCAAGGGCGGCAACACCGTAGAATTCGAGGGCCGGATGCTGGAAGCCACCCTGGGCCCCGGCCTGCTCTCCAGCGTGTACGACGGCCTGCAGAACGACCTTACCACCATGACGGACGTCTTCCTCAAGCGGGGAGAATACACGGAGCCCATCAACCGGGAAAAGAAATGGGATTTCACGCCCATCGCCAAGCCCGGGGACGCCGTTGTGGCGGCCGATTGGCTGGGAGAGGTAAAGGAAGGCTGGCTGCCCCACAAGATCATGGTCCCCTTCTCCTTCCAGGGTTCCTATACCGTCAAGTCCGTCAAGGAGGCCGGCTCTTACACGGTTGATACCGTAATTGCCGTTCTCACAGACGCTTCCGGGGCCGATGTCCCCGTGACCATGGTGCAGAAATGGCCCGTGAAGATGGCCATCAAGGGATACCGGGAGAAACCCCGTCCGGACCGCATCATGGAAACCGGCGTCCGCGTCATAGACACCATGAATCCCATTGCAGAAGGCGGTACGGGCTTTATCCCGGGCCCCTTTGGCTGCGGTAAGACCGTGCTCCAGCACGCTATTGCCAAGCAGGGAGACGCCGACGTGATTGTGATGGCCGCCTGCGGCGAACGCGCCAACGAGGTGGTGGAAATCTTCACGGAATTCCCGGAACTCATAGACCCGCACACCGGACGTCACCTCATGGAGCGTACCACCATCATCTGCAACACCTCCAACATGCCCGTGGCCGCCCGTGAGGCGTCCGTATACACGGCCATGACCATCTGCGAATATTACCGCGCCATGGGCCTCAAGTGCCTCCTGCTGGCCGATTCCACCTCCCGCTGGGCCCAGGCCCTCCGTGAAATGAGTAACCGTATGGAGGAGCTTCCGGGTGCCGATGCCTTCCCGGTGGACCTGTCGGCCATTATCTCCAACTTCTACTCCCGCGCTGGCATGGTGATCCTGAACAACGGGGAAAGAGGCGCCGTCACCTTCATCGGCACGGTGTCCCCCGCCGGCGGTAACCTCAAGGAGCCCGTCACGGAATCCACCAAGAAGGCCGCCCGCTGCTTTTATGCCCTGGAACAAGGCCGGGCAGACCAAAAGCGTTACCCCGCCGTGGGCCCGCTGGAGTCCTATTCCAAGTACCTGGAGTATCCGGAAATCATCGGCTATCTTAACAAGACCTTGGAAGAAGGCTGGGTGGACAAGGTGCTGCTGGCCAAGAACATCATCCGCCGCGGCAAGGAAGCGGCCGAACAGATCAACATCCTGGGCGACGACGGCGTTCCCATGAGCTACCACGTGAGCTTCTGGAAGAGCGAACTGGTGGACTTCATCATCCTCCAGCAGGACGGCTTCGACCCGGTGGATTCCCTCTGCCCCATGGATCGGCAGCGCTTTATGCTGGACCTGGTCCTCAGCATTTGCCAGAAAGACTACGAATTTGAAGACTTCGAGAAATGCCGCGAATTCTTCAAGAACCTCATCAACGAACTCCGCCAGATGAACTACTCCGTATACGAGAGCGAGCAGTTCTGGGCCTACAACGAAACCGTAAAGAAAATGACGGCTTAACCCCGTCATCCCCAACCTGCTCGGGGATCTCATACTATTTGTATTATGAAAGCATACCAAAGAATCTATACCCGGCTGGAAGGCATCACCAAGGCAACGGTGAGCCTCCGGGCCCAAGGCGTTTCCAACGATGAGCTGGCCGTCGTGGGCGGAAAACTGGCCCAGGTGGTTCGTATCAAGGGGGACGTTGTCACCCTCCAGATCTTCTCCGGCACGGAAGGCATCCCCACGGACGCGGAAGTCACCTTCCTGGGAGAACCCCCTGCACTCAAGGTCTCGGAACAGCTTTCCGGGCGTTTCTTCGACGCCTACGGACATCCCATCGACGGAGGTCCGGAGATTGACGGTGAGGTCCGCCAGATCGGCGGTCCGTCCGTGAATCCGTACAAGCGCCGCCAGCCCTCGCAGCTCATTCCCACGGGTATTGCGGGCATCGACCTAAACAACACCCTGGTGTCCGGCCAGAAGATTCCTTTCTTTGCCGATCCGGACCAGCCCTATAACCAGGTAATGGCCGATGTGGCTATCCGCGCCGATGTAGACAAGATCATCCTGGGCGGCATGGGCCTTTCCAACGACGACTACCTGTATTTCCGCGGCCGCTTCGAAGCTGCCGGAGCCCTGGACAAGATTATCTGCTTCATCAACACCACGGAGAATCCGCCCGTAGAGCGGCTCCTGGTGCCGGATATGGCCCTCACGGCGGCCGAATACTTTGCCGTGGACAAGAACGAGAAGGTGCTGGTGCTCCTCACGGACATGACCCTGTATGCCGATGCCCTCTCCATCGTTTCCAACCGCATGGACCAAATCCCTTCCAAGGACTCCATGCCGGGTTCCCTGTACAGCGACCTCGCGAAGATTTACGAAAAGGCCGTTCAGCTGCCCACGGAGGGCTCCATCACCATCATTGCGGTGACAACCCTTAACGACGGAGACATCACCCACGCCATCCCGGACAACACCGGCTACATCACGGAAGGTCAGCTGTACTTAAAGGCCGATACGGACACCGGAAAGGTGATCATCGACCCGTTCCGCTCCCTGTCCCGACTGAAGCAGCTGGTGCAGAACAAGAAAACGCGCGAGGACCACAGCCAGGTGATGAACGCGTCCGTGCGACTCTATGCCGATGCACAGAACGCCAAGACCAAACTGGAGAACGGTTTTGACCTCTCCGACTATGACCACCGCTGCCTCTCCTACGCCAAGGACTACGCCCGCGAACTTCTGGCCATTGACGTCAACATCACCATCACGGAGATGTTGGATACGGCCTGGAAGCTCTTCGGCAAGTATTTCAGCCCCGCAGAGACCGGTATCAAACAGGCACTCATAGACAAATATTGGAAAGCATAACGTACCGTCATTCCCCACTTTGATCGGGAATCTCATACCCTATGGCTATAAAGTTTCAATATAACAAGACATCGCTGACGGAACTGGGCAAGCAGCTCAAGGTGCGGCAGCGTGCCCTCCCTACCCTGCAGAACAAGGAGAGCGCGCTGCGGCTGGAGGTGCGGAAAGCCAAGGCCGACAGCGAACGTCTTATTGAAGAGCTGGATGAGACCCTCCGGAAGTACGACTATCTCTCCGCACTCTGGAACGAATTCGAGCCGGGTCTCATAGAGATAACGGATGTGGATCTGTACACCAAAAAGGTAGCCGGCGTAAAGACGCCCGCCCTGGGAGAGATCCATTACCGGATCTTGCCCTTCAACGCCTTTGTAAAGCCCGCCTGGTATGCCGACGGGGTGGCCATCCTCAAGGAACTGAGCCGCCTGGGCATAGAGAGCGAGGTATATAAAGAAAAAGCCCGCATCCTGGACTACAACCGCCGGAAGACCACCCAGAAGGTGAACCTCTACGAAAAGGTGCAGATTCCCGGCTACCAGGAAGCCATCCGCAAGATCAAGCGCTATATGGAAGACGAGGAGAACCTGTCCAAGGCCTCGTCCAAGATTGTGAAGAAACGCCACGCCGAGGAAGAGGAGGCCTCCCAGCTATGATTGCCCGCATGACCAAATATTCCTTCGTGCTCCTTAACGGGCAGCAGGGATCGCTGGTGGAACAGCTGCAGGAACTGGGCCTCATGGACATCACCCGCAGCGTGAAGCCGGTAGACGATGCTTCACGGGAGATATCGTCCGAACTGGACCTTATGAACGGACTCATCCAGGGACTCCGGAAGGTGTACATCCCGGAAGGGACGGAAGTGGTTGTCTTTGAGGAGGAGGAAGACCTGGTCCGGCTGGCCGGCGGTACCCTCATGCTCTACTCGGAAACCCTGGAGCAGGTAAAGAACCTGGAGAAGGAAATCGTTGCCAGGAAGGCCTGGGGCAGCTTTGATCCGGAAATTGTACAGCAGCTTGCCGATGCAGGCGTTCCCCTCCACTTCCACAAACTGAGCAGCAAGCTTTTCAAGGAAGAGTGGGAACAGCAGTACGCCCTCTCGGTGGTGAACCGGGAGAAAGACGGCGTCTATTTTGTGGTGGCGGGCGAAGATCCGCTCCCGGGAGAGGTTCCCGCCCCTTCCGGAGACACCAGTCAGGCCCAGAGCGCCCTGGCAGATAAAGAGCGGTTCCTGCACACCCTGGAAGGAGAGATCCTGGGCCTGCAGCGCCGGATTCCGGAACTGGAAGCCCGCTGCAAGGCCGATTATGCCCGTCTGGACCGCCACCTGGCCAGCGTGAGCGCCGTTCCCGCCGCAGAGAACACCATCGTTACCCTGGTGGGTTACGCCCCCACGGAAAAGGACGCGGAGGTCACGGAAGCCCTGGAAAGCACCGGCGTCTTCTACTTCAAGGAAGCGGCATCGGCCGAGGACAATCCGCCCATCCAACTCAAAAACAACTGGTTCGTCCGTCAGTTCGAAACCCTTACGGACATGTACGGCCGACCGGACTATAATGAATTCGACCCCACTCCCTATATCTCCATCTTCTTCCTGCTCTTCTTTGCCATGTGCATGGGAGACGCCGGATATGGACTCATGCTCATTATCGCCGGTATCCTGCTCAAGAAGGTGGATAGTTTCAAGGACCTGGCGCCGCTGGTAACCATCTTGGGCGCAGGCACCTTCGTGGTGGGCATTGTGATGCACACCTTCTTCGGCGTGGACATTTCCACCCTGTCCTGGATTCCTTCCTGGCTCAAGTCCATCATGATAACGGGCACCATTGCGGGCTTCGAAGCCCAGATGGTGCTGGCACTGATAATAGGTATAGTACACCTGTGCCTGGCCATGGTGGTCAAGACCGTCTACGCTACCAAGAACAAAGGATTCCTGGGCTCACTGGGCACCTGGGGCTGGACGCTGCTCATAGTGGGCGGTGTGGTCCTGGCCGCCCTGGCCATGATGAGCCTCATCCCGGCGCCCATCCTCAAATGGGTGGTCATCGGCCTGGGTATTGTGTCCGCGCTGGGCATCTTCCTTTTCAACGACATCAAGCGGAATCCGCTCAAAAACATAGGCGCAGGCCTCTGGGAGACCTACAATACGGTCACCGGCCTCCTGGGCGACGTGCTCAGCTACCTGCGTCTGTATGCGCTGGGACTGGCCGGCGGTATGCTGGGCAAGGCCTTTAACGACATTGCCTCCATGACCCTGGGAGACGGATCCTTCGGCGCCGGTTGGTTCTTCTTTGCCCTTATCCTTGTGGTAGGACATGCCCTGAACTTGGCCATGTGCTGCCTGGGCGCCTTTGTACACCCGCTCCGTCTCAATTTCCTGGAGTTCTTCAAGAATTCCGGATACGACGGAAAGGGACGCAGTTACAGACCCGTGAAGAAATAAATTTTTAAAAACAATACAATTATGAACGAAATTTTAGGTTATCTTGGTCTTGGCCTGATGCTGTCACTAGCCGGCATCGGCAGTGCCTATGGCACTACCATCGCCGGTAACGCCGCCGAGGGTGCGCTCAAGCGCGCTCCGGAAAAATCCAGCAGTTACCTCATCCTGTCCGCACTGCCCGCTACGCAGGGTATTTACGGTTTCGTGGGTTTCTTCATGTGGCTCCTGGTGTACAAGTTTGACTTTGCCGCCAACGGTCCCATCCTCTTCGGTGTGGGCCTGGGTGTGGGCCTGGTTTGCATGCTGTCGGCCATCCGTCAGGGACAGGTGTGCGCCAACGGTATCGTGGGCATCTCCCAGGGACATGATGTTCAGACCAACACGCTCATCTACGCCGCCCTCCCGGAATTCTACGCCATTCTGGGTCTGGTGGGCGCCCTTATGCTCACCCTGGCCATCTAGATGAGCAGAGCCCGGCTGGCAGTTTGCTTGCTGTCCACGGCTTTGCTACTGGCAAGCTGCGGATATAGGGCTCCCATGCACAAAAGAGTAATCCCGGAAGCGGACAACCCCGCTTTCGGAATTATCCGTCCTGAGTACCGGGAGATGGCCGCCACCATTGCCGAAAGCACCGGCCTCCTTCCCACCCAGGGCAATCAGGTGAGCATTGTTCCGGTTAGCACGGACCGCTTTCAATGGATGCTGCAGCAGCTGCGCGAGGCGCGGAAGTCCATCTACATTGACATGTACCGCTTCCGGGTAGATTCCGGCGGCGTTTTCCTGTACAGCATCCTGGAGGAAAAGGCCCGTGCGGGTCTGGATGTCCGGATTATCCTGGACAAGGGCGCCAACAGGGCCTCGGACCTTAAAAAGCTGAAGCAATTGCAGGACGCAGGCGCCCAGGTGGAGTTTTTCCGCTTCCCTGTATGGGTGGCCGATTATATCCTGCCGCCCATTGCCACCACCCACCGGGACCACCGGAAGTTAATGATCATCGACGGGGAAATAGCCTATATCGGCGGACGGAACCTGGCCGATTACTATTACTTTGAGTGGAAAGACCTGGATGCGTGCTATTCCGGTCCCGTAGTGGCCCAACTGGCCCAGGTCTTTCAGGAAAACTGGAACCGCGTGTCACCGGACACCCCGTCCGTCTCGCTGAAGCCGGCGGGCAGTTCCGTCAGAGAGATACCGCCCCCGGAAAGCCTGCCTCATTATTCCGGAATAACCATCCAGATTATCCCGGACTCCCCCATCGACAAAAGGCTGCCCCTCAGGGATGCCTTTGAACTGGCCGTGGAGCAGGCGCAGGACTATTTCTATTTCCAGAGTCCGTACCTTCCACCGCCTCCGTCCACCATGCAGAAGCTCAAGGAAGCGGCCCTCCGGGGCGTGGACGTGCGCTGGATGGTCCCGGCCAAGAACGATATCTTCTTCCAGCAATGGATGGGAGAAACCCTGTACAAAGGCTATCTGGCAAGCGGCATCCGTATCTTCGAGTGGCAGGAAGGGATGCTGCACAACAAGATGTACGTTTCGGATGACTACATTACCTGTATCGGCTCCACCAATGCCGACAATCTGAGTTTCTTCCTCAATTACGAGGTTTCTTCCATCATCTACGATGCTGAGGTAGCCCACGGCACAAAAGAGCGCTTCCTGGAGGAACAGGAGCAATGCCGGGAAATCATGCTGAAAGAGGTGGAAAAGTGGAACGTCTTCCGAAAGCTGCGCAACTGGCTCTTCCGCATTGCAGGCGGTCCTGTGGGCTAGTACTCCCTGGGGCCGAAGATATCTGTCCCAATCCGCACCATGGTGGCCCCGTGCTTAACCGCCAGCGGCCAGTCCCCCGACATTCCAATGGACAATTGATCAAAGCCCGGCAGATCCAGGGCTTTTATTTTGTTGAAAAGCGCCTCGATCCTGGCAAAATCGGCCTCCACAATAGCCATATCGTCCGTATTGGTGGCCATACCCATTAATCCCCGGATCCTTACATTTGTCAGCTCTGCAGGCACACCCTTTGAAACCTCCTTCGCTTCGCTCAGGCCCTTCCCACCTCGCTGTGCCCGTTGGGCACTTGCTGTGGGCCCCTCCCTCTTACACGGCCGAGGGTGGCCATGGGTTTCAGAGGGTGTGCCTGCGACGCTAATAATAGAAAGGATTTCTTCCTCAGTAAAACCTGACTTTGTTTCCTCTGCGCCCAGATGGAGTTCCAGGAGGATGTCTATGGTTTTGGAATTGGCTGCACACCAATTGTTTATGGCTTCAAGGAGGTGGAAAGAATCCACGGACTGGACCATGGTAACATATGGAAGGACCAGTTTGAGCTTGTTGGTCTGGAGATGGCCGATAAAGTGCCACTGCACATCGGCAGGCATCTGCGGCGCTTTGGCCGCCAGCTCCTGCGGCCGGTTCTCACCAAAGAGGCGCTGACCGGCGTTGTAGGCCTCCATGAGACGCTCTACCGGATGGAATTTGGACACGGCCACCAGCTCCACCCCGGAAGGCAGCGCCGAACGAAGTTTTTTGAGAGATTCTGCTACCATTGTAAAGCCAGGGTTAGGCCATAGGAAGATCCGTATGGCGTTGCTGCAGCATAAGGGGCTGCCTGAAACTGATAGTTTTTGCCCGTCACCTGCTTGGAATCCAGGTGGAACAGCTTCCTCTCATAGGGAAGAAGCCAGTAGGCTATGTTGGCGCTGAGGATGCCGAAACCGGCACCCGCTATCACGTCACTGGTCCAGTGCCGGTTGTTCCACACCCGCATAAAAGCGGTGAAACCGGCCACGGAATAGGCCGCCAGGCCCCACCAGGGGCCATATTCCAGCCGGACGAGTTCCGCTCCGGCAAAAGCTGTGGTGGTATGTCCGGATGGGAAAGAATGCGTTCCTCCGTTGGGGCGGGTAACTCCCACAATGCGCTTGAGACTCTGGGCGAAAGCGGTAAATATCACAAAAGTAGTAGCAGCTGTAATAAGATGCTCCCACGCTCCGTGTTCCCCTGCCCCACAGAAGCCTGCAATGGCATAGGAGGCCAAGGGGGCATACTGGAGATAGTTATCGAAGCTGTATTCCGCACCGCCGGTATTGGACAGCACCCACTCCCTCACGGGGAGATTCATCTTTTCCTTGTACCAGGGGGATATGGTACAGATTGCCCCCACTCCCACAAGGGAGGCGGGGGCAATTAGTTTTTCCCATTTGAACTGTTCCGAAGCCGTATACGTGGAATCCCTACGTTGCGCCTGCAGGGGCTGCAGGGTAAGGATCAGGACCATCGGCAGGAACAGGAAACGCTTCATTACTTGCGGCCTTTCTTCTGCTGCTCCATCTGGCGCTGCATCTTCTGGGCCTCTTCCAGGCGCTGCTGCCACTTGCTCTTGGGCGCAGGCTTATTATCGGCCGCCTTCACCTTGGCCACAATCTCCTCCGGCTTCACAATCCACTTGCGGATGATCCAGGTTTCCAGCATGGTGATGAGGTTGGAAAGCAGGTAATAGTAGCTAAGACCGGAAGACAGGTTGTTACAGATGAAGAACATCATGACGGGCATCATGTACAGGCTCATGGCCCGCATCATCTTGGCGTTGGGGTCATTCCCCGTATTCTGGCCCTGCATGGTGATCTTGGAATAGAAGAACATGGAAAGAGCCATGAGGAGGGCGAAGAGCGAGATGTGGTCCATGCCCAGGATGGTGGTACCCCAGTGGATAACGTCATCGTATGCGCTAAGGTCTTCGGCCCAGAGGAAATGCTCCTGACGCAGCTGGATGGAGGCCGGGAAGAAGCGGAACATGGCCCACAGGATGGGCATCTGCAGCAGCATGGGGAGGCAGCCTCCCATCATGTTCACGCCCGCCTTCTTGTACAGCTCCATGGTCTCCTGCTGCTTCTTCATGGCGTCTTCCTGCTTGGGATACTTGGCGTTGATCTTGTCGATAAACGGCTTGAGGGCCGACATCTTGGCACTGGAAGCGTAGCTCTTGTAGGCCAGCGGGAGCACCACGATCTTGATGAAGATGGTCATCAGGAGGATGATGATACCGAAGTTGGAGATG
>CAMHKD010000024.1:0-26681 GCA_946185645.1 uncultured Bacteroidales bacterium
ACGCCACGGAACTGGCCATCAGCGAGTCCCAGGAGCGTATGGCCGTGGTGGTGGAGGCTTCCTCCATGCAGCGTTTCCGGGAACTCTGCGCCCTGGACAATATAGAAATCACCCATGTGGCCGATGTTACCGCAACCGGACGGATGCGGATGTTCTTCCACGGGGAGAAAGTCTGCGACCTCACGCGGGAATTCATTGACAGCGCCGGCGCCCCTCATTTTGCCAAGGCCGCCATCGCTGCCGTAGAAGACCGCAATCCCTTTGTGCGGGAACCTGCCGGAGCCTCGCTGGAAGAGAAGATGCTCTCCGTTATGGCTTCCCCCAATGTGGCCTCCCAGAAGGGTCTGGTAGAGATGTTCGACTCCACCATCGGCCGTTCCACCGTGCTCATGCCTTACGGCGGAGAGCGCCAGACCACGGAAACGCAGGTTTCAGTCCAGAAACTCCCTACCGACGGATATACCAACACCGCCAGCGTGATGGCCTTCGGCTACAATCCGGACCTGGCTCTCTGGAGCCCGTACCACAGCGCCGCCTATGCGGTGGTGGAGGCCTGCACCAAGGTGGCCGCTTCCGGGGCCGACTGGTCGCATATGCGTTTCTCCTACCAGGAATACTTCGAGCGGATGACCTCCGACCCCCATACCTGGGGCAAGCCGCTGAGCGCCCTGCTGGGAACCCTCAGGATGCAGAAGGAGTTGGGCCTGCCGTCCATCGGCGGAAAGGATTCCATGAGCGGAACCTTTGAGCACATCCACGTGCCGCCCACCCTGGTGGCCTTCGGCATCACCACCGTGGATGCCCGGGAAGTGATTTCCCCGGAATTCAAAAAGGCCGGAAACAAGATTTACTTGCTCAGGCATACTCCGCTTCCGGACTATATGCCGGATACGGAGCAACTTAAGGCGAACTGGAGCCGGCTCCGCTCCCTGGCGGTGGCCGGAAAGGTGGTATCGGCCTGGTCGCTCAGCTATGGCGGCGTGGCCGAAGGCCTGGTGAAAATGGCCCTGGGCAACGGTCTTGGCGTGAAAGTGGAGTTTCCGGAAAGCGAACTCTTCTCCCTGGGCTACGGCTCCCTGTTGCTGGAAGCCCCGTGTGAACTGGAAGGTGCACAGCTGCTGGGCGAGGTAACCGCCTCCGGCATCTGCATCAACGGCACCGTCCTCTCCCTGGAGGCCCTGGAAAAGGCCTATGAGGGCCGATACTTCAAGCTGTATCCGCCAAGGGTGGAGATGCCCGGTCAAGCCGGGCATGACGGCGTTGTAGCCGGGCATAACGGCGTTGTAGCCGGGCATGACGTCATTGTAGCCGGGCATGACGTCATTGCCGGCTCCGACCGGCAATCTCCTGCCTTCAACCCTGCCAACCTCGTTTATCCGGGCGCTCCTGTGGAGCATCCTGTGGTTTGCCTGCCCGTTTTCCCGGGCACCAACTGCGACTACGACACCGCCAAGGCCTTCCGCAAGGCCGGGGCCGAGGTGCGTCCTTTCGTATTCCGCAATCTCACCGGTGAGGATGTGCTCAATTCCATTGAGGAACTTTCCCGCCGGATAGGGGAGTGCCACATCCTGGCCTTCTGCGGCGGTTTCTCCTCCGGCGACGAACCGGACGGCAGCGGCAAGTTCATTGCCAGCGTTATCGGCAATGCCAAGGTAAGTGCGGCCATTGCGGCCCTGCAGAAGCGTGGAGGCCTTATTCTGGGCATCTGCAACGGCTTCCAGGCCCTGGTCAAGAGCGGTCTGCTGCCTTATGGCAAGACCGGCAGCGTGACGCCGGAATCGCCCACCCTTTTCCGTAACGATATCAACCGCCATATCTCGCTCATCGCCACCACGGAAGTTGCTTCCGTGAACAGCCCCTGGCTTGCGGGCCTTTCCATCGGCGAAAAGCATTCCATTGCCTTCAGCCACGGCGAGGGCAAATTTGTGGTGGACGAAACCCTGGCCCGGGAACTGTTTGCCCGCGGTCAGGTGGCATTCCGCTATGTGGACAATCCCAACGGCTCCCATTACGATATTGAGGGTATCCTCAGTCCGGACGGACACATCCTGGGCAAGATGGGCCATACGGAGCGTTTTGAGGAGAACCTTTACAAGAACATCGGTGGCAACTGCAGCCAGCCGCTGTTCCAAAATGCCGTGAACTATTTCAGAAAAATCTGCCAATAATATGATAAAAGGAGAATTATTATTCGAAGGTAACGAGAAGCAGGTCTTCGCCACGGACCATCCGGACCAGGTGATTTTCCGTTACAAGGACGTGACCGTTGCCTATAATAACGTCAAGCGGGCCCGCTTCATCGGCAAGGGCGCCTTGGACAACCAAATATCGGCCATCCTGCTCGACTATTTGAACCGGAACGGGGTGGAAACCCACTATATTGAAACCCTGGGGGAGAAGGAACAGCTTTGCCGGAAGATTGAGATCATCCCCCTGCAGGTGGTGGTGCACAACCGCATTGCCGGTTCGCTGGCCTCCCGGCTGGGCGTGGAGGAAGGCTTCCGCCATCCCAACACCATAGTGGACCTCCGGTACAACAACGACGAGCTGGAGGATCCCTTCATCAACCGGGACCATGCCGTGGCCCTGGGACTGGCCACCTATCAGGAACTGGACGGGATGTACAACATTGCCCGCAGGGTGAACGACCTGCTGGTGCCCCTCTTCCACAAGGCCGGCATTGAGCTGGTGGACATGAAGATAGAGTTTGGAAGGGCTTCCGACACGGGTACTATCATCATTTCCGACGAAATCTCTCCGGATACCTGCCGGCTTTGGGACGAAGCCACCGGCGAGCGTTTGGACAAGGACCGCTTCCGCCTGGACCTGAGCCGTGTGGTGGAAAGCTACAGGGTTGTTTTGGACCGTTTGAAAAAAGTAATCAATTCATAATATGGGCGTACTGGCTGTATATGGCGTAGAAAGCGCTTCAACCTTCATTTATTATGGACTGCATAACCTCCAGCACCGGGGGCAGGAAGGCGGCGGCATTGTGACCTTTGACCATGAGGGGGAAAGCCACCGGTACAGGGGACAGGGCCTGCTGAGTGAGATCTTCACCAACGGGGAACTGGACCACCTGCCCGGCAGCATGGGTATCGGCAGTGTGAAATATGCCAATGCCTCCAAAGGCGGCCTGGACAACGTGGAACCGCTTTTCTTCCACCACCATACGGGCGATTTCGCCATTGCGGGGGAAGGCAATCTGGTGAACGCGAGGCAGGTGGCCGAATTTTTGGAGCGGCGCGGCTCCATCTTCCAGACCCGTACGGACAGCGAACTGCTGGCCCACCTGATCAAGAAGGGCGGCAATGTGGACCGTATTGTGATGATAGTGAAGGCCCTGAACATGCTGGAAGGCGGTTTCACCTTTGTAATCATGACCAAGAACCGCATCTATGCCTGCCGGGACAAATACGGCATCAAGCCCCTTTGCATCGGCCAGATTGGCGACGGCTATGTGGTGAGCAGCGAATCCTGCGCCTTTGAGATCATGGGTGCCCGCTTTATCCGCGACGTGGAGCCCGGCGAGATTGTAACCCTGGACCATCACGGCATCCGGAGCACCCGGTATTCCCAGTTCTCCCGCCACCAGATGTGCGCCATGGAGTACATCTACTTCGCCCGTCCGGACAGCGATATCGACGGCTGCAACGTGCACGCATACCGCAAGGAAGCCGGCCGGCGCCTTTACCGGGAGAATCCGGTGGAGGCCGATATAGTGGTGGGCGTACCGGAATCCAGCCTGAGTGCCGCCATGGGTTATGCCGAAGAGAGCGGCATCCCTTATGAGATGGGCCTGGTGAAGCACAAATATGTAGGCCGTACCTTCATCCAGCCGGTGCAGAGTATCCGGGAATTGGGCGTTAAGATGAAGCTTTCCCCGGTGCGCAGCATTGTGGAAGGCAAGCGGGTTGTGCTGGTGGACGACTCCATCGTCCGCGGCACCACCTCCCTCAAAATAGTGAAAATGCTGCGGGAAGCCGGCGCCAAGGAGGTGCACGTGCGTATCGCCAGCCCCATGATGCGCTTTACCTGCCATTATGGCGTGGACACTTCCACTCCGGAAGAGCTCCTTTGCTCCCACCGGACGCTGGAGGAGGCCAGGGAGGCCATCGGGGCCGATTCCCTGGGCTACCTGAGCCCGGAATCCACCAGAGCATCGGCCTTCGGCTGTGCCGATCCCTGCCAGGCCTGCTTCACCGGCGAGTATCCCACTTTACTGTATGACGAATCCGTAGAAAACGATTAGACTATGGCCAAAACTTATGAGAATGCAGGTGTGAACCTGGAGGCGGGATACGAGGTAGTCCGCCGCATCAAGCAGCACGTGGCATCCACCGCCCGCACGGGCTCCATGGGCAATATCGGCTCCTTCGGGGGCATGTTCGACCTCTCGGCGCTGGGCGTGAAAGAGCCGGTGCTGGTGAGCGGAACGGACGGCGTGGGCACCAAGCTCAAGATTGCCTTTGCCATGGACAAGCACGACACCATCGGCATCGACGCTGTGGCCATGTGCGTGAACGACGTGCTGGCGCAGGGTGCCGAACCGCTCATTTTCCTGGACTACGTGGCCCTGGGGCACAATATTCCGGAAAAGGTGGAGGCTATAGTGGCTGGGGTGGCCGAAGGCTGCCGCCAGGCGGGCTGCGCCCTGGTGGGCGGCGAGACGGCCGAGATGCCCGGCATGTATGAGGACGGAGAATACGACATTGCCGGCTATACCACCGGCGTGGTGGAGAAATCCAAACTCATAGACGGCACCAAAGTAAAGGTGGGTGACGTTCTGGTGGGCATAGCCTCTTCCGGCGTGCATTCCAACGGCTTCTCCCTGGTGCGCAAAATTGTGGCCGATGCCGGGCTCAGCTACCAGGACGCCATTCCAGAATTCGGTGGCCGGAAGCTGGGAGAAGTGCTCCTGACCCCTACCAAGATCTATGTGAAGCAGATGCTGGATGTAATCCGCCAGTGCGATGTGCACGGGGTGGCTCACATCACCGGCGGCGGCTTTGACGAGAACATCCCGCGCGTACTGCAGAAAGGCCAGGGCCTGGAAATCCAGGAAGGCAGCTGGGAAATCCTGCCGGTATTCAGGATGCTGGAAAAATGGGGCGGCGTACCGCACAGGGAGATGTTCAACATCTTCAACATGGGCATCGGCATGATTGCCGTTATGGACGCTGCGGAGGCCCCCAAGGCCATTTCTATCCTGGAAGCCCACGGGGAGAAGGCCTCCGTGATTGGCAAGGTGACGGATAAGGAAGGCGTAAATATCATTTTGCTATGAAACAGTTAGCGGTATTTGCCTCCGGCACCGGCACTAACTTCGTGGCCATCGCCAAGGCCTGCGCCAGCGGTGAGCTGGACGCCCGGGTGGCCGTGATGGTGTGCGACAAACCCGGCGCCGCGGTCATCGAAAGGGCTAAGGAATTCGGCATTGAAACCTTTGTCTTTTCATCCAAGAGCTATGCCTCCAAGGCCGCTTATGAGGCGGAAATTGTGAAGTTACTGGATGCCAAAAAGGTAGATTTGGTTTGCCTGGCGGGCTATATGCGCATTGTGGGAGAAACCCTGCTGCAGGCCTATGAGGGCAAGATCATCAACATCCATCCTTCGCTGCTGCCTTCCTTCAAGGGCGCCCATGCCGTGGAAGACGCCGTGGCGTATGGCGTAAAGGTGTACGGCATCACCATCCACTGGGTGAATGCCGATCTGGACGGTGGAAAGATCATCGCCCAGCGTGCCTTCCCCTACGAAGGCTCAGACCCCGCCGAGGTTCACAGGATCGGCCAGAAGATTGAACATGAATTATATGTAGAAACCATAAAGAGATTATTATGCGAGCGTTAGTAAGTGTAAGTGACAAATCCGGTCTCGTGCCCTTTGTGAAGGGCCTTGTGGACCTGGGCTGGGAAATCATCGCCACGGGCGGCACCCAGAAGCTGCTGGAGAAAGAGGGCGTAAAGACCATCGGCATCAGCGAAGTCACCGGCTTCCCGGAAATCTGTGACGGCCGGGTGAAGACCCTTCATCCCAAGGTGCACGGCGGCATCCTGGCCCGCCGGGACGTTCCTGCCCACATGGAAACCCTTAAGGAGAACGGGATTGAGACCATCGAGCTGGTTTGCGTGAATCTGTATCCCTTCCGCCAGACCATCGCCAAGGAAGGCGTTACCCTGGAGGATGCCATTGAGAATATCGACATCGGCGGCCCTTCCATGGTGCGCAGCGCCGCCAAGAACTGGAAGGATGTTACCATCGTCTGCGATCCGGCCGATTATGACACCGTCCTCGCTGAACTCCGTGCCAACGGATGCACCTCGGACGAGACCCGTCTCAAGTTATCGGCCAAGGCCTATACCCATACGGCCGAATACGATGCCTGCATTGCCACTTACATGCGCAAAGCAGCTGGCCTGAACGAGAAGCTCTTCCTGGAATACGACCTAAAGCAGGGCCTCCGCTACGGCGAGAACCCTCATCAGAGCGCCAACTTCTATGCCGCCCTGGAGCCCGCTCCCTTCTCCCTGGCCTTTGCCAAGCAGATCCAGGGTAAGGAACTCTCTTACAACAACATCCAGGACGCCAACGCCGCCCTCAACGTGCTGCGGGACTTCGAGGAACCCTTCTGTGTGGCCCTCAAGCACATGAATCCCTGCGGCGCCGCTGTGGGTAAGACCATCGAAGAAGCCTGGCAGGCCGCCTATGAGGCCGACAAGGTGAGCATCTACGGCGGCATCGTGGGCGTGAACCGCACCCTCACCGCCGAGGTGGCCCTGGGCATGAAGCCCATCTTCCTGGAGATTGTGATAGCCCCCGACTATACGCCCGAGGCCCTGGAAATCCTGTCGGCTAAAAAGAACCTCCGCGTGATGAAGGTGGATATGACCCGCAGCAGCGCTCCCGTTCCTCAGTACATCAGCGTGAACGGCGGCCTCCTGGCCCAGCAGCTGGATACCCAGGTGGAGCAGGTGGTACCCGAAATGTGCGTCACCAAGGTAAAACCCACCGCCGCCCAGCTGGCCGATGCCAACTTTGGCTGGAAGATAGTGAAGCACGTGAAATCCAACGCCATAGCCGTTGTCCGTGACAACCATACCATCGGCATCGGCGCCGGTCAGACCAACCGCGTGGGCTCGGCCCTCATCGCCCTGGAAGAGGCCAAGAACGCCGGCTTCACCGAGGGCCTGGTCCTTGCTTCCGACGGCTTCCTTCCGTTTGACGACACGGTGGCCCTGGCCGCCAAGTACGGCGTAACCACCATAGTCCAGCCCGGCGGCAGTATCCGTGACGAGGATGCCATCAAGAAGGCCGACGAACTGGGAATTACTATGCTCTTCACAGGTGTAAGACACTTCAAGCATTAGTATGCTTGAAGGTCTAAAAGACTTTTAACGTTACCCCCTCCCGAAACCCCTCCCCTCGGGGGAGGGACTTAAAAACAGAATTGATGAAGACAGTACTAGTAATTGGTGGCGGCGGGCGGGAGCATGCCATTGTGGATGCCCTTAGCCGCAGCCCGCAAGTAGGGAAAATCTATTGCGCCCCCGGTAACGCCGGTATTGGCCTCCAGGCCGTAACTGTGCCGTTGAAGGATACCGACGTGGAAGGCCTCAAAGCCTTTGCGCTGGAGAATAAGGTGGACCTTACCGTAGTGGGCCCCGAAGCCTCTCTGGCCGCCGGCATCGTGGATGCTTTCCGCGCCGCCGGACTTAAGATCTTCGGTCACACGCAGGCCGCAACAGCCATTGAGAGCTCCAAGGAATTTGCCAAGAAACTCATGGAGAAATATGGCATCCCCACGGCCTCCTACCGTAGTTTTTCGGACTTTGATGAGGCGCTGGAGTATGTGAGCGGCCGTCCTTTCCCGGCCGTGCTCAAGTACGATGGCCTGGCCGCAGGAAAGGGTGTAGTGATTGCCCAGGACCTGGACGAAGCTCGCCGTGCACTGGCCGATATGCTCCTGGACCATTCCTTCGGCGAGGGCAGGGTAGTGGTGGAGGATTTCCTCACCGGCCCCGAGTTCTCCTTCCTCTGCTTCGTGGATGGAGAACGGGTGTATCCCATGCCGCTTTCTCAGGACCATAAACGGGCTTTCGACGGGGACAAGGGCCCCAATACCGGCGGTATGGGCGCCTATACGGGCCTCCCGTTCATTACTCCGGAGGATCGGGAATATGCCTACAAGGAGATTCTGTGCAAGGCTGCATCGGCCATGGTGGCCGAAGGGCTGCCGCTTTCCGGTGTACTCTACGGCGGACTCATGAAGACTCCGCAGGGCATCAAGGTCATTGAGTTCAACGCCCGCTTCGGAGACCCGGAGACGGAGGTGGTGCTACCGCTGCTAAAGAGCGACATCTACACCATCTTCGAGGGCGTGGCAACAGGCCGTCCGGTGGAGGAACCTGTATGGGACAACGGCGTTACGCTGGGCGTTGTACTGGCATCCAAGGGCTATCCGGGGCACTATGAGAAAGGCTTTGACATCCATGGCCTGGATACCGTTGAGGCCCAGGTCTACCACATGGGAACCGCCGTCCGGGACGGCCGCGTCTTCACCAACGGCGGCCGCGTTCTCATGGTGGTTTCCGGCGGAAAGGACCTCGCCGATGCCCGTGCCCGGGTTTATGCCGAAGTGGCCAAGATAGAATGTGAGAACCTCTTTTACAGAAACGACATAGCACACATTGCATTTGAATAATGGGACAGATTATTGACGGAAAGGCGCTGAGCGCCGCAGTTAAGGACGAAGTAAAGGCGCAGGTGCCTGAGTTGGAGGCCAAGTATGGCCGCAAGCCCTGCCTGGTGGTGATCATAGTAGGGGAGAACCCTGCCAGTCAGGTATATGTACGCAACAAGGTGAAGGCCGCCGCCTACACGGGTATGGAATCCCGGCTCATAGAGCTCCCGGCCGATATTGCCGAGGAGGCCCTCCTGAAGCAGATTGTGGATTTAAACAACGACCCGCTTGTGGACGGCATCCTGGTGCAGCTGCCCCTTCCCAAGCATATTGACGAGGAAAAGGTTATCGATACCATCGCCCGGGAAAAGGACGTGGACGGTTTCCACCCCGGCAACGTGGCCGGACTGTGGCTGGGCAAAGACTGCATCGTGCCCTGCACGCCTGCGGGCATCATGCGGATGATAGACAGCATCGGCTTTGAACTCAAGGGCAAGAACGCCGTTGTAGTAGGCCGCAGCAACATTGTGGGAAAACCCGTTGCCAAGCTCCTCCTGGACCGTCACGCCACGGTGACCATCGCCCATTCCCGTACGGCCGACTTAGGCGCCGTATGCCGCACGGCCGATGTCCTGGTGGTGGCAGTGGGTAAGGCCGGCCTGGTGACCGGCGACATGGTAAAGCCCGGCGCCGTTGTTATTGACGTGGGTATGAACCGCAATGCCGAGGGCAAGCTCTGCGGCGACGTGGACTTCCCTTCGGCCGAAAAGGTGGCCTCCTGGATCACCCCCGTTCCCGGTGGTGTGGGCCCCATGACCATCGCCATGCTCATGCAGAACACCATCCACTGCTTCCTTTCCCGGATGCAGGGCTAGTTATTTCTTTAGGGAAAAGGTGTGCGTAACGTCGTAGTCGTTCCAGTTGCGGAGCGATAGGACGATGTTACGCTGATCGTATACATTGCTGTACTGTGTATCTTCGTACAGACTGTCATGGACGGTCTCAAGGACAGGGAGAAGGTGCTTGAAGGACAGCTGATACTGTGTGCCCATGGCAATCCCGTCTGTAATGGGCAGGTCTGTTATCCGCACCAGGCTAAGGCATTCCTGCGCCTGGGGGAGGGTTATTCTCCCGTTTCTTTCCGTCATGTAGGAGTCCGCGGTGTTGTAGCGCTGCCAGCTTAGGCTTTCGGTATTACCAACCGAAGGGTTCGGCGTGGCGGAATAGTATTTGGGGTCCAGGATATGGTTGGTTACCTGCATGTGGTCACTTCCTTTCGCTTTGCGGGTAACCATGGTCTCCCAATTGTTATCCGGGTCAAACGCCAGGACGGCACAGTTCCCCTCAGCATCCGCTAAAATGTATTGAAAGCCCACATTTACCTGCGGGTCGTGCCGAACGTCCACTGTCCGGACCAGGGCGATGGCTTCTTCCACCGTGGCGCAGCGGTCCAGCATGAGCCGGAGCAGGGTGGATGTGCCTACGGCGTGACGGGAAGTCTGCTGCTGGGAGGCAAAGCGCTGCGGCAGGGCATGGATGGATGCGCAGAAGCCCTTTTCGTTGATTCCGTCCAGGGGTTCATAGATGGAAATAAGGCTGTTGACACGCTGGATGAACGGAATGGGCAGATGCCGGGTATTGTAGCCCATGAAGCTCATGTCGCATACGGCAATGGAGGCATATCCCTTTTTGGGACGGGAAATGGTGACAAGCGTAGGGTTCTTGTAGTAGTCGTAGTTACGGCCGAACAGGAAACCGGTTCCGTCTGCCCGGGCAGCCTGGAAACTGGTGCAGTTCACCCTCTGGGGGGTACGGGCTTCGCCCAGTCCGGACAGGAAGAAGCGGAATTTGAAGAATTTCAAAAACCGCATGACACTGTAGTTGAGCAGATCCATATAACCGCTTGCATCCTGTTCCACAAGATGATCCAGATCATAGGGCGTTTTGTACTCCATGACATATAGGAACGGGTTCCCGTCTACCTGATGGAGGGACGCCATGGTACGGAGTTCATTGCGCCAGATAAGGACGACAAGCAGCATCAGGACGGCAAATGTACACAGAAGGACAAGGAGGATGATCCAAAACAAATGCATGCGGGCTTTTTTTTCTCGTCCAAAGATAATGGTTTTCAGTTCGGTCCACAAGTTTTTTTGTATTTTTGCATCGTATGTGTACTAAAGGTTCTTCCGGAAAGGATACCTTTGCTTCGCTGCTGATCCGGTGGCGGGGCTGGTTAACGGGGCTGGTCGCCGTCCTGGCGGTGATTTCGGCGCTGTTGTTACCGCATGTGCGCATCAATGCCGATGTAACCCGCTATTTACCAGACGATTCTCCCATGCGGAAGGGCTTGTCCATCCTGGAGCGGGATTTTCCCGGAATGGATATCCGGATGCAGATTCTACGTGTCCTGTTTCTGGATGAGGCGCCATCCGATACCTTGCAACTGGCTCTGACGGAGCTTCTCTCCGATTCCCGGCAGATTGAGGTCCGGGAGAACGGAAACCATACCCTTTATCAGTACTATCTTCCCAAAGATGCAGACGGTGAGTCTGTAAAGCAGACGGTTGTCAATCGTTTTGGCGATAGGGTGAAGGTGGAGATAGAAGACAATTCGGGTATGCCAGAAGGCGTACCGCTTATGATAGGGGCCGGTTTTTTCCTCATTATCCTGGTTCTGGTCCTCATGTCTCCTTCGTATGTGGGGGTCTTGCTATATATCATCACATTCGGCCTGGCCATCCTCATCAACCTGGGAACCAATGCCCTGTTGCCCAGCGTATCGGTGATTACCAATGCTTTATCGGCCGTAATGCAGACGGCGCTTTCCATTGACTATGCGGTTATCCTGATGAACCGTTACCGGCAGGAGCGTTGCCGGGATGTGCCGACGGACCGGGCCATGGTTTCCGCCCTTTCGCAAGCGATGCCGTCCATCCTGTGCAGCGCCTTTACAACCATCGTCAGCCTCATGATGTTGTGCTTCATGAGGCTCAAGATTGGGGCCGATCTGGGCATTGTGCTTTCAAAGGGCGTGCTCTGCAGCCTGATGGTCTCCATTCTGGCCCTTCCTGCCCTTATCCTGGCTTTTGACAAAGCCATCATCGCTACGCAGAAACGGGTCCCGGAGATTCGCGTGGGAGGACTGGCCCGTTTCGAGTGGCGTCACCGGGTCCCGCTTGCCTGTGTATTCGTAGCTTTGCTTGTGGGGGCGTGGTTCCTGCATCGGCATACCGGCATGTATTACTCCCTCACCCGGCTTTCTCCCATTACCCGGGAATTCCCGGACCGGAACCGGATGCTGGTCCTATACCCTACGGCAGAGGAAGAGGCACTCATTCCGCTGGTTGACGAAGTGGTCCTGTCTCCGGGCATCTCCTGCATCAGCTATCCGTCCATTGCCATGAAACCCCGTACGGCGGCCGATCTTGTAGCATTGGCGCCCGACCTCACAGAGCACATTCCTCCCCAGCTGGTAGATTTGATCTATTATGCGGCCACTCATCCCGAAAGGACGGAACGGATGCGACTGGAGGACCTGGAACCCACGGCCCGCAGCCTGATGGGACTTGCCGGCAGTGTCCTGCCCAATGCATCACTGGGGGATCTTTCTTCCCGTTTCAACCTGGATTTGCTGTTCCCGGAACCGGCTGCTCCAGGGATACCTGCCGATACGCTTCCGTCTTCTTCCGTGGATACGGTGCGTATGGTTCCCGTCCCTGCGGTCCACCCGGCCGGGCATACCGACAGCCTTTCTTTGGATCCGGAACCCGATACCGTCCTCACGGAGACGGCCGTCATTCCTCCTGCAAACATATTGGACAGGATGGGTGTAGATTATTCCTATGAGCAGCTCACCCTGCCCCGGACGGAGAAGGGAATGGAGGCCTATCTTCCCATTGACGGACAGTACGTCCGGATTGTTTACCGGCTTGCCGGAATAGGACGGAGAGGGCATCCGGACAAGATGAATGCCCTGGAGTTCATGGAGGTGGTCCAGGAAAAGATCCTGAATAACAAGCGTTATGCTAGCAGGATTCCCCCATCTTCGGCGCAAATGCTGCAGGAGGTGCAACAGCTTGTCGGCCAGGTTGTGGAAGCGGGCCCTGTCCGTGATACCATTCCTGTCCGTGATACGGTCATGTTGGCCGAAATACCACCTGTTGAGGACACGCTCCTTGTCGCAGCTGCTCTCCCGGAAGTCCCGGACGAACCGGCAGTGCCGATGGACACCCTCAAGGAAGTTTCGCCGGTGGAACAATTGATAGATTTGGCTTTATCGGGCAGGAAATGCTCTGCCTCCCAGTGCTACAGGACGCTCCGCAGGGCCGGCGTTTCCGTAAGGCGGGAAGAAATTGACCTGCTGTATCTCTATTACGGCTTCCAGACGGCCCGGGATACGGTTCCCAGCCTGTCTCTTCTGGAATTGGAGGGATTCCTGGAGCGCTTGCAGGAAAACCCGCTTGTGCGGCAGTATCTGGATTCGGCACGGGTGGCCCAGCTCAATGGCCTCCGGCAAACCGTCTCTGAGGACCTGGGACAATTGCGGGGGAACAAGTGGTCTCTTGCTGTGATTACAAGCGACCTCCCGGAAGAAGGCGAGGCCACGTTCTCTTTCATTGAAAAGCTTCGCCGCCTTTGCGGGGAATCGTTCAGCGGAGAGAGCCTCCTGGTAGGGTATTCAGTGATGTATCATGAGATGAAGGAGGGTTTTTCCCGTGAGCTTCTGATACTTACGCTCCTTACGGTATTGGCCATCTTCTTCATTGTCGCCATCACCTTCCGTTCGGCGATGATACCCTTCATCCTGGTTTCCACGGTAATGACCGCCGTATGGCTGGATGTCGCAGCCAGTGGAGTAAACGGCCCCATGCTCTATATTTCCTACCTTATGCTGCAGAGCATCCTCATGGGCTCCACCATAGACTATTCCATCCTGTTTACACACTATTACCGTGAGGGACGCAGGAGCTCGGATATTCCCGCCTCCCTTCTGTCGGCATATCGTGGCGCCATCCACACCATCCTTACATCGGGAACCATCCTTGTGCTGGGAACGTTTGTCATGAGCCTGATGATCAAAGACCCCATTATCGTACCGGTCATCCGCTGTGTCTCCCTGGGCGCCCTCATCGCAATCATTCTCATTCTGTTCTTCCTGCCGGCCGTCATCGGCCTGCTGGACCGCTGGGTGAAGAAATAGGGAATTGTTTAGCATAAGCGACAAAAAAGTGGATAGACTGTCCAAGGCCTATTCCGTTTATCTTGCTTTTTCAGTATTTTTGAAGGGAATCATCCTGTGCTACACAATTTAACACATACACTCTTATGAACACTATCAAACCCATTCTCGCTGTCCTGGCTATGAGCGTAGCAGTGGCAGCCGGCGCCCAGACCCTTAAGATGGAACCTCAGGTTGCAGGTGTAACCACCTATGAGGCTTCCACGGCAGTTAACCTTGTGGTTGTGAAGCCGGAGATCAAGCTTGACAATCTGGATCCTTCCATCTTTACCGTGAATACAAACGGTACGGAACGGAATGTCCTTTCCGTCTATCCTTCAGATTCCAGAGGCGCTTTCAATCCGGAAGGCGATTGCATTGCCCTGGGACTTGAAAAGGCTGTGGGCCGTGGCCTGGGCCTTTCCATCAATCAAGGTGTCTGGAGGGAGGAATACAGCGTAAAGGTGGGCTTGAAGAAAGGTAAGGTCCTGAAGGTTGGAAAGCAGAAATTCACCGCCATCGAGTGCGAGACGGACAAGGCCCTGAAGGACTTCGTTTCCGAGGCCGATTACTTCAACAAGGGCACGTTCACCGGCCGGAATACCGGTAAGTCCGGCGACGTGACGCTTACTTACGCCGCCTACGAGCCCTGGTCGCTCAAAGGTGACGGTAAGGCCAATCCGCTCATCATCTGGCTGCACGGCGGCGGAGAAGGCGGTCTGGACGTCTCCATCACCCTGCTGGGCAATGAGGTGGTTTCCCTCATCCGTCCGCAGATCCAGTCCCACTTCACCACGGAAGGCGGCGCCGGCGGCGCATACGTCCTCTCCGTCCAGTGCCCCACCATGTGGATGGGCACTTCCAAGGGTTTCGGCCATGGAGACTATCCTTCCCTTTATGCCAACGTGCTCAAAGACTGCATCGACAATTATGTGAACGAGCATCCCGATGTGGACCCCAGGCGTATTTATCTTGGCGGCTGCTCCAACGGTGGCTACATGACCATGCATATGCTCATCCGCAATCCCAAGTACTTTGCAGCGGCCTATCCCACCTGCGAAGCATACATGGACCAGTACATCTCCGACAACGAAATCAAGGCCCTCTCCGAAGAAAACATTTGGATCGTCCAGTCCTACGACGACACCACCGTGGATCCAAAGACCCACTGCATCCCCACTTTCCAGCGTCTGGTAAAGGCCGGCGCCAAGAACGTGTGGATGTCCATGTTTGAGAATGTGCAGGGTATGGACAATCCCGGCCAGAGGCTCATGGGACACTTCTCCTGGTGCTATCTCTTCAACGATGCGGTAACCCATTCCCAGGAGCAGAGTGAAGGGGACGTGAAGCCCAGCAACAACGGCGGCGGTTCCGTCGCTCCCCAGGGCCACGCCAACATCTTCGAGTGGATGAACGCCCAGGTCCTCACAGACCCGGAAATCACCAATCCCCGCTGGTAGCTAATCTACCCTGATTTCGGGGAAATACGTATCCCGAAGCGCCATTTCGACGGGCTTGCCGCTCAGGTGGCAAAGCCCGTCGAGCGGTAATTCGGCCGAGTTGGGACCAATGCGGAAGCAATAGTCTCCCGGCGAAACGGTCCAAACACTCTTGCCGTTTACTTCGAACCACCAGGCCAGCTGGTCGGTGGCCAGTTCGAAATGAACGGTGGCCGATTCTCCTTCGGCCAGGCTGATCCGCTGGAAACCCTTGAGCTGCAGGGGCTTGAGTGGCTGTCCGGAGGCGGGGGAGACATAGAGCTGGACAACTTCGTCACCGGCTCTGCCACCGGTATTGGTAACGCGGCAGCTTACGTGGATGCGCTTGTCGGAGGTCTTTGCCGAGGGCTGTACCTGCAGGTCTGAATAACTGAAGCTGGTATAGGACAGACCGTAACCGAAGGGCCAGGCGATGAACTTCTCTTCCGGCAGTTCGTTATAGCAGCGCAGGCCCGGATCTTCGGTAGCGGGATAGCTCACGCAAAGATGACCGGAAGGGTTCACCCTACCCGTAAGGATGTCCGTGACGGCCCGGCCGCCCTCTTCACCCGGATACCAGGCCTGGACAATGGCGGCGCAGCCATCGGCAATGGGGGAGAGCACCTGCGGATGACCGCCGAAAACAACAAGCACTACGGGTTTTCCTGTTTCAATGAGTGCGCGGACGAACTCTTCCTGATCTCCCGGCAGGCGGATGCCGTCGCGTGCGCGGTTTTCACCACAGAGATAGACATTCTCGCCCATGGCGGCTATGATTATGTCGCTTTGCGAGGCAAGGCGTAAGGCTGCGCCTTGGTCGGTGGAATCGGCCGATTCTATGCGGCGCATCCGCATTCCGCTCACGCGGGCGTCTCCGCCCAGGTTCACCCGGGCATCGGCCAGGGTGCTCCAGTCGCAGCCCCGCTCATAGCCGATTTCTCCGGAGAAACCTTCTTTCAGGGCCTCCAGCAGCGTGGGTACGCGTACGGCCGAAAGATCCGGCTCCTGACGATGGAAAAAGATTTGCATGGAGGGGAAGGTGTAGTCTCCCAGCATGCTCCAGACGGAGTTGGCGTTGGGGCCTACAAGTGCTATCTTTTCGTTGCCCCGCAGCGGCAGGATGCCTTCGTTTTTCAGCAGCACGATGCTCTGGGTGGCCAGCTCGTAGGCAATCTGCCGGCCTTCCGGGCTGTCCAGTTCCAGGGGACCGTCGGCACAGAAAACCGGGTTGGGATCCAGCAGGCCTGCGCGGGCTTTCAGCATGAGGGCGCGCTTGACGGATTTCTCCAGCACTTCTTCTGATATCCGTCCTTCGCGGACCAGTTCCGGGATGTATTTATAGCTGGTATTCCAGGCCAGTTCCAGGTCGTTTCCAGCCGTGAGGGCATTCACGGCGTATTGCTTGAGCGCTTCCTCGCTGCGGTCCCGGCCGGTCTGGACGGCGCCGTAGTCACTCACGATGGCACCCGTATAGCCCAGATAGCCACGCAGGATTACGTTGATGAGCGTATCGCTGCACACAGCATATTCCTCCCGGAAACGGTCGTAGGAGGTCATGACCGATTCGCTGCCCTGCGTACGGATTACGGCTTCATGGGGCAGAAGGACCTCCTCATAAAGCTCCTTCCAGGACAGGGTATTGGCACCTCCGTATCCCAGGAAATGCTTGGTTGTACCTGCTACACCTTCGCGGAAACCTTTTTCCTGCAGGCCGCCTACGAAGGCACAGGCCATGGCGGCGGTGAGGAATCCGTCTTCTCCGCAGGACTCTTCAATACGGGGCCAGAGCGGTGTCCGGATGAGGTCAATCATGGGGGAGAGGGCATATTGCTGGCCCATGGCGCGCATATCGGCGGCGGTACGGGAGGTCTTGGCCTTTATCAGTTCCGGATTCCAGCTGCAGGCGGCCCCGATGGCCTGGGGATAAATGGTTGCTCCCTTGGCGGTGAGCCCGGTGAGCGCCTCTTCATGGAAGATGGCGGGAATGCCGGCGGATGTCTCCTCTACCAGATAGGCCTGGATGTCGCGGACCAGACGGCGGATCTGGTCGGCATCCTTGGGCTGCGAGCTGGTGGGTTGGCAGATATGGCCCACGCCGTAGGGGATTACCTCACGGCATTTTTCGCGGGACACTTCGCCGTCCACCATCAGTTCGCCGGGATAGATTCCAAAGAGCTGGGCGGCTTTTTCTTCCAGACTAAGGCGCTGGTAAAGGGCATCCACCTGTCGCTGAAGGGCTTTTTCGTTTTTATCAGTGGTATTGTTGCAGGCCATCATGAGTACCGGTAACAGCAAGAATAAAAGGCTCTTTTTCATGGTTTTTATTTAAAGATCAAAGGCAGGAACTGGTAAAGGCTGCGTCGCCAGGTCTGCCATTCGTGGGCCGTATCGGGGGAGACGTAGGTGGCGGCGTTGAAGCCCAGTTCCTTTAGCTCGGCCACATTCTGCTGGATACGCTCCGGGTATTCCTGCGAGCCGCAGGTCTCGAAGACCAGCTTTACGGTATTCTTGTTCAGCATGGCCGGTTCGGAGACCACGCCGCCGCTGAAGATACCCAGCCAGCCAAAAAGGTCACTGTGCCTCACCCCCACCGTGCCGGTGAGTATGCCGCCCAATGACAGGCCGGCCATGGCGCGGTGTGCGGCGTCCGGAATCACCCGGTAATGCTTTTCAATGTCCGGAAGGGACTCTGTGAGGAACATCTCCTCATAATTCTCGTTCCACTTGTCCGCCAGGGCCAGCCGGCCGCGGTTGTCTCCGGGCCGATAGACGAAGTCGTTGTTCATCACGATGATGAGCGGTTCAATCTTTCCTTCGGCTATGAGATTATCGGCAATGATGGCGGCAAAGCCGGTGTGCGTCCACTCCGTCTCGTTCTCTCCGGCGCCGTGCTGGAGGTAGAGGACCGGGTAATGCCTGTCCGGCTGCGAATCATAGCCGGCGGGGGTGTAGACATAGGCCCGACGCCATTTCCCTTCAATCTTGGAGTAAAACCAGTGTTCGCGGACATCCCCGTGCGGAACGTCCCGCATGAGGTAATATTCATCTTCCGGAGAGGGGATCTCTATGGTACTGAGCCAACCGTTGGAATAGGTGAATTCCAGTCCGGGATCCGGCAGGCGGGCACCGTCCACAATCCACCGGACAAGCTGGTAACCCACCTTGGGCGCCTTGGCAATCACGTTCCATCGGCCTTCCGTATCCTGCTGCGCAGGGAATTCCTGGAAGGCGAATTCCAGCTTCACGTCCTGGGCGGTGGAAGGGGCGCTGAAGCGGAACCAGTATTCTCCGTCCGCGTTAACTTTGGGGAATTCGGACTGGCGCTGTGTGCTGGAGGTGCGCTGCCAACCATCGGGGGAAGGAGGAACAAAAGTCCCCTGGGCGTGTGTGGAGCCGATGAGCAGGCATGCCGCGGCAATGGAAAGGAGAAAGTTCTTCATTGGAAATAGTTCGTTAGTGTTTCCCAAAGATAATGTTTTTTTCTTACAAAAAGTTTTCTAAATTTGCGTTAAATCACTAAATACTAAAACCATGAACATCATTCTCACTCTGCTCTTCGGAGCCATCGCAGGCTGGCTGGCGGGTTTCTTTGTGATCAAGGACAAGGGTGGCCTCATCTGGAACATCATCATCGGCCTTCTGGGCGGTGTAGTAGGCGGCTGGCTGCTGGGCCTCATCGGCGCAGACGGCTCCTTCTGGTCCCAGTGGTACGGCCAGATCGTGAGCGCCGTCATCGGTGCCGTGGTCCTTATCTGGGTCTGGAACATGATCAAGAAACTCTTCAAGAAGTAAGGCCTGGCCTTCGCAGAAGACTAAAAAAAGTCAGCATGATTGCTGACTTTTTTTTATGCATTTTTGGCTTTCCACCACCGGATCAGAAAACGGATTCCGGCCGATAACAGGCCGGGGCCCAGTCCCAGATAGACCCTGCAAATACCAGAACGGACAGCGGAATCATCCTCCACAGTTTTTCCGTCGGCGTAGTGAGATAATGGCCGATGCCAGTTATCGAAATCTTTGTTCCGATAGCCGTCCACATAAGGCCATTGATGGCCAGCAGGTGTATCTTCCGGACCTTACACATCGGTTATACCAGTTGCCCGGGCAGGTGGAGTTTTTCTTTTGGCGGGAAGGTGGCTTCATAAGCCTCGAAGGTCTCCGGATTCTCATCGGCCACAAAATAACCTTTGGGCGGACAGTAAGTGGCTTCCGTAATGCCGTTTGCCGCCAGCCAGCCGGGGATGAGTTCCTGCGCCAGGAAGTACGGCACCACTGTGCCTGCGGGTTCAAAGTGGTAGTTGATGTTCAGTTTGCAGGCAAGATCGAATCCTGCGTGAGAGTAAAAGTCTATGTTACCTTCCATGCAGAGAAAGCCGATGCCCATTTCGCGGGCCTTCTGCAGCGCGTAGTTCAGCAGTTTGAGCCCGTATCCTTTGCGCTTATAATCCGGATGGATGCTGATGGGGCCGAAGGTCCAGGAAGGCTGGCGGGTGCCGTCCGGCAGCACCAATTCGGCCTTGGAGAACATCACGTGGCCGATAATCCGCCCATCCTCCTCCATTACGAAGTCCAGTTCCGGGATGAAGTCCGGGCTGTTCCGGTATTGGTTCAGTACAAAATGCTCCGTGCACCCTGGACGGTATACATTCCAGAATGATTCCCGCGTTAGCTCTTCAACAACGCGATAATCTTCAGGTTTTTCAAGTCTAATTTTCATGGTGTTTAGTGCTATTTCTTCTTTGCCCAGGTGTTGGCAAGGACAACTGCTGCAACGGACAATACGGCGACGATTGAAAGGAAGAGGGTTGCTGCCAGGTCACTCTTCATCAGAAAGAGAAAGAGCAGGGCGGCAATGGCAAAATGGAAGCAGGCCACAATGAGCCGCAGCCGTTTGATATCGTACATCTTCTGCTTTTCGGGGGAAGAAGTATTGTATCCGGCAATGAATCCGTCACATTTGCCCCGGAGATAGGCTACTCCGAAGAGAACGGTAATAATGGCGACAATAATGATCCAAATCATCAAATTTAAATCTTAATCGAATATCTGCAGGAAAAGAAAGTATCAGTCAATAATGAATTACGCAACACATTTATGGAAGGAGGTCAGACAGAATGGAGTCGAGGTCCGGCTGGGATTCGTGGACCAGGATCTCCCCGGTCTGGCAGTCGATCAGAAAGACCCTCGGGATAAACTCGATGCCATAATCCTTATAAACTTTGCTGCCGCTGCCGGCCAACACGTTGATCCAGTTCATCCCATTCTCCTCCACATAAGATTTCCACTCCTTGGCCTTGGAATCCTGGGATATGCTGTAAATCTCCAGCCCCTTGTCATGATACTTGGCATAGACCTCCTTCAGCATGGGGATGGATTTCACGCAAGGAAGACACCAGGTGGCCCAAAAGTCCAGGACGACATAGCGGTTTGCCGGATTGTCTAAGACAGCGCTCAGGCGGACAGGGACGTCGTCCACATTCGGATACTCCATATCGATGTAACGCTGACCAACGAGATTGACCTCCTCTTCGAGGGCCTTATTCCTGCGTTCTGCCGCTTCTGCCCTGCGGATCAGGTTATTTTTCAAGGTCGAGATATACCGCTTATAGGTCTTGGCCAGGTCCGGGGACAAACGGTCAAGGGTTTCCGATGCCCGGGAGAGATCGTCCGGGAAATCGTCAGCATGTACCAAAGCCAGGAGATTCGTTCGTTCATCACTGATAGCCTCATCCCAAAGAGCCTCCTGGTCGTCAGGATCCGCTGCCAGAATCTTATGGTAAGCATCGTTCAGGGCCGTTCCTGTCGCGCCCGTGCCCATGTCAAGCTCATCTTCGGCATGTACATCGACGATGATGGTACCGGCCTCCAGGAAGAAATCTTTCAGCTGGCCCCCGTCATACAGATTGGCAAATACATCGTCGGGATTCTTGGCATACAGATAGACGTGGGTCGGAGCCGCGATCCGGGGATGAAATTCGAAGGTCCCATTCTCGACCGTAGTAGTAGAAATGGTCTTCCATTTATTCCACTCGTCCTGCAAAACGAGTTCAGCCCCGTCCTTGACACCTTGGACGGTGCCTTTGACGGTACAGGATTCCATGTGGGGCTGACAGGCGCTGAAGCCGGTCATCAACGAGACGAAAAAGGTAAAAAGGGTCTTGCCGTTCATACTAACTAACGATTTATTGAATACAAAGATAAGCTTTTTTACAATCTTAGTTAAGAAAACGCCTCATAACGTGACTAAGATTGTCGTTACTGACGATCAAAGTCAAGAAATAGGGCTCAAACGCAACTAAGATTGCATAATCAGAATCTCGAACCTTTCGTTCATCGAAGGACTGCTTGCTATCTATGCCTTCTCCGCCGGTACCTGAATGATGGTGAGCCACTTCTCGGGGTCTTCCTGATTCCAGGCGCCGTCCACGTAGACGGCTCTGGGGGCATCGGCCACCTTCCAGCCTTCTTTCTCCATCCAGGCGAAGAGGTCGATGTAATTCTGATACAGGCGGTCGTAAGGGCCAAAGACCTTCATGCAAACTGCCGTCGGCACCTCGGGGACATCCTTGAACTTGATGATGGCCGAGTCCTTTCCTTTAGCTGTAACCTTCTCACAGTATTCGATGTCGATGTCTTTCGGCTTGTAGCCTCCGTGCTCGATGGTGTAGCAGTAGCCTGGCTCAGGGCATTCGCAGCCCAGACGGGCCATTTCCGGGCCAATGACCTCATAGCAGAGTCGGCCCAGATCTTCGAAAGAGGGGATAGTTGTACGATGGCTGGCTACAATGATGGCCGGCAGGCTTTCAATAGTGATCTTTTCCATTTTCTTGAGTTTCTTTTGGGAAGCTACCATCGCCATGAGCTGCGCCTTGCGGGCCTTCAGCTGCCGGAGTTCCTCTTCGCATACGCGAATCTTCTCCTCCAGCGCCTCAACACTTGGCACGTGCGTTTCGTCCTCATAGAGGTCGCGAATCTCCTCCAGACTGAATCCTATCCCTTTGAGAGACAGGATGCCCTGCATCTTCTGAAACTGGTCCACGCTGTAGTAGCGGTACCCGGTCTCCCGGTCCACAATCTCCGGAACCAGGAGGTTTATCTCCTCATAATGCCGGAGTGTGCGTACCGTAACGCGGCATAGGCGTGAAAACTCCCCGATTTTTAATCTGTTTGTCTTCATAACAATTGTGCACTTTTGTTATTTGCCGCAAAGATAATATATGACGTAGGGTACGAGTCAAGAGAAAAATGAAAAAAGTTTAAACTGGTGTAAGGACCACCTCCACCGTATCGCCAAAGGTCTTTCCCGTCTGCTTACGGATTGCCTGCGGCATGCCCAGCACATAACAAATCGACCCGTCGGGATTCTTTTCGCCCATGTTGACAATAGATCCGTCATACGGAACTCCGTCAAAAGTAGCATGAGCCCGCAGCCGTCCTTTCCCAGTTTCCCTTTTCAGGTCAAAGGGAATCCGGATATAGGAGGCATCCATATCAGGATGCTTGATAATCTCTGCTATGAAGGGTGTGAATATCATGGTTATTTCAGCCTTCCGAAATCATCCCATCCCGGTTGCATTTTGCCGGCGTGGCACGTCTTTACAAACTTTTGAAGGGCCTTCCGGGCTTCCTCCTCACGGCCGTCTTGCCGGTAATGCTGGATGAAGTCCACCCTGATTCGGCGGTAGGTCTCAGGAAATGAATTGTAGTTGGCCCAGGCTTCCTTATCGGCCTTAAGGGCATCGAGCACCCAGTTTTCGAAAACAAAAAGGGACGGATCCAGATCTGGTGCTACTGCTAATCCAGCGGGTGTCATTTCTCCTAGCTGAACCAACCTGCGGCATCGGATCAGGTTGCGTTCGCACCAGTTGCTCCGCTTACGGCGCGGCGTGAAATGTTGGACGGGCTTCCCCTCGTCAATCTTCTTCTGGGTACTGTCTATCCATCCAAAACACAAAGCAACCTCCACAGCATCGACATATCGCACTACACCGGGACAGTCTGCCGCAGCCCGGTTCACGCGAAGCCAAAAGTCACTCACTCTGTCGTGATTCTCCAGATACCATTGGTACAATTCCTCGCGGGTGTGTATGTCAAGCAGATTGGTTACTTCCATTTCCCCTATTTAATACCGTGAAGATAGCCACATTACGCCGAATCTCCAAAAGCAATTTGCCGCGTTGACAGAATAACGGCATTCTACGCACCTCTGCGTGTCGACGTGGCAACGTTTTGGGGCAAAATGGCCGATTTGCTTGCCGCATCGACAAGAAATCGCCCTCTCAGGCCCTTCTGGCTGTCAACGCGGCAAGGTCACGGCATTTCGGAGCGAAGCGACGGGGCCTGCAGGCCCGCACCGCCTCTTCTGAGGCGGAGCCCCTCTCCCCGGCCCCTGAGGGGATGGGGGTAACATAAAAGAAGATGCGAAGGGTTTGGATGTGCTATAGCGCAACTTCGTGAGGGGTTTGGGGAGAGGGTAACGTGAGCGCCGTCCAGCCCCGCTATAAACGCGAAAACCAGCCTTTTCGGCTGGTTTTCAATGCTGTGTAGACTACCGTACCCAATTATCTAACTTTTATGCCTCCTACGCACGTCTGGCGAGATTTGCAGAGTACTTGGTGCGACGCGGAATAAAACTTGTCCCATAATTCTATGCGTGACCGTTAATCTGATGCCAGAGTAATTCTCCTTTGTCTAAATCTAACATTGCTCTCCAATAGGCGTCTCCGCCATCCATAACAAAAATGAAAGAAATGTTCATTTGCTCGCGAAATGGAAGTGGAGGCAATATACCCTCTTGATACTGAGGGGCAGGTTTATCTTCAAGGTCGGCAATCTCCAAAAGAACGAAATTAACAAAGGCGTATTTCTTGCCATCAGACCCTTTCAAAAAGGCATACTGCCGGGCATAATTACCGAGTCCGCCTTTTTGAAATAGATGTCCATCTTTATCATAAGCATCTTTCAAGATTGATGGAAAAGCCTTTTGGAGAATCTGTTCTGCCCTCCTTAGGTCATACAATGATGGTTCGAATACTGTTGATTCTTTCAAGAGATTAGGTAGCATCCAATTAACAGCTACCGTATCGACAAATACATAGCCGATTACCGCCTCGTCCTTATCTCCTTTATTGATGTCACAGTAGCGGACAGGCAGATTGGGGCCTTTTGTTTCAGGGGGCCATGAATTGGTTTCTTCACATGCACCGAAAAATGAGGTGATGGCAAAAATGAGAACGACCCGATAAATGAAATCAACCATAATTACCTCGTTAAATATCCAAACCCAGGTGTTGGGCAACGACGTGATTGTTTGTTAGATACCTCACAAGGAACGTTGTCTCGCCATCGATATCATGGACGCTATAGAAAACATACCAAACAGTTTGCTTGTTATGCTTGAAGGCAGAATAGAAAAGGTCTGTTCCGTAGCGTTCGAAATAAGCCGGAGCACCTTTCCGCACTTTGAGTGGAAGATTGGCCTGGATATCGCGAAACAGCTGCTCCGAGTACGCGATGGCTGCATCTTTGAAACCAAGGTATCCTTCATCATAGAGTACCTGGGCAAGTTCAAGGAATTGATTGACGACTTCTGGCAGAAAAAGGACCTTCATACGCTACGCACTTCTCTCCGCCTCTTTCTTCTCAAACATCTGCGTAAGCCCCTCACGGACTCGTTCAATCACATCATCTACAGTGATGGCACGAGCCAAATCGGCATCCGAGGCATTATTCTGTGCAACGAGCACAAAAGACTCATCACGACCACGCTGGATGACAACGCGTTCCGTCCTGGCAAGGTCCAGGTATTTCTTCATATTGTTGCGGAGTTCCGCTGAACTAATGACAACCATAATACAAGTACATTATAATGTACAAATGTAGATAGAAAAAAGAAAAAATGCAAGAATAACTATGAGCGAAGCGAACAGGCGGCTTTTGCCGCCAGCCCCTCTCCCGAGGAGAGGGGTTTGGGGTGAGGGTAACGTGGACGATAGTCCAGCCGTAGCGGAACAAAAAATAAGTCGCTGAAATCAGCGACTTATTTTTGACGTGTAGACTACGCGTCTAAATTATCGAACCTTTTTGAGGACTTCAAGAAGTTGGACGATTTTGCGCAAAGTGTTGAATATCTGTCAGTTAAAGACGGTGGTGGAAAGATAGTCGTAGAAAAGGAGGACTAATATTTCTGAAGATTCCATCCTAAATATACCCCTTGTTCAACCAGCTATCACGGCTGGTTGTTTTCTTGCCTATTTGGCACATTAAATCATTTATACACAGATAATTACAGGCCATTGCTCCCAGAGTTAGTTCTAGGAGTGGCCTTTCGCATATAAGCTATCCTATCTAACCATTTAAATCAATCAGTTGAACAATATCGCACGAACTCTCCCGGGCTTTCCAGATACAGATTCCCGTAGGAGGCGGCGCCCACGATTTTTGCGTGCGAGCCAAGGGTATGGGCGGCGAGGTAGAGGAACAGATCCCGGAAATTGCATTCCGGATTCTCCGTCAGATAATCTGTCAGACTGAGGGAGAACCTGTCGCACATCCAGATGCGCGCCGAGGAGTTCCAGTGCTCAGCCCACGACATTTCGTTGGCGCTTGCCCCGGAAATGGCGAGGACTCCCCGGATTCCGTCAATGCTGCGTATGACAGCCTCGCCATAGCAGGGCTCGGCGCATATCAGCAGCTTGCGGAATATCATCTTTTCCGCTATCTCCTTGAGAAGTGCGGCGCTGAAACCGCTGCCCGGCGGCTTGTCTCTCCAGCAGAATTCATCGGCTCCGTCGGTGGACTGGCTGTGTCCATGGCCGCTCCAATAAAGAAGGACATTCGCTCCGGCGTCCTGCGGCAGCACTGTCCGGAGAAGTCCGCCGCTCCTGCCCAGCAGGATGTCGGCGATGTCGGCAGGGGAGAGCTCCTTGCTGTCGTAATCTATGACGGCAGAGGGAATGGTGCCGGTGCCTCCAAGAAGGTCGGGCCCGTCTTCAGCGTTTCTGACAATCCCCGGTTCGGGATTCATTTCGTCCGAAGCCATGTCCTTGTCCAGGATGAGGATGATATGGTCGTCCGGGAAGCCGTAGCTGCGGAGCATCTGATAGATCCCGAGCACATCCGCCTGATGCCGATAATTGCTGAAACCGTTGCTGCCCTGCACCAGGACGGCATACTGGCAACTGATCCCGGGATAGCTGAAATCCGCGCCGCCCGAAGCCTGGGAGTCGAAATCGGACCTTGCCTGCTGCTCGCTGTAGAGATATCGCCAGGCGGCGTTGGCATCGGCGGTACGGCCTCCGGA
>CAMHKD010000025.1:0-26653 GCA_946185645.1 uncultured Bacteroidales bacterium
CATTCATTACCCTGACGCTTATCGCCTGCGCCATGATGCTGGTTTCCTGCGGGAACAATGGCAAAAAAAAAAGTGAGTCGAAACAAGCAGAGCCCGCCGCTGCAACAACTGCTGCGGCAGATGTAAAAGCGCTGACCCTTGGAGACGTCAATGACCAGAACTACGCAGCGCTGATCAAGGACCGTTGCGGAGTCGATCCCAATCCGGGTGGAGACCTGGTTTTCTACAGCGCTTCCGCAAGCCCCGGCAACGCCAACCTGACATTCAAGGGCGCGAAGGGTATTGAGGAGCGTGACCTGCAGAAGATCATTTTCGAACGTTGCCAGGCCGTAGCCGATGGCGGAGCCATCTACAAACTGGAGACAAGTGCTGAGCAAGGCATCCACAAAGGAGAGCAGATTAAGAGTTTCGACGACTTCACCGGCTTTCAGTGGGTCTACGAATACAAGGGAGCCCTCGTGAACTGCTCTGCATCCAAATATGGTGGCTCCAAGAGTGCCGACCGGTTTGAGTTGCGCTTTGGCCGTTAGAAAAGGTTCGAGGAGGCCTTTAAAGTATTAAGACCACCGCTGTCCGATGGGATGGCGGCGGTCTTCAAGTGACTATTTGAACAAATCGACAGGGTCGCTGCTCAGGAAGTCTTCGGCCTTCATCCCGCCGTCACCTACAACCAATGCGAGATAGGGTTTGTACTGGGCCTTGAACTCTTCCATTCCTTTATTACTGGGTTCTGAATTACTCTTAACTTCAATGGCGATCACCTTTCCCTTCTTCTCCAGAACATAATCAACCTCAGTTCCCGGATCGGTTCTCCAATAGTATACCTTGTAATCACCGGCATACGCGTAGCTCATGATATGAGCACCGATAGCAGACTCATACAACCTACCCCAAAGAGAACGGTCTTGAACAGCATCGGCAAAAGACTTCTCGCAATAAATGTTTTTTAAGGCATTGTTATAAACCTGATGCTTGGGTACACTATTCTTCTTCCTTGCCAAATCTACGGCATATTTGTTCAAACCACAGACAAGCCCGGCCTGGGAGAGAAGATTCAGATAACCAGCGATGGTTGTTGTGTTGCCGGCATCTTGCAGTTGACCTATCATCTTGGTAAATGATAACTCCTTCCCGGAATATGCGGCAGACAGTTCAAAGGTCTGCCGGAGTAACGCCGGTTTAGCAATCTTCTCGTTGACCAGGATGTCTTTGTTGATAGTGGCATCAACTATGGAGCCGGTGATGTAGTCGCGCCAGCGATCTTCGTCGCCAATGAGTTCTGCGGCACCCGGATATGCGCTATAGTAGACGAATTGATCCAGGGTGAAACCGAAAGCATCGTGCATTTCGGCGAAAGACCAGTGAGAGAGGATGATTCGCTCGAAGCGTCCTTTCAAGCTATCGGAGAGACCTTTGTCCAGCATCACGCGGGAGGAGCCCAAGAGTATGACTTTGAGGTTAACATCGTAGAACGTGTCAGTATCCCATTCCTTCTTGACCACCTCGCTCCAACCGGTAATCTTCTGTATCTCATCTATGACCAGAATGAGTTCCTTCAGTCCCTCCACACGCATCTTGGCGCGGGCTGCATTCCAGCAGTCGCTTATCCAACTAAGTTGAGTCGCAGGGACGGCATCGGCAGGATAGAAGACAAACGGAATGTCCAAAGCATTGACAACCTGTTTCATCAAGGTGGACTTACCGACCTGTCTCGGGCCCATAATTACCTGGATAAAACGGCGTTTTTCCTGCATTCTTGCAAGTAAAGTGTGATATTGTTTCCTCTGATACATAGCAAGTTATATTATGCATTCAAAATTTACTCAATGGACTGCGCAAATTTACTCAATGGAATTGTGATTTGCAAATCTTTTATCCAATGGATATAATGGTCCCAGATTGGTCCCAGTTTTTTGGGGAGATGGGAAGGTTTTGGGAATGTACGGTTTGTTCTCTGAAAGTGTAGTAGAGTATACTCAAAAAAGGCCGTACAGAGCACCAGGAAGGCGATTTTAGTAGCCCCGGATATAGGGCGATATTATTTGAAAAGTGAGACCAAAAAGAAAACCCGCTGAAATTCAGCGGGTTGCAGGTGGTGCTGGGAAGAATCGAACTGCCGACACATGGATTTTCAGTCCATTGCTCTACCATCTGAGCTACAGCACCAGAGTTTGGGAATGCAAAGGTAAGGCTTTTTTCGGATTTTACAAATTTTTATTTTGCTTTTTTCAGAAAGCGGGAGAAAGTGCGGTTGGGAGGGTCCTATTATGGAAAATAATAGCTATCTTTGAAAGATGAAGCTAATAACCCAACAAGCATGAATCCAAACGAGTTTGACGTTATTATCATAGGCGGCGGCATCACCGGGGCCGGGACGCAGCGGGACTGCGCTATGCGGGGCCTCAGGACGCTGCTGGTAGAGCGCTCGGACATTGCCACCGGAGCCACGGGCCGGAATCACGGCCTCCTGCATTCCGGAGCCCGATACGCCGTTAACGATGCGGAATCGGCCCGGGAGTGCATTGAGGAGAATATGATCCTCAGGCGGATTGCCGCACACTGCATTGACGAGACGGACGGTCTGTTCATTACCCTGCCGGAAGACGACCTGGGGTACCAGCAAACCTTTGTGGAAGCCTGCCAGGCCGCCGGAATCAATGCCGAGATCATTGACCCGGAACTGGCCAAGCGGATGGAACCGTCCGTGAATCCGGAACTTATCGGCGCAGTTAAGGTGCCGGACGGCAGCGTGGATCCTTTCCGCCTCTGCGCGGCCAACATGCTGGATGCCAAGCTCCGCGGCGGTCAGGTGCGCCTGTATACGGAAGTGACCGGCTTCATCCGGGAAGGGGACACCATCAAGGGCATCCACACCCGCAGCCGCCAAACGGGGGAGGAGGCCGATTATTACGCCCCCGTCATTGTTAACGCCTGCGGTGTCTGGGGACAGAGCATTGCCGAAATGGCCGGGGTCAACGTGAGCATGTACCCCGCCAAGGGCGCCCTGCTCATTTTTGCGCACAGAGTGAATAATGTTGTAATCAACCGCTGCCGGAAGCCCTCCAACGCCGATATCCTGGTGCCCGGAGATACGGTCTGCATCATTGGCACCACCTCTACCCGCATTCCAATCGAGGAATGTTACAACGTGGCTGTTACCCCGGACGAGGTGAACCTCCTGATTACGGAAGGCGCCAAACTGGCACCGTCCCTTTCTTCCACCCGCATCCTGCGGGCCTACGCCGGCGTACGGCCGCTGGTGAGTGCCGATAACGACCCCACCGGGCGCAACATCTCCCGCGGCATCGTGTGCCTGGACCATGAAACCCGCGACGGGCTCAAAGGGTTTGTCACCATAACCGGCGGAAAACTCATGACTTATCGCCTGATGGCGGAGATGGCCACCGATGTGGTGTGCCGGAAACTGGGCGTGGACAAGCCCTGCGAAACCGCCACAACACCGCTTCCCGGTTCGGAGGAGCGGTCCTACGAAGCGGTGGCCCAGAAGATCTGGGAAGCGCCTTCCACGGCCCAGAAAGCCGCAGCCTCCCGCATGGGAACCAGCGCCCTTCGCATCAGGGGGAACAATCCCTACGACGAAGCCCTCATCTGCGAGTGCGAGGAAGTGTCTGTGGGAGAGATCAATTCGGCCATAGACAGACTGGAGGTGTCCACCTTGACGGACCTTCGGCGCCGGACCCGGATCGGCATGGGCACCTGCCAGGGAGAATTCTGCGCCTGCAGGGCCGCCAGCCTCCTGGCCAAAGCGCACGGCTGCGTGGAAAAGGAAAGGGAAGACCTGGCCAATTTCCTCAACGAGCGCTGGAAAGGCAATTTCCCCATCGGCTGGGGAGACACGCTCCGGGAAGCCGAATACACACAGTGGGTTTATAAGCATGTTCTTGGACTATGAAATTCGATACTGTAATAATAGGTGGCGGCCTGGCCGGCCTGGTTGCGGGAATCAGTCTGCAGCGGGAAGGGCGGGGGACTGCCATCGTGAGCACCGGGCAGAACGCCCTGCATTTCTTCTCCGGCAGTTTTGAGTCGCTGCAAGAAGCACCCCAGCGGATGACGGATCTCTTCGGGGAGGCCGGCATCCGGCTGCACTACAGGCCCGGGGTGCGCCTGATGCCGCTGGGAACCTTCCGGGAATCGGCCCTCTCGCTGGAGGACGTGGATCTGTTCCCCAGCCCCAAATTTGCACGGAAGGTCCTCATAGTGAACTTCATGGGCTATCACGACTTCTTCTCCTCCTTCCTGGCCGAAGGGTTGGAGAAGCAGGGGATGCAATGCCGGGTCCGGTTCATCAACCTGCCGGAAATGGACAAGCTGGAGGAGAGCCCCAGCGAGATGCGTTCCGTGCAGATTGCCCGTACCATGGACCGCATCTGGGAAAAGGTGGTGCAGGAGGTCCGCGTGCTTCTTAAGGACGAGGATGCCGTTGTGCTGCCGCAGGTTTTCGGCCTGCAGGACACTTCCGTTCCCGGCCGTATCCGCCAGGGCATTCCCGCCAGGGTGGTCTTTGCCGGAACCCTCCCTCCGTCCGTCCCGGGCATCCGCACGCAGATGCTCCTGAAACGGCGCTACGAGGTGCTGGGCGGCACTTATCTGATGGGGGACGAAGCCCTCAACGCGCACGTACATGAAGGAGTTGTGCACAGCATCGTGACAAAAAACCTGGACAGCCATTACCTGGAGGCCGATCATTTTATCCTTGCTTCAGGCGGCTTCTTCTCCAAGGGCCTGCGGTCCAACCCCTTCCAGATAACGGAGCCCGTATTCGGCCTGGACGTGGAATACAACCCGGACCGCAACGCCTGGTATGATAAAGCCTTCTCGGCCGATCAGCCCTACATGCAATACGGGGTAAAGACCGATGAAGCCCTGCATGGCCTCTCCGACGGGAAGCCTTATAAGAATCTGTACGCCATCGGCTCCATCCTGGGCGGTACCCGTCCGGAGCTGGGCTCCGGCGCCGGTCTGGCCATTAACAGCGCCTTTGCGGCAATAGATGAGATCCTTTGTCATTCTGAGCGTAGCGAAGAATCTGTTTAGCCTATGAAGTTACAAGAATATACAGAAAGTAAGCACAATTTTGAGGAGTGCATGAAATGCACCGTTTGCACGGCCTATTGCCCTGTACTGCAGGTGAATCCGCTGTACCCGGGTCCCAAGCAGGCCGGACCGGACGGTGAGCGCCTGCGCCTGAAGGACCCGTATTTCTTCAATTACGCCCTCAAATACTGCATGAACTGCAAACGTTGCGAGGTGGCCTGTCCCTCCGACGTCAATGTGGCCGACCTAATCCAGGCGGCCCGTATCAAATACGACCATTCCAAACCCAAGCTGCGGGATACCATCCTGGCTTCTACGGATTTCATGGGCACTCTGGCCCGGCCCTTCGCCCCCATCGTGAACGGTGTCACCGGCCTGGGCATCACCAAAACGGCCCTGGACGCCACGCTCAAGATAGACAGGCAGCGCACTTTCCCCAAATACAGCGCACGCAGTTTCGAGGGCTGGCTCAAGCACCGGGACAAGGAGCAGGCCGCTTTCCAGGACCAGGTGGCGTATTTCCACGGCTGTTATGTGAATTACAACTATCCCCAGCTGGGAAAGGACCTGGTGAAGGTTCTGAATGCCCTGGGCGTTGGCGTGCAGCTGCTGGAGAAGGAAAAATGCTGCGGCATTGCCATGATAACCAACGGTATGAGCGAAAAAGCCACCAAAAATGCCCGGCACAATGTAGCAGCGCTCCGGAAGGCTGTAGTGGACAAGGGACTCCGCGTGGTAACCACCTCGTCCTCCTGCACGCTCACCATGCGGGAAGAGTATCCCAACCTGCTGGGCGTGGACAATGCCGATGTGCGGGACTCCCTCCTCATGGCCACGCGCTTCATCTTTGAGAAACTGGAAAAAGGCGCTGCGCTCAAGTTCAAGGCCGATTATCACAAGAAAATCGCATACCACGTTCCCTGCCACATGGAAAAGATGGGCTGGGGCGTCTTCTCGGAAAAACTGCTCCGGATGATCCCCGGGGTGGAGTTCACCCTGCTGGATTCGGCTTGCTGCGGCATTGCCGGCACCTACGGTTTCAAGAAGGAGAATTACGCGGCCTCCCAGGCCATCGGCGCAGCCCTTTTTGACCAGATCAAGACGGTTAATCCGGACGTGGTGGCCTGCGACTGCGAAACCTGCAAATGGCAGATAGAAATGAGCACGGGTTACTCCGTGATGAATCCCATATCCATTTTAGCGGAAGCAATAGAATAAAAAATGATAGGCTTTTTGAAACAGCCGGCGTATAAACCGGCCGAGACCGGCCCGGAGGCCGATGCAAAGTACAAACGCCTGCGCTGGCAGGTATTCCTGGGCGCCTTTATCGGCTATGCCGGCTTCTATCTGGTAAGAAAGAACCTCTCTATGGCCATCCCGGCCATGGCACCGCTGGGTTTTGAGAAGGCGGAACTGGGTTTTGTGCTGGGTTTGAACGCCGCCGCATACGCCCTTTCCAAGTTCCTGAACGGCAGCGTAAGTGACCGTTCCAACGCCCGCGTATTCCTGCCCATGGGCCTTATCCTTACGGCCATTTCCATGTGCTTCATGATTGTGCCCATCCAGTTTATCGGCGCGGAGCACAAGGCCCTGGCTATTCTGGTGATGGGCGTGCTCAACTGCCTGGTTGGCTGGTTCAACGGCATGGGCTGGCCTCCCTGCGGCCGCGTAATGACGCACTGGTTCTCCCCGAACGAGCGGGGCACCATGATGAGCATATGGAACTGCGCGCACAATGTGGGCGGCGCCCTTGTGGGGCCGATGGCCACCTACGGTGCAGCCTGGTTCGGCAGCTGGTTCTACGGCGCTCATGAGGAGCTGTACTTCCTTATCGGCACCTTTGCCTTCCCGGCTGCCGTGGCGCTGTTTATTGCCCTTTTGGCCTATGTACTGCTGCGCGATACGCCCCAGTCCTGCGGTCTGCAGTCCGTAGAAGCCTGGCGCAACGACTATCCCAAGAATTATTCGGCCAAGCACGAGGAAACCCTTACGGCCAAGGAAATCTTCTTCCAGCACGTGCTCAACAACAAATTCCTGTGGTTCATCGCCCTCTCCAACGCCTTCGTCTATATGGTACGTTATGGCTGCCTGGACTGGGCTCCCTCCATCCTTACGGAGAAGGGGATTGACCTAAAGAGCGCCGGCTGGGCATACTTCGCCTATGAATTCGCGGCCATTCCGGGAACGCTCCTCTGCGGCTGGCTGTCGGACAAGCTCTTCCATGGCCGCCGGGCCCTGCCCACCATGCTGTTCATGGCCCTGGTGCTGGTGTTCGTGGTGCTGTACTGGATTTTCATTGACAACCTTACCATGGTCATTATCTGCCTCATCGGCATCGGCTTCTTTATCTATGGACCGGTGATGCTCATCGGCGTGCAGGCGCTGGATCTGGCGCCCAAGAACGCGGCGGGAACGGCTGCCGGTCTCACGGGTTTCTTCGGCTACTTCCTGGGCACCTTCATCCTGGCCAATACGGTCATCGGCTGGGTGGCCCAGTCGGCAGGCTGGAACATGACCTTCCTCCTGCTCATAGGAGCCTGCATCCTGTCCATCTTCTTCATGGGACTCACCCTTAGGGAAGAACGTCATCTTGCTCATAAATAATTCTTAATTAATACATTATGTTAAAAACCATTTTAAGGAACGCCATGCTGGCCGCCCTTGCGGCCGGCTGTTTCGGCGTGTTCTCGGCCCAAGCCCAGGAACTGGACCTGAGCTATCACCAGCCCGTACTGGAGGATTATTTTGCTCCAGCCGCCCTTACGCCCGCGGCACCGGACAATGACGGCTTTATCCGTCGCTGGAGCCTGCTGGAGCCCATCGGCAAGCCGGAAATCCGCACCAACGCCATCTTCAACGACAGCTACCTGCGGGAAGAATTTGCCAAGATTTATTTCCCGGAGCAGATGACCATCCTTCCCAAGGACGGACAGAAGGTGAAGCTGGACAAGAAGACCAAACTGGCCTGGCACTGCTACGACAGCAAGCGCTACAACGTGAAACTGTACCGTTTTGCCACCGGACTGGGCCTGCATCCCACCGAGGCGCTGTTCCTGGCCGTTACCGTTATAAATGTGCCGGAAGATATCACCGTGCGCATGTCCGTGGGCTCCAATTCCGCATCCATGTGGTGGGTTAACGGAGAGGAGGCCATCCTCCTGTCCGGCGACCGCCGAATGGTGGTGGACGACTGCGTTTCCAGGAAAATCAACCTCAAGGCCGGCCGCAACGTAATCCGCGGCGCCGTTATCAACGGCCCCGGCATGAGCGACTTCTGCATCCGTCTGCTTGACATGCACGGAAATCCCGTTACCAACTATACCGTCACCAATCAATAAGTACAGCCATGAAAAAGTTCAATATTACACTCATTCTTATGGCCGTCCTGTTTGCCATTCCGGCAGCGGCCCAGATTGGAAACGTCTATATCCATGACCCTTCCACCATCATCAAGTGTGACGGCAAGTATTACACCTTCGGCACCGGTCAGGGCGGCCTCATCTCCGAGGACGGCTGGACCTGGCACGACGGTGCGGTGCGTACCGGCGGCGGTGTGGCCCCGGACGTAATCAAGATAGGGGACCGCTATCTGGTCGCCTACAGTGCCGGTTATCCCGGCACCGAGGGCAAGACCCGCGGCAACGTTACCACCATGTGGACCAAGACGCTGGATCCGGAATCCCCGGACTTCGGCTACAGCGAACCCGAACTGGTGGCCTGGGCCGGGGCCGATGAAGACTGCTGGGCCATCGACCCGGCTTTCCTGCTGGATCCCACCACGGGCCGGCTCTGGTGCTCCTACGGCACTTATTTCGGCGCCATCCGCATTGTGGAGCTGGACCCTGCCACCGGCAAACGCGTGGCGGGCAACAAGGCCGTTGACATTGCCATTGACTGCGAGGCCACTGCCCTTATGTACAAGGACGGCTGGTACTATCTGCTGGGCACCCACGGCACCTGCTGCGACGGTGTGAATTCCACCTACAACATTGTCTGCGGCCGTTCCCGCAGCGTCACCGGACCCTATCTGGACAACATGGGCCGTGACATGCTCCAGGGCGGCGGCAAGATGGTCCTGAGTGCCGGCAACCGCGCCACGGGCCCCGGTCACTTCGGCTGGTTCGTGGAAGAGGAAGGCGTTGAGAAGATGTCCTTCCATTACGAGGCCGATTATAACCGCAGCGGCCGCAGCGTGCTGGCCGTGCGTTCCCTTCTCTGGAAGAACGGCTGGCCGGTGGCGGCCGATCCTTTCAAGGAAGGCACCTACGAGATTGAATCCGAGCGCCGAGGTTATTCCCTGGAGCTGGCCGTGGACTTTGTGCGCCAGGCCGGTGGCATGCGCGCTTTCCGCATCAACCCCAACGACCCTGTGGTGGAACTGGAGGAGCAGAAACTGGAAGAGGTGAAGGAAGGCTGGCCGGAGGGCAACATTGACATTCGCACCAGCGACTATATGTTCCGTCCCCATCAGCGTTGGACCGTGACGGCTGTGCCGGATGCCGGCGGCTATCTGGGCGCCCCGTATTACAAGATTACCATTGCCGGCACCAACCGGGCCCTGGCAGCCACGGAGGACGGCGAACTCACTTCCGTTCCGGAATTCACCGGTGCGGACAGCGAGCTCTGGCGCATCGAGCAGCTCACCGACGGGACTTTCCGTATCCTCACCAAGGTGGCCTGCAAGTGCGGAAAACAGAGAGCCCTCGTGTGCACGGGCGACAGCACCGTAGCCCTTGGAGACTTTGATTTCTCCAGCGACAACAGCAAGTGGAACTTTAGAGACCGTTAAAATATGAAAAAACTGTTTTTCCTCCTTTTCGCCGCCCTGGTTACCATTTCCGCCTGCGGCCAGAAAGAATTGAAACCCTGGGACAAAGGTGGCTTTGATACCCATAAATACCGCAGCGTCTTTGCCGAAATGGGCTATTCCCAGAAGGAAATAGACGCCAAGCTGGAAAGCATTTTCCAGGAAGTCTTCTACGGCCCCAACAAGGTGTATTTTGAAGTAGGGGAGGACATGGGTTACATGTCCGATGTGAAGAACTTCGACGCCCGCACGGAAGGGATGTCCTACGGTATGATGATCACCGTCCAGCTGGACAAGAAACAGGAGTTTGACCGCCTGTTCCGCTGGGCCAAAAAATATATGCAGTATCAGGAAGGGCCGATGAAAGGCTACTTCGCCTGGAGCCTCAGCCCCGACGGAACCATCCGCGGAGCAGGCCCCGCCTCCGACGGTGAACTGTACTTCATCACCTCCCTCATCTTCGCCGCCAACCGCTGGGGTAACGATGGCGATATCAATTACTTAGCCGAGGCTCAGAACATCCTTAACTCCTCCTGGGAGAAGGACGGATCGGAAGGCATCATGCCGTTCATCAACAAGGAGAATCACTTGATTTGCTTCACCCCGGACGGCCGCGGAACCACCTACACGGATCCTTCGTACCACCTTCCGGCCTTCTACGAGGTCTGGGCCCGCTGGGCCAACGACGGCCGGGCCGATTTCTATCGGCAGTGCGCCACCGCCAGCCGCGAGTACCTGCACAAGACCATCAACCCGGAGACAGGCCTGAACCCGGACACCAACAACTTCGACGGCACGGTGATCGAGACGCCCGCCTTCTTCGGCCGCAGGATGAAACCCGCCTTCCGCTTCGACTCCTGGAGAGTTCCCATGAACATCGCCCTGGACTATTCCTGGGCCTGCGCAGACCGCGAGTGGCAGACCTGGTATGCCAACACCATCCAGGACTTCTTCTATTCCAAGGGTATAGATGAATTTGCCGACCAGTACAATGTGGACGGCACGGAAGTGGAATTTGCCATGCCCGCCGGCATGGGAGAGTTCCGGGGACAGGGCACGCGCCATTCCGTGGGTCTGGTTGCCACCCTGGCGGCTGCTACGCTGGCTGCCGACCACGAGATTGCCCGTGAGTTCGCCCAGCGCCTCTGGGACAGCGAAAACAAACCCTACGAGGACGGTTACTTCGACGCCTATTATGACGGCATCCTCCGCCTCTTCGCCTTCATGCACCTGAGCGGTCACTACCGTGTAATCGAGCCGTAAGACCTGTTTATGCTGAAACGAACTTTACTCCTGATGGCAGGAATCCTGTGTTCCTGCCTTTTATTGAATGCCCAGCAATACGATGTGCTGGACAAGGTAAAGGCCGATGTGCGAAAGGCATACGGTATGGAAGGGCCGCACCGGATGGAGGAATTTGGCTCCATGAGCAAAGCTCCGGCCGGTTATAAGCCCTTCTATATCAGCCATTATGGCCGCCACGGCTCCCGCTATGCCTGGAATTCCAGGACCTATACTTTCCTGCATGAGGTCTTTGAAAAGGCAAAGGCCGGGAAACTTCTTACTCCGTATGGAGAAGACTTCGCCCGTCGGTTCGAGGACTTCTATCTGATACCGTACATCAACACGGGAGACCTGGTACCGCTGGGTTACGACCAGCACCAGGCCATCGGCACATTCACCTATGAGCAGTTCCCGCAGGTATTCAAGGGCCGGAAGAAGGTGGACGCCCTCTCTTCCACGGGACAACGCTGCATTGTGAGCATGGGAGCCTTCACCCTGGGGCTCAAGAGCGGCAATCCCAAACTGATGATGCGATTGCACTCAGACCACGAAGGCATGAGCATCATTGCTCCCCCCAGCGCCCCCAGGCCATTGCTGCGCCGTTTCAAAGGCATTGATGAAAAACCTGCAATCGAAAGCGCCGAAGAGTTCTTTGAGCGCACTTCCGGCTATCAGGAAGTATTGGATAAGCTATTCACAGACAGCAGTTTCCTCAATGAGTTCGAAGGCGGCGTTGCGGTCTTTAACAAAGAGCTGTGGTCGCTATACTGCGGTTACCACAATTACGAGAAGGAGCCCCTGTTTGACGACTTGCTCACGGAAGAGCAGCGCCTGAGATTCTGGGAAGCGGATAATTACTCTTCCTTCTATGGAGATATCACCGCCCGCTATTCCATGATTCCGTTACTTGAGGACATCATTGAAAAGGCCGAAGCATCCTTCAAGGATCCCAATCAGGCCGCGCATCTGCGCTTTGGCCACGATTATATCCTGGAAGGACTTGTAACGCTTCTTAACGTCAATGAGATGGGCCATATTCCGGCCACCCCGGAGGAAGCCAAGTACTGGTTCCAGAACTATCAGATTCCAATGGCCGCCACCCTCCTGTTCGTCTTTTACAAGAACAAGAAAGGAGATATCCTCTTCAAGTTGGTGTTCAACGAGAACGAGGCCACACTGCCCAATCTTACCCCCGTCCAGGACCATTATTACCGCTGGAGCGACTTCCGGGCATGGACCGATAAACTGCTGGCAGAGCATCCGGAAATCAAGCAATGAGAGTACTGTTTGTCTGTCATGGAAATATCTGCCGAAGCCCTATGGCGGAATTCATCCTCAAGGCCTTGGTGAAAGCCAAAGGTCTTGAGGGGCAGTATTACATAGAGTCGGCGGCGGTGTCAACGGAAGAGATCGGCAACCCCATCTATCCGCCGGCCAAACGCAGCCTCTCTCAGCACGGAGTACCGTTTGACAACGGGAAACGTGCCCGTCAGGTTACCCGGGCCGATTATGACCGCTTCGACCGCATCATCTGCATGGACGCTTCCAACCTCCGCTGGATCCGCCGGATCATCCCGGAGGACCCGGAGGGAAAGATCCACCTCATGATGTCGTACACAGGCGTGGGCCGGGACGTGGCCGATCCGTGGTATACCGGAGACTTTGAAGAGGCCTTCCAGGACATTCTGGAAGGCTGTGAAGCTATGTTGGAAAATTAAAAACGTACCTATGAAAAAAATGAATATTCCCCTGATGGCCACTCTTCTGGCCCTGTCCATCATCGTTTGCCCGCTGTTATATTTCTCTGTGGGTCCCGCGCTGGATGAGAGCCAGTTTGAGGTGTTGAAGATACTGGGTATCATTGCCGGCTGCAGCGCTGCCTTCTGCTTTATCGTGGGAGAGCTCACGGGTAACAATTCCCAGATGGACAAGCTCTGGAGCCTGCTTCCCATTGCTTACACCTGGGTAATTGCCATTAAGGGAGGCATGAGCGCCCGCCTGGTAGTGATGGCCGTCCTGGCAACCCTGTGGGGCATCCGCCTCACCTTCAATTTTGCCCGTAAAGGTGCCTACAAGCTTAAATTCTGGGAGGGCGTGGAAGACTACCGCTGGGCGGTTGTACGTTCCGGATCGGCCTTCAGGAAGCGCTGGGCCTGGGCCCTGTTCGACCTGGGCTTTATTTCCATCTACCAGAATGCGCTGGTGCTCATGACCACTTTCCCGGCCCTTGTGGCTATGAAATCGGCCACGCCTTTCGGCTGGGTGGACGGCATTGCCGCCGTCCTTATGCTTAGCTTCATTATTTGGGAAACCGTTGCCGATGAGCAGCAGTGGGCCTTCCAGACCAAAAAATGGGCGATGCTCAAGGAAGGGAAGAAACTGGAAGACCTGCCGGCGCCGTATAACAAAGGCTTCAATACCCTTGGGCTCTGGAGCCGCAGCCGCCATCCCAATTACTTTGCCGAACAGGCCATCTGGGTGGCCTTCTACGTCTTTTCCATCGGCGCAGGTATGGGCATCATCAACTGGAGCATTATCGGCGCCCTGCTGCTGATTGTGCTCTTCCAGGGCAGTTCCTCGCTGGCCGAAGAAATCAGCGGCGGCAAGTACCCTGAGTACGAAAAATACTGCAGGAGCGTCCCTCGCTTCTTCCCCGGAAAGGGTATTTCTTAACTAATTTTATAGTTTTTTGCATCCTTTGTTGTCTAACGGGTGTAGATTCGATAGAAAATGGATAACAAGGAACAAGTATTCACCCAATTGGTCCGGGAGCACAAGAGCACCATCTACTCGGTGTGCTACATGTTCTCGAAGGACTCGGATGAGATTGACGACCTCTTCCAGGAGATTCTGATCAGGCTCTGGAAGGGGTACGACTCATTCCGCGCGGAATCCGACGTCCGGACCTGGATTTACCGTGTATCGCTGAACTGCTGCCTCAATGCCGACAAAAAAAGCCGGCAGGGAGGGCAGCGCGTACCGTTGAGCGTGGACATAGACCCGTTTGAGGATACGGACGACAGGGCCCTGCAGACCAAACGGCTTTATGCCCGTATCAATCAGCTGGGCCTGGTGGACCGCGCCATCATCCTCCTGTGGCTGGAAGGCCTGAGCTACGAGGAGATCGGCGCCATCATGGGTATCTCGGTGAAGAATGTTTCCTTCCAATTGCATCGAATCAAGGAAGAACTCAAAAAGTCCCATCTTTAATCACTCGTGCCATGAACAAGGAAGAATTCGATATCAATCAGGAACTGGAGCAGATGCGGCAGGATTATGCCGATCTTAAGGAACGGTTCGACAAGCAGCAGATCATCAACAAGGAGTTGATAGAGAATGCGATGAAAAAGGACGTGCGCAGGCTTTTCCTGTCCAAAAAGACGCTGCCTGTCGGGATAGCATTGGCGGTTGTAGCCGTGGTTTTATGTTTTGTCATGGGATACCCTTGGTGGCTGCCGGTTTCCCTTATCATTTACAGCCTCATCTTCTTCCCCGGCATATTCTGGGTATACAAAGGTGTCCGGGAAGAAGATATCTACAATGGCGACATCCTTTCCACTACCCAAAACCTGCTGAGATTCAAAAAGAGATACATCGCCCTGGTGGCCGGTATCTGCCTCTTTTTCTTCGCCTTTGTCATTGCCGTCACCCTCCATATGACAACCATGAACATCAGCACGGAACTGATGTGGAGACGGGGAATCATCGTTGCAATTCTCTGTATCGTCACATTAGCCTTGGAGTATTTCTCCGCCAGGGGACTGTTGAAATCCTGCGACGACATCATCCAACGGCTGAAAATAAAAGAATAAGACAAATGGAAGACTATATCATCAGAGAGATTGACCGGATAGGGGAGATGCTGCTGCTTATAGCACGCAGGCTGGGATTGTTCCTGGATGACGTTCCGGATTACTCCCTTTCGGACGTAAAGGAGGAATTTGCCAAAGCCAGCCTCCCGTTTGACCTGGACGCTGTTTTGCAGCAGGAGAATCCCATTGTCTATTTGATAGAGACCGTAGGCCTGTCAGACCAGGGCCTTGAGACCTTCATAGACATCCTTTTCCATTCAGGCATGAATGAAAACCGAAAGAAAACCCTCCTAAACGACGCCCTAACCTATCTGGACGCCAAAGGAAACTTCTCCTTCCGGCTTCATTCACTAAGCGAATAAAGTATTGTCAGGGGCAGTGCTCACGCTCCGTGAGCACTGCCCCTGACAACAACCGTTGGTGGCCTATTCCAGCGTGCGGGCGATTTCTTCGCAGGCGAGGGAGCAGACCACGATCTGGACGGCGTTGCGGGTGCAGCACTCGTTTTCTCCCCAGTGGAAAGGATAGTCGTCCTTGCATTCCAGATAGTCCGGAGCCATGATAAGGAGACCGGGGACAAGGCCGCCGGGAATAACGGTATAATCGGCCCGGTTATTTCCATAGGCCACCTTCTTGGTGGAAACGCCCACGCCCGTGATGAAGGAAACGTTGGAGTACGGATGGCAGCCGTAGATGTAGTTCATGCCGTCCAGGATGAGCTGCGGGTCCACCTGGTCCGGGAAGAGCTTCCAGACATTGTACAGGTTGATGCACCAGCCCAGTATCTGCTCGTTGCCGGCCCAGCCGCGGCCGGAAATGGGCACACCGTAAGGGTTCTTGCCCGCCTGGGCCATAAGGCCTTCCACATAGGCCGGAATGGCCTTGCGGACGGCTTCCTGGAAGCTTTCGTCCATGTCGTTATAAATGGCGAGGGCTGTGGTAACATCCACACCGCCACCGCGGCCGAAACCGCCGTAGAAGCCAACTGAACCCAGTTCCGCCATGGGCACTTGGACACCGCGGGCCGCGCCCTGGTTGCGCCAGGCGAAATTGACGCCCTGCGGCATCTCCCGGGGCTGCAGCTGAGCCCGGACCAGCGGCTCAAAGAAGTCCTTGTATTTCTGCTCTCCGGTTGTGCGCCAGAGCTGGATGGCAGCCTGGACACGACCGTCCCCAAAACCGCCGAATCCGCCGCCCCGGCCACCTGCCATGCCTCTCATCCGGGCCGGATCGGCAGCCTCAAAATTCTCTTCCCAGAGCTTAAGGGCATTCTTTAAGGCACGGTCCGCCACATCCGGGCTGTACGGCTTCAACACTCGTGCAGCGGCCGCCAGAGCAGCGATGGTGGACATTTGGCCGGCAGGGCTGTTGCCGTTGGAGGTAAAGGCAAAACGGTCGTCCCGGGTACCGGAGCGAAGGCCCACCTGCTGGTAAGGCTCCAGCGAAGGATCATATACCAGGCCGTCCGTAATGGTGGAAGCGTCTCCCAGGTGATGGTACTGGTGCATGGTGCCCTGTACGATGCCCTGGGCCACAAAGCCGATGTTCTCCACCTGTGCAATAATGTTGAGAACGCCATGTTCACACTGCTGGATCACATCCGGAACGCCGTCCGGGCGGTGGATGTCCACAAACTGCGTCTTCTGGTCAATGAAGGTCTGGTCCCGTTCCGGGCGCTGGCTTTCCCACAGGGCGGCCAGCTGGGTGGTGAGGCCGATGACCGTACCGGACTGGATGTCGAAGTCTCCAGCATCGTACCAGGCGCCAACGGCCAGGCCGGGGATGTGCTCATAAGAAGCATATTTGGTATTGGTTTCCGGACCCTGCCGGTAACCGTCCTGCTGCTCATAGCCCACGGGGGCCTGCAGGGCGTCGTCCATATGGGAACGGCCGTGCCAGATGCGGTAGCCTTCATTCACCTCCATATGGTCCATCTGCACCGGCAGCCACACGTCCATGGTGGGATGCCAGGTATCGGCATAAATGTCCGATGCGATGGGGAAGGGATTGGTTCGGACGCCCTTGTATTCCAGGCAGTACAGGCCCGGCGTGCGGACATCGCTGAAATCGGCCCTGGCATAGTTGTATCGGTTGTTGAAAACACCCCAGTTCTTTACACGGATCTTCTTGGCCACCTGGGAGGAACCGTCCTCCATCACGCGGTAAAGCGTGGCTTCCGGTGCCACAGGATCCTTTTTGTCCAGCTCCAGCACGGCAAGTTTCTTGGCGCCGGGGGCATAACCGATCTGGGAAATGCCGATATTGGGCTTGCGCACCCAGGAAGGGTCATAGGCGGGCTGTACGTCCCATTCCACCACTTTACCCGTCTTGCCGGAGGGAAGGAAGGTACGAACCACAAAAGTGCCGTTCTGGGCCAGGTTGCGGCCATCGAAGAGATTGAGTTCGCTTTCCGAAGAGATGCTCACCCTGAGATTCTCGTCCTCCGGAGCCATCACAAAACGGTGTCCGGTGGCGAAGGGAGCGGGAACGATGAACTCGTTGCGGCCACGGTCGTCAAAGGTGGAAAGGCCGAAGAACTGGGTTACCTTCTCGCTCACGGGATGCATGCTGGTCTCTCCGGCGGCATAGCGGGGGAGCACCTTGGCCTTGCCGTCCACCAGCACGTTCTTGCCGAAGTAGGACGCCGGGAAGAACTCCAGGTTAAGGCCGGCCTTGCCCTCCAGGAAGGCGGGCAAGGGCTGGTCCAGGTACACGGCCATGGTAAAGCCGGTGCCCTTGGCCTTCACCTCTATACGGGGTTTGAAACCATAGTCCGGATAGTCGAAGCCCAGGGTGATGGAGCCGGCTTTGCGGTCCACGTCCCGCGTAAGCAGATCGGCATAAATGTCCCATTGCTCCGGGGTGTTCATGAGGCGGACGCCGCCGCCCGTGACGATGCGTTCCCCGCGCTGGATAATCTCCACGCCGGCGGTTTTCTCGTCGCAGAACATGCCGGTGTACTGGTTGCTGTATACCAATACGTTTACACCAGTTTCCTCAAAATACTCCAAATCATTGATTACAAGCCCCTGAGCGTGGGCGGAAATTGCCATGGAAAGGCAGAAAATCAAAACGGTTAAGCGTTTCATACCAAGTTCTTTGTTTTTCACCCTAAAATTACATATTTTTGTATTAATAGACAAAACTAATAACACTATGTCCTCAAAAGTATTTCGCATTCTTTTCACATCAATAGCACTTACTCTTCTGAGTATCAGCGCTTTTGCACAGCAAAAAGAAACCTTCTGCAACCCGTTGGACCTGGTAATTGACCACGAGCGGTCATACCGGGGCGGTGAACCGGTTGTCCTCATTTATGACAACGACTATTTCCTCTTTGTCTCTCACCGGAAAGGCTACTGGTACTCACCGGATTTCAAGGACTGGACCTATGTGGATGCCCCCAATTATCCCGGCGGCGTGGTTTCCGTGGTAGAGATGGACGGCACCCTGTACGGCTGCTCCATGAACAACAAGAACGTATACCGGGCCGTAGATCCCAGAAAGGGTGAATGGGTCCAGTGCGGAACCTTTGACAGCGACCGTTACGGAGACGCCAACATGTTCTACGACAACGGACATCTCTATCTGTATTACGGCTGGTCCCAGCTCATGCCTTTCAAGGTGGTGGAACTGGACAAGACCACTTTCAAGGAGATCAAGGGACCGGAAGTCCTCTTCTTCAGCGACTACCGCAACCACGGCTTCGAGAAACGTACCCGTGACGACGTGATCTTCTCCATCTTCAATGGCCGACGGGATTACGGCGAGGAAGAGTATCCCTGGATTGAAGGTCCCTGGATGACCAAGCACAACGGCAAATACTATCTGCAGTATGCCGCCATCGGCCTGGAACTCCTGTCCTATTCTCACGGCGTATACGTGAGCGACAGCCCCATGGGTCCCTTCACTTATTCCCAGCATAACCCGCTCACCTTCAAGACCACAGGCTTTGCGGTGGGCGCCGGCCACGGCAGCACCTTCCACGACAAGAACGGCCAGCTCTGGACCATCTGCATGATCCCTTCCAGCTATGGCGGCGCAGGACGCGGCTCGGAACTTGCCATCTTCCCTACGGCCGTGGACAATGAAGGTGTAATGCATTCCAACGTGGAATTCGGCGACTATCCGCAGTACTGGCCGGGCACCCGCACGGACGCCGTGGACAACAACTGGACCGGCTGGAAACTCCTCTCCCACAAGAAGAAAGTCACCGTCTCTTCCACCTTCGAGAACTATGTTCCGGAGAACGGCGTGGACGAAGACTTCATGACCAACTGGGCAGCGGAAACCGGAGATCCCGGCGAGTTCTTCCAGGTGGACCTGGGCAAGGTGGCCGATATCCGCGCCATCCAGTGCAATTTTGACCATATCGGCGCTGAGCAGCCCGCCCGCGGCGGTTTCGGCGGCGGATTCGGCGCTCCCGCACCCGCTCTTCCGGAATACTACCAGTGCTACACCGTTGTGGTTTCCGTGGACGGACAGAGCTGGAAGAAGGTTATTGACAAGAGCGAGAACAAATATGACTTCCACCACGACTATACCCAGCTTGCAGAGCCGGTGATGGCCCGCTACGTCAAACTCATCAACACCCGTCAGTGCCACGACGGCGCCAAGTTCAGCGTGAAGGATCTCCGCGTTTTCGGTAATCCCAACGAAGGGAAGAGCACTTATGTGGAAGGCGTGAAGGTGGTCCGCAACCCTCAGGATGCCCGCGAGGCACAGCTGCTGTGGGATCCCGTCCCGGGTGCCGACGGCTACATCATCCGCTACGGCATTGAGCCCAAGAAGCTCTACAACAGCTACATCGTCTATGACCAGAACTACTTCAAACTGCATAGCCTCAATACCGAAAGTGACTACTACTTTGAGGTGGAAGCCTTCGATAGCGGTCTGGATTACTATTATCCCAGGCCTGAGGCCACATTTGGCACCGGCGGTGAAGTGGAAATGAACAAACGCACTCCCGGCATGCGGGGCGGCGGTTATGGCGGCAACGACCAAACCAAGCGCTTCATGGTTAAGGAAGGTGTGGATGAATATGAGTTCGACGGCATAGATCCGGGCAACTGGGTAATCAGCCACAGCTACGGTCCCGTCCTGTGGGCAGGGGAACTCACGGAGGCCGATCTTATCGGCACGGGCGAACCCGGCATCGAGGCCAAGCTCACCGAGCTGGGTACCGGCACAAAGGTCACCGGCGAAATGCGGATGAAGGTTGTCCGCGGCAAGGAAGCCGGCAAGGTGGTAATTACCATAGTGCACTATTAATGGAATTGTATCAGTATGCCCGGCCGTCCCTGATGGCCGGGAAAAAGATAATCTATATCCATGGATTTGCTTCGGCCGGCTCTACGGGGACGGCCGAAAGGTTACGTGTACTGATGCCCAACGCAACGGTGATTTCCCCGGACGTTCCGGTGGAACCCGCTGAAGCCCAGGCGTTTCTGAAAGACCTTTGCCAGAAGGAGCAGCCGGATCTCATCATCGGCACGTCCATGGGAGGCATGTTCACGGAGCAGCTCAGCGGCTTCGACCGCATCTGCGTGAATCCCGCCCTGCACCTGGAGGAGACCATCCGGAAGAACATGGGGCTGGGGAAGATGGAATTCCAGAATCCCCGCGCCGACGGGCAGACGTGGTTCATGATCACAAAAGGCTTCCTGGACGCTTTCCGGGAGGTAACGGCCCAAAGGCTGAAGACCAACGACGGAGACCGCGTATGGGGTCTTTTCGGCCGGGAAGACACGCTGGTGGACTGCTACGACGAATTCCACGCCCACTACCGCCAGGCCATCCGCTTCAACGGGGAGCATGCGCTCAATGAAAAAGCCATGCTGCACGCGCTCCTGCCCGTGATCCAGTGGGTGGACGACCGCCAGGAAAAACGGAAGAAACGGGTGCTGCTCATCAATGTGGACGACGTGCTTTATGACACCCGCAACGGAGAGCCTGTGAATGAGGCCGTACGAGGATTCCGGACACTGGCACAGCAATACGACGTGTACCTTTTGTGCCAACAGGACCGTCAGGCCTGGATAGACCGCTGGCTGGACGTTCCGGCCTGGAACCGCGTGATCCTGGGCACCCACAAGGAACTGATGCTGGGGGACTATCTCATTGACGCACATAGCTCTGAAGACGGAGCCGACGGCTTCCTGGGAACCCTCATCAAGTTTGGGGAAGAGCCCTTCCGTAACTGGGCGCAGACGCTGGAGTTTTTCGACAGGCTGGGCGGACAGTAACGGTTCGTCGGCAAAAATCAACCGTTCGTCAACAAAGGGGTTGCAGAATAAATGCAATCCCTTTATTTTTGCGTATAACCAAATTCGTAACGCTAAAATGAACATCAAAATCAGTGTCCGATACATCACCCGCTGGGGAGAGAAGGTGTGCCTGAACGTGGGCAAGCATTGCCTGGAGATGAAATGCATCTACGGAGGCATCTGGGAGAGAGAGTTTTCGGCTAAGGATTTTGCCGATACACACGATTATCATTTTTCCATCATTGCCGACGGCAAGGTGGTCCGCACGGAATGGCGGAAGCACACGCTCCGTCTGCCCGCGTCCGGAGACCTGGAAATCCGTTCCCGCTGGATGGACCGTCCTGCCAATTCGGCCTTCTGGTCATCGGCCTTCAAGGATGTGATCTTCAGGCGGGACAAAGCTCCCGTGAACCCCATGAAGGGCAATGTCACCTTCTGCGTCACAGCTCCGGAAGTGCGTCCCAATCAGGCACTTGCCATTGTGGGCACCAAAGGAAAGACCCTGCAGGGCTGGGACAAACCCATCCTCATGGAAGACTGGAACTTCCCGTACTGGAACATTGACCTGGACGTGAAGGACGCCTTCGAATTCAAATTCCTGGTGGTGGACAAAAAGACGCTCAAGCCCGTAACCTGGGAAAACGGCGGCAACCATCTCTTTGCGGAGATTCCGCCCAAGGGCCAGCACATCACCCTGGGCAATATTGAATCCCAGTTCCCCGTGGTTCCCTGGCGGGGTGCCGGCGTGGCCATCCCGGTCTTCGCCCTCCGCACGGAAGAGAGCTTTGGCGTAGGAGAGTTCAACGACATAAAGAAGATGGTGGACTGGGCCGTGGCAACCGGTCAGAACGTGATCCAGCTGCTGCCCATCAACGACACAACCATGACCCGCACCTGGGTGGATTCGTACCCGTACAACGCCAATTCCTCCTTCGCCCTGCATCCGCAGTTCCTGCACCTGCCCGCCCTGGGAATCCGGGCCGACAAAGCCTACAAGGAACTCAAGGACCAGCTGAACGCCCTGGACAAGGTGGACTATGAGAAGGTGAACGAAGCCAAGGAGCGCTACATCCGGAAGGCCTTTGAAAAGAGCGGTGCCAAGGTAATGGAAACGCCTGAGTACAAAGACTTTGCCGCAGACAATGCATACTGGCTCCTGCCCTATGCCGCATACTGCGTGCTCCGCGACAGGAACAAGACGGCCGATTTCGCCCAGTGGAAAGGCTTTGCCAAATACAACAAGAAGAAGGTTGACGAATTCATTGCGGAAAACCGCGCGGAAATTGACTACTACTGCTACGTGCAGTTCCAGCTGGATTTCCAGCTCAAAGAGGCCGTGGCCTATGCCCACAAGCATGGCGTGATCCTCAAGGGAGACCTTCCCATCGGCGTGAGCCGCATCAGTTGCGACGCCTGGACCTTCCCGGCCCTCTTCCACATGGACAGCCAGGCGGGCGCACCGCCGGATGCCTTTGCCGTGGACGGCCAGAACTGGGGATTCCCCACCTACAACTGGGAAAAGATGGCCGAGGACGGCTATGCCTGGTGGAAGAACCGCCTGCACAAGATGAACGAGTATTTCGACGCCTTCCGCATAGACCACATCCTGGGCTTCTTCCGCATCTGGGAAATTCCGCTCAAGTACAAGACGGGCCTCATGGGATACTTCAATCCCGCCGTGCCGTTCAGCGAGCACGAACTCCGTGAACGCGGTTTCGACATTAGCGGCGGCCGGTATGTTACCCCGCAGGAAGGCTGGGATGAGACGGACGTCCTCTTCATCGAGGATCCGCGCAAGAAGGGCTTCTACCATCCGCGCATTTCCGCACCGCTTTCCAGCCGGGCGTACTTTGCCCTGGACGAAGGCCAGAAAGAGCGCTACAACCTCCTGTACAACGACTTCTTTTATCACCGGAACGACGCCTGCTGGAAGGAATCGGCCTATAAGAAACTGCCCGCCCTGCTGGATGCCACCGGCATGCTGGCCTGCGGCGAGGACCTGGGCATGATTCCCGCCTGCGTCCCGGAGACCATGGCCGACCTTAACATCCTATCCCTGGAAATCCAGCGGATGCCCAAGGATCCCAAGCAGCTCTTCGGAGACCCGACCGGCTATCCGTACCTCTGCGTCTGCGCCACCGGCACCCACGACATGGCTCCGCTGAGGGCCTGGTGGGAGGAAGACCGCGCCCTTACGGACCGCTTCTATCACGAAATGCTGCACCACATTGGGGATACGCCGTATTTCTGCGAGCCGTGGGTGTGCGAGCAGATCCTCTTCCAGCACTTGCAGTCCCCGGCCATGCTGGCCGTGCTGCCGCTGCAGGACTGGATTTCCATTGACGGAGACGCGCGCTATCCGGGCAACCCGTCCGACGAGCGCATCAACGTGCCCGCCATCCCGCGCTATTACTGGCGCTTCAGGATGCACTGCACGTTGGAGAGCCTCATCGGAAACGAGAAGCTCTGCAAGCAGATAAAGAGTCTGGTTTTAACCTCCGGAAGAGACCGCTAGTTCTGCTGCAACCAGTCCAGGAAGGCATCTACCCGGGCTCGGGAGACCGTAAGGTCCAGATTACCTTTGAATTTGACGCTGGGGAGGACGCGGAGACGGCTGCCAACGAGTTTGGTTACGCTGTCCACCGCGTCTTCCGCTATTATGCAGCTGCGGGAAATGCGGAAGAAACGGCGAGGATCCATCTGCTGCTCGATGGTGTCCAGGGAGTCGTCCAGGATGAAGGAGGTGCCGTCCGTTCTCACCACATAGGAATTCTTGGCCTCCGAATAGAAAAAGGCTATTTCACGGGCCTTCAGGGGCACAATGCGGTCATTGAGCTTAATGAGGTATTTTTCCTTGGGTGGGGCCGATGAAGCCGTTACGGGCGATGGAACGTCCGTCTGGGCGGCTTCGGCCCTGGAAATGGCCCGCCGGAGGTCTTCCGGTTCAATGGGTTTTAGCAAATAGTCCAGCGAGTTCACCTCAAAGGCCTTTACGGCATAGCTGTCGTAGGCCGTTGTCATAATAACCTGTCCCTTAATATCAACCTTGTCGAAGATCTGAAAACTGTTGCCGTCCTGCAACTCCACATCCATGAAAATGATGTCCGGGGAGGGAAGCTCCGGGGTGCTGCCGTCGTGGGCTTTGAGCCATTCTACGGAAGCAACAACGGAAGGGGCCGATCCCAGGACGGTAATGTCCGGGAATTCGCTGGAAAGCAGGTTTTGAAGGATTCTCTGTGCACGAGGCTCATCTTCAATAATGAATGCGGTGAGTTTCTGCATAGTTACAATAGGGGTAAGGTTACTCTGTAAAGGGTATCGGTGGATTCAATGAGGACTTCCCGGCTGGTCTGGTCACTGTACTGCTGCTTGATATAGGCCTGTCCCAGGCCCGTGGAATGGGAAGGGGAGAGGCGGGGAATGCGGTTGTTGCTAACCCGGATGGTCTTTGTGCGGGCATCCGAAACAATATCCACCACAAGCGGGTTTTCTTCCGAAATCACGTTGTGCTTGGTGGCGTTCTCCACCAGCAGCTGCACGGCGCACGGAACCACATGGAACTGAAGGTCTTCCTCCGGAACGTTGATCATTACGTCCAGGCCTTTGGGGAAGCGTACGCGCATGAGTTCCACATACATGCGGGTGTATTCCATCTCTTCCGACAGGCGGACAAGGCTCTCTCCCTCATGCTGCAGCATGTAGCGGTACATACCCGCCAGTTTGTGCACATAGCGACTGGCATCATCCGGGGAACTCTCCTGAACCAGAGAATCCAGCACGTTGAGCGAATTAAAGAGGAAATGGGGGTTCACCTGCTGCTTGAGGGCCATGTAGCGGAATTCGGCCTGGTGCGTCTTTTCCCGCTCTATATCTGTCTGATTGCGCATGCGGGCGGCGAAATACAGCACGAAGATTAAGCAGAAGGCACTCACTTCCATGATGCCCTGGATGGTCTCCACGCCGGGTTCGGCCGATGCCAGCAAAAGGTCCAGCCCCACCCGGAGCATGAACACGATGGTAACGGCCGCCACCATCCAGCCGATGTTGCTGCTCCAGTTGCCTTTTGCAGCCACACGGGTGGGGAAGAGGTGCACGAAAAGCAGCACGCCCCAGCCCAGCAGTTCCGTTGTTATGAAGGTAGCTAAACCCCTCACAACCATTTGGTTATTAATGAACAGCTCCAGCAGGTCCGCCCCAAAGGTTCCCATGAGGAAACCCAGCACGTTCACCATCACAATCACTATGGCGGCAAACTCGGCCGAAAGCTGCTTGTTAAGGCACAGCAGCACCGTCATGGTCATGGTGAGGAGGGTGAGAAGGAGCGAATCGTTGATGCCCATGAGCATGCACATGAGGGTGGCCACTACATGGAGCAGGGCCATCAGATGGATAATGTAAGATGCACGGATACTACCCATAGGCAAATTGGCTTTCCAAATGTAGCTTATTTTCCTTAAAACGCCAAATCGGCCCTTCCGTTCGTCCGGAGATTCCTCCCTTTCGTCGCACCAATCCGGCCGTTCGTTCCTGCGCGCGTTTATTTTATTGTATAAACAATTATTTTTGTGATGCTAATTGCATAGGAAAAACACTAAATACAATGTCCGCTAAACGCAATCTCGGTTTTTGGGAGATGTTCAATCTGAGCTTCGGATTCTTCGGAGTACAGATAGCTTATGCGCTTCAGAGCGCGAACATCAGCCGGATTTTCGCCACTTTGGGCGCCGATCCGCACACCCTTTCCTTCTTCTGGATCCTGCCCCCGCTGATGGGCATGATCGTTCAGCCGCTAATCGGCAAATACAGCGACCGCACCTGGTGTAAGATGGGCCGCAGAAAGCCCTACCTGCTCATCGGAGCCATCATTGCCGTGCTGGTGATGATCTTCCTTCCCAACGCCGGCAGCCTGCATTTCAGCACCCGTCTGTTCCTGGGCCTTAACATGGCCATGTGGTTCGGCCTGTTCTCGCTCATTTTCCTGGACACCTCCATCAACGTGGCCATGCAGCCCTTTAAGATGATGGTGGGAGACATGGTGAACGAGGAGCAGAAAACCACGGCCTACAGCATCCAGAGCTTCCTTTGCAACGCCGGTTCCCTGGTGGGTTATGTATTTCCCATCTTCTTTACCTGGATCGGCATTGCCAACGAGGCCGACCTGGGCGAGATTCCTGACAGCGTAAAGTATTCCTTCTACGCCGGCGCCGCCATCCTCATCCTCTGCGTCCTCTACACCTTCTTCAAGGTGAAGGAGATGCCTCCCAAGGAGTATGCCGAATTCCACGGCATTGCCCCCCAGGCCGGGGAGGAAAAGAAGGAAGGCCTGTTCCAGCTCCTGAAAAAGGCTCCCGAGGCCTTCTGGACGGTGGGTCTGGTGCAGTTCTTCTGCTGGGCCGCTTTCCTGTACATGTGGAATTACACCAACG
>CAMHKD010000026.1:0-26245 GCA_946185645.1 uncultured Bacteroidales bacterium
GCATATTCGGCCTTCGGCCGGGCGGCAGAAGCCGCCTAGTCGCTTCGCTCCGATAAGATAATTACAAGTTGAGAAGATTCTATTTTATTATCGTATATTTTATTATAACTTTGTATTCTATGAAGATTCTCATTTGCAATGACGACGGCTATAAGGCGCGGGGGATTCACGTGCTGGCCAGGATTATGGACAAGTTCGGGGACGTTACCGTGGTGGCGCCCAAGTTTCACCAGAGCGCCACTTCCATGGCGGTTTCCCTGGGCGTGAAGCAACTGGCCTACAAGGACCTTCCGGAAGAAGGTCCCGGTAAGTGGACCTATCTGGACGCCACGCCGGCTTCCTGCGTTAAATTCGGCCTGGAATACAAGTATGAGAACCGGGATCCGGACTTGGTGGTCTGCGGCATCAATCATGGGACAAACGCTTCTACGGCAGCCAATTACAGCGGAACGCTGGGCGCTGCGGAAGAGGCCGTGATCAACGGGCGGAGGGCCATCGGCGTATCGCTTTGCGACTTCCGGCCGGATGCGGATTTCTCCGTGGTGGAGGCCCTGCTGCCGGACATCATGAAAAAGCTCATAGACAACTGGCCGGAGAACCATCCCGGACTGTACTATAACATCAACTTTCCGGCCATGCCGCTGGAAGACATCAAGGGCGTAAAAATGGCCCGCCAGGGGCTTGGACACTGGATCAAGGAGTTCGAGCCGTGGGACGAAAGCAGCCTGGGCGTGCTCAATGACAGTTTCCTATGGCAACATTACCGCGTTACTTTGGAAGACGGGGAGAAGGCCGTCTTCATGCGCGGAACCTTTGTGAACGACGATGAGGACTCGGAAACGGCCGACCATCTCCTGCTGGAGCAGGGTTGGATAACCATCGTTCCCTTCAATGCCGAAATGACAGACCTGGAGGAGCTTGAACGCCTCAAAACGCTATGAGATATTATATCATAGCCGGTGAAGCCTCCGGGGACCTGCATGGAAGCAACCTCATGAAGGGTCTTTACGCAGAGGATCCCAAGGCCGATATCCGCTTCTGGGGCGGTCCCATGATGGAGGGAGTCTTTCATGAGAAGCAGAATGGGGCCGGACTGGTGAAGGACTACCGGGAAGGCGCCGTAATGGGCCTCTGGGAGGTGCTTAAAAACGGTAACAGCCTGCTAAAGAACGTCCGCCGCTGCAAGGAGGACATCCTCTCCTGGAAGCCGGACGTGGTCATTCTCATAGATTACCCCGGTTTCAATTTCCGCATAGCCGAATTTGCCCATAAAGCCGGCTTCAAGGTCTATTATTACATAGCTCCTAAAGTGTGGGCCAGCCGGGAAGGCCGTATCCGCAAGCTTAAGGCCTATGTGGACAGGCTCTTTATCGTTTTCCCCTTCGAAAAGCCGTATTTCCAGGCAAAGGGCGTTCCCTTTGTCTATGAGGGGAACCCCCTGGTGGATGCCATTGACCAAAGCCCTGCCATGCAGGAGAGCCGGGCGGAATACCTTTCCCGCACAGGCCTTCCGGACAAGCCCTGGATTGCCCTCCTGGCCGGTTCCCGGGGATTTGAGATCAGCCATATGATGCCCATTCTCATGGAATTTGCCGATAAATGGCATGCATCCCATCCGGATTATCACTTTGTGGTGGCCGCCGCCCCGGAAAGGACGCAGGAAGACTATAGCCGGTATCTGGGGGAGCGGGACTATGTGCACGTGGTTTTCGGCGAAACCTACGGTACGCTCCGCCACGCGGAAGCGGCCGTAATCAACTCCGGAACGGCGTCGCTGGAAGCGGCGCTCATCGGCACGCCCCAGGTGGTGGGTTACAGGCTCAATCCTGTGAGCGCCGCCATCATGCTAAAGATGATAAAGGTCAAATATGTCTCCCTGGCCAACCTTATCATTGACCGTCCCGCCTTCAAGGAACTAATTCAGAATGAGCTCACTTCACAGGCGCTCATGGAGGAGATGGGCCATATCCTGGAAGATGCGGCCTATAGAGAAAGGATGCTGAAGGATTATGCCGATGTACGGGCGCAACTGGGCGGAGCCGGTGCATCCGCCGCAGTGGCCCGTGCCATGGTGGAAACGTTGAAGGCTTAATCCAGGTTCTCCAGTTCTACGCCGGGGAATTCCCTGAGCTTTTTCAGGATGCCCATCGGGTAGTCTTTTTTCTTGATAAGGAGAGACAACTCTGCCTTGTATCGTTCTCCCTGCCTGCTGAGGGAGCACTGGTTCACCCGCTTGCCCAGCTGCTCGATGGCATCTTCCAGCGCTTTGGGCTGGTCGGACGTCAATACCACGCCTGTCTGCCGCTCTCCATACTTGAAGGAATAGAAGTGCATGGCTTCCATACAGCCCATCAGCATGATGGCGCACAGGACGGCCAGCTCATAGAGGCCGGAACCCAGGGCCAGGCCGATGGCACCGGTGACCCAGATGCCGGCTGCGGTGGTAAGACCCACTACATGCTTGTTTTTCATGATGATACCGCCGCCCAGGAAACCCAGGCCTCCCACCACGCCGGCGGCGATACGGGCGGCATCGAACTTATCGGAACCGGCAAAGCCATACTGCGAGATAATCATAAACAGGCAGGAGCCCAGCGCTACCAGGACATGGGTACGGACTCCGGCGCCTTTGCCCCGGAATTCCCGTTCATAGCCGATGATCCCGCCGATAACGCCGGCCGACAACAAACGGATAGTGAGTTCTAATGCGAGTGTCATATTTTTAAAGATGCTTTTGTTTTGTCTATGGCGTCCAGGACTTTGTCGCACCAGGCGTCAAAATCCGGGTCCGGAACCTGCAATTCCGGGTGGGAGAGGATATGGTCCAGGGTCCGGGCCACCCCTTCCTCGAAGCGGACGGTGGCCTGGAACCCCGGAACCGCCTGCTTGAGCTTGCTGTTGTCAAAGAGGACCGTCCAGGCCTTGTCTCCCAGAAGGCCGCCCCGGAAGTCGTACGGACCAATCTCGGAGAGGAATTCCGAAGATACGTGGCAGGCTTTGAGCTCTACGCCCAGCTTGCCGGCAATGACCTCATAAATCTGGTTCCAGCTGAGCGTCTCGTCCGAAGTGATCTGGAAGACGTTACCCAGCGCGTGCGGATTGCCCATGAGGCCGATGAACCCCTTCGCAAAGTCCGAATTGTGGGTGAGCGTCCACTGCGAGGTGCCGTCCCCGTGAATGATTACGCGCTTTCCGTCCAGCATCCGCCGTAGCACCTGCCAGGAGCCTTTATCCCCGTGTACGCCCAGGGGAACGGAACGTTCGTCGTAGGTATGGCTGGGGCGGATAAGGGTTACGGGGAAGCCTTCCTCCCGGTATTTCTCCATGAGGAAAGCCTCGCAGGCAATCTTGTTGCGAGAGTACTCCCAGTAGGGATTGGCCATGGGCGTTCCCTCCGTAATGAACGGGCTGGTTGCGGGCTTCTGGTAGGCCGATGCGGAACTGATGTACATGTACTGCCGGGTCTTCCCTCTGAACAGCCGCCAGTCCCGTTCCACCTGCGCCGGAACAAAGCCGATGAAGTCGCATACGCAGTCCCAGAAAGTGCCTTCCAGGAGGCTGGCAACGCGTTTTTCGTCTTCAATATCGGCCTGGATTACCTTCACGCCTTTCGGTACGGCGGCGCTGCGGGAACCCCGGTTCAGGAGGGTGAGGTCCCATTTTCCTCCGGCCGCCAGGGCGGCGGTGATGGCGGTGCTGATGGTGCCGGTGCCGCCGATGAACAATGCTTTGGGTTTCATTCTCAGTTCGTTTTAGTGTCTTACAAAGATAATAAAAAAAGATGACGGAAGAAGTATTTTACCTTATAGCGTGTTATATATTATTAGGGAAATGTATTATATTTGCGTTAATGAAAAAATCACTCCCCATCCTCCTTTGTCTGGCGGCTTTTTTCCTGTCGGTAAGGCCGCTGAATGCACAGGTTCCGGACGAACTGGAGATCTTCCAGCTGGCGTCCGGAGACCATTCCGTCCTTTTCCGCGGAAAGCAGGCCACCCGTATCAGTTTTCCCGCCAACGGGAATCCTTATTGGGAGCAGCCGGATTTCATGAGCGGTGATATAGTCTTTGAAGATAATCTTTACCGGGATGTCCTCCTGAATATTGACGCACGGGAGCAACGTGCGCTGGTGAAGAAGGCCTTGGGAGTAGCGGCTGTCGCGCTTCCTCCCTCCCTGACGCCCTCCCTAACCATCGGGGATCGTCATTTTGTGGGAATAGGTCCCGGTGAGGAACTGGCCGAAGGCTTTTACGAGGTCTTTGGCAACGGACCGGAGCGCGTGTACAAGCGTGTGGACAAAATCCTCACCGAATCGGTCAATGACGTAAACGGTAGGGAAATAGGTTATTACGACGAGCATTACCGTTCCGACGTTTACCGCTACTTCTCCCTAAAGACCACTTATTATTTCCGTGACGCGGAAGGGGATTTTTCACGCATTAAAAGCCGGGGCTCACTCCTGCGCAAATTCCCCTCCGCCAAGAGGAAAGACATCCGCAAAGCGGTGAAAGCAGCAGGGATCGGCAGCTCCAAAGCCAATTTCGATGCCTATTGCAAGGCTGTCCTTAACGCTGCCGCCCAATGAAGAAGTTAATTTGCACCCTCCTGGCTGCCGCAGCCCTGGGCGGCGTCACCCTTTTTGCGCAGGGGACCGTGGATATCCGGCGTGTGGAGTTGGATTCGCTCGTGACGGTGATCCGTGCCCTTTATCCGGGAAACGTCTACTATATCAAAGACGCCGACGAACAGTCCTCCTTTACCGTGAGCGCCCCCCGGGAAACGTTCGTGGAAGCCGCTTTCAATGCCCTTAAGGAAAAAGGGTATGTAATCAGCAGTTACGGAACGGACCGTTTCATACTTCACAGCAAATCCGTCTTTACGTCCCTTCCCGCCGGCTATTTCAACAAGGGCAAGGCCGAGGCCGATGACAGTGCCTTGCAGCAGTTCCTGGCCGAGCAGAGCGCCGTGGTCACTTTCCAGAACAAGGTGTACGAGATAGGGGAGAGCAATGCGGGCCGGACGGGAAAGGTGTATGTGAGCGGCCATGTACGGGATGTTTCGTCCGGAGAACCCCTCGTGGGCGTTTCCGTCTATGAGGAGAAGACCGGAGTTTATGCCCTTACCGATGCAACGGGTTTTTACAGGATTGCGCTTCCGGTGGGAGACAACCTCCTGAACCTGAGCGGCTATTCACTGGACGATATGCACCTGAACCTCAAGGTCTGGGACGACGGCGTACTGGACGTGGTGATGAAAGAGAAGGTGCTCGCCCTCACCGGAGCCGTGGTTTCGGCCAGTGCGCTCTCGCACCATCGGGACGCTAAAATGGGTATCGAACGTGTGAGGGTGGAGGTTATCAACAAGATTCCCAGCGCTTTCGGTGAAGGCGATATTATCAAGGCCATCCTCACCCTGCCGGGCGTCAAGTCCGTGGGAGAGGCCTCCAGCGGCTTCAATGTGCGCGGCGGTTCCGTGGACCAGAACCTGGTGCTGTTCAACGACGGTACCATCTACAATCCCACGCACCTGTTCGGTATCTTCTCGGCCTTCAATCCGGATATCGTGAGCGAAGTGGAGCTGTACAAGAGCAGTATTCCGGCTTCCATGGGCGGACGTATCTCTTCCGTGCTGGATGTCCGTACCCGGGAGGGCAATGCCAACAAGATCGCGGGATCCCTAGGAATCGGCCTGTTAACCAGCCGTTTCCATCTGGAAGGACCTCTTGTAAAGGGAAAGACAACCTTCATCGTTGGAGGACGCACCACTTATTCCAACTGGCTCCTGAAGCTGTTGCCCCAGACCAGCGAGTATGCCGGCGGAAAAGCTTCTTTCAGCGATGTAAACGCCAGTGTAACCCACAAAATCAACGAGGCCAACACCCTGCAGGGCTTTGTGTACTGGTCCCGGGACGGATTCGAGTTCTCCAGGGATCCGGCCTTCCGCTACTCCAACCTCAACGGCTCGCTCAGGTGGCGCAGCCGGCTCAGCGGGCGGCTCAACTTTACTGCATCCGTGGGCTACGACCGCTATGGCGCACGGCTGGAGAACAGTCTGGGAAAGAACCAATTGTCCGGCTATAAAGTGGATACGGGAATCAACCAGGGCTTCCTAAAGATGAATTTCCAATATGCGGTAAACAGCGCGCACACCCTTTCCATGGGTGCCGATGCCATCTATTATCATCTGCAGCCTGGTATCATGTCTCCGCTCTACGAGGGTGAGTCGCTGGTCAGGACCTGGAACCTGGATATCCAGCGGGCCGTGGAACCTGCCCTGTTCGTGAGTGATAGCTGGACCGTGACTTCCAAGTTATCCCTGGAAGGGGGTATCCGCCTGAGCGGATTCCTGGCGCTGAATCCCAGCAAGTTCTATCTGAATCCGGAATTCCGTATTTCCGGAAAGTACTCTTTCCTGGACAACCTTTCGGTGAAGGCCGGCTTCAATACCATGAGCCAGCACATCCACCTCATCTCCAACACTTCTTCCATCTCTCCCATCGACACCTGGCAGCTGTCCACGGACCGTATCCGTCCGCAAACCGGCTGGCAGGCCGCGGGCGGTGTGTACTGGACCATTGCCAACGGCACCATAGACCTTACCCTGGAGGGCTACTATAAACAATCGGCCCACCAGCTGGACTACAAGTCCGGCGCCACTACGCTCATGAATTCCCACCTGGCAGATGACCTGGTGGAGACTTACGGTAAGGCCTACGGCGTAGAGGTGATGGCCAAGAAAACCACAGGAAAACTCACCGGCTGGCTGTCCTATTCTTACTCCCGCACCCTCCTGCGCGAAATGGAGGACAGGGGAGTGGCCACCATCAACGGCGGCGCCTGGTACAACGCTCCGCACGATAAACCCCATGAGGTGAAGCTGGTGGCCAATTATAAGTTCACCCACCGCTATTCCATTTCGGCCAACCTGGAATATGCTACAGGACGGCCTGTAACCCTGCCTATCGGCACCTACGAGTATGGTGGCGGTACCCGGCTGGCCTATTCCCAGCGCAATACTTACCGCATCCCGGACTACTTCCGGCTGGATCTGGCCGTGAACATAGACCCGGGACACTACCTAAAACGGCTAACGCACATGTCCTGGACCGTGGGTGTGTATAACGTCACGGCCCGCAAGAATGCCTACTCTGTCTTCTTCGACGGACTGGACAGTTATATGCTGTCCGTGTTCGCCTGTCCCATCCCGTATGTCAACCTCAACCTGAAATTCTGATGAGCACCAAGATACTGTTCCGCACCGCGGTTTTTGCCGCTGTCACGTTACTGGCTGCAACGTGCATCTATCCCTATGAGGTGGATATCGAACGGGGAGGCGAATACCCCCTGGTGGTTGAGGGTGATATCCTTATCGGCAGTGTTACAACCGTGAAACTCAGCCATGTCCGTCCCTTTAACCTGACCGACTATGAGGAAATCCCCGTATATGCCCATGGGTACATTGAAGGGGAGGACGGCACCCGGGTGGAAGGGGTAGAGAATCTGGATCCTTTTTCTTCTTCTTCCACCCTCACTTCAAATGGCCTCCTCTATTTTGACACTTCCAAACTTAAGGAGGATCAGCGTTATCGTCTGCATATTGAAACCCGTCCCTCCCAGGGGGGTGAGGGCCACACCTTTGAGTCCGAATGGCTCCAGCCCTGTCCGGCTCCCACCATCGATGCTCTTACCTACAGCCGGAATTTGGATTTCAGGGAACTTTGGATAGGCCTTTCCATGCATTGCAACGGAGCACATTATTTCCGTTGGGCTTTCAACGAAACCTGGGAGTACCACAGTGACATCCGTTCGGAACTGGATTATATTCCCACAAAAGGGCACCTGGAATGGGACTATGAGAGATGGAGATCGGTATGGAAGACCGATGAGGAGGGGCATTATGAGAAGATTTTCCCGGGCAATTATTATTGCTGGAAATCCTATGATTCCCCCAGCATTAACATTTTCTCTACCGTCAACCAGACGGAAGACCGTTTTGAGGAACTCGCTTTCCATACCATCCCGCTCAGCGACAAGCGGATCCAGTCCCTTTACCGGATTACGGTCCAGCTGGCAGCGCAGAGCGAGAATGCCTATAATTACTGGAATAACATCCGGCAGATTACATCGGGACAGGGCTCCATCTTCTCTCCCGTTCCCAGCGAAATGGCCAGCAACGTCCTTTGTATCACAGATCCTTCCGTGCAGGTGGTAGGTTATCTGAATGCGGCCGTTCCGGCCAAGGCAATCATGTATTATGATAATATGGAGGAGGGTTTTTATGAGCCGGAGCGGCCGCATGAGCGTATGGATACCACCATTGCCGCCAGCAACATCCCCGTGGCGGATAACCTTTATAATTCCGGTTTCCTTCCCTACAGGCCGGAATACAACAGTTTATTCTCTGCAGAACCTTCCGATTATACCTGGGCTTTGAGCGTTTGTATCGATTGCCGGAAGCAGGGAGGGACCAGGACCAGACCTGCCGACTGGCCTCAAAACGGACACATTTAACAGATGGCGATGAAAAAGTTACTGACTATACTGTTCCTGCTCACGCTTCCGCTCGTTTCCCTCGTGGGAAAAGACCGGATTCGGGAACGCGTTTATATATCCACCGACAGGGAGGTTTATGTGGCCGGCGACGCCGTCTGGATGTCGGCCTGGTGCATAGATGCCGCTACGGGCGAGCTGTCATCCTTCAGCAAGACGGCCTATGTGGAAATCCATTCCTTGACGGGAATGGTCCAGACGGGGAAGATTTCCCTGGACAAGGGCCGGGGTGCCGGACGTCTTGTGTTGCCCACGACGCTTCCCACCGGCCCTTATCGGCTGATAGCTTATACGCATCTGGGAGCCTCTGAAGAGGGATTTGATCCAGTTCCCGGTTCCCGTACGCTTTCCGTTTTCAATACCTTCAGTGCCGACCGGGTACCCGACGGCGTGGAGGTGGTGGATGAACTGCCCCGGCAGGCTCCGGCATCAGTATCGGCCGGATCCCTGCAAATGGTCGTGGCCGATGCGGCTTCCTCCTCGAATGCCCGGGTCATCCTATCCAATCAGGGAACGGAAACGGTTAGTTTCAGCCTCAGCGTACACCACGAAGATGGTATTCCGGCTCCGGAAGGCGCCCATATTACCGACTTTGTGCGGAATGTTCGTTCGTTACCGTCGGCCCGGGGCTTTGACACCAGCGTGGTTCCGGATTATGAAGGGGAAGTTATCCGTGCCCGGGTTGCCGGGACCGATGCGGAGGGGGTGAAAGCCGTTGTGGACAAGTATGCAGTAATCTCCTCGCCGGGTTCCGGTGAGAATCTGTACACGGACTTGATTGCGGAGAACGGAACTGTGTCCTTCTTCACATCCAACATTTACGGGGAGCAGGAAATGTTCCTGGAAATAGAAGGCCTGGACCGCAGCAACGTCTGTCACCTGGAACTCGTGAGCCCCTTCCTGGATTTGCCCGTCGGCTCCTTCGAGCCTTTACAGATACACCCCGACTGGGCTTCTGCCCTGGAACTGCGCGGCCTAAGCATGCAGTTGGAAAAGAATTTTGATGCCGATACCCTTTACACATCCCTTCCCGCCCGGATGCACCTGCTCTTTGACGAGCGGGAACGCAAGCAATACATTCTGGACGACTATACCCGCTTCCCGTTGATTGAAGAAATTTTTGTAGAGTTTATTCCCGAGGTACGCGTCAGGACGGTGAACGGAAAGAAGGAAATCCAGGTGTGGACCACCAACCCCCTGGGAGGCTTTACTTTCCAGAACGGGAAGGCGCTGGCTCTGCTGGACGGAGTTCCGGTGCTGGACCACGACAAGATCCTTTCCTATGATCCCGCCCTGGTAAAACGCATAGATATCTATGCCCACGGCTATTTCTTCGGTTCCAGGAGCTTTGAAGGCGTGGTGAATTTTGTCACCTACAAAGGGACGCTTCCGTCCATGGAATTTGCCGACAATGTGCGAATTGTGGACTTTCAGGGATGTTCCCTGCCTTTGGCTTACACCTGCAAAGGCGTCGGAAAGGACTATCCGGACTATCGGCAGACCATCTACTGGCACCCGATGCTCACCCTTGCTCCCGGCGAACGCGTGGAAGTGAAATGCAAAACGCCCGCATACGGCGGACGCTTTGAGATAGTGGCCGAAGGCCTTACCGCTACCTGCGACCCGGTTCGGGCCACCGCGGCATTCGAGGTTAAATAACGGAATAATCTTTATCGTCCATGGGATAGCGGACGCCCCACTTTGCGCGGAGGCCATCCATCAGTTCCATGATATACAAAGTTTCCTCCAAGGGCATCTGGGGCGGTTCCAGAAGCCCTTTTTCTATGGAGTCCCGGCAGGCCACGAACTGGTATTCGTAGCCGGTGATCTGGGTGGGAACCTTCAGCTTTTCCTGGAAAACCCGGTCCGGACCGTTTACCGTGATGGTCTGCGGATTGTTGATGTTGTCAATGATGATATTGCCTTCCGTTCCGGCTATGACTCCGATATTGTCTCCCACGCAGGCGGCCGATGACTGGAGGTTGGCAAGGATGCCGCCTTCCAGCACGATGGAAATGGCGTTGCTCAGGTCCATCCCGGTATCTGTCTTCACACACTGCGAGTCCATGGATAGGAAAGGCCTGTCGCAGAACATCCTTACGAAGTTGAGGGCGTAGACGCCCAGGTCCAGCAGGGCGCCGCCGCACAGATCGGCCCGGAAGATCCTTTCCTTGTTGCCCATGCTGTAGCCCAGGGTGGCTGTGATGAGGCGTACCTCGCCGATACGGCCTTCCCGGATGATGCTCCTTACCATCTCCACGGCGGGCTGGTAGCGGGTCCAGATGGCCTCGGCCAGGAATACTTTCTTCCGCCGGGACAGGTCTACGATGGCCTGCGCCTGGTTCCGGTTGGCCATGAAGGCCTTTTCCACCAGGCAGGGGATGCCTTTGTTAAGGGCGTCGCGGGTAATGTCAAAATGGTGTGAATGGGGAGTGGCCACATATACCAGGTTCACTGCCGGGTCCTCCAGCAGGGCGGCATAGGAACCATAGGCTTTTTCTACGCCCCATTGGGCGGCAAAGGCATCGGCCTTCTCCTGGGAGCGGGAAGCGATGGCGTAGCAGCGCAATCCCTGCAATCCGTTAAGGGTGATGGCGGCCTTCTCTGCAATCCAGCCGGCCCCCACAATCCCCACCTTAAAATCTTTGTTTTGCATAACAGACAGGTTATCAGTTCGTTTTAGTGTTATGCAAAGATAACAATTTCAATTTATTATCTTTGTAAAAAGAAATGAATATGCGCCTTAGACCCATCATAGCCGTTTTCCTTGCCCTAACATCCCTTTTATGCGGATGTGCCCATGGGGTGGACATAGAACCTGGAGTTAGCCTATCCCTTGCAGAATTCCGTTCCGGGATGCTTTCCGATGTCCGTTATTCCATGGCTTTCTCCATTCCGGAAAGCCTTGACGAGAGGGTTGTCGGCCGGGAAACCATCTCTTTTTCCCTTAAACGGCGAACTCCGCTTCAACTGGACTTCCGGGAGGGGAGGGATGCCGTTATCGGCCTCAAAGTCAATGGCGTCGAATGCCCCATCGATTATCGGGAGGAGCATATCGTCCTGTCCGGACGCTCGCTTGTGAAGGGAGAAAATACGGTGGAGGTGGCTTTTATCTCCGGTGACCGTTCGCTAAACCGGAACAAGGGGTATCTGTATACGCTCTTTGTTCCCGACAGGGCGCGGACCGTCTTCCCGTGCTTCGACCAGCCGGACCTCAAGGGGCGTTTCTCGCTCACGCTGGACGTCCCTGCATCCTGGGAAGCGGTAGCTAACGGTCCCAGGCAGGCCGTAAATGTGTCCGGGGAGCGGAAGACGGTGTCTTTTAAGGAAACGCCGCCGCTTAGCACCTATCTCTTCGCGTTTGCCGCAGGGGAGTGGCAGAAGGAGACGCGCATGAGAAAAGGGGAGCCCATGAGTGTCTATTATAGGGAGACCGACCCTGCAAAAACCGCTCAGATAGATGAAATCTTCTCCCAGGTATTCCAGTCCCTGGACTGGCTGGAAGCCTATACGGACATTCCCTGTCCCTTTGAGAAGTACGACTTTGTGGTTGTCCCGGGCTTCCAGTTCGGCGGCATGGAGCATCCCGGGGCCATCCTCTTCAACGACAGGCGGATGTTCCTGGGAGAGACGCCTACTACCTCCGAGAAGCTTTCCCGTATAGAACTCATCGCCCACGAGACTTCCCACCTATGGTTCGGCGACGGAGTCACCATGCGCTGGTTCAACGACGTATGGACGAAGGAAGTGTATGCCAACTACTTCGGCGCAAAGATCTCCACTCCGCTCTATCCGGAGGTAAATGTGCCCCTCAGAGACTTCAGAAACTTCAATATCCCCGCTTATGCCGAAGACAGGACGGCGGGAACCAACGCCATCCGGCAGGCCCTTCCAAACCTCTCCAGCGCCGGACTCATCTATGGGAACATCGTATACGACAAGGCCCCCGTGGTGATGCGCATGCTTTCCAACTTGCTGGGAGACAACGCTTTCCGGGACGGTATCCGGGAGTATCTCCGTACATACATGTATGGCAATGCCGATTGGAACGACCTGATAGCCATCCTGGACAGGAGGACCGATGTTGACCTTCGGGAGTGGAGCCGGGTTTGGGTGGAAGAAAAAGGCATGCCCATCATCAGCTATTCCCTTGACGGAAACGGTATCCTTACCGTCCGGCAGGAAGATCCGCTTGGACGGGGGCTTGTCTGGCCGCAGGAAATTGCTTTCGGAGATGTGAACGGAAAAACATTGGCGCGGTCTGTATGGAGCGATGCTCCGGAGATTCACGTAAAGATGCCGGAAGGGGTTGAAGGACCCCTTTTCCCCGATCCGGAGGCAGGCGCCTACGGCTGGTTCCAACTGGACGAATCGGCCTCCCGCGTAGCTGCAGAGGCCCTTCCTTCCTTCCCGCGGGCAGAAACCAGGCTGTCCCTTCTGGCCACTTTGTACGAAAATACCCTTAGAGGGAAACTGGAGCCCGAACTCTTTGCCGATGTTCTGGAAAAGACACTCCGCGCCGAGAAGGACCCGCTGGTTGCCGGAGCGGCTGCCTCCTATCTGAGCAGCCTGTCCATCCACGGTCCGCTGGCCGGGTCTGAACTTTTGGAGAATCTCCTCTATGAGGTGTGTTCGGATGCGTCAATCCCCGGGGAAATCCGCCTCACCGCTTTCCGCAGCCTGGCAGAGGTGTTCCGGACGGACGGGGTACGGCAGGTCCTCTGGACCGTATTCCGGGAAGGGAAGGGCTACAAGGGCCTGCAACTGAACGTGAGGGACTATATGACCCTTGCCTATGAACTGGCCGTCCGCTATCCGGAGCGGTATGAAGATATCCGTACCATCCAGGAACAAAGGATAGAGAATCCGGACCTTCTTAGGGAGTTCCGTTTTGTGTACCGGTCCGTGTCTCCGGAAAAGGACGTCCGGGACGCCCTGTTCACGTCCTTGCTGGAAGCGGAAAACCGAAGTGTGGAGCCCTGGACGGCATCTGTCCTGTCGTATCTTAACCATCCTCTCCGTCAGCAGGAGGCGCTAGCGTATATCCGCCCGGGACTGGAAGAATTGCCGGAAATCCAGCAGACAGGGGACATCTTCTTCCCCAAGAACTGGTGCGTGAGCCTGCTCCGCGGTCACGACAGCCCCGAAGCAGCCGCCGAGGTGAAGAGTTTCCTCCAGGACAAGCCGGATTTCCCCGAACTGCTGAAAGCCAAACTCCTCCAAAGCGCCGATCACCTCCTAAGGTAAAGGTACAAAAAAGGCAGGCTTTGTAAAATGGTGTGGAGGCCGAAGGCCGATGGGAGGGGGTTTGGGGGTCTTCCCCCAATGGCCCCTGGGGGTGCCGCGAAGCGGCGGGGGATAAGAAGGTTTATACTCACAAAAAAGGCAGGCCATCAGCCTGCCATATTTGTGGAGTATACGAGAGTCGAACTCGTGACCTATAGATTGCGAACCTATCGCTCTAACCAACTGAGCTAATACCCCAAAAGGACTGCAAAATTACGGGATTTCCCGCAAAGATGCAAGAGCCCTGCCGGAAATCGTGTCATTTCCATCGGCTTTCGGCCTTCTCCACTTCCTTGGACAGGTTCTTGGGCAGGTCCTTCACGCAGTGGTGGCATTTCATTTCCAGGGTGAACATACGGCCTATGCAGTAGTTGGAATGGCCGCAGCCGCTGCAGGTCTCTTCGCCCGTGCGGAGCTTGTTCACAAAGTCCGTGTCGTGCACCAGGGCCCGGGCCACCTGGAGCCCCTGGAAACCGGCCCCCAGCACCTCTTCCATCTTGGCCAATGAGGTGAGTCCGCCCACATAGATGAGCGGCATTTTAAGTGCCTTACGGAACTGCAGGGCATCTTCCAGGAAATAGGCTTCCCTGTAAGGGACGGTGGGGATTAGCTGTCGGCCTGCTATAAGCATCAAAGGCTTGAACCACAGATACTTCCAAATTGGCGTATAGTGGGCCATGGTCTTGAGGGGCATGGCTCCGCGCATCACTTCCATGGGCGCTTTGCTCACAAATCCGGCCGACAGGACCAGCGCGTGCACCCCCAGGCGTTCCAGTTCCCGGGCCACTTCCAGGCATTCGGCCCGCTCCATGCCGCCCTTGAAGCCGTCGTGCATGTTCATTTTCACTATCACGCCCATGTCATCTCCGGCATGCTCCAGCACGCAGCGGATGACCCGCTGCATGAGGCGCATGCGATTCTCCAGGGAACCGCCGTATTCGTCCTTCCGGTGATTGGTGTACGGGGATAAGAACTGGCTGATAAGGTAGCCGTGTCCGGCGTGGATTTCCACGCAGTCGAAACCGGCTTCCCGGGCCAGGTCCACAGCATGCCCGAAATCGGCCACCAGGGCGTCTATTTCGGCCTTTTTCAGTCCCCGGACAAAGGTGGGGGAATACAGGTTGAATCCGCTGGAAGCGCCCACGGGCATGCAGCCGCAGGTGGAACGGTGCGTCATGTTGCCGCAGTGGCCCAGCTGGATGGAGCATTTGGCGCCTTGGGCATGGACTGCGTCCGTGATGCGCCTGAGCCCCGGAACAATCTCTTCCCGCATCCAGAGTTGCCCGTCAAAGGAAAGGCCGCTACGGTTTACGGAAGCATAGGCCAGGGTGGTCATTCCCACACCGCCCCGGGCCACAGCTACGTGATAGTCGTAAAGGTCCTGCGAGGGTGCATTCCCATAGGCCATGTTCTCAAAGGCGGCCGAGCGGATAACACGGTTGCGAAGAGTTACGGGGCCGATATTGACAGGCGTGAAAACGGGGGATTCCATACTAGTAGATGAAGGGTATAAAGCGCTTGGGCTTAAGCGTTTCCATTTGCTCCGGGAACTCCCGGGAATAGAGGTCGTGGATGCGGGCGGCGCGGGGGCACAGGTTGGCAAAGGTCCACAGCGAGAACACCGCTCCCGCCCAGGACCAGGTGAGGATGGCAAAACCGGTCCATTCCAGCCATTCGCCAAAGTAATTGGCGCTGGTCACATAGCGGAACATGCCGCCCTGGGGGAGGTAATGGTTGGTATCTCCCGGTTGCCGGAGGTTCCGGATAATGCCGTCCGACTGGATGTTGACGTACATGCCGATAAAGAACAGCGCCGTCCCAGCCAGGAAGGGCAGGCTCACGAGCCAGGAGGACGGATAATAATCGGCCGGGGAAACATAAAAGAGCCAGCCGCCCTGCATAGCGGCGTTGAGGGTGTTGAATACGGCCCCCATGGCCACTATGGACCAGGGCATCCGGCTGTGTCCGCGCAGCTGGTGAGGAAAAATGAAAGAGCGGTGGAAATAGTGCGCTTCAAACAGCAGCAGCATCACCAGGCGTACCCCGTCCGTCCGCCGGTCACTGAACCACCAGAGCAGCAGCATAACCACAAACACAGGCACTTCCATGAGGAACCACCCCAGGTGATTATCCAGCGAAGGCCCCCACGAGGGTTGGTAAAATTTCCCGTATCCGGCGTTCACAAAATACAGCGCCAGGAACACGATCACCGCCAGGACGGCCATCACAATAAGGAAAATGCTGAAGGTGGAGCTGACCATGTTACTTGAGTTTTTTCCATATCCAGGCCTCAAGGGATCCGGGAAGGAGGCCGATGAGGGGCGGAAGCCAGACATTCATGAAAGCGGGGGAGACGACACGGCGTTTCCGGAACAGGGCTTTGAGGGCCTTCCGAACCAGCCATTTGGGCGTACGGATAAGGCCCAGGCGTACTCCCAGCCGCATTTTCTTCTGGTCCAGCCTATAAAGCGGCGTGGCGATGGCGGCGGGGCAAACGGTGGTAACGCCCACTCCGCAGGGTTTCAGCTCATAGGAAAGGGAACGGCCGAAACTCCTGAGATAGGCTTTGGTGGCCGAATAGATGGTAATTCCCGGGGCGGGAATCCTGGCCGCCATGGAGGACATGATGAGAAGATACCCGGAGCCGCGCTCCTTCATGGCCAGGCCGAAGAGGAGGCAGGTGCGTGTGACCATGTTCACGTGCAGGTTCACCATGGCCTGCACGCGGTCCATATCGGACTTTTCCAGTTCCTTGAAGAAGAACATGCCGGCGTTGTTGACAACCACGTCCGGCAGGATCTGCTGCTCCCGGGTGCACCATTGGAAGAGTTCGTCGGCTGCATCCGGAAGGGACAGGTCCTGGTAACGGGTGGTAACCTGCACAGGCCAGGCGGCACAGATTTCTTCGCGGGCGGCCGATAATTCCTCATCCCGGTTACTCACCAGGATGAGGTCATATCCTTTGGCTGCCAGTTGCCGGGCATATTCCAGCCCCATGCCGGAGCTGCCGCCTGTAATGAGGGCTAACACTAGCTAATAAACTGAGCCTTAAGGGCTTCAATCTTGGCCGGGGCGTCGCTGCCCTTGGCACCGAAGTAGAATTTAATCTTGGGCTCCGTGCCGGAAGGACGAACGGAAACCACGTCTCCAGCCTCGTTGAAGAACTGCAGGACGTTGCTCTTGGGAAGGCCGGTCTCTTCGGGCTTGTTGTAGTCAACCACCTTGGCCAGGGGGCTGCCGGCAATCTTTGCGGGCGGCGTGGCGCGGTAATCGGCCATGATCTTCTGGATCTCCTCTGCGCCGGATTTGCCCTTGCGCACGATGTACACCATCTTTTCCTCGTACAGGCCGTATTTCTCGTACACTTTCTGGAGGAGCTGATACAGGGTGAGGCCCTGTTCGGCGGCCCAGGCGGCACATTCGGCCACCATGATGCCGGCCACCTGCGCGCACTTGTCGCGGACGAATTCTCCCAGGTTGAAGCCATAGCTTTCCTCTCCGCCGCAGATGAACACGCCCTTGCCTTCGTTGCGCTTAACCACTTCTGCAATATACTTGAATCCGGTGAGCACGTTGTAGCACTTGACGCCGAAATCCTTGCAGATGGCGGCAATGAGTTCGCTGGTGACAATGGTCTTTACCACATAGCCGTTGGCGCCGTCCAGCTTGCCCAGTTCCTTCCAGCGGGTGAGCACGTAATAGGTGAGGAAACTCCAGGTCTGGTTGCCGGTGAGTTGTACCATCTTGCCGTTGTTGTCCCTTACGGCTATGCCCAGACGGTCTGCATCCGGGTCCGTTGCCAGCACCAGGTCTGCGCCCACTTCGTCGGCCTTGGCAAGGGCCATGGCCATGGCGGCGGGCTCTTCCGGGTTGGGGGAGACCACGGTGGGGAAGTTGCCGTCGTTCACGTCCTGCTCCGGCACGTGCACGATGTTCTTGAAGCCGATACGGTTAAGGGCCTCCGGCATGAGCTTGACGCCGCAGCCGTGCAGCGGGGTATAGACAATCTTGAGGTCTGCGTGCTTTTTGACGGCTTCCGGGCTGAGGGCCAGGGAAGTGATGTCCCTAAGGTAGCATTCGTCCACCTCTGCGCCCATCATCTCGATGGCGCCTTTGGGTTCTCCGGCCTTGGGCTCGAAGCGAACATCGGCCGGGTCCTCTATCTTGGCAACCTCTGCCACGATATCCTTGTCCACGGGTGCGGTGATCTGGCCGCCGTCGCTCCAGAACACTTTGTAGCCGTTGTATTCTTTGGGGTTGTGGCTGGCGGTGACCATGATGCCGGCCGTGGCTTTCTTGTAGCGGATGCTGTAGCTGAGTTCCGGGGTGGGACGCAGGCCCTCGAAGAGGTACACCTTGATGCCGTTGTTGGAAAGGACATCGGCCGATATTTTGGCGAACAGTTCCGAATTGTTTCGGGCGTCATAGCTGATGCAAACGCTAGTCTCTCCTTTCACGTTGGCCTTGATGTAGTTGGCAAGGCCCTGGGTGGCCATACCCACGGTGTATTTGTTCATGCGGTTGGTACCCGCACCCATGATGCCGCGAAGGCCGCCGGTACCAAACTCCAGCGTACGGTAAAAAGCGTCCTCCAGGGCCACCGGATCCGTTTCCATCAGGTGCTTGACTTCCGCTTTGGTCTGGGCGTCAAAATTACCGTCCAGCCAGCTTTGCGCTACTTCTTTGTAAGATTTCATATCAGTTGGTTTTAGTGTTTATTTCTTTTTTGTTGCAGGCAGTATTGCCCTGAAAACCGTCGCTTCGCGACCCCTCCCATCTCACCGTGCCCTGTGGGCACTGCTATGGGCCCCTCCCTCTTACATGGCCGAGGGTGGCCATGGGTTTTCAGGGCAACACTGCCTTCCACTATGGAATCATACAAATATACAGAAATATATGTATTTTTGCAATGATAATGGATTTTGCACAGTTCATATTGGAGCATGACGGGGACGATCTTTCCCGTTTGGCGTTGTCACGCGACCGGTTTGCGGGCCAGGTGGAGGATTTTGACCTGGCACTGAATACTTTGGAGGCCCGGCGGAAACTTCGTGCCAAAGTGCCGGAGTGGGTGGCTCTGCCGCAGCTCCGTTATCCGTATAAGCTTTCTGCCGAGCAGTGTTCCTCCTCCGAAACCGCCCGCTACAAGGCTGCAATTTTGAAAAACGCCATCTCGTCCACGAATAATGCCAAAAACGTGGACGCAAGGTCGGATTTACCTGTTCCATCCATGAATTTGGGCAAAAACGTGGACGGATTCCGGGTGGCAGATCTTACCGGTGGGCTGGGGGTGGACAGCTGGGCGTTTTCGCAGGTTTTCGATGAGGTTCTGTACAACGAAATGCGGCCGGAACTCTCGGATGCGGCGCGTTACAATTTTGCTCAGTTGAGCGTAGAGAATATCATTGTACGGAACCGTGAACTAAGGCCGGGCGGGCTGGCCGATGTGCTGGACGGTTTTGAGCCGGACATCATCTTCCTGGATCCGGCGCGACGGGCCTCGGACGGCCGCAAGGTTTTCCGTCTGGAGGATTGCCAGCCGGATGTGCTGCAACTGCTTCCGGAGCTGCTGGCCGCCTGCCCCCGGCTGCTGCTCAAGTTAAGCCCCATGGCCGATATCACCCTGGTATGCAGGCAATTGCAAAACGTGAAAGCCGTACATGTGGTGGCCGCAGAAGGGGAGTGCAAGGAGCTGCTCCTATTGTTGGAAAGGGGCTATGAGGGCTCTTATTCAACAACCGTTTATGAATCCGGTTCTGTCATGGAGATTCCCGGTCGGACCGGTAATGCCGAGGGACTCCGACAGGCCCTCTCTTGTGACAAGGCTGCCTGCCTTTTTGAACCCGGAAAGGCGCTGCTCAAGGCGGGGGCTTTTGACCTGCCGTGTGCCTATGGCCTGGAGAAGCTGGGACAGCATACGCACCTCTATGTGGGAGAGACGGTTCCGGAGGAACTGAGACCGTTCGGAAAGGTTTTTGAGATTCTGGAGGTAACGCCGCTTAACAATCGTTCAATCAAGGATGTAGGCAAGCGCTATCCATCGGCCGACGTGACGGCCCGCAACATCCCCATCACCTCCGACGAACTCCGTAAACGCCTGGGCGTCCGCTCCGGCGCTTCCATCCATATTTTCGGTGTCCGGATGGATGCATTAAAGGACAATTTCCTTATTGTTGTTTCTGTATAAGCGGGAATTCCCGGCACCATGCCGTTAAGGGGCATTCGGCGCAGCGGGGAGAACGGGCGGTGCAGGTGTATCGGCCATGCAGGATGAGCCAGTGGTGGGCTATGGCGCGCTTCTCTACGGGAATGTGCCGCTCCAGATCCTGTTCCACGGCGAGGGGCGTGGCGCCGTTGGAAAGGCCCAGGCGGTGCGCCACACGGAAAACGTGTGTATCCACGGCAATTACCGGCTGGTCATACACTACAGAAGCAATCACATTGGCGGTTTTCCTGCCCACGCCGGGAAGACGCATCAGCGCGTCAATATCGGAAGGGACGGAACCCCCGAAATCGGCCTCCAGCATCTGCGCCATGGCAATGAGGTGACGGGCCTTGGCGTTGGGGTAAGAAACGCTCTTCACAAAGGGATAGACCTCCTCGAACGATGCGGCCGAAAGCTCCCGGGCCGATGGAAAGCGCTCAAACAGCGGCGGAGTGACCATGTTCACCCGCCTGTCCGTGCACTGCGCGCTAAGAATCACCGCCACCAGCAGCTGGAAAGGGTTCCCGTAATGCAGTTCCGTCTCCGCCACCGGCCGGTTCTCTGCGAACCAGCCGATAATGGCATTGTATCTTTCTTTTAAAGTCATTTATAGCACCACGTCAATGCCTTCGTCAATTACTTCCGTGCACTTTTCTCCTACGCAGGAGAACACCCGGCCGGGGTATTTTTCGAAGATGGAGCGGTTATGCGTTACCATTACCACGGCAGTACCGGCTTCGTTCAGGGAGCACAGCAGCTGTAGGATTTCATCGGCCGTTTCCCCGTCCAGGTTGCCCGTGGGCTCATCGGCCAGAATTACCTGCGGCTTGTTCAGAAGGGCCCTGGCTATGGCGATACGCTGCTGTTCGCCGCCGGAAAGCTGGTGAGGCATCTTGTGCGCCTTGGTTGCCATCCCCACGTCTTCCAGCACCTGCGAGATGCGGGTGTCAATGGCCTCCTTGTCCTTCCAGCCCGTGGCCCGGAGTACGAACTCCAGATTCTGATCCACGGAACGGTCCATCAGCAGCTGGAAATCCTGGAAAACTACGCCCACACTGCGGCGCAGGTACGGAATGTCCTTCCCCTTGATGGTGCGCAGGTTGAAGCCGCAGGCCTCTCCCTCGCCGCTTAAGAGGCGGTTCTCCGCGGTGATGGTGCGGATGATGGAGGTTTTGCCGGAGCCCACCTTGCCCACGATGTAGACAAAGTCTCCCGGCATCACGTCCATATCCAGTCCGTAGATGACAATGCTTTCCCCGTTCCGGATATCGGCTCCGCTAAAATGAATGAGTGGTTCCATGGCGCAATATTTGACAGATTGGATACAAATATAATCAGAATTTTTAGTAAATTTGTAAAATTGTATAAACGTATCAGATGAAACGATTCTTTGCGGTCGCACTGGCCGTTCTCAGCTTCGCTTTTGCCCGGGCCCAATCGTGGGAAACGGGGGAGCAATATTATCGGCAAGGAATGTATGCAGAGGCCATCGCCTCCCTGGAGGGACAGTCCGGGGCCATGGCAGATGGCTACAGGGTTCTCAGCTCCCTGGCCCTCAGGTTGGACGGCCGGGAAGAACAGGTCCAGGCATACCTTAAGCAGTGGCCGGAGAGTGTCCTGGTGCCGCAGGTATCCTATCTCCAGGCCCTGGACTGGTTTGACCAGGAGCGTTACAAAGACGTGCTTGTGGTGCTGGACGGCCTGGCGCCGGAGCAGCTGAATAAAAGCCAGCTGCCGGAATATACGTACAAGCTGGGATACAGCGCGTACAGGGCGGGGGAATGGGAATATGCCCGTCAGATCCTCTCCCGTGTATCGGCCCTTCCGTATTCGGATTACACGGCACCTGCCTGCTACACCCTGGGCTATGTGGATTATGCGCACGGCCTGTTCAAGGAGGCCGAGGAATGGTTTGAGAAGGCCGGAGGGGATGTCCGCTTTGCCGATTTGGCCAAATACTACATCCTGGAGTGCCGCTTCAATGAAAAGGACTACACCTATGTGCTCCGCAACGGGGAACAGCTTCTTGCCGATGCCCCGGAGGACCGCAAACCCCGCCTGGCCCGCATCCTGAGTGAATCCCACCTGGTCCGCGGAAACGTGGACAAGGCCCGTGAATATTACGACCGTTACCTCAGCAACGGCAAGGGCGGTAATACCAGGGCCGATTATTTCTATGCCGGCGAGATGATGTATCTGGCCGAAGACTGGGAAGCCGCGGCGGAGAACTTCGGCAAGGTGACCGGGCAGCTGGATTCCCTGGGTCAGATGGCCTCCTACCAGCTGGGTTACAGCCAGCTGCAGCTCAAGAACAAGGTGGCGGCCCTGGACGCTTTCAAGAATGCGGCCACGGGACAGAACCATACGCCGGAAATCCGGGAAGACGCCTTCTTCAATTACGCCAAGCTGGCTTTTGACCTGGGCAAGGACACGGCTCCTTTCCAGGAGTATCTGAAGCGTTTCGGTACCAAGGCCCGGGGAGAGCAGATCTACTCCTACATGGCCATGGTGGCCCTCCAGAACCACGATTATGAGGCCGCCGTGGAGGCCTACGACAATATGGACGAACTGGAACCTTCCATGCAGTCCAATTACATGAAAGCGTATTTCCTGCGTGCCAAGCAGCTCATGGACAAGGGCTCCTGGCGGGCTGCGGTGCCGCTTCTCAAGACCGCGGCGTATTATAGCCCCGCGCGTGACGGTTTCAACCAGCTTTCCCGCTACTGGATGGCGGAGGCGTATTACAGGGACGGCAAATATGAGGATGCCCGCGGCATTCTTACGGACCTGTATAACCTGTCGGCCCTCAAGGGATCGGCCGAAGGGGAGCTTATCCCTTACCAGATGGCGTACACGTATTTCCGGGAAGGGAATTACGAGCAGGCGCAGCGCTGGTTCAACACGTATCTCAACGGTCGGCACAGCCAGTACGGCGGAGACGCGCAGACCCGTATAGGGGACTGCTCCTTCTTCCGCGGAGATTATCCTACGGCCATTGCAGCCTATGAAAAGAAGATGACGCTGTATCCGGACGCCCAGGATCTGTATCCGGGTTTCCGGGCGGGCGTCGCCAGCGGCCTGCTGCAGAAGGAGCAGGACAAGGTGCGTTTCCTGGAGGGGGTTAAAAAAGCCTCGCCCAGTGCCCCGTATTACAGCGAAAGCTATTATGAACTGGGCCGGGCCTATATAGCCGTCGGCGCGGATGCGGAGGCCGAAAAGGCTTTCCAGACCCTCAAGTCCACCACCAAGGATCCGTCCATGGCCACGCTGGCCACCCTGGCGCTGGGCACCGTTGCACGCAACCAGGGCCGGGAAGAGGAAGCGCTGAGGCTGTATAAGCAGGTGGTCTCCCAGGGCGGGGATTATGCCGAGGATGCCCTCCTGGCCATTGAGTCCATCTACCGTTCCCGTCAGGATCCGGACGCCTATCTGGCCTATGTGAACAGCCTGGGCTCCGCTGCATCCCGCACGGAAGAGGAGAAGGAGGAGGTCTATTTCTCCACGGCGGAGCAGATCTTCCTTTCCGGAGACATTGCCAAGGCCACAAGTACCTTGCAAACCTATCTTGAGCGTTATCCGCGCGCAGCTTATGGCGCCAAGGCCCGTTTCTATCTGGGAGAGTGCTACCGCTCTTCCGGCGCCCTGGAACAGGCGGCCGATCAGTACCAGAGGGCCCTGGAGGAGGGGCTGGATGCCGCGCTGGCGGAATCGGCCCGTCTCCAGTACGCCAACCTCAATTACGAACTTGGGAACTACGGGAAGGCCTACGGCGCCTATCTGCAGCTGCAGGAACAGGCCCGTTTCGAGGAGAACAAGGCCACTGCGGCCATCGGCCTCATGCGGTCCGCTTTCCGGGCCCGGGAGTGGGGAGACGCCCTCTCGGCCGCCCAGAAGATCCTGGACGGCAACAAGGACGCCGCCTTGCAGCGGGAAGCCCTTTACGTGAGGGCCAAGTCCTATCTTAGCACCAGCCGCCGTACGGAGGCCTTCCAGGACTTCCGGGAACTGGCCAAGCAGCCTTCCACCAATGAGGGCGCAGAGGCGGCCTATCTTGTAATTCAGGATCTCTTCGACAGGGCATCCTTCGGAGACATCCAGGATCGCGTGTATGCCTTTGCAGAGAAGGCCGGCGGCCAGAACTACTGGCTGGCCAAGGCCTATATCGTCCTGGGAGACACCTTTGCAGAGCAGGGGAATGCAGCCCAGGCCCGTACAACCTTCGAGAGTATCAAATCCGGTTATACCCCCACGGGCCCGGAAGACGACGTACTGGACCAGGTGGAAGTGAGACTCCGTAAATTGAAGTAGAAGCCATGAGACATCCTATATTGCTTTCTGTAGCCCTGCTTTTTGCGGGCATCGCAGTTTCCGCACAGAACCTCAATCCTGTGGTGGAGGTAACCAATACGTATGAACAGGCTGCCACCGGCATTGAGAAACCGGACCAGGTGATTGCCGTTCCGGATTCGCTGCTGCGCTTCAACCTGGACATGGATTATGAGATGCGCACCACACCCTACAAGGGTGCCTATGAGTTCAATCCGTACCTGGTGGAACTCAAGCCCATGCCCCGCTATACGGGGGAGGGAACGCTTTTCGTGCGCCTGGGAGCCGGCTATGGCCTCCATCCGGAAGCGGACCTGGTGTGGTCCCCGGTCAAGGCCGATAATTTCCGCCTCAACCTTTATGCCAACCACCGGAGCTATTTCGGCCAGTACAGGACCATCCAATTCCCCCCTTCAGCGTCTATGAACGAAGATCCGGAGAAACTCCTTTTCCAGGGAGACAAGGAGGATCTTTACAGCGGGGCGGAGTCTAATACTTCTGCCGGCATAAACACCCTCCTGGCCTGGAAATCAGGATCCTGGACTTCGGATCTGCACTATCAGCATCTCTATGCTTCGGATCCCAGGGCGGAGTTCAACCATCATATCGCCGCCCTGCAGACCCGGGTTAAATCGGCCCCTCAGAACAGGTTCTACTACAATCTGGGCGTAAGGGGCAACTACCTGGTGCGGGACGACGGAATGAAGGGCGGAATCGTCAATGCCGACGGAGGAATCGGCGCCAACCGCAGGAACAGCCAGATCCGTCTGGACCTCTTTGGGGAAGGCATTTTCACGCAGATGGGAACGGCCGGACAGTTCGGCTTCATTCCGCGCTTCGTGTTCAAGATGGGAAGCATGCATTTCAACCTGGGCCTCAAAGTCGCCTTCGTCTTCCGCTCCGAGGAAGACTTCTACCCTGGCAAGGGTGGCTATGTGTTCCCGGACGTGCATATAGACTACCGGGTGATCCCGGAGGATTTCATCCTGTACGCATCGGCCACCGGCGGGAACAAGATGCAGGGCTATGCACCGCTGCTTCAGCAGAATCATTTCCTGCCGTCCTTTACGTATGACGGCTTCGACGTGGAGGTGGAGCACGTGAACGTGGCCGCCGGCGCCCGCGGCAACATCGGCCGCAGGTTCCATTACGATACAAAGGTGGGTTATGCCCTCAATTCCAACGCCGTCCTTTGGGGCTTCGGCTCTTATGTTTACCTCTACGGAGGGGGATGGTATCCCGCCATGTATCGTGAAAATTATGGCCTTTTCTATGCCGATTTTGCGGGCGGATGGACATCGGAGCATGTGGATATAGACGCACATCTGCGGTACCAGTCTTCCAACCTGAAGGCAGGTTACATGGTTTTTGCACCGGCCGCTTTTGTGGCTCAGGCTAAGATTCAGTACAACTGGGCGGAGCGTATCAAGGTGGGGGTGGATCTGGATGCCTCTACGGACCGTCTTTCTCAGCTGACAGAGGAAGAGAGCGGGCCGGTATACGGCCTTCCGGGCTATGCCGATCTGGGCCTTTACGCGGAGTACGGTTTCACCCGGAAATTCGCCTTCTGGGTAAGGGGTGGAAACCTGCTGAACATGGAGGTTCAGCGCACGCCTTTCCATGCCGAAAGGGGCATTTATTTCACGGCGGGCCTGCAATATCGTTTCTAGCGAAAAAACTGCTATTTTTCAAGCTTTTAAGCGGGGATTTTTCTTGGAAAATTCCCCGCTTTTTTGTATCTTTGTATGTTTTAGAAAACATGCAAAAAATTAGAACAATCATATGACTGAGAACGAAGAGATGAAACTTGCGGAAGAGCAGTATTCCGCTAACAGTATTCAGGTTTTGGAAGGCCTTGAGGCGGTGCGCAAGCGCCCCT